>JAZQIL010000221.1:0-4740 GCA_045541055.1 Oscillospiraceae bacterium
GCATGGGAGAGATTGCAACGATTCTGACTGAAAAGAAAATCATGCGCAGAAACGGTGAAACTGCATGGACAAGAACAAATGTACAGCGGATTCTGACCAATGAAAAATATGTCGGAGATGCGATTTTGCAGAAGTCCTATACTGTGGACTGCCTGACACATGAGCGCAGAAAAAACAGCGGTGAAAGAACAAAATATTATCTGCGTGACTGCCATGATGCGATTATTGACAGAGACACATGGGACAAGGTGCATCTGGAATTTGCAAGAAGAAGTGCTGAAATAAAAGGACGGCACAGCGGTAAAAAATATGCAAAGCGATACTGCTTTTCTGATTTACTGACCTGCCCTTACTGTGGAGGAAATTATAAGCGCACCATCTGGAAAATTGGAGAAAAAAGCGTAGGGGTGTGGAGATGCGGAAACCGCATTGACCACGGCAGCAGAATCTGTTCCAAAGGTGCATCACTGCATGAGAATAAGCTGCAAAATGCCGTGGTTGCTGTTGTCAATGACATGATTGAAAATCCGGAAAAAGTGGAAGCAGCAATCCTGGAAGCAATGAATCAATTCAGAACTGAAATTACAGAAATCGACACGCAGCTTATGGACATCAGCACAGAGTTGGAGCGTATCAGCACACGGCGTGACGATATTCTGACAGTCATCACCGGCGAGGCTTTTGAGCAGTTTAAAACGGAACTGAAAGACCTGAACGGTCAGGAACTGGAACTGAAAGCAAAAGCAGAAGAACTGCAAATCAAAAAAGAAAATGTACAGTTTTCCATCAAAAAGGCAGTGACCGCAAGAGAACTGTTTTCCAATATGCTGCCGCTCAGAGAGTTTGATGACATTACCATTCCGAAGCTGATAGAGAGAATTGATGTGACTGACAAGGAACACATCAGAGTCATATTCTGCGGCGGTGTGGAAACCGAAGTGACGGTTGAGAAATAAAAGCGAATTATGTCCCCGCCGGTTTTGAGAGCATATGCTTTTTCAAGCTGGTGGGGATTTTTCGTCATTTTTTACTTGACTTATGCCGTTTGATATGGTATAATGAAAAAGACGTAAAACAGCGTTAAACTGATGATTACATAAACCAAAGAAAGGGGAGATTTACAATGCAGGAAAATAAGAGAACACTTCCGATGAGTGTGCAGGATTTTGAAAAACTTAGAAAAAAAGGTTGTGTCTATGTAGATAAGACGGAATATGTCTATACTCTGGTACATGATGTCGCACAGTTCTTTTTAAGCCGTCCACGCCGTTTCGGAAAAAGTCTGCTGCTGTCCACAATGAAGGCATACTGGGAAGGGAAGAAAGAATTGTTTTCTGGTCTTGCAATTGAAAAACTGGAAGCAGAGAATAAAGACGCATGGCAGCCGCATCCTGTTTTTTATTTTGATTTCAATGGAGAAAATTACAGTGAGGTTCCTGTTGAAACAGTCTTGACTGCCCATTTGAACCGTTGGGAAGAATTATATGAAATTGTTGATAACAGTCAGACTCTCGGCGAACGATTTCAAAATTTGCTGATAAAAGTCAGCAAAAAAACAGGACGGGAATGTGTTGTTCTTGTAGATGAATATGACAAGCCATTGCTTGATTTAGTTGATGATCCGGAGCGGCAGGAACACAATAAGGCTGTATTTAAAGGCTTTTTCAGCAATTTGAAAAACTGTGATGCCTATGTGCGTTTTGTGTTTATCACAGGTGTTACAAAATTCCACAAGGTCAGTATTTTCAGTGATTTAAATCAGCTGAATGATATTTCCCTCAATGAAGATTTTTCTGGAATTTGTGGTATTACAGATGAAGAATTGAGAGAATATTTCGCTCCTGAAATTTCAGCTATGTCAAAAAAGAGAAAAATCAGTGAAGAAGAATGCCTGCAAACTTTAAAAATTCAGTATGATGGCTATCGTTTCCATCAGAACGGTGTGAATGTCTATAATCCTTACAGTTTGGTTAAGGCGTTTTACGATAAGGAATTCGGTTCCTACTGGTTTGAAACCGGAACACCGACATTCCTGTTAAAAAGACTGAAGGAGATGAAATTTGAACCGCACAGGTTTACAGACAGAACACTTTATGCAAGTGCAAGTATGCTGAAAGATTACAGCACAGAAAATCCCGATCCAATCCCGCTCCTCTATCAGACAGGTTATCTGACAATTACTGATTTTGATACAGATGATCAGGAGTATACACTTACATTCCCGAACAAGGAAGTCAAGTATGGCTTCTTAGAAAATTTGATGCCTGAATATGTGGAAGACTGCGGATCGGGTTCCGGAATTGATATTTTTACATTCCGCCGGTATATCAAGCAGGGTAATCTTGAAAAAATCCGTGATGTTCTCATCACAATTTTTGCCAGAATATCCTACCCAAGCACAAAAGCAGAAGACCCGTTTGAAAATTATTTTCAGGCTGTTATCTGGCTTGTATTCACATTACTCGGACAATATGCGGACTGTGAGATACACACATTCAGCGGCAGAATTGACTGCAGAGTGCTGACACCAAAGTACATTTATCTGTTTGAGTTCAAGCGTGATAAAACCGCACAGGAGGCTTTAGAGCAGATTGACACAAAGGATTATGCACTGCCGTTTCAGGCTGACAACAGAAAACTTTTCAAAATTGGTGTATCCTTCGATTCCAAAGAAAGAAAACTTGCTGACTGGAAAGTCGCAGAATAATGAATTACAGAGAACTTTTGCACTTGCCTTCGGGCAGGTGCTTTTTTCTGTTTTTCTGTTTCTGCACAGCTCCGAACACTCCACAGGCACTCCACAATTCTCAGTCCGGCAAGAAACAGCTGTCAGTAGATTGGTATAGAGATGTTTGGCGAACACTACTACTGATTTTTTTTTGCTGATTCGCTCTTGTTTTCTCTTGTCAGTGCTAACCAAACAGGTGTTTAGCGAACACTACTACTGATACTGACAAAGGCATTGAATTTTCTGCTGAAAAATAGTTTGAAAGTTCTGAATGCCCACAGAACACACCAGAATGCCACGTAAGCCGTTCTGAGCCTTTCAATCGTAAACTTATGCCCCTTTTGCAATCGTCGCTCTACGAGCCGTTTAACCCCCTTTACGGCGAAGGCTAATTTTAAATGCTTTTATGGTTCGTCTGCATCTTCAAAAAGCAGCTTGTGAACACCTCCACAGCCTGCTCAGTGAAGCAGTGACGAGGATTAAATCGCAGATACCCCTCTAAATTCGCTCAGAATGCCCTGTACGCCGTTTCGAGCCTTTCGGTCGCAAACTTATACCCTTTCTGCAAGCGTCGCTCTGCAAGCCGTTTAAGCCCCTTTACGGTGAAGGTGAATTTTTGAGTGTTTTTATGGTTCGTCTGCATCTTCAAAAAGCAACTTGTGAACGCATCCACAGCTTGCTCAGTGAAGCAGTGACGAGGATTAAATCACAGATACCCCTCTAAATTCGCTCAGAATGCCCTGTATGCCCTTTTAAGTCTTTCAATCGCAAACTTATGTCCTTATTCCTATCGTCGCTCTGTGAGCCGTTTAAGCCCCTTTACGGCGATTCTGATTTTCTGCTCCACACGGTCATCTGTTTTTCATCTGTGGACAGAAAGAAAGTCAGTGGTTGGTTTTTTACCTCCTCATTTCGTTACAATCGCCTCCGAATTACCGCAATCCTGCGAAATAAAGGGCTTTCGTCAGTGGTAGTGTTCGCAAAAGATACGCATGGTTCACCATGAGCAGAGAGGTTGAAGTAAAGAACATTCAGATGACTGCGACCGTTCCAGAAGATATCCAAATTTCTTTAGGTTGCTTGGCAAGTGCACCAAATACCAAAGAAACCAAAGCCAATGGTGTTAGCCTTGCACAAAGTACAGGTATTCTTTACGCAGAGAGTGGCTCTACTGCTGACAACGGAGCAGCATCTGCTCCTGAACAAGATTGGGATTGGTCGAATACTGCTGACATTTCCGCATATTACCAAATAGGCAAGTTAATTCCTGCATCTTCCACTACTGGCGAGAATGTATTCTTTACAGCGGATGCTGATGGTGTTGGTAAAACTGTAAAGTCAAATGCCGTATATTATAAAGCAAATGGAACGACACCCGGTGGAGCAGCTGTTGCAGAGAATACTTTAATTTCTGGTCAGGGCGGAAATAAAACACTCCAAGCTACGCTCCATGCTGTGAATAATATTACACATGCAAGTGACATCTGGTCTGATGGCGGCAATGGGAACTATCAACAATCCACAGCTTGGAATACAACTCAAGATGATGGCTATTATGTAGACATTCCTGTTTGGTTTAGAACCTCTAGTACAGCAGGTGCAAATCTTAAAGTTGAGGCGTATGTTATCCCTAATGACAGTAATATAACGGAAAACACCGCTGGTGAAGCGTTGTACAGAGCGATTCGTGTAGCAGTTTTGGATCCAGGTACGCAGACTGGAGAGGGTAGCGTTGCTTCTTCTAAATTGCTTCCGGTATCTGACGGTTGGGAAAATATGTCCACAAGTGCTTATGGAAATATTAGATCAACACCGTTTACCCCTATTGAAAATAAGCCTGTCAACAACTGGTATGGTGGTGCTAAAACTGCTAAGGAACTGTGCAAAAATAAATTAGTCGATATAGATTGACAAAACAAGTGAAAAATGCTATCATAAATAAGAAGGGAGCTGAAAATAGAATGAAAGAAAAAATAATTGAAAAGGTAAAGACAATGTTGCCATTATTGAAT
>JAZQIL010000222.1:0-3801 GCA_045541055.1 Oscillospiraceae bacterium
AAGCATAATTTTCGCCGTGAAGACCGCTATGCAATCGCAGAGGAATTAAAATCTGTCTGCAAAAATGTGAAGCATCCCAGAGACGGAAAAACTGTCTATATCGGCAGTACATGGCGGGATTTTGAGACTGAGAAGGACGGAAAATTCGCCATTCGTATGGTCTATGAAATCACCGAAAGAACAACCGATGCAAACGGTCAGGAAATGCTTTTCCCTGAAACGGATATCGATATGTACTGGACTTCACTTGGCGTTTCCGATGAAGAATTCATCGAATTATATCATAATCACGCTGTTTGCGAACAGTATCACAGTGAGATCAAAACGGATATGGGAATAGAGCGTCTGCTCAGCGGCAAATTTGAAACCAACGCACTGATTCTGAAACTCACGATGATCGCTTACAATATTTTGCGTATCATCGGAACAGCAGCGATGAAAGGCAATGATATGCCCATCCGTCACAGCACGATCAAGCGAAGAAGAATCCGGACTGTGATCGACAATCTGATTCTGATCGCAGGTCATCTGACTGATCATGCACGCAAATTGCGGCTTACACTCGGACATTGTAATGGCTGGATTTATACCTTTCTCAGAGTCGCTGAATCGTTTTGAGTTTTGCGGAATCAGGTTAACATCATAATCAAAGTTCCTTGTTTAAGGGTTTCAAATTCTTCATCAATATACTTCTCTGATGAAACAAACTCTCCCTCCGAATTTATAGATTTCAGAGTAATTAACTCATATTTTCCTTGTTCCACAACATACTCTTCATGACCAGAACCATTACTATATTCAGCAAGTTCTGACAACTTACGCTGTTCCCAAGCGTAAGTGGAAAACAAAACCATAAATATAAATAATAGGAGTCAATATTATGTTAGAAACAATTACAAAAGATACCCTCTTTCATGAATACTATGCTCAGTGGATTACAGTGTATAAAGAAGGGGCTATCCGTAATGTTACTTTAAATAAGTATAAAATGACACAGCAATGGCTTAAAAAACTGATTCCAGACCTGAAAATGTGTGAAATGACGAGAATAGCCTATCAGCAGCTTATCAATGACTATGCACAGTATCATGAAAGACAGACAACTATGGATTTTCATCATCAGCTGAAATGTGCAATTCTTGATGCTGTTGATGAGGGATTTATCGAACGTGACCCCACACGAAAAACCATCATCAAAGGCAAACAGCCCAGAGAAAAGAAAATTAAATATCTCAATCAGTTTGAGCTGCACACACTTTTAAATCATCTGGAATTAACACCGGAACTTAGCTGGGACTGGTTTATTATGCTCGTTGCCAAAACAGGAATGAGATTTTCAGAAGCTCTTGCACTGACTCCAAAAGATTTTGACTTTCCGCATCAGATGCTTTCTATCAATAAGACATGGGACTATAAATCGGGAACAGGATTCATGCCCACAAAGAACAAGTCTTCTGTCCGGAAGATTCAGATGGACTGGCAGACAGTGATTCAGTTTTCAGGACTGATAAAACATTTGCCGGAGGATGAGCCGATTTTTGTAAAACCAAATCAAAAAGTATACAATTCCACTGTAAATGCTATTTTAGAACGACACTGCAAAGCGGTGAATGTACCTGTCATTTCAATACATGGGCTGCGGCATACACATGCTTCACTGCTTCTGTTTGCAGGTGTTTCCATCGCAAGCGTAGCAAGACGGCTTGGTCATGCAAGTATGACTACTACTCAGAAAACCTATCTGCATATCATTCAAGAATTAGAAAAAAAGGACATTGATTTGGTAATGCGTTCGCTTTCAGAACTCAGCTAACCAAAAACTGAATATTTTATTTCAAAGGAATAAAACTACTGTACTTGGATTGCACCGAAATACAGCAGTTTTTCTTTTTATTTTTCGAGAATTTCCATCATCAGCAAAGCACCATCTTTGAAGCCCTGAATGTACAAGACCTCGTTGTCCCTTACTGCATTTTCACCCTGTATGTCGCTGAGTTGATGGAACATATCAATCTGTTCCGCTGTCAGTGTCCGTTCAAATTCAGCAGAAAGTTTTAACCATTTCTGTGTCAGTTTGTCATCAGGTTCAGCCTTCCGTTCTGACGGACTGATTTCACCGTGGTATAGTTCTTTTAGCATAGCAGTACACCTCCTTTCGGTGTACTATCATACCACAAATTAAGCAAAATAGCCATTACCATAACCAACAAATATAATGTGCAGAATTTGTAACAATTACAAAAAATGTAATTTGCGGCATTAAATCAGTAAAACAACGATGCAATAAAAATGGGCAGAGAATTTTGAAGTTCTCTGCCGTTTTGCTTACAACAGCTTACAGACTTTCATTTTCTGCTTTCTGGATTCTGCACTTTTTCTTGTAGCAGGCAACACCATATTTCAGGATTGTTGTCATACCATTATCAAGAAGATAACGCACATAATCCATTTTCTCAATCTGCTCCAACGCTTCATTGCAGCCTTTTTCCAGATTTTCTTCTTCCTTGAATTTCACTTCAATCACAATGCCGATTCCGTCAGCAGGAATCATCACAAGAATGTCACTGTAGCCATCGCCTGATTCAAAGTTGGATTTTACCACCCAGTCCGTCATATTGCTGAACAGTCCGAGAAGAATGCCGTGATAGAAATTTTCTTTTTTGGCAGTCTCCACGTTATTATCACGGATACTGATGACAGCATAAAGGTAATCTGTGAAAAGTTTCTCTGCCTTCTCTGCATCGCCATTCCGGAATGCCATGCAGAATTCACTCAGGTCTACTTGTTTATTCTGCAAAGAATAGACATCAAACCAATCATATACCTGCTCCTTGAAAATCTGAAGAATTTCCTGATTAGGGATGCGGAGTTTAAAAACACCGTCCCTTGGCATTTCACTGATTGTAAGGTAGCCCGTCATGTACAGCATACTCCATGTATTTGCAGTCAGCTTTTTAGGAATATTTCTGCCTTCATGAAAGTCTCTGTAGGTTAATTCCTGATTGATTTTCTTTGCGATGATTTCCCCTGCAATCAGCTGTCCGATTTCGAACTTCATAGTGGCTGTTGCTGATGAAATAAATTGTCTTATAATATCATTTCCACTGGTATTCAGCCAGTAAGCCTGCGGTTCAGCATCCGGATTATAAATTAAACTGTTACAATATTTGGTAATGTCCCAAGGGCAATACATTTCTGTTCTGCCAAAATGATAACCATCATACCATTGTTTAGCAATGGCATGATATTGTTCCAGACCATAGAAGTTCAGCAGCTCCTTTACTTCTTCATCTGTAAAACCGAAATATTCTGAAAACTGTACCTCTGAAATAGAGTTCACATTTAGATTATTCATGCCTGTGAAAATACTCTCTTTAGAGATTCGCAGACAGCCTGTCAGCACACCAAATTCAAGAGAATCGTTGGTCTTTAAAGCGGCATCAAACAGTGAACGAATAAAGTCCACCATTTTGTCATAGAAACCATTCAGCCACGCATTCTGCAATGGGACATCATATTCATCAATCAGAATGATGACTTTTTTCTGATGTATTGCATAAAGACAGTCTGTCAGCAGTTTTAAAGAATTATTGTACGCTGTCCTTGAAGCCTCACCATTACAGATGCTTTCAAACATTTTTTTCTTTCTTTTTGTTATCTTATCGGATTCAAGTATGCCATGATGTCGTTCATATTCATCTGCAATCAGATTCTTATATTCTTCCATCGACTCTTCAAAAGTTGACTGATGCACTCCTTTCAATGAAATCGAAATCACTGGATACTGCCCCATATATGCCA
>JAZQIL010000223.1:0-7105 GCA_045541055.1 Oscillospiraceae bacterium
TGTTTTTCTGTGTATAAACTTCTATTATTATAACATATTTATGAAAAAAAGTCAATGCCTATAATATTTTTTATGAATATTGCAAAATTAAAGAAAAAGGCTTGAAACTGTAAATTATTTCATTTTGAAATATTTCTGAAAATAAAAGTTTACAATTTAGCCATAAAAGTATTCCGCTCAGATTTCTCTCAGCGGAATACTGCATCTTAATTTAATTTCAAAAATCTGTAATCATTCCTACAATATATTTTAAAATCATTAAAGAATCGTTTGCATCTGGTGAACCGTTTTTGTTTACATCAGCTTTTTTATTCTGCTGGTCATTCAGGATTTCTTTACCCATAACGGCTTTGTTTAAAGTGATAACGTCCAGAATATCAATTTCACCGTCCAGATTCACATCACCGTATTTTATTTCCTGTACAAGTTCTGTAGTGGGCTGTGTAGGCTGTTCAGTAGGTGTTGCTGTAGTGGGCTGTGTGGGTGGTTCAGTTGGTTCTGCTGTAGTGGGCTGTGTGGGTGGTTCAGTTGGAGCTTCTGTAGTAGGCTGTGTGGGTGGTTCAGTAGGAGCTTCTGTAGTAGGCTGTTCAGTAGGTTCTGCTGTAGTGGGCTGTGTGGGTGGTTCAGTTGGTTCTGTTGTAGTAGGCTGTGTGGGTGGTTCGGTAGGAGCTTCTGTAGTAGGTGGTTCAGTAGGTGCTTCAGTCGGAGCAACTGGTGCAGGACCATTTACTGCAACACCAGCTTTTGCGCCAATGATTTCATCTAAATAGAAATTACTTGTTGTATTTGCTGTTTCAGCATAAAGAATACAATTTGTTGCACCTTCCGGAATTTTAAAGTTCTGATTTGCAAGCTGTACCCAGTTTCCAGTAGCTGTTTCAGCTCTTGCAATAGATGCAAAATGTGTCTCTCCGTCTGTACCTGTATATTGTAATGTTAATGCAAATGTTTCACTCGGCTGGTCGCTGTCAAGACAAAGCATATTTGCACTGAAACTGTAAGTATTACCTGCTTTGAAAACATTGGAGTTAAGTGCTTTTTCTGCACCATTCCAAGTTTTTTCACGGTGCTGAATAATTGCTGCTTCTGAACCAGCATAAGGCTGTCTGCCACTTAAAGAAATATCAGATGCGCCATGGCCTTTCCAATCAGAAACACCATCTTCAAATGTATCATGGAAATAATAACCATTTGCATCAGGCTGTGCTTCTGTAGCTGGCTGTGCTTCAGTCGGCTGAGGACCTGCTGTGCCGTTTGTGGAAATTACAAAAGTAGAAACACTCTTAGCCGGTAACTGTGCAAAGAAAGAAGAACCATTATATTCCAGATTTTCTGTTAATGCAAGATTTTCATTTGAAGAAGTTCTCCATCTGTCTACATCTGTAATGGATTCGCCCTTTGCAAGACTGAACTGCTGTGCATAACCATTATCGCCCTTATTTACAGCAACAACAATAACTTGATTTTTGCTGTTTTTATATGCTGAAATGTAAACATTTTTTTCAGGAGATTCTGTTGCATCAATGCGGATATCTCCAGGGCGAACAAATTTGGAGTACTGTGCCATGCAGTAGCCTCTCTTAGAAATTTTGCCGTCTTCTGTCAATAAGCAGTAACTTCTGCGAATGTACCACCATACATAAGCACTCATATTACCAACAACAAGGCCATTATGAATATTTTCTGAAACATCTAAGGCTTCTGGGAATCTGTTTGCAGAATCTGCTTCACTGTTCGGAACATAAACTTCTGTCATCCAGATTTCCTTACCGCAGTTTTCCAATGCCGGAAAATCCATCCAGCCTCTTTGTGTACCATAGAAATGTGTACCAAATAAATCACAGTTTGCAAATGCCTTTGAATTATTCAAGATTTTAGTATAATATTTTTTACCACCATCTGCTACCCATGAAGCATTTTCAGGCGCATACTGGAACGATTCAGGAGACATTACCTTTGCACTTGTAATCTTATCCGCATAATTTGCGAGGAAGTCAGTTGTTTCGTCAGTTGTCCAGCCTGTCCATTCTGATGCATAGTCAGGTTCATTCTGCACTGAAATGGAATACAAATCAACACCCTGACTCTTCATGTAATTACCGAAATTATTTAAATGCTGTGCATATGCGCCGTAATTAGACCTTGGAATATGCAATTTTCCAAGTTTACCGCCTGATTCAGCTAAATTTGCAGGTGGTTCCCAAGGTGTTGCAAATACAGTGACACCATGCTGTGAAGCGTATTTTGCAGTTGGAACAGCAGTACTCCACTGATTACTATTGGGGCTTACGAAAATACGCAGAACTGTGAGTCCGAGTTCATCATTTCCGTTGCCGAATGCTTTCTGACGCTGTGCATCTGTCAAGTCTTTTCCTGTCCATTCCGGAAGATTCATGCCGCCAAAACCTCTGATAGTCTGGTGTGTGCCTGTGGTATCAATCGAACACACCTGAGCAGCCTGTGCCGGAAACAGGGTGCAGATACTTAACATCATTGCTGATGCAGAAATCACCGCTGCTGCTTTTAAAAATGTTTTCATAATAATACCCTCCTTGGTAATTATGTAATTTATATCAGAAATATAACTTTCTGTATATTCTTAAGATAGGGGGAACGGGGCATCAGAAACCTTCTGATACCCCAGAAAGATGTATGAAAAAAAACTTGCTCTTCAAATAATTTAGGGGGAATATGGGGCGTCAGGCGTCTGACACCCCAATGTATGAAAAAATTACTAGCTTTCAAATTTAAGGGGAATATGGGGTATCAAAGGTGGTTGACACCCCAGATGTATGAAAAAAATGCTGTCTGCCTTTTTGATATTGTAAGTTTCGTTCTGAACCTTACAAGTATATGATACAATATTTTCTTGATTTGCACAACCCATTATTTGCAGAAAAGGTGGACAAAATGAAAAAATATGAATTTTTTTTGAATTTTATTTAAATTTTATTTTCTAATTGCTTCTAAAAAATGAAGAAAAGTTTCTTCTTTTATAAGAGCTAAACCTTGTGTATCGTCCCCAAGTACAAATAAATTGTCTCCTGCCTGAATGTTAAAAATTTTTCTAGCCTGCGCCGGTATGACGATTTGACCTTTTTCACCAACTTTCACCATTCCGAAAGCATGTTTTCCCTTTGGAGCTAAGGGCATTTGATTTTCCTGACTTTGATAAGATAATAATTCGTCCAGAGAAACTTCTAAAAAATCTGCTAATAATTTCGCCTTTTCAATATCCGGAAGGCTTTCGCCGGTTTCCCATTTTGAGAGTGTCTGACGGGAAACGCCTATTTTTCCGGCTAATTCCTCCTGAGAGAGTTTTTTTGCTTTTCTTAGAAAAATTAAATTTTCATGAAACATGTTTTTTCTCCTTTCTGATGCCTAAAACAAACCATCTTAACACAGGGATTCTTGAAATAATTTCATTCAGGCCGTAGCCAATTACAAAGCTTGAAATGAAAGATAATAACATGCACACACCGAAAGGCAGTACAGTATATCTGTCTAACAGATACGCACTTACAGACATTCCTAAATAATGAAAGACATATAATCCAAAACTGCGCTCTGTACACCATTTCATAAAAGAATTCTGAAAATTTAAATATTTTTTACAAGTACCTAAAAGTGAAATGCACATTATCCACCCATAAAGTGTATTTAATGGATGACTTGCAATTTGGGTGGACGCATAATTCTGTCTCCAGAAATATACTGTACAGCCGATTCCTGACAGTATGGAAATTATTAGCAGAGAAATACTATATTTTGAAAGCTTGTCAATCACTTCTTCATGTGCAAAAATATAGTATCCGCTAAAAAATGCAAAGCCGTAAATGCCAAATCTATAGCACTCAATCATCGGCATATTTAAAATCTGTGCAAAACCGATTGCTCCGATACTTAACAGCAATACCCCAAAAAACGGGAAATTTTCTGTTTTGCTGTAAAGCTTTTCAGCATTTTTGGTAATTTTGCGAATCAGTACTAAAACGACTGAATACAGCCATAATGTCTGAATATACCATAATACTCCCACTCCTGAAAGCGACATGATAAAATAAAGTACTAGCTTCGGTGTCGTCTCCGGTATTGTCTCAAAAGAATTTGAAATTTTCATGCTGAAATAGCCTTGTATCCATTGAAAGACAAATAATCCCAAAGTAGACGGCACTAAAAATTTCACTGTTCTTTTCTTCAAAAAGCTCTTGTTATCCGGATTCCGTGTAAGACTGATTCTTGTTGTCATTCCTGAAACTAAAAATAACAGCATCATAAACCACGGATATACAAAGTATTCAAAGCTGTCCCAGATATGCACACTCGCTTCCTCATGCAAACCGATTCCAGTTATCCCTGAATACATCATCAGTACATGATATATCACTACTAAAAATACTGTCAAAAATTTCATATTGTCTAAATAATACTTTCTTGAAGAATTCATATTTATTCCACCTTTGCAACTTTTTTTAACATTATAGCACAAACTTTTCCTGCTGTCTACCAACAGAGGCTTACATTTTGATACTTTTTTTGTTAAAATCTTTAGCATTGTGAATATTGGCTAAATTGAATACTCAGTAACTGTGCTAAATCATGATTTTTTTACAAAACTATTGCAATTTGTTTCGGGATATGCTATAATAATATTACTTTCAGTGCAGAGGAGGAAACTGATTTTATGACAAGCGCAAAAGACGAGTTTATTCAAATCTATCAGGAAAAAATCCATCGTGCCGGTTCACAAAAATTGCTTGACTACTTAACCAGTGATTCCAGCGATTTCTTCACCGCACCTTCCAGCACCCGTTATCATAGTGCTTATGAAGGCGGTCTTGTACAGCACAGTGTAAATGTTTATCACTGTCTTGTGGATTATCTCTCCAGACCACGAACTCAAGAACTTTATGGAATGAATTATTCAGATGAAACTGTTGCGCTGGTTTCACTTCTGCATGATATTTGTAAGCTGAATTTCTACACTGTCGACTACCGCAATGCGAAAAATGCAGAGGGTAAATGGGAAAAAGTCCCCTACTACCGGATTGAAGACAGTCTTCCCTATGGTCACGGCGAAAAGTCTGTTTATATTATTTCAGGCTATATGCGCCTTACCCGTGAAGAAGCCTTTGCAATCCGCTATCATATGGGCTTTTCCAATGCTGCAAATACTGAGCAAATCAGTAATGTCGGCAAAGCTTTTGAAATGTTTCCGCTTGCACTTGCTTTGAATGTTGCCGATATGGAAGCAAGCTATTATTTAGAAGGCAGCATTCAAAAATCTTAAAATAAGAGAGAGGTTATTTCCCATGAGTTGGTATGAAAATGCGATTATCTATCATATTTATCCATTAGGTTTCTGTGGCGCACCACAATTTAATGAAGGCGGTGAACCTGTCCGCAGACTGGAAAAAATTTTAGACTGGATTCCGCACTTGCTGGAAATGAATGTAGATGCTGTTTACTTCAGCCCAATTTTTGAATCTGTCGAACACGGCTATGATACAACTGATTACAAAATGATTGACCGCAGACTTGGTGATAATGAAATGTTTAAACACATCTGCGAAGAATTTCATAAAAATGGTATTCATGTCATTCTTGACGGTGTATTCAACCACGTTGGCCGTAAATTCTGGGCATTTACAGACATTCAGGAAAAGGGACAAAATTCTCCCTATTGCGGATGGTTTCAGAATTTAAATTTCGGCGGTCAATCTCCTTGTGGTGACCCCTTCTGGTATGAAGGCTGGAATGGACACTATAATTTAGTAAAATTAAATCTTCAAAATCCAGATGTCTGCAATTATCTGTTAGATGCTGTCGGCTACTGGATGGACGAATTTAAAATTGACGGTATCCGCTTTGATGCCGCTGACTGCATTGATTTCAACTTTTTCAAGCGAATCAGAACATTCTGCAAGAGCAAAAACCCTGAATTCTGGCTGATGGGTGAAATCATTCACGGCGATTATAATCGCTGGGCAAACCCTGAAATGCTTGACTCCGTTACAAATTACGAATGCTTTAAAGGCATCTGGTCTTCTCATAATTCTAAAAACTATTTTGAAATTGATTATTCTATCAATCGGCAATCTGGTGCAAATGGCGGTATTTACAGAAACATTAAACTTTACAATTTCGTAGATAACCATGATGTAGACCGTCTTGCAAGCAAACTTGAAAGACCTGAGTATTTAAGCACCTGCTATACACTTTTGTATGCAATGCCTGGTATTCCTTCTATTTACTATGGCAGTGAATATGGTATCAAAGGCGCAAAACGTGACGGCTGGGATGATTCCCCCATGAGACCATGCTTAAATCTTGAAGATTTAAAAAATGAAAATACTGCACTTTATCAGCATATTGTGAAATTGGGCAGAATCTACAGAGCATATCCAGCTTTAAGAACGGGAAATTATAATCGCTATCAGATTACAAACCGTCAGCTTTTGTTTGCGAAAGAATTAGATGGTCAAGTTGTTTATGTTGCTTTAAATCTGGATGAAAATCCTTATGATATGCAGTTTGGCACACATTACGGCAGTTTGGTAGATGTTTTGAACGGGAATTCTGTCCATGTGGAAAACGGTAATGCAAGAATTCATTTAGAACCCTTCTCTTCCATGATTATTGTAAATGATGATATTATCAACATACAGCCTGAACCAAAGCCAATTCCTGTAGAAGAGCCTGTTGTCATTGAAGCAGGACAAAAATATCGTCACTTTAAAGGTGGAGTCTATACCATCACTGCTATTGCCACACACAGCGAAACTCTTGAAGAATTTATTATTTATCAAAGTGATGAAGACGGTAAAATCTGGGCTAGACCAAAATCAATGTTCCTTGATACAGTTGGTGATACCAAGCGTTTTGAGAAAATTTCATAAATACATTTCCCCTTATTCATGCCCCTATAGTATACTCGATGCTATTAATTTTTGTAAAACAAAGTAGCTGATAATAAAAATATACTTTTACAGTTTTATTTAGGAACTGTGCAAAAATAAATTAGTCGATATAGATTGACAAAACAAGTGAAAAATGCTATCATAAATAAGAAGGGAGCTGAAAATAGAATGAAAGAAAAAATAAT
>JAZQIL010000224.1:0-9877 GCA_045541055.1 Oscillospiraceae bacterium
AGACATTGATGAAGAAATTTTAGGAATATATGACCCTATCAATGACGAAGTATGTATATACGCTTCAAATACAAAAACTGTCGTCAGAACCGCAGAAGTTATTATTCACGAACTAACACACAGACGTTATCAAATTTGTGACAATTATCATTCCGAATGTGTTTGCAGAGCGCATGAATATATGCATAGATTTAGAAAAAATACCTTGACAGAATCGGAAAGAAGGAGTATAATAAAAGAAATAAAAGAAGCCTATGCTCCTCTGCATCCTGATTGGAAATGGAGATGACCACCATGAAAAAATCATCTTTAGAGATAATGATTGAAAATCTTAAAAATGGCGAGAAAATAATATGCAAAAGATGTCAAAAAGGCAATATTATTTATGAAAAAAAGCCAGACCAAAAATATCCAAGCATTTATTGCAATAATCCTAAATGCAATGCTAAAGTTATTTTTAATTAAAAGGTTTTATTTCATCATTCATAAATAAGACTATCCTATTTATAATTGAAAAGAAATAAAAATCCTGCTCTGGGAGAGGAGTAGGAAGAGGGGGGTGAAAGCATATGGAATTAAATAAAAATTATCGTATTATTGAAGTTTCTGCACCTGATATTCCACACCAAATTTCAATGTCTTTTCAGCTGACTTACAGTGACTGGTGTAAATTTGAAAGGTCAGGTCTTCTTCGTCCCCTGTTAGATTTCCTTGAGGGACAAGAAACGCAAGAAAGCCGGATTGTGCTTCATACCCAGAAAGATTGACAGGCAATTTCACAGAACTGTTAATATCCTGAAAAAAAGTTTCTTGATTTTCTTTTAATTTGTGATATTCTGCAAGATGTGAAAGTGTATGAACATCATAAAATTTGTGATTTACTTTTATCCGTATTCTTGTAATTGAAATTGGCTTTTTAGAATGATTTACAAATAAAAAACGGATAAAAATAACGTTATGAGTTTTGCCTTTGTAATTGTTTACTTCATTGTCTACAATGACTTTATCAAATAAGACAGAACAATTCACTCTGTTTTGACAAATCAGCCATATTGTGTTAATTAACGACAAAAAGAAACCCAATACACCAGCGGTATAATAAAAAATTTCTAGCTTTGACATAAACTCACCCCCATTCTCTCCCAGAATATGACTATTATATCATAAAAAATTAAAAAAGTCAAACCGCCTAAACAGGGCGGTTTTTTGATACTCGAAAGGAGAAAAGCAATGACTTTTTACGACCCTGAAATTTATAACGAGGAGAATCTAAATCCAAACGATAAGGCAGAAGTTAATTTCTGGTGGGAAGAGTTTGAAAATGCTATCTATGAAGCAGAATTTAACATGTTTGAAAAAGAGGAAGAGGACAGAGATATTTTCGACCAGATGAAAACTTCTGCTGTCAGAGAGTTTTCAGAACATCTGAAAAAGGCTTTTGCAAGCCGAATTACAGATTATATCGTTGCACGGATTGACAACTATCCGGCAGAAGAAGAAGGCTGAATAAGCCTTATTTTTATACTCGAAAGGAGATTGCATTTTTATGGAAGAAGAAACTAAGACAACCGAAACCGCTCCGGAAACTCCGGCAGAAAAAACTTATTCCGAGGAGGATTACAACGCCCTGAAAGCCCAGCTCGATGAGGCAAACAAGACTATTCAGGGCTTCAAAGATATGGACATCGAAAGCATTCAGAAATCCGCTGACGACTGGAAACAAAAGGCGGAAGCCCTCGAACAGGCACAGAAAGAACGAGACTATTCCGACAAGCTCGATAAATTCGTTGCTTCTCAGAATATGAAAAACGAAATCTATGCTTCTCACCTGAAAGGCTTGCTCAAAGATGCCGGATTGAAATTCGACAAAGACGGCTCTTTAATCGGCGGTGCAGACATCGTCCGGAAATTGAAAACTTCCTGCCCTGATGCGTTCGCTGATGACAAGCCAAAACCGGAATTCACTGCAAGCACTTCCGGAAATACCGCTAAAACGCCCGATGATGACGCTGTCCGCAGAATCATGGGGCTGAAATAATTTTAACAGGAGGAAATTGAAATGCCTAATTCTATCGCACTTATCAGCAAATACGTTTCCCTGCTGGATGAAGTCTACAAGCAGAGTACTTTGACAAGTAATTTAGAAGCCTCTTCTGAACGTGTCAGACAGGGAAGCCAGACAAATCAGATTCTTTTCCCGAAGATGGCTCTTGACGGTCTCGGCGACTATTCCAGAAGTACCGGCTACACAGACGGCACAGAATCCCTGACATGGGAAACAAAAACTTTTAACTATGACCGTGGCAGAAAATTTTCTGTCGATGCAATGGACGATGAAGAAACAGCCGGAATTTCTTTCGGAATGCTTTCTTCTGAATTTATCCGAACAAAAGTTGTTCCCGAACTCGATGCATGGCGTTTCGCTGTCTACGCTGACAAAGCCGGAACAAAAGCCACCAATCAGACCTATGCAACCGGTGATGCAATTGTCGGCGCATTAACGACAGCAAATACTACTCTTGACGAAGCAGAAGTTCCGGCAGAAGGCAGATATTTATTTATCACGCCTACGCTGTATAATTTGATTATTGCCCTCGATTCTTTCAAATCTAAGGCAATGCTGGACGGCTACGAAGAAATTGTGAAAGTTCCGCAGACAAGATTCTATTCTGCTATCACCCTGCTGGACGGCAAAACTTCCGGCGAAGAAATCGGCGGTTACAGCAAAGCCTCTGCCGGAAAAAATTTGAATTTTATGGTTATCCAGAAAAATTCTCCGCTCCAGTTCACAAAACACAGAGTGACAAAAATTATCACTCCGGAACAGAATCAGACTTCTGACAGCTGGATGTTCGCTTACAGAGCTTACGGCATTACGGACGTTTACGACAATAAGCAGAACGGTATTTATGTTTCTGTTGCTGCTTCCTGATGAGGTGATTTGATGAAAACAATTGGTTTAACCTTTCCGGACGAAAAGAAAAAGCCTGCCAAGCCGGAACAGCCTGAAAAGCCTTGATTTACGCTGATTATAATTATTATACAACTGAATTCGGCGGTTCTCTCGTTCCGGAAGCAAGCTGGAATTTCACTGCTGGAAAAGTTTCTGACTATCTGGATGCCGTTACGTTCGGCAGGCTTGAAAACGGCATTCCAGTAAATTTTGAACGAAATGTAAAACGCTGTGCTTGTGAAATGGCAGAATATTTTTTCAGCTTTGCAGAATCCGCCTTGAAATCCGGAACGAATCAGGCAGGGACGAAAACTTATGAACAAATCGGTGCATATTCCGTCAATTTCGGAAGCGTTTCCGACAACATTTCTACCCTGCTGGACGGCTCTCCTACTGGACTGGAAACTTTGCTTGCACAGATTGCAATGAAGCATCTCGGCAGGACTGGACTGCTTTACAGAGGAGTTGACTAATCATGTTTACCAACAGAACAAATTGCACTGTCTGGCACAAAATCATTCATAACCGTGCGCCGACTTATGAACGCTATTATTTCAATGAACACTATCAGGAAAATCTTTATGCACAGGAGCTTTATAAAAATTCAAGCAATACCGCTTCCAGAAATCCAGCAAATCAGACATTGTTCATCATTCCAAAAGCTTCTGTTCCAAATGGATTTCTTCCTGAACCGGATGACAGAATTCTTGACGGCATTTCAGAGGAAGAAAGTCCGCCGGCATCTGCTTTGACCGTTGTCAATGTCAAGAATTTCCTGTTCGGTTCGGAGTTTGTTCAGCATATCGAGGTGACTGCTTCATGAAATCAAATGGAATTATCTGGAATCCGTCTTTTCAAGCTGATAAGCAACAGCGTTTTGAAAAGGCTCAGAAACTGGTAGACAGCGAAGTTCTCCGCCGTTCTGACCCTTATGTGCCGTTTCGTTCCGGCATACTCAAAAAATCCGGCATTGCAGGAACTGTCATCGGCTCTGGAGAAATCAAATATATTGCTCCTTATGCCAGACGACAGTATTATGAAAACGCCGGAAGAGGCATTGAAGGCTTGAACGCTTCCGGCGGTATTACCGGACTGAGAGGAAAACTCTGGTTTGAACGCATGAAAGCCGACCAGAAAGAAGATATTCTCAAGCAGGTAAAGGAGATTTTTAAATGAAACCTGTTATTGAATGCATCCGAGATTTTATCATGACATTTCCGGAACTTAAAGACGGCTGTCTGATGATTGATTATCTCAGCGATAAGCCGATTGAATATTCTGTCGAATCCGTTCCGTGCGACAGAATCTACAAAAAATATACAGATGGGGGCTGTATCAAGCAGTTCCTTTTTGTTTTCGCAAGCCGTGAGGCTTATTCCGCTGACATCAATCAGCTGATTGAAAATTCTGCTTTTTACGAACATTTTGAAAACTGGATTCTCGATACAAGTCAGGAAACATTGAACGCATTTCTTGACGGCAGAAATGCTGTCGGTTTGAATATCCTGACAGGCGGTTATCTCTTTGATGCGGATTACAACAATGCCCGTTATCAAATCCAGTTACGCTTACTTTACACTGATTAACTTTAGGAGGAATTTTTATGCCTAATTTAGTACCAAGACACAAGGTCCTTATCTTTTATGCTCTGCCTGTCGGTCAGTCCGGTTCTTCCGTCCAGTGGCTGAGAATGCACTACTGCACAGAACTGAATATTAACAGAAATCCCGAAGAATACGAAAGAAAATATGTTGACGAAGCAACAAAGCGTTCTGATATTGTCGCTTATGGTACTTCTATTTCTTATGGCTTTGATAAATTCACAGGAGATTCTGTGCAGTCCGACCTTCTCAATATTATCAACAATGAAAAAACCGGTGCGGAAGCGATTCGGCAGCTTGCTATTGTTGATATTTCTACAGCTTCTAATCAGGCGACTGCTTATATCCGTGATTATTCTGTTGTTCCCGGTTCTGAAGGCGATGACGAAAACGCTTACACCTATTCCGGCGAATTCAAAGCCGCCGGCGAACTGTCAACAGAAACAGTCACTTCTTCTAGCGACTGGGAAACATTTTCGATTGTAACTTGATGAGGAGGCTCACACATGAAAGGATATGAATTTGAACTTAACGGCGTTCTTCTGACATTTGATGCCGATGATGCCGACGATATCGAAAAACTGGAAAACGCTCTTGAATTCGTCGGGAAAGAGGAAGACACTATCGCAAAACTCAAAAAAGACAGCATTTCTAAAAGCTCTGTGATTATGAGAAAATACTGCAAAATGTACCGTGACTTCTTTACACTGCTTTTCGGTGAAGAAACGATGACAGAAATTTTCAAAGAAATCAAAGCAACGAAATTCGCTGCACATGAGTCTGCTTATATCCAGTTTATGGGATTTGTTTTCGCTCAGAAAACGGCACTCAATGATAAGAATCAAGAACTTATGAAAAAATATTATATCAGAAAATGATAAATTTATTTTATGAATCATTTCCGGATTCTGTCACGATTAACGGCAGGAAATGCCCTGTTGTGACAGATTTTCGGGAATGGATTAAATTTCATGACCTTCTGACAGACAAGGAAATTCCAGAACGTGCAAAGCTTTCTCTTCTGCCTGACTGGTTTATCCGTCCGCCGCTGCCTTTGACAGATGAGCATATCAAGGCACTGCTGGATTTCTATCTTGCAAAACCGCTTGACTCTCACGCTGATGAAGAGGAGAACGAAGAAAATTCTTCTTCTCCTCCGAAACCGCCTGTTTTTGACTACCGCTTTGATGCGCCTTTTCTGATTGCAGATTTTCAGCGTTTCTATCGAATCGACCTGATGAAAATTGAGTTCCTGCACTGGTTCGCATTCAAGGCTTTGTTTCAGGGACTTCCAGAAGAAAGCTCCTGTCAGAAACGAATTTATTACCGCAGTGCTGATATCAAAAAAATCAAAAGCAAAACCGAAAAAGCCCGTATCCGAAAAATTCAGAAAGCAATCGCTCTGCCCTTTGATATGGCTGAGGAAGCTGTCGGCGAAGAACTGCTGGCACTGATGAAACTCGAACTCCAACATGAAAGCCGGTGATTTTTGATATGTATGACGGCACACTAAAATTTGACACCAAACTAGAAGAATCCGGCTTCAAAACCGGAATTGACAATCTCGGTTCTATTGCTTCCAGCGGTATGGACGGGCTGAAATCGCTTTTCTCTTCTGCAATGGATTCCATCACGCAGGCAGTTTCCAAGGGCTTGGATGCTGCCTTTTCTTTTGGAAAAGAAACCGTTCAGACAGGCATGGACTTTTCTTCGGCACTCTCTCAGATTGGTGCAACTCTGGGCTATTCTGTGGATATGCTTCACGACAGCACCACGCAGGCTTATCAAGATATGCAGATACTCACCGACAAAGCCGAGGAAATGGGAGCAAAAACTGCTTTCACAGCAACACAGGCAGCAGAAGGCTTGAACATCTTAGCGATGAACGGTTACACTGCTGCTGAATCTGTCGGCATGATTGACAGCGTTCTGAATATGGCTTCTGCCGGTTCGCTCGGTATGGCGGATTCTGCAAAATATATTGCTGTTGCTATGAAAGGCTTCACAAATGAGGCTGACAATTTCGCTGACTCCGCAGAAGCTTCCCAGTATTATGCCGATATGATTTCCAAAGGTGCGACAATGGCAGCCACTTCCGTTGACGAACTCGGAAGAGCTTTCTCTGGAAGTTCCGCCCTCGCTAATACTTTCGGGCAAAGTTCCAAAGAAATGGAGGTCGCTTTATTAAGACTTGCTGAACAGGGAACAGTCGCAGAAGAAGCAACTACTTCTCTCAAAAATATTCTGATGAATATTTATACCCCCTCTTCGCAGGCAAAGGAAGTATTTGACCAAATCGGCGGTTTTTCCGGATTTGATGACAGCGGAAAAGAAAAAGATTTGAATACCGCTGCCGATGAGCTGAATCAGATGCTCCTGACTTATGCAAACGGAAACAAAGAAATTTATGACTCCATGCTGAATGATATTTTCAGTTCCAGAGGTGCGACCGCTTTCGCAAAAATGATGGCTTCCTCTGAAGAAAAAGTTCAGCAATTTTATGAAGGTCTTGAAAATGCTTCCGGTTCAGCTTCCCAGCAGGCAGCTGCTCAGCTGGATAATTTAACAGGAGATATTCAGCTGTTCACTTCGGCTCTTGACGGTCTGAGAATTTCTCTTTTCAAGTCCGTGGAGGCCCCGTTCCGTCAAGTCGTTCAGAAAGCTACCGGCTATCTTGACAAACTCAATGAAGAATTCAAAAAGAACAGCTGGAACGGCTTAGGAACGTTCCTCGGCTCTTTCCTTGCTGACGGTCTGAAAGAAATTTCCAGCTATATCCCGCAGGCTCTCCAAAATGCAAGAAACTTTACAAAAGCTTTTTTGAAAGGGCTTTCCGTCAAGAAAACTTCCCTTGCGAAAACCGCTTCTAAAATCGTTCTAACGTTCATTCAAAGCGGTGCGGATGCTCTCAGCGATAATTTTTCCATTCTGATTCCAACCGCCACAGAGGGCTTTTTTACCGTCATTGAAGAACTGACCAAACCTGAAAATCTTTCTAAAACTACAGATGCAGGAATTCAGCTTCTGACCGCTGTCGGAGAAGGCTTCGGGAAATCTTCCGGAATTCTGATTGATAAAATTCCTGCTATTACAGAAAATTTGAAACAGAACTTTTCCGAACATCATGACGAACTTCAAAGCGCAGGAGAAGCAATTCTCTCCGGTATTGCTGACGGTCTCGGTGTCCCGAAAAGCTGGAATGACGTGAACGCAAAGCTCACAGAAGGTTTTCAGAATATTGATTTTGCAGAAATTACCAAAAATTTTTCTAAAATGATTATCGGTGTGACCGATTTCGCAGGAAATTTCATTGACGGCTTAGACTGGTCTGTTATCGGCGGTTCTATCGGTGAAGCCCTCAACGGCGTGGACTTTGACGGAATTATCAGCAGTATGCTCAACTTAATGACAACCGCTGTGAAAAATTCTCCCGAACTGCTGAAAGGTCTCGCAAATGAACTTGATGCAGAAACAGCCGCACAGCTCGCTACAATCGGCGTGAATCTGCTAATCGGAAAAGAAATGATTGGTGCGCTTGCCACTTATGTGACTTCTGAAACTGCACTTGCTTCCTTAGCTCCAGCGATGGGAACGCTCTTTTCAAAGTGTGCGCCTGCCATTGGTGCTGCAATTGTCGGCTGGGATATTGGCACGCTGATTTACAATGCATGGCAAGAACCCATTGACCAATTTGTATTTAATATTATTGACACTTTTAAACAGCTTGGTTACAGGCTCAAAGCCACTTTTAAAACGCTTTTTGATAATCCTGAAGGCTTGACACAAGACCAGATGTACAAAAGAATTGCATTGGAAGAAACTGCAAATGGCACAGGCTATCAAAGTAATCTATCGAAAGAACAAATATTAAAATGGGGCGAAGATTTAACAGCGAATTTCGGAAAAGGCGTTTCAGAATCGCAGGAAATTGAAAATGCAATTCAAGACAAGCTGAATTGGATTCATGATAATATGGGCTTTTCTGTGCCGAAAGAGGGCGTTTTATCAGACTTCGACACTTACGCTCCGGATATGATGCAATTGTTCGCTGACGGCATTCAGGAGAATTCCCATCTCATTACTGACCAGATTTCCAGCTTGAATGAAACTATCCGTTCTGATGTTCAAAACACTGTGGAAAGTGCTGTTTCATGGGGTTCTGATATGATTGATAATTTCGTTTCCGGAATCAATCAGAAATGGAATCATGCTGTTCAGACCGTTTCTAATTTTGCCGGAATGATTGCAAGCTATCTTCATTTTTCAGAACCGGAAAAAGGCGCATTATCAGACTTTCACACCTATGCACCGGATATGATGCAATTGTTCGCTGAGGGAATCCGGCAGAAACAGAAGCTCGTTCTCATGCAGGCGGAAACCCTTGCAGAGAATCTTTCCAGCGTTTTTTCAAGTCCTGTCGAAGCCGGAAAAGCTGTCTTAAACGGCGAAATTTCTATACCGGAACTTCCTGAACCTGAAAATCAGATGTTCAAATTTGATACTTCTGAAATTCATGAAATCGCCTTTGAAGTGCAGGATATGCCCGAAATACAAAGCCCTGAAATTGTTCTCGATTTTCCTGAAATGCCTGAATTTGAAAGTCCTGAAATTTTGTTTTCATCTGATATTCCAGAAATATCGCTGAAAACACCTGATATTCCTGAATTATATTTTGATTCTCCAGAACTGCCGGAGATTCAAAATCCGGAAATCCCTCTTGATGTCCCTGAACTGCCAGAAATTGAGAATCCAGAAATCACGCTGATTTCTCCTGAAATTCCAGAAATAAAGAATCCTGAAATTCCTGAAATCAGCCCTGCGGAAATCGGCTTGAAGCTGATGCAGCTGCCCTCTGATGCGTTCACCTCTCCGGAACTTCCGGAAATGAAAAATCCCGAAATTTCGTTTGATTTGCCTGATATTCCTGAAATGATTCAGATTCAGATTGATGAAAAAGCTCTGGTGGCTTTGCAGAATGCTGAACTTTCCGTGATGCAGAATTCAGCCAAAACAAGTCCTGTTACTGAAATGATTAGCCATCACTACTATCAGACGACTAATCAAAACACGGTGCAGAAGCTTCCAGAACAGAAATCGACTGAAATCACGGTCAATTCTACAATCGAAATGGATTATCAGACATTCGGAACGGCGGTCAAGAAAGTCATTCTTGATGAAAATTCTTTAAGCGGAGGTTGGTTTATTTGAGATATATCGACATTTATAAAAAAAGCGGAAATGATTTTGTTCTTGTCGCACAGGACTGCATTCAAATCGAAAATGCCGATTTAACGAAGAAAGCCGTTTTAAAGTCGTTTCAGAT
>JAZQIL010000225.1:0-3790 GCA_045541055.1 Oscillospiraceae bacterium
ACAAAAATCATCTACATCACAAAAAATTGCCACCTGTTCCATAGAAAAAACCGCCTTTCTGCTGCTTTGAGTTTTTGGTTATTCTCATTATAGCACATTTTGGTGGTTTTTTCTATCTTTTTTCATCGAACTCACGTTAAATAAATACAATCACCATGCCTCTGTACTCTATTTGAGTGACAGGGGTATTTTATATGATTTTTTAAAATACAAGTTATTTTTTCAAAAAAACAAGTCTTTTTGTTTTTTATATTGACAATTATTTTGAGATATGATATAATATAATGCAGTCAGTTAGAAAAAAATCTTATGAAAAGGCTGTTTTGTACAATATTTATAAAAAGGAGAGTTATTATGAATCGAAAATTTAATTTCAAAAAAGTAACCGCTGGTGTTTTTTCACTGGCACTTGTTGGAAGCATGGCTTCTATGTTCCCGGTGACTGCTTTTGCTGGAGACCAGACTGTGAATTCTACAGAAGATATGCTTGCATGGATGCAAGGATTTGAAAGCGATAGCGGTCAATTTATTTATACAGGTGTTTCTGAGTATACAGTGGACTCCCCTGCAAATGTAGCTGTTGCACCAGAACAGACTTCTTTTGACCTGCGTAATGTAAACGGCAAAAATTATGTATCCCCTGTAAAACAGCAAGCTCCTTATGGTACATGCTGGGCTTTTGCTGCAACTGCTGCTGCGGAATCCAGTATCGCTCATGAAGTCGATTTTGATTTCAATACAGAAAGTGACCCGATTGACTTATCTGAACACCATCTTGCCTATTTTTCTGCTACACCTCTTCCAGAAAATAGTCCCCTGTATTCCTCACAGGCTGGTGAAGGTGTGTTCGTTCCAAGAGTAGAAGAAATGAAGCAAGCTGGTTATGACCTTGCAACCACCAATACTCTCTTTTATGATGGCGGAAATTCAGTTTATGCGACAACACTTTACAGTGCGTTCTGTGGTCCTACAGCAGAAGAAGTTGTACCATACAGAGGTGACCGTGGCAGAATTGAAGCTTCATTCGTAGCTTTTGAATTCATAAAAGACCCTACAGAACCTGTAACTTTCCAAAATTTTGAAGAGTTTACTGGCGGTTTTGAAATAATGAATTATACACGTGAAGAATATGAACAAGCTCTTTTAGAATGCCAAGGAGCAGCATATTTTGATGTTGATGTAGACAGTTGGTATCATGGACCTGGTGTATATTTGTATAGAGATGGTGGTGATTTTCAGCTTTCTGCAAATGATGACTGGAGTGTAAGCGAAGACCTCCGCTTTACTGGTTTTGCAGAGTTGGAACGTTCCTGTATTCTGCCAAGTCCTGCTACAAAAGATAGCACTGGTGCATATTGTTTCAATGAAAATGGTTTAAACGCTATCAAGAATGAGCTGGTTAACGGCAGAGCTGTCGTCATCAACATGTGTGCAGACATGTCACAGCCTGGACAATCCGTTAGTACTGACGGTTTTATGAACTTTGTGGACGAAAATGGTAACGGTAATGTTCAAAATCCTGAAGAGGCAAAATATTGGTGTCATTATACTTACGACAAGACTTATGACCCAAGTGACCCCGAAAGTATTAACAAATTTGTTGGTACAAGTCATGCTGTAACAATTGTCGGTTATGATGATTCTATTCCAAAAGAATATTTCAATGACCCGAATGGTACAATCGGCGGTGATGGTGCATTTATTGTTAAAAACAGCTGGGGTTCTCTCGACACAGACGGAAGTTTCTGGGGAAATGACGGTTCAGGTTATTTCTATCTTTCCTACTATGACCAGAGTTTGAACGGTTCAGAAAGCTTTGATTTCAAGCTTTTGACAGATGAAGCTGTAAAGAAAGATAAATATTCTGCTTCTGTCCCGTTTATATATGATTTACTGCCTTCTTCTATGCTCTATGAAGCGGTTTGTGGAACAGAAACCAGTATGGCAAATATATTTGAAGCTCCCAACAATACACAGATTCGTTCTGTAGGCTATACCGCAATTTCTGCAAATGAAGAAATTACTTATGATATCTACATTTTGAATGAAGATGCAACCTCACCAACAGACGGTGTATTAGCCGGTCATGCAAGTGAAGTATATCCGTATTCCGGATACCAGAGAACAGAACTGGATACACCTGTTACTGTAAAAGCAGGTCAGCGTTTCGCTGTTGTGGTTACTGCAAAACGTGAGGATGGCAATTACGGAATTGGTCTAAAAGTAACTGGAAATGAAAATCGTTATAAGACTATGCTGAATCAATGCATTGCAGCAGGTATGACTGATGAAGATATCAATAAAGCAATTGGAGGATTAAAAATCGGAAAAGGTGTCGTTAATAAGGGCGAAAGTATGTTCTGCGTTAACGGTGAATGGGCTGATTTTTCTGATGTTGTCAATACACTTCATGCAGACGGAACTAGTGTGCTTGATTATGATAATTTCAGCATCAAGGCTTATGGTGACGGTGAAATCATTGGCGTTGCAAACCAGCTGAAAACTCCTAAAGAATCCTATCAGGCTGGTGATGTGGTAGACTGTCAGATTCTTGCTGTAAATCAGTCTGCTCTGGATTTCGAGAACGTGGAATTTTATGTAAACGATAAAAAAGTTTCTGCAATTGAATCTCTGAAATCTACTGAAGATATTGCAATAGACTATCAGTACACTGTAACAGAAGAAGACGTTCAGAACGGAGAATTCCAGACAACAGTAAAAGTATTACTCAATGTCAACGGCGAGCAGTATGAAGCAAATCTGATTGACGGTTTCAGTGAAACGACTTTGACTGTTCCGATTACTGCTGAACAGCCTACAGAAGAAGCTACAGAAGAATCTGTTCCGGAAGTTATCGAAACACAGGACTCTACAGAAGAAACTTCTGAACCTGAAGCAATTGATACACAGGACTCTACAGAAGAAACTTCTGAACCTGAAGAAATTGATACAAAGGAATCTACAGAAGAAACCACTGAACCGCAGGAAATTGAAACTCAAAAGCCTGACAATAAGTACAGCGATAAAGAACTTTGTGATATGGCTGTCAAGGACTATGAATCCAAATATAATGCCGTTCCTGCTGAAACAAAAATTTCCGCAAATGAAGACGGCAGTGTCACAATTGTTCTCTCTGATGAAGATGGAAACGTTCTTGATACTTACACCATTGACCCCGATACTGCAAAAGGTACTGACAGTAATGGAAAAGCTGTTAATCTTCCGCAGACCGGAAACAATGCTCCTGATACTGCTGTGAAAGCTTCTGCTTCTGTATTTCTGACACTTACCGGACTCTTTGCAGTTCTGAAATCAGGTATTTTCCGCAAAAAAAGAGAAAACGACTAATCTTTGTTTGTGCAAGTTTTATTTTTCAAACAAGCTCTAGTTTTTTAATTTCTTATCTGTATAAATTTATCCCTGCTTTTAGTCATAAAGCAGGGATTTTTTGATAAACTGAGCGTGCAGATTCTTTGCACTCTCTTTTATTTTTTCTTATCAGCTGTGGCAAAATAGGCTATACTGGAAATATGATTAGATGATATGAATACATTATATCAAAAACAGTATCTTCCAAAACATCAGTGCATTAAGTGATAAAATTTTACACCACTTTCCAAGAAATTAACTTGCAGCAAAGCAAATAGTAGAAGATACCACAGAAACTAAAGTATTTTTAGTATGTTTGAGTCGCTGCACGAAAGCGGCAAAAAATAAATCCTGCTGTATCTGATAGCTGAGAAGAAAGCGGGACTGCTGAGAACTTTTGCCGGATAAGAATGAAAAATAA
>JAZQIL010000226.1:0-3708 GCA_045541055.1 Oscillospiraceae bacterium
AGAACAGTTAATGCGACTATAAGTTCTCATCACTCTGCGGATTGTGAGAGCCGCCATCAGGTCAAATTCTCCTGTGCGTCCAATCAGGAAATTGACATAGCCATGACTTTTCAAAATTTTATACACTTCACGTTCAAGACGTTCTTCCGCTGAAAGTGGGTTTAGGAGACTTCTGTGACCAAACAGGCTGACAGTATAAACATTCATTGGTGCTACCTCTATCTATTTTTATCTCTATTGCTCTGCCTCAGAAAATGCATGAAATTAGTTTTAGAGACAGTGCAGAAATAATGATGGAAATACTCAAAAAATAATCTGATTCAGCATGAATGCTGTATTACTGTATGAGCAGTACAGCAACTGCTTCATCTTTCATATTTTTGTCTGAATTCTTTGCGCAAACAAATAATAGCTTCTTCCGGAGTGGGCATTCCGCCTGTTCTGGACATTGCCCTCCATTTTTTCTGGATTTCAGGGTCTGAACTGTTCATTCCCTCTTCAATAGCAATAGAAATTTCCTTCCTGACTTCTGATACCGTTGTATGATTTTCAGAAGCAATTCTCATTAAAATTTTTCTGATATTCGGCATATAAAAATTCCTCTCATGACTTATCTTTTTCTGTACGGAACTGAGCAATTGCTTTCTGAACGGTTTCTAGTGTTGGTAAATCCAGTCCAACTGTCCAGCCGTAATCAATCCCATTTTCAGACTGTTCTGCTGACATCCTTTGACTGAAACGATAGGAAACTGTATGATAAGGGTCTGTTCCAAAACTTTCAGCCCACTCTGCCGGGTAAATTGTAAACCCTTTTTCCGTCATAATAGCCATTCCTCTGAGATAATCCCAGCCTTCAACAGGTGTGATGCCCTTTTCACGCATTCTCTGTATGCATTCAGGTGTATACTGCTGTTCACCCAAGTCATTCACATGAAGAATTCCATTGGATTGTTCTACCATTTCATCATAATAAATTGCACGGCTTCTCGCAATATTTCTGACCTTTGTTTCAGATTCTGTACTGAATCCGTCAAGATTTGGAAGATAACTTGTTTCAGGCGAAAATCCGTCACGAATGGACTTTCTGACTGTCCGACTTTCAGTTTCTGATACCGTGTCAGTATCCATATTCTGTAGACTGCCTTCTTTTGCTGAAACAAGGATAATCGGCTCTTCCAGATGAAACAGCAGCATATTCTGACCGGCTAACTGTACTGCGTTTCCAATCAGGCGATATTTGTATTCTGTATTCCAGTTCATATTCTGAAAAATCGCCTGCATCAGCCCCGCTGATTTGCAGTGACACATCACATAACCATTATTTTTACGCTTTACCCAGCGGAGTGTTTTTTCTGATTCTGTTTTTTTCGGAGAGATAATTATCATCCGTTCGATTGGATTATAGGCAATTTTTATCAGTTCTGTGTCATTTCCAAGTTTCCGGAAACAGTTCTTATTGAAACTGATTCCTTTATAACTCAAAGTAGCAGCAGCCTTTTCACGCATACTGAAAAACTGCGCTCTTACAACTTCGCATTCAGATAAATCATAACTTCTGGTAATTTCAATTTCAGGAGAAAGGTGCTGTTCAGAACGGATTCTATTAACCCAATCCTGAAAAGTTTCTGTTTTCTTTTCCTGCTGCGCCGATTCTGCTACTGCTGACTCCGGATAGGATTCATAATCATCTGAATCAATTGTATACCGATAACTGAAAGTGTTTTCACTAGAATGCTGTATTCCGCCCGTTGTTGTGACTTCCGGACTGTTCTGCTTCATAAAAATCTCAAGTTCCTGTTCTGATATTCCACTTGCCCGAAGTGCGGCTCTGTTGTAATCTTCTGCACTGAATCCAAACCATGCTGGAACTGCGGACACAAATCCGTGTAATATTCCGGTTTGATAAAGCTGTAATGTCGGCACTCCCTGATTCCATCCGCCACGATTTGCCGAAATCAGCCGCTGTGTCAAATAGAAATCCTCCGGACTGATGATTGCAGGATGCTGTTCTCTTGCGTAATACTGCGGAAGAACACCATTGTTTTTGACTGATTTATGGTCAAGGTAGTTTGGAGTGTATGTCTTTTGTGCAAGCACATCGCCGCACCGTCGTTCGTTCTGAAGAATATTCAGCACAGAATCTGCTGTCCATTTGACAACCCCTTCTTTGATACGACCGTCTTTATATTTATGTGTATGTGTTTTTCTGCCGAGTTTCATTAGAATTTCTGCAATTTCTTTTCGTTCGATGCCCGCAAGATACATCATAAAAATTAACTGAACTGTCTTTGCTTCTTCTTCATTGATGATAATTTCATTTGTGCCGATACTATCATATCCGAATAAGTCCGGTACAGAATACTGACCATTTCCATATCTCTGCTGATAAGATGCACCCATTGCTTCGGACTTTTTATGACTTTCTTCCTGTGCTACAAGCGAAAGCACCTGCAAGGTAAAATCAATATTTTTATCAAGCGTGAACATATTTTCCGTTTCAAACAGAATTCCTACAGGATGCGGAAGATTTCGCAGCATATAGATAATTTCCATGCAGTCCATCAGATTTCTTGATAAACGTGAAAGATTTTTTACAACAATAATATCAAATTTTCCTGCCTTGGCATCATCCAGCATAGTCAGCAGACCAATTCTTTTTTTGGTGCTTGTTGCTGTAATTCCTTCGTCTGTTGCTTTAAGCCAATACAAATATAAGAAACATATCAAATTCACGCAGGGCTGGTTACTTATTGCCGCTTAAAATATACTTATCGTATTGGTTATTTTTATCCAATGAAAAAAATCCGGCAGAAATCAAAGCACTGCCGGATTTTTCATTGATATTCCGATAAAAACAACAGGGTTATTACCCTGTTTGAATTCGCATTGTTCAGTATTTGCCCTGCCCCCGGTCACTTCCGAAAACAGTGACAGCGATTTTCAATCCCCCCGCATATTTTTATTCAATAATCTTCCAATCCTCTGCAAGCATGTCAGCCTGAGATGCGAGCCAGCCGAGCTGAACACCGGAAGTGCCAACAAAAGCAATGGCTTTGTTTCCGATTGCATCATGCTGTGCATTGATAATTTCGCCGTCAGTAGTTCTGTAGCTGATGTCGGTTGCAAGCTGAATATACTGATTTTTGCCGTTCCAGCCGGTTCTGGCAACTTTATCGCCATGCTTCAAGGCTTCAAGAGCGTAACCAAAATTCATAAAATCAATCCTTTCTTTAGTTGTCCAGCAGTCCTGAATATTTGCGTTCACCATCAATGAAAATTTCAAATCTGTGTTTTAGATTTTCCACAGTTTCAACAGGCTTTTCCACAGGCTGTGCAGAAGTTTTCAGGAGCGCATTGACAGCATTCTGCACAGCTTCATAGCTGTATCCGGCAGCAGTCAGACGGGCTTTTCTGTCTGCACCTGTTCCCCACTTGTTTTCAAGCACTTCTTTTGCCAGTTCGTCAACGGATTTTTCAGGGGAATTAGAATTCTTTGTGAAGCCGTTCAGACCAGCATTTTTGATAGTTTCCGGAAAATCTTCTTTATAGCAGTAATTCATATCACAGCGGTGATTGATACCCGGAACAGAGCCGTTTGAGCTGTATTGCCAGATATCGAACGGATATTTATAAGAAGTTTTGGAAACACCGTAATGCGCCACCCAGACGGTATAGTTCCGGAGAATATCTTCTGTGAAATAGTTTTCC
>JAZQIL010000227.1:0-5280 GCA_045541055.1 Oscillospiraceae bacterium
TGGCATATATGGGGCAGTATCCAGTGATTTCGATTTCATTGAAAGGAGTGCATCAGTCAACTTTTGAAGAGTCGATGGAAGAATATAAGAATCTGATTGCAGATGAATATGAACGACATCATGGCATACTTGAATCCGATAGGATAACAAAAAGAAAGAAAAAACTGTTTGAAAGCATCTGTAATGGTGAGGCTTCAAGGACAGCATACAATAATTCTTTAAAACTGCTGACAGACTGTCTCTATGCAATACACCAGAAAAAAGTCATCATTCTGATTGATGAATACGATGTCCCATTGCAGAATGCGTGGCTGAATGGTTTCTATGACAAAATGGTGGACTTTATCCGTTCATTGTTTGATGCCGTTTTAAAAACCAACGATTCTCTCGAATTTGGTGTGCTGACAGGCTGTCTGCGAATCTCGAAAGAAAGTATTTTCACGGGAATGAATAATCTAAATGTGAACTCTATTTCAGAAGTACAGTTTTCAGAATATTTCGGTTTTACAGACGAAGAAGTAAAGGAGATGCTGAACTTCTATGGTCTGGAACAATATTATAATACCGCAAAGCAGTGGTATGACGGCTATCATTTCGGCAGGACAGAAATGTACTGTCCCTGGGACATTGTCAAGTATTGTAATGACTTGTTTCATAATCCCGATGCACTTCCAAAGGCATACTGGCTGAATACCAGCGGAAACGATATTGTAAGGCAGTTTATTTCATCTGCTACAGCTACCATGAAACATGAAATTGAACACCTGATGGCAGGAGAATCCATCAGAAAATTCATGAATCAGGAGCTGACTTACAGAGACTTGAAAAGCAGTCATGAAAATCTGTGGAGTATGCTCTACATGACTGGCTATCTGACACATTCTGCTGTTCTGGAAGATGATATGCTGGAACTGATGATTCCCAATCTGGAAATCAGAAAGATATTCAGAACGCAGATTTATGCATGGTTCAGTGCCTATGCTGCTCAGAACAAGGTAAACCTTACTGACTTTTGTATGACATTCCGGAATGGGGATGCAGAAAAGGCACAGGAGTTGTTCAATCAATATCTGAATGCTGTCATCAGCATCCGTGACAGCAATGTTGAAATTGCCAAAAAAGAGAACTTTTATCATGGCATTCTGCTTGGTTTATTCAGTCATATGGATGACTGGATTGTGAAGTCCAATGTAGAATCCGGTGACGGTTACAGCGACATTCTGCTCATGATTCCTGCTGATGAAATTGGTATTGTGATTGAAGTCAAATACGGAGAAGATGAAAAAACAGAACAGGGCTGTAAAGAAGCATTAAAGCAGATTGAGAAAATGAACTATCAGCAGTATCTTCTTGATGAAGGTATGACAACGATTTTGAAATATGGTGTTGCCTGCTATAAGAAAAAATGCAGAATCATCAGAGCTGAAAAGTAAAGTTTGTATGCTACTGTGTGTTACTGCATATAAATCATTGTAAGCTACTGTATCCTACTGTAAGCAAAACGCCAGAGAACTTTAAAAGCTCTCTGGTGCTTTTTTCTTATGCAACCGCTTTAGCAATTTAATGTAATAAACGCACTTCCCTGTTTAATCATCACAAATTCCACTCATCATCTTTGTCGGTTATGGTAATGGCTATTTTCTGATATTTATGGTATGATAGTACATCAGAAAGGAGATGTGCTGTCATGCTAAAAGAGTTATATCATGGTGACGTCATTCGGTCAGACCGCAGAGCAGACCCAGATGACAAGTCATTGCAGGAATGGCGGAAACTTTCGGCTGAATTTGAAAAGTCGCTGACAAAAGAACAAATCGAAACTTACCACACACTCAGCGATATGCAGGGTGAAAGTGCGGCAAAGGATAATGAAGCCTTATACATTCAAGGTTTCAAAGACGGTGCTTTGCTGATGCTGGAAATTCTCGGAGAATGAAAGAAAGCTGTCTGGATAATTAAAATCTGGACAGCCTTTATTTTTTTCGATAAGTTTTACATTAAAATATATCTGCAATCGGTTTCCATTCAGGGCTTGACATCTCCTCATCAAAGACAGTATTGTTGATATACAGCCGATTATCCTTGTCACGGACAAATCCCCAATGCAGATGATACTGTTCCGCATACAGCTTGAAGGCGTTGAATTTATTCTCAATCTGACGGTCAATGTTTTTATCCTGACCGTGACTTTCTCCGCCTTTGGTTTCTATCACCCAGACAGTCCCGTCTTTTTTCATGACGATATAATCCGCATAGAACAGCCACTGATGCTGGATTCCGTCAAGGTAGACAATAGAAAAATATTGCTGTCCTGCATCGCCGTTTTTGTAGACCCACTCAATGTCATCACGGGTTTCACAATACTGTTCAAACAGCATTTCAGAAGTGCTTCTGACAAGGCTTGTTGCAAAGCCTGATGTGTATTCCTGATAGGCGTTTGCCAAATATTCAATTTCAGATTTTACACCTGCATCATACTTGAAAAAATCCTGTTCCGGAATATGAAATGATACTGTTTTTGGAGTGGTATTCATGGACAACTGTAAAGCCATTTCAGAAGTAACGGCTCTGAACTCTTCTTTTAACTGATGCTGATTATTGATGACAAATGCATAAAATTCTGCTGTATCTAAAGATAATATTTTTTTATCAGACTTCGGCTCTTTCCTGAATAAGCGTTCCAGAATTGTCTTGACTTTTCCAGTTGGCAGTCCGATTGTTTTTTGATGCTGTCAACACTGTGCAGTAACTGCATTCCGTGCTTGTGCGTGTCAACTCGCTTTCGTGTCGTAAAATAGGAACTGCTGTCAAGTACCATGTCCGTACGGACAAATTGCCCCTGCAATGCCTGTCCGAATATTTCCGTTCCTAAACTATAGCCGTTTCCTGTCAGAATTGTCTGATTGTCTTTTTTGTTCGTGCCGAGATGATATTTTTTGACAAGATACTCATAAACTTTATGGAATACTTCACGCTCTCCCAATCCGTCAAAATCCAAATCCCTGACCTGCTTTTCAAGCGTGAATGTCTTACACTTGTCTTTCAGGAACAAACGGCGCACTTCATAGGCTTTATCCATGTCAGAAAGCAAATCAGCTTTATATTTTTCGTCAAATGTGTAGACAAAACAGAAGTTCAGCAAATCATCTTCCAACTGAATCATTTCACCGATATGTTTCAACAGTTCCTCCGACAAATATTCCTCATCTTTAGCGACAAAATCCGTATGATAATATTTCAGATTTGCCGGAATCCCGTCAGAATATTGGCTTCCATCCTGCCGTTTTCCTGTGATGACGGTCTGAATGCGTGGGTAGGTCACATCTGTGCAGATGTTGTTTTTGTTGTTGGTGCAAAGAATGAATTTTCTCCGTCCGCCGTCCTGCTGATTGAGTTCAAGAACTGCCTGTGCCGTTGTGCCTGAACCTGCGAAGAAGTCGAGGATAAATTGCAAAATACGGTGCGGATTCTTCACAGGCTCAGACAGCAACCATCAATCTCGAACAGGCACAAAATAAGCTAAACCTTGTTATGTCGCAGACTGGCGAAAATTCTCCGGAAGTGCAGACGGCTCTCATCAATCTGCAAAAGGCAGAAAATAATCTGACTGATGCACAGAACTCTTTGACGAAAGCACAACAAGGCACAATTGAAACTGTCGGCACTGGACAGTCTGTATTTGTGGATGAATTTGGAAACATGAAGTCCCTCGGAGAGATTATGAATATTCTCCGTGAAAATCTTGGTGCTGTCAATGTAGACTTGGTAGATGCGGAAGGCAATGCACGAGATTATGACGCAGAAGAAGGCTTAACGCAGGCTGAACAGCTCAAAAATGCGGCTATCATTTTCGGCAAGCAGAACCTTTCCGGTATGCTGGCAATCATCAACGCTTCCGAAAATGACTATAATGATTTGACAGAAGCGATTTATGGCTGTGAAGGAACTGCCCAGAACATGGCAGAAACCATGCAGGATAACCTGCAAGGTCAGCTCACAATCCTGAAATCTCAGCTTGAAGAACTGGCTATCAGTTTCAGTGATATTCTCATGCCGACTATTCGTGCAATTGTGTCTAAAATTCAGGCTTTTGCGGACAAATTAAACTCCCTGTCGCCTGAGATGAAAGAAACGATTGTTAAAATCGGCTTGATTGTGGCAGCGATAGGACCTGCACTGCTTGTCATCGGCAAAGTTATCAGCACAGTTGGAACAATCCTGACGATTATCCCCAAAATTGTAAACGCTATCAATCTTGTAAAAACGGCAATGTCAGCCATGAATCTGATGTTCCTGACGAATCCTGTATTCCTTGTGATTGCGGCTGTTACCGCACTGGTAGCGGCATTTGTGCACTTTTGGAACACAAGCGAGGGCTTCAGAAACTTCTGGATTGGCTTGTGGGAAGAAATCCAAAACATACTTTATAGCTTTTTTGAAGCGTGGGAAACCGGCTGGAATGCGATTGTTGCATTTTTCAAGAATCTGTGGAGCAGTTTTCAGGAGAATTTCCAGACCGGAATGACCATTCTGCATGACACCTTTACAGCTATCTGGACGGCAATTTCCACCACTTTCATGACAATTGTTACAGCTATCCATGATACAGCAGTTTCCATTTTTACAGCAGTCATGGACTTTATCACCAATATTTTCACAGCGGTGCATGATTTCTTTGCGACCATTTTTAATGCGATTTACACCACTATTTCTACAATTATTAACAAAATTTATACAACGATTATCAATATCTGGACTGCTATCTATGAGACTATCAATCCTCTGCTTGATGCTTTTGCATACCTTTTTGATACTATTCAGATTCTCACAGCAAGAGCTATGGACTGGATTGCAGAGAAAATTTTGGCAGTCTGGAATGCGATTGTTGGCTTTATTACACCAATTCTGGAAGGTATTAAAAACACATTTGAAACTGCATGGAATGGCATTGCTGATGCCGTTTCTGCTGTCCTTGATGCGATTCATAATGTGATTATGACGGTTTGGAATGCCATTTCCGGCTTTATTTCGCAGATTTTAAACGCTGTCTTTACGGTTGTTTCAAATATCTGGAACAGCATCAGCACAGCGATTTCCAACGTGCTGAATGTGATTTTTACTGTTGTTTCTACAATTTGCACCACTTTCCAAGTTTTTTGAAAAAATAAAATAGTGAACTGCTCCTGAAAAAGTGGTATAATGGTAAGTAACCACACAAACCATAGCCACAAAGGAGCAGTTCACATGAAAGCATTATACCATAAAAAGAGCCTGACTGAC
>JAZQIL010000228.1:0-5940 GCA_045541055.1 Oscillospiraceae bacterium
TTATGTTCCGAGCGTGGCATAGCCGCAAATGAACTGGCGAATATTTCAGGAATGACTCCTTCCACTGTTTACAGCCTCTTTGATGAAAAAAGAAAAAACGTTTCTATTACGACCATTAAAATCCTGTGTGACGGTCTGGAAATTTCTCTCGGAGATTTTTTCAGTTCAAAAGAATTTGAGGAGCTGGAACAGGAATTAAAGTAAATTTAATACTATAATTAAAAAGACATATCATTCGTTTTCAGAATGGTATGTCTTTTTTTATGCAAAATTGATTTTATGGCTGTTTATCGGAAAATGTCAGAACATAACTGTAATTGATGCCATCATAGATAACAAATGTTGAACTTACTGCCTTGGAAAGTTCTTCTCCGAATCTGACAGTCTGTTTTTTCTGTTCACCGTATAAAAATGAGGTGAATGTGATTTCACTGTCATTGATTTCATCAACAGTCAGAACAGGAGTTTCTGTTGAATATTTAGTATTTTCGTTCAGAATCCAGTGTCCGTTCATTGTTTCGTAGAAAGTATAGCCTTTTCTGACAGCAAAAGTTTCTGTAAATGTTTCACTTCCGAGGTCTTGTCCTGCGACTCCGTATCCGCCATAATTTGTTGTAACTGTCAAAACGGCAGTTTTCTCCTGCGAGAGCAGTGCTTTTTTCATCAAGCAGAAATCAAATACATTCAGCCTGTCATCTTTGCAGAAATCAGCCGTTTCCCAGTCAGCAAGATGCGTGTCAGGAACAGCTAACAGCCATTTCTGGAACAGAATCACATCTGCAATATTAAAAACTCCGTCTGCATTGACATCGCCCATAACAGGTTCTTTTATTTCTGCCCAGCCGCTGTCGGGATAGGATTCATTCTGCGGTTTGTCACCGCTTTCATGAAATGGTGTAATCTTGATATAATCAATTTCAAATTCTGCTGTATCAAAATCAGGAGTACCTGCCCAGTATTTCGGAAACCATAAGCCCAGCCAAAGCCGTCCTGCATTTGTTGGAATGTGTTCATAAGATGTATAAGTCAGCACATCATCGAAGTAATATTCTACTCTTGGAATCTCGTTTTCATCGCCTGTATGCCAGTCAAAACGATAAGTATGATATGCTCCGTCAGTCTGATTTCCGCAGTAAGGCGAACCTGTTTTATGCTCATCATCGCCCTCTCCCGTCCATGTGGTGCAGAGTACATAATCAAGATTCGGCTCATCATTGGCATCACGCCCAGGAAATTCAATATCAATTTCATGATTTGTAACAGTAAGATTATCGCCTGAATAATCTTCTTCATATTCAAAAGTCCACATGGCAGAGCAGCAGCCGAGTTCGGGGGCAATTTTGGCACGGATTTCATAACTTCCTGAAGCGTAGTATTCTTTTGTAGCGATTGCACCTCCGCAGCGTTTTCCGTCAGAACGTCTTGTTCCGTCCCTGTTAATGCCACGGAGTTCGCCTTCATAAAGATTTCCAAGACCTGTGAGAACCAGATTTCCGTCTCTGACAGCGACATTATCAGAAATCACACCACCGTTATAATCCACTTTTTCGCCGTCAATATTGACTGTTCCGCCCCAGTTTTTCTCAGCAATCAGCCAGTTGTCAGTAGCAAGGCGACTTCCTGTAAAATCATCAAAAAAGCTGTCGGTTTCTTTTGCAACTACTGTAAATGAAGCCTTTGGCGGAACGAAAAATATTGCTGCTGCAAGTATCAGTGAAATCAATCTTTTCATAAGTTTCTCCTTTTCTACAGTGAATAATAAATAATAATTGCTTTCATAATAAATTGCTCCTTTATTTGCATTTTCCGCACCAGTGACAGCCGTTACAGGAATTTTTTCTCTGACAGGTTTTGCATTTTGCCTGCATGGGAACATTGGTATTGACTGGCGGATAGTTCAAACCGGAACGCTGTGCCTGTACCTGATGATATGCTTTCGGAATACGATACATTTTTCCGTCTTTGATGAATACATTTCCTGTTCCGACAAACGTAAACGGTACATCAGCAGATTTACATTGTTCATACAGCGATTTTATCCATTCATAGTGACACGCTCTTGCACCTTCATAATTTTCGCCATCAGCAAGAACCGTTTCAAACTGACCTGATGCAAGATATTGCTCCACATGAATTTCTGACAGAATCGGCGCACACATGAATCCTTTGTGCTTTGCAGGGATATTTAACAGAATCGGAACCCGTTCATCAGCACGCTTTTGGTTTTCCGTTGTAACAACAAGAATCACATTTTCCCAGCCGTCCCCCCAGTCTGACGGAAGATTATCTTTCATTCGTTCAGCCCGCTTTGTCTGAATCCAGAATTTCACATCTGAACGCTGACGAATCATATCCCAGACTTCATTTCTCCAGTTATCCGCTTCTTCCAGAAAGAAATCTGATGTCATGCAAGTATAAAGCAACGTTCCGGACGGAATTTTATCATTTCCGTGCCTGTCTTTTCTAATCGGAAGATTAAAATTTGTTTTGACTTTATAAATTTCACTGCCGTCACGTTCATACTGTTTGTCCAGATAGTACATATAGCAGTTTTCACAGCCTTCGCTGTATTTTCGGCAACCGTGCCACGGATTCCAGATATTCATGATAAATGCTCCATTGTCCAGAGAAATCCTCTTGCTGTCCGTAAATCCGGATTCTGAAAATGATTTCCCTCATTCCATTCCAGAACAGATTTCTGATTTTTCAGTAATTCTGACTGACTGATAATATTTTCACGGACAGTTTTCATCATAGCATTTCTGGTTTTATGTTCATGATTTCCAAGGCTTAAATAAACAGCTTCTGCTCTAATTTCGTGAGATTCTGCAAACGGAATCCAGCCTTTTATCCAGACTGACGGAGATACTGCCGAAATTCCGCTGAAAATATCCGTCTGATACGCACTCCACAGGCTGAATAATCCTGCAAGAGAATATCCGCCTAAAATATACTTTTCTGTTTCAGGGAACATTCTGTTCAGTTCAGGAATCAGATTTTCTTTGATATATCGCAAAGTTTCGCCTGCTCTGTCACCAAAGCAGTTATCTCCGAATGCCTGCGGAGCATTCCATGCGGTCAGCTCACTGTTCCAGTCATGTATTCTGAAAGCTGACAGAATAAATTCCATGCCTGAATTTTCAATCTGACTGACTTCGTTATCCAATACAGCAATATCATGCTCATCAACAGGCTGTATCAGTGCAAATTTCGGCTTTTCCGTGCTGTACAGATAGCATTCTCTGTTTTCAATCTGTATTTCTGTTTTATTCATGAAAAGTTTACCTTTCTTTTGTCATCAGAAAATAAGGCGAAACATGATAGCCGTATTTCTGATAGGCTTTCACTGCAAATTCATTTTCCGGCTCAACTTCGAGTTTAAATCTGACTGCATCCGGATAATAATTTTCAATAAATGCAAATAATTTCCCTGCAATGCCGGAATGCCTGTATTCCGGCTTTAAATATAAATCTTCCAGCCAGATGCAGATACCGCCGTATTCCGTAGTATAACTGACTGCTGTCATCGCATAGCCAATGATTTTATTTTTATCTTCAATCACAAAACCTTTCAAATAGGGCATATCGCTCAGGCAGTCGTCAATATCTTTTTTCAAAATTTCATTTGATGCAGTATGCTCCACTGCCGGAGAATCGTAAAATACACGCATCATCTGCAAAATTTCCGGTTTGTCCTGCGGTATCATGAGACGTATTGAAACGTTCATATTCATTCTCCTTTTTTACAGTATCTCAGCCATACGGACTGATTGATTTTTTCAAATTCAGCAAGTTTAAAACTTTCCAGAGTGCTTTCATGAAACAGAGGTAATCCGTCTTTATCTGCAACAATCGGAGCAATGACAAGACTGATTTCGTCTATCAGATTTTCATGCTCAAATGCTCCGTTGATGACACTTCCGCCTTCCAGAAGTAATTTTTTAATGCCAAATAAATGATACAGCTTATCCAGAGCAAGTTTTAAATTCATCTCATGTTTGCCTGCAAAGATATAAGATACGCCGATATTTCGGTAATAGGCAAGATGTGCTTTTGGTGTGTCCTCACAAAGCACCTCAATAATATGACAGTTATCATAACCCGAATCTTCATCATAAATTCTTGCCTGTGTCCAGCCGACATTTCCGTGACGGTCAAATGATACTGCATAATAGTCATGTTTTTCGGCGATAAAATCACCTTCCGGAATTTCTATATTTTCAAACATAGAAAAATCGGGATGAAAATGATTTGTAAAACTGCCTTCCATTGTAATTCTTCCGCAGGCAAAGGCATCACCTTTTAACTGACGGTTCTTTTCATAATAAGCTTCAACAGAATCGGCACAGTCAGGGTGAATCAGAAATTCTCCTGTTACTTTGCCATCAATAGACTGTGTCATGTGGCAAATAATGTATGGTCTGTCCATTTTAGTCTTCTCCTTTATCTGAAATAATACTTTCAATTTCTGTATAAATCATGCCATGCTTTCCGTGTTCTGAACGCATCAGAGATACTTCGCTGACTTTCATGGAAACCTTATCAATATTTATGGAAGAAATGTCGGTATAAGTCGGTATTACGGAATTTCTCAGCAGTGTAATATGCGGATTGAATTTCTTTTTATCAAACGGGATATGATATTCTGCGAGAAAATGCCGAAGCTGACGGGCTAATTTTTCTAATTCGTCACTCTGTTCCAGCCCAGCCCAGAGCAAGTCTCCAAAACTGCCGATATGTCCGCCAAGTTTTAACTGAAAAGATTCAAAATGTACCTGCTCCATTGCTTCCAGAACATTGTCAGTATTTCCGTATTCTCCTATGAAAGCAAGTGTCAGATGCAGATTCTGCACATCTGTATAACGTCCGCTTACTTTGTTTTGACTGAGTGTATTCTGTGCCGAGATAATGGCATTTTTTATTTCATCATTTAATCGTACTGCAATAAATAATCTCATATCTTATCACCTTTTTTATTTTCGTTCAGGAAAATCAAATTTGACCTGCCTGTCGTTTTTGTCGAGATACAGCACAGCAGAAAATGATTTCCCTGCTTTGGATTTAAAGCCTTTTATCAAGGTTGTTCGTCCTTTGATCAGAATGGCTGAAATCTGAGAAACTGTCAGCTTTTTCTTACAGATTTCAGAATTGATTTTAAATCCGCAGTTTGGATTACTGCACTGATAACTGTACCGCATTTTATTCATAGGCGAATTGCAGAACGGACAATGCAGATTCTTTTCCTGTTCGGAAGTGAAATCAAACGTAATTTCGCCTGTTTTCCGATTCAGAACAAGATATGCATTAAATTTTTTCCCTGCTTTGGACTGAAAACCTTTCACAAAATTGGAACGCCCTTTTTTCAGAAGCTGTAAAATGATTTCTTCTGAAAGACGGACTTTGCAGATATAAGTACTCATGTGAAACTGACATTCCGGACATTTGCAGACGGTTGAAAGCCTTGTCAGCGGTTTTCCGCAGTTCGGACAGAATAAATTTGTTTGTGTGCCGTTTGAAAAATGCTGTTCTGGAGCGTTTGCCACGGCTGAAAACCATTCTCTTGTAACCTGTGAAATTTCTCTGATAAACTGCGAATAATCGGCTTTCCCCATAGCAATCTGATTCAGCTTCATTTCCCAGTTTCCTGTCATGTCGGCAGATTTGATATTTTCAACAGGAAGCGTATCAATCAGGAAAATGCCCTTATCAGTCGGAAAAATTGTCTTTCCCTGCAAAGCCAGATAATTTTTATCGAATAAGCCCTTGAGAATCGGCGCACGGGTTGCATCTGTGCCGAGACCTTTTTTCTGCATTTTCATCAGAGTGCGGATTTCTTCATCTTCAATATGCTGTCCTGCGAGTTCCATAGCCGATAATAAAGTTGCTTCTGTATAGCGTTCAGGTGGCTGTGTTTCGCCCTCTCTGATGAAATATTCACCG
>JAZQIL010000229.1:0-41911 GCA_045541055.1 Oscillospiraceae bacterium
CATTTCTTTCAATGTGTACATTTTATCTCCCGTTCTTTCTGTGTAAAATTTTTTGCAGACCTTTTCTTGCATCCATGACATTGCCTTTTTTTGCCTGTCCCTTGCTGGTATTGTACTGCTGTTTTGTCAGGTAAGGTCTGCCGTCTTTGAGTTCTCTCCAAAAAACGTAATCTGTATTTGATTTCATAATTTCCTCACTTTCTGCGGAGGAGCTGTTCCATCAGGTCGTCCTGCGGATTTCCCTGAAATTCTGTGGAGCAGTTCTCACGGACAATTGCAAAAATCTGATTCCAGCAGATATTTGCCTGTTTCAGATATGACTGACTCATTGCAACGTAAGGTGATGCAATCGGAGCAGAAGTTGTCGGATGTTTCGCAATATAGCCAGTTCTGGAGATTACCTCCTCGCAGTGAATCCATCTCGAAACGGTCATGGCATACTGCTCTATCAGGTATTCGCTGACAAGTTCCGCACAACCACGGGCTTTGAGCCATTCGTAGACGTTTTTATAGACTTCTTCTGCATACAGCTTTGTGCCATCACGCTGAATCACGGTCATGAATTCTTTTACCGGAGGAATATCAGCAGCTTTGAGTTCCGCAGGCTGCATCATGACTTCGGCTCGTCTGCCCTCGCTGATTTTTTCGGTCAGAGCTTTTCGGGGTCTGCCCGCACCTGGTCTTGCACCGCCACGGTTTGTACCGTCTTTTGCCACGTTTGAATTCCTCCTCTCTTTGAATTTTTTGAATAAAATATCAATTATCCGCCCATTATCGCACAGATATGAAAAAAGTATAAATTTTCCGTAAACAGCGAAAAAATTTATACTTTCAGAAAATTTGATTTTATAATAGGTCAATAGGATGTTTGAATACCGATTTTTCTGTAAACCTTTGGACCCCGGTCTTTCCGAGATTTGATTTCAGAGAAAATCAATCCCCCCGGCGGTCAGATTCAAAGAAAACCCCATCAATAGCGGTATTCCGGAGTGCTGTCCTCACTGCCTGTCTTGCGGTCATGGCATGACTTGCAGAGTGCCTGCCAGTTGTTCTCGCTCCACATCAGTTCATAATTGCCACGATGCGGAATCCGATGGTCAACTATAGTCGCCTGAACGTACCTGCCTTTGGCTAAACACTTTACGCACAGCGGATGCTTGCGAAGATATGCTTTGCTGACACGCTGCCACTTGCTGCCGTAGCCACGCTTAAATGCTGACGGTCGGTCAGGATACAGATGCCTGTGCCGTTCGCAGTACAATCCATCCGTTAAGTTGGGACAGCCTGGGTGCTTGCAAGGCTTCTTACTCTTCATCGGCATCGAAGTCATCTCCATCACAGCTACAATGACAACAACAGGTACGCTCCACATGAATCTTTTTCAATGCTTTGCGGTGTTGCTTCTTTACCCATTCCACATCTTCGCCAAGGTGGTCAGCGACACAGCCCCACGGAAGATTGTCAAAGTAACGCAGGCGGAGGATTTCTCTCTGGTCACAGTTGTTGATTGACATCACAATACTTTCAAGGCTGTCTTTCATGCGGATGAGTTCACGCAGTTCCGTTTCCTTGTTTTCCAGAATATCCTCCACAAGACTGTGAAGTGCAGGAGAATAGGAAACTGTATCGTACAGTTCTTTCCAGAGATGGTGCATAGTAACCTGTTCAATGATGCGGTTGTCGATGTCAGTGCCGTTTCTCATAACTTTCTTTGCAAGCATAGAATAACTCCTTTCGGGCATAAAGAAAGCCCTCACAGATTTCTCTGCAAAGGCTTGTTGTGTATCTAATTTTCTATTATCTATGATAGCATATTTTTTCAAGAATGTCAAGTGTTTTTCAGTTCAAATTTGTTCAAATCAGTTCAAACCAGTTCAAAGTTTTAAATGCTCTAACCCTCTGCGTCGATAGGTATAAATAGAGGTTCTGCCGTAGCCAGTAATTTTCATGATTTCATCTTCATTCTGAAAAAGAAGATACCAGCGGTGAAGAATATCACGTTCAATTTTACTTTCAAGTCTGTTGATACATGATGTAGCTTTTAATCTCATAGCTGCAAGACGGCATTCTTCATTTTTAAGTTCTCTTTCATAATCAACCATTTCAGCAATCAATTCTGCCATGCTGTCCGTTTTTTTGGTCGCAGCTACTGCACCTGTATTTTCATAATTGATACCAGATATGTCCAGCCGTTCACGGACAGTATGCAGTTCTTCATGCATCATGCGAACCCGGCCGTCCTGCTCCTTGATTCCTTCCATAAATTCTTTCGCTGTCATTTTCTTTCCCTCCATCAAATATTCTGAAATTCGGGCGATGTACCATGAACACACATTATGCCCACACGGTCACCGTCAGTATTTTCCATTGCAAGGTGATACCTGTCATCAGTCAGCAGTGTGTCTGAACCTGTGATTTCCATAGCCAGAATCAGATAGTCGATATTTACCGCAGCATAGTGCTGTTCTCCCTGTCTGGTAGGTGGAAGTGCATAGCCAACTGAAAAGGGAATTTTCAGCTTGCCGCTGGATTTCTTCCATGCCTTAAGCTGTGCAATAGTGTAGGGAATTTTGTAGGCTGTACCATTGGTGTCAAAATGATTTGCAATACTATCATACAGCTTATCAATATCTTTTTCGAGTTCTTCCTTTCTGTCCTCCGGTGCAAAAATCAGACCTTCAGGATGCTTCGATAAGTAAAAAACATAAGGTGTACAGAGAAAGAACTGTCCGTCACGCTCATGTGCCACGGAAAGGGCAGGCTTTGAAAACAGATACTGGTCATGGCATTTTCTCATGAAGCGGCTGACCGCTGCATAATTCTTTCTGCCGTTCTTCCTTGCCTGTTCTGCCTGCATATCCCTTTCAAGGTCGATTTTCAAAGCATACAGGGCAGTTGCTATATCATCAGGGAAAAGAATGGATTTCCGGATTAGCTTGCCTGTCAGGTTATCCGTTTTAGCACATTTCTGCCAGTATTCCGCTGCTTCTGTATCTTTCAGCAAAGATATGGCGGTCAGAATTTCAGCATAAATTTCTTGTTTTGTCATAGCAGATACTCACTTTCTGTATTTCATTTTCTCAGATTCCATTAATGCAATCAGCTTTTCGCCGTCAAGGTCGGAAAGAAACCTGAACCATTTGGACTTGAGAAATTTCTGAATTTCTCTGATTTTGCTTTCAGAACCCAAGACATCATACTTTTTTATGATATTTTTCTGTGCATGGCGATAGTCGTGCAGGGCTTGTTCAACAATCGCCGCTGCTAACATTTCATACTGATATTCCATGTGATTCCTCCAGTTCTGCCCTGACAGCATCCATCAAGGCGGACTGCTGTCTGTCCTTTTCCTGCAAGGCTTTCAGGATTCTTTCGTCAATTGTACCTTTGGCAACAATATGCTGAATGACAACAGTTTCAGCTTTTTGTCCCTGCCGCCATAATCTTGCATTGGTCTGCTGATACAGTTCCAGACTCCAAGTCAAGCCAAACCACACCAGACAGCTCCCGCCCGACTGTAAATTCAAGCCGTGTCCGGCAGAAGCAGGATGTATCAGAGCTACAGGAAGCTGTCCGCTGTTCCATTTTCGGATACTGTCAGAGCTGTCCATTGTGCTGAATGGAATATGCAGTCTGTGAAGGTGTTCTTTAATTCTCTCCAAATCATGCTTGAACCAGTAGGCAACAAGGACGGATTTTCCGTTTGCTGCTTCAATAATATCTTCTAATGCATCGAGTTTTCTTTCATGAATGGGAATAATAGTTTTATCATCTGTGTAAATTGCACCGTTTGCCATTTGTGAGAGTTTATTGCTTAAACTTGCGGCATTGGCGGCTGTAATTTCACCATCAGAAAGTTCAAGAATCAGCTCCCTGCGGAAATCAATGTATTTCTGTTTTTCGTCATCGGAAAGTGTAACAGCATATTCACTCATAATCAGTTCCGGCATTTTCAGATAATCAGTCGCTTTCATGGAAATCGTGATGTCGGAGATTTTCTGATAGATTTCATTTTCGGCAGTTGGTAATGGCTTGTAAGAATACACCATCATGCCGTTTCGCTTGTCAGGCTGAAAATAAGTATTTCTGTACTGTCCGATAAATTTGCCGAGCCGTTCTCCCATGTCTAAAAGCCGAAATTCAGCGAATAAATCCATCAAGCCGTTGCTGGAAGGTGTACCTGTCAGCCCTACAATGCGTTTCACCTTTGGTCTGACTTTCATCAATGACTTGAATCTCTTTGTCTGATGATTCTTGAAAGAAGAAAGCTCGTCAATAATTATCATATCATAATCAAAATTGATATTGCTTTCTTCAATCAGCCACTGAATGTTTTCACGGTTGATAATATAAATATCTGCTTTTCTTTGAAGTGCTGTTTTCCGTTCTTCGGCTGTGCCGACTGCCACGCTGTAAGTCAGAAATTTCAGATGCTCCCACTTTTCGATTTCTGCCGACCATGTATCACGGGCGACTCTCATCGGAGCGATTACAAGAACCTTGCTGATTTCAAAGCTGTCAAATAACAAGTCATTGACTGCTGTGAGGGTTGTGACAGTTTTTCCAAGACCGCAGTCAAGAAAAATAGCCGAAACAGGATGATTTTTGATAAACTCAACTGCAAATCGCTGATACTCATGAGGACTGTATTTCATCAATGATTCCTCCAATCTGGTCGGTGTCATCAAGAATATAAACCTTGAAGCCTAACTGCCTTAAAAGTCTGTGCCTTGCAAGCTGTAAGGGGCGTGGCTCTTGACTTCCACAAAGGCAATTTTCCCTTTTGGAAGAAGAACCAGTCTGTCCGGCATTCCGTCAAATCCGGCAGGCGAAAACTTCAAGGCAAGTCCGCCTTTCTGCCGGACAGCTTCACGGAACTTCTGTTCAATTATTTTTTCTCTCAAATAATCTCCCTCTTTCTGTGTCATCATGTGAATGCGGATTTTCATTATAAAATGGTAAAATTTAAAGATATATCTTTATTTTTGGCTTATGTGTGACACTCTCGACAGTCGTTTCCTAAACTCTCCTATATACTATTTTTTTATATAAATTTCTGCCCTAAAGGGGGTTTTATATATAGACTGTCAAGAGTGTCACGTTACTAATAATTTTGTCTATATTATGTTGTTTCTGTAAAATCGTCTGTGTCTTTGATTTTTAAGCCACGAATGTATCTGCCATTATTTTTTCGCTGCTTTTTGAAACCACGCTTTTCAAGTTCAGAATAAAAATCTGCTGTACTTCTGGTATATTCACCCGTTCTCAGGCAGAAGGCACGGTACTCCTGATACAGCTCTCCGGATTTGGCTTCGAGTCCAGTTCCTGCTTCACAGCATTCATCAATGAAATGGGCAAGCCAGTCATTTGCAGTACGATATGCTCCGATTGCATCCTGCACACACTGCGGAGTGTCAATGCGGAAGTCAGCATTGATAATTTTCTCTGCACCCTCAATCAGCCATTTGATGATATACTCTCCGGCATTTTCCACGAGATAATCAGCATAATTTTTGATGTCCTTTTTGGGCTTGATTTTAGCATTGAAGGGAATCACAATCAGTCTTCTCCAGATACCGTCATCAGTTGCACCGATTTTCGGCAGATGATTGGTGTACAGAAGCAGGGTATGTGTCGGAGTAAAATGGAACGGGTCTTTGTATTTTTTCTCTGCTTCGATTTCGTCGGTGGAACAAAGCTGTTTTACAATACTGGTATTGAGCCTCATGCCTTCTTCCAGTTCGGCGGCAATCAGGATTCTTTTTCCCTTTGCTTCGGCTAATTCCGGCTTGACATTTCGCTTACAGCCTACGGTCAGGGCATCGGCGGAGATAACACCGCCGTATCTGCCGAGCGACTTTAACACTGCGTTGCCGAACGTGGATTTTCCGTTTCCGCCTTCACCGTACAAAATCAATAATGCTTCAATAAAAACTTTGCCTAAAATGCTCAGTCCCATCATTCGCTGAACGTATTCAATCAGTTCATTATCTTTGCAGAAAAACTCGTCAAGGGCATCGAGCCATAATTCCTTTCCTTTGTCGGACGGGTCAAAAGCTGTTACTTTGGTAATTTTATGGGCAGGGTCGTGATTGAGTTCTCCGAGAAGTCCAAGTCTTACGTCAAAAGTCGCAGAGGGTGTATTCAGCAGATAAGGGTCGCTGTCGAGTTCTGCAACAGGGCAGTCAATCATTGGCTTTAATGCCTGCATTGCCGACAGAATGTATTTCATATCCCTGCGTTTCATAACAAATGCAAGATATGTTCTTTTACTGAGGAAAATATTATAAAGTTTTGCCTGCTCCTCATTCAGATTTCCTGCAAACTTTTTCCCGCCCGATACAATTTCACTTTCGGTCAGACCTGTATTCACAAGTGCCTGTAAAGCATCAGCATACTGCTGTTCCGCATCGGCAAGCTGTAAATCTAAAAATTCAATGACCGCACCGACTGCCTTCTGTCTGGATTCTTCCCAGAATGAGCCGTTATAGCGGAGAATATCGGTTGCAGAAGTGTGCATCAGTTCATCACCGTATTCCCTTGCGACAACACGAGCCTGCCCGATGTCGGAATAATCATCAGGTTTAAGCGAAGAATTCATTTTTTCATATTCTTCCGGTGAAATATAGCCTTTCTGTGACTGTACCTTTTTCGCAAAACGGCAGGCACTGTGCCAGATAGATTCCAGTTCTTCATCACTCAAAGGAGGTTCACACTTGGAGGCTTCACGCTGAAAAACTTCATAGGCTTTGTCCGTTGCACCGAAACGCTTGACAGCACGTCCTGCGAATCTTGACAAAGTATTATTACGCTGTCCCTGCGGAATTGCCTGAACACTGTCCTGCATGAAAAATAAATATTCCTCAATGCTCATATCGCCTTCGTGCCAGAGAATTTCATCCGCCTGACAGCCAAAATAGAAACGTGCGGCATCGAGAGCCTTGCTGTCAAAAAACGGAAACTCCTTATAAATCTGCTGTTTCAGCTCTGCATAATCCTTTGTATCGGAACAGGTGTCAGCCGGAAAGAACATATGGAAACGGGGGCGTGCAGATTTTTTGCCTTTGGGCTTCATATTATGGCGGCTGCTGACAATGACGAAATTCACACCGGACAGCTCATCTTCCAGCATTTTCGGGGTAATCCATTCATCAGGCTTGTCACTGTGGTCGTTGTCGCATTCCAGAGAAACCACATCGGAACTAATAAAATTATCATTGGAACGGCGGCTGTTTTTGTATTTTGCACAAACATGGTCAAAGCTGACAGCCTTTTTCATGTCATCGGCAGAAGCAATCACCACTTCATTCGGATATACTGTATTCTGCGGTTTTCCGGCATAATCGGAAGTGTATAAAGTAAATTTCATATCGTTTCCTCCAGAACAATTTCTCTTTCACGGATTTCACCGTTTTTCAGGTCACGGAGTGCACCCTTCCAGTACGGATGAATAAATATCTTTCTTCCGTCAGCATATTTTCTCCAATGACCGATAACATACCAGACAAGTGTGTGACGCTGAAATTTTCCTTCTCCGTGGATACGTTTTTTCATTTCTTCAGCATTAAGAATATGTCTTTTGATGTAGCGGAGCGGTCTTTTCTTTCCGTTTTTAGCTGTCTTTTTATTTGCGGATTCATCCACAACAGTGACCGGATTCAGAAAAATATCCTTTACCAGCGGATGCAGAAGAGAAATCTGCACACCGTACCAGATACCCAACAGTTCAGACGAAAATGCACTGATTTCGGCAATGCTTAACTGCTGACTGAGAATTTCCCTTATGTTTTTGGGAAGTGCCTTATAGCCGACTTCCATTGCACTCATCAGCCAGTCATGCCCTCTGAGTACTTCAATACTGAAAATAAGAAAAGAATCTTTAATGTTCTGATAAATCACTGCACCGACCTGAACGGAAGTATCTTCACCGGCGGAACGGATTCTTTCCTGATAATCCGGAAAAATCACCGTGCGGAATTTCACTGTTTCGCCTTTCGCATCCTTAAAATGAATCCAGCAGTCAGGAACAGGAATATTACCGCTGAAAAACAGGTCAGAAGGCACTCCGGTGGCTGTCCGGTTATTTGTTCTCCAGATGTCAGTTACTGCGGAGGTATCATCCAGCAGAATCAGATTTGACGGACGGCTTTTGCTGATGCTGTTCAGCCATTCTGCATTTTCTTCCTCTGTTAGAAATGCAGCAGGAATATTATCATACCCTGTATCCATGCTGTCTCTTTTTCTCCGGATTTCATATTGTTCCTTCATCATTTGTCTTGCAGTGATGTCTTCAGAACAGCCGTTTTTCATTTCTTCGACTGTCTGAATAAAATCTTCATCAGACAGGCTGTGCAGATATTCCATGATATTTTTATGTTCTTCTTTTGAGAGAACGGCAGCAAGGCTCATGGAAACATGGTGTTCATACTGGTCACGGTTCATTTCTTTTCCTCCAAATCTTCTGTAAAATAGCGGATTATCATATGTTTGCGTTCTGCCTTATGGATTTCCTGCTTCATGCCTGCCGAAATTCTGTCACCGAACACCCAGAGTTCATCACAGTGACCAAGCATAATCAGATTCATGAACATTGCAAGCTGACGCTCTTCGGAGCTGTTATCGTCCATGAACTGCGGAAAGAGCAGGTGCGGAGCGAACGGAATACTATGCTGTTCCAAAGCGAAACGGCAGTATTTTCTTGCTTTTCTCTTGTTTTTCTTCACCTTGCCTGAAAACGGTGAGCAGATGTAGACCAGCGGACGATAGCGAGCCGCTTTTTCTTCCTTTTCGATTCTTCTGAGAGCTTCACAGGCTGTCGGGTCAGCGTAGCCCTCACGGTTGTACTTGTTTGCCATAAATAACCTCCATTTTCTGTCCGTACCGTCCACGGCTGAAACTGTCCGCAGACGGAGGACACTTTTTATTTCATCCAATACGGTTTGTATTGGTTAAATATACTTAGCCGACATTTCACGCAGAATGGACGTAAAAATTTCTTTCAGTTTTCTGTCATCTTCGATAATGTCCAGCTTTGTGACATTTTTGACTGCTGTTTTGGTTGAGCCGTTCTGCTCCATACGCTTTCTGCGGTTGCGGAGACGAGCTTCAAGGTCAGCTCCTGCACGGTCTTCCAGCAAAGCGTAAATCTGTTCATAGAGTTCCTGCATCATGCTGTAATCTTCTGCAATTTTTACAGAAAGTTTGCCGACAGCTACATGGACATCTTCCTTCCAGTTTTCAGGTGTCAGAATAAATGTATCCTGAATAGCATCAATTTTGTTCTGTACAGATTCAAGCTGTTTTTTCTGCTCCTGCATCATGCGTTCATGCTGGATAAGTACCTGCAATTCCGGTGTAAGGGCTGTGTCGATGCCGTAACTTCCTGTGCGGTGAATTGTCGGCAAAACTTCGGAAGTCACCCATCTCTTAAATTTTTTAGCAGTCGGGAGCTTGCTTCCGAAAATCAGGGCATACACACCGGATTCGTTGATGACAGTTACATTTCTGTTCTGGCTGCCGTCGTGAATTGCGACGGTAGCTTTATCCTCTTCATCAACGTGCTTTGCAAGTGCATCTCTGGTATTGCTGTAACCCAGAACTTCGGCTACATCTTTTCCAACAAACCAGATTTCACCATCAATTTTAACAGTACGGACTTCCATGTCCTCATAATTCCAAATCTTCAAATCATTCATAATAATAAATCCTTTCTCTCCATACGGAGCATTTCTGTTTCGGACTGCAAAATATCCCAGTCGGACTTCTGACAGGCTTCATAATTATCAGCATCTCCTGTTCGTGTAAAGAATTGCTTTGATTTTTTCCAGAGTTTCTGATGCCTTGCAGTAATCAGCGAAAATATTATCGTCATTTCTGTACTCATCGGAGGTATTTCCGGCGGTGAATTTTTCCACGCTCATTGTTTCAAAATTGATGCGATAATATGTTCTTTCAGGTTTCGGAATCCAGACATCCACATCATGTATTTCTTTGATTGTCACTAAAAATCTGTCCTGTCCAAGAGCATAAATCTGTTCAATTTCTGCATTGGCATATTCAGGTTTCAGATAAGTTCCTGCTTTAAAACAGCTTTTTAACGTGAGCAGAGTTTCCAGACTTTCAGGATTTTTCAATTCCTCCTGAGCCGGTTCATAGTCAATTACTATGATTTCATGGATAATATCCACACCATAACAGATTTCATCAAATTCAAATAGCTTCATCTTTGCTTTTCTCCTAATCAGGTCAGTCTTTCTGATAAAATTCACATTCAAAGCCGTCAGCACGAAGAATCAAACCTTCTGCCCAGTCCGGTGTTTTCGCCATTCGTTTACAAATATCGTCTACAGACATATTTCTGTCAGCTTCAATAATCAGTTCATCATGTACATGAGCCACAATCTGGCGTTCTGACAATGTTTTCATGCTGTGGCAGAGCAGGTCACGGGCAATTCCCTGCACAATATTCTCAACAATTTTTGCACCGTAAGTTTCGAGCCGTTCCCATTTCTTCGTTATTCCGACTCCTTCATAAGTAAGAGAATCTCCGCCAAATCGGTTTACATCAATCTGAGGTCTGATGTAGGCAAGCCGGCGTTTCGAGGGCAATTCTATAAAAAGAATGCCGTTCTGATAAATGAATTTAATACCGTGGGTTTCGGTGGTTGTTCTCTGAATAACAGCAGTCATGGCAGCAGCATCTACTTCATACCAAAGTTTGACGATATTAGGAGAAGCTGTCCGCCAGTCAGTGACTATCTGTTTCAGTTCGCTGTCAGAAAGTCCCATTGCTGAACCGTCCATTGCTTTCATCGCTCCGATTGAGCCGCCATATCCGCAGTTATGGACGAGCTTTCCCGATACGGTAAAACAGTGGTGTCTTCCGGCATTTCGTATATCATAAACTTTTTGTATTCCTTGTAATTCGGCTTGCTTTCCAGCTATTTCGCCGAAAGGAAGATAATGATTCATGTGAAAAACAAGATGGTCAGGGGTTGCTGTGAGTCCTTCATATGTGATAACCTCCCGTTCGCCTTTATAAATAACACCGTCATGCTCCACCCAGCTTTCACCATCCCAGACTTTATCACTGGTGGTGACTTTCTCAATCGGAATCAAGCCGTGATTGGTTAAAACAAGCTGTCCTTCGGCAATACAAGCCAGTTCTGCTACTTTGCCTTTCTGCCTGAGATGTCCATTGATTCCATGCTTGATAACAGGTACACCGAACATCTTTGATGCCGATGCACAGTAAATGTCGTCACCCCTTGCAAAAGCCTGCATTCTCCATGTTTCTCCGGCAAGCCATGCCAGCACCCTTGCTTCAATCGAACTAAAATCCGCTACAATGAATTTACAGCCTTCTTTCGGAACAAGTGCCGTTCTGATGAGCTGTGAAAGAATGTCCGGAATATTGTCAAAGAGCATTTCAGCCAGTTCAAAATCACCGCTTCGGATAATTTCTCTCGTTCCGACAAGGTCGGAAATGTGGTTCTGAGGAAGATTTTGCAATTGAATGTTACGCCCAGAGTTGGACACAATTCTGCCATTTGCCATAAAGCGGTTATTAGGTCCGGCATTAATAATATCATATGTTTTCATTACGTTTTCTCCTGTTTTCAAGAAGTGTTTTTGTTCTGGATTCCATATATGCTTTGTAAGCCTCTGGGTTTTCTTTCAGTTTAGCCCACCAAGCCTTTATGCCTTTGCTTGCGGCAGCTCCCTGCTTCTTCCGGTCGATAGATGCTCTTGCCTTTTCAGTAGTTTTTTGTTTTTCTTCCGTTGTAAGAGCAGAAAAGTGTTTCTTTTGTGCTTCTGAAATTTTGCTGCCTATAATTTTCTTTTCAGCTTCATCCCGTTCAGCCCATACTTGTTTTACAGCATTACTCCGAATTTCATGGTGTACTTCATAATATTTGTATTTACATCTTAATCGCTCTTTTAAAGGTCTGTTATCTACCCTTGGAACACAAGGAGGAGGGTATCCTGCTTCACGGCAGGCAATTCTGAGTGCACGGTATCCAAAAGCATAGGCTTCTCTTGGATGTTCATGCCGCCATTTTTCCTGTGCTGCCTTTAATTTTTCATAGTCTGTCCAGTCATCCTGTTTTTTGCGTTCAGACAATTTTTTAAGAAATGCCGCTTTTTCTTCCGGACTTGCATTCAGCCGTTCCCAGAAGATTCTTCCGCCTTCTGCGGCATCATTGATTCCGCCCGATGACAAATTCATAGATAGTTCCGCAGGAGTTTCAGAAATATAATGTTCTTCCAGCATCATGGCAGTAAAGCGGTTAGAAGTATGACCTATTTCTTCTATCTGGAAAGTATCAGCACCATAATTGCGGATTGCATTGTAAAAAGGATGTTCCGGAGCTTCTCCGTTCAATGCACGGTTTTTATGATGTCTCCATCTTTCGGAAAGTTTCATACCTGTATAGCCTACATAATATCTGCCATCAGGAGCAACAGCACGATAAATTATATATGTTTTCCTGTCCATAACTGTAATTTCATCTCCTTTGCTTCAATCAGAGGAATTTTTGTGGACTCATCAATAAACACCTGATGTTCAGGAGTTGCGGTAATGCCATCCCATTCAATGACTTCCTTCTCGCCACTGAAAACAACACCTTCATGCTTTACCCAATTTTCGCCATCAAAGACAAGGTCAGTTAACTGAACATCCTGAATGGGTTTTTCATAAACATTCTGATGGATGTCTTTTATGAGTATCATTGTAGATTCTGCAATACAAAAACGCCCTGTTCTGGATGCTCCATAAAAGCTGAATGTACCTCTTGCCCTGTCATCTGAGCAGACCATATTTGTCATAGCTGTGTACTTTTTTACGGAGGATTTCGCCAACTGCTGACGGAGAGCAAGCACACTCCTGACAGGTTCTCCGGCAGTTTTGATAAGTTCAGCGACTTCTTCCTTTCCGAGCAATGCCGAGGAATATCCCTGTTCTTCCAGCCATTTCAGAAGCTGATACACAGAATTGGGATTCTCCACACCTGTCAGCCTGCACATTTCTGCTGATAATTCAGCTTTGATATGTTCATCCAGAGCAACAGCATTCTGTGCAAGCTGTAAATCTATGCGGATACCTCTGTCATTGATTTTCTGGTCAAGATAAAATTCTTCCCAGACGAAATCCGGAACAGGGTATTTTGCGATTCTTCTGTCAATTTCAAGTTCTGCCTCTACATCACGCTTATTATATGCCTTGAAAGTTTCCCACTTATCGGGATACAGCACCGGATTATGAAATTCCGGCTCATCATTGGCTTTATAAGGGATACAGAAAAATTTGATTAAAGCCTTTCCCTCTGTCATTTTCTGCTCCTGAATTTTCAGAACTCTGCCAACCTCTGCAAGAGAAGAGGGCAGGCTTAAATAACGGCTGTGAATCATCGTACAGTGCCAGCCCACAGGATTGAAATAGTTCCCGACCGTATCTTCATCAGTTCCGTAACTCTTGAAATATTGCGGATAATTTCGCCTGACATATACTGACAGGCAGACACGTTCAAAATTAACATTAAATGCCTGTTTGATGATATTTTCATCAGTGAATGCTTTCAGAATTTCATCGGGTATTTTTTCACCTTTTGCGAGGTCAGTCACCTGCACAGCTCCGCCGTCAATGGAATAGCTGAACAGCAGAATATCAAAATACGGCGAATCTGCATAGGCATAGACACCTGATTTCATAATATCCTTATCGGATTTGGTTTCAATATCGATTGTGATTAGTTCCATGTTCAGCCCTCTCAATAGTCAATTCCGTCACTGTTCAGGAAATTATAAAGGAAAACAAGATAGCCGAGAGCTTTCCGGTAACATTTCGTCTGAAGATGGTCCATTTCACGTTCTTCATAATGTTCACAGATGAGAGTCAGCAGTTTGATAACGGAAGCAAGGTCATTCTTTTCCCAGAGAATACCGATTTCTTCCAGCCATTCATCGTGCTTTTCTTTCGGACGGTAAGCAGGCGGATTATCCGTATCAACAGACAGCGAGACCTGATTCATCCAGTTTTCAATGCCAAGGGGCATAATGCTGAGTTCCGTCATGGAATCACAATATACAACATTCAGTTTGTCGATAAATTTATCAACATCTAAGATTCTTCGCATCATTATTTTTTATCCTTTCATTACTTTTCCCACCCACAGTATCCACTGCAAACGCCCGCCCGTCTGTTCAGTTATTTAATCAAGAAAATCATCTTCATCATCAAAATCAGCAAAGTCATCTTCTGCACGGGTATGACCGTCAAGCGGTTCACCGTTGCGGATTTTCTGAAGATTGTTCAGACCTACCGCAATTCCACGGTTTCCGTTGCTGTTAAAAGCATAGAATGTAATAGAAGCTCTGCCGTAGCATCCGCTGTATACTTCACTGCGTTCCATAATCGGCTTGCAGTTTGCATCCACGATACCAGGCGGATTGTTAGCATTTGCATTCAGAAAATAGCTGTTTGCATAGGCTTCATCGTCCGGGCGTTCTATATCTCCATCTCTGAGAGGCGTTTTAATTGCCGAAAGCGGAGGGACGCTTCTGCCGTTTCCTTTGAGCTTTGCAATACCGCTTTCATAAGCAGCCTGCGTAGCATTGTTGATGTCATTCACTGTTTCAATATCAGTCTTGGGAATAATGAGGGAGATGCTGTATCTTTCCGGACCGTTGTTCAGAGATTTGGGTTCCCAGACATTTACATAAGACCAGCGTGTTTCAGGTCCTGTGATGACCTTTGTCGGATTTTTGATTTTTTTTGCCATTTAAGATTCCTCCTTGAAATCATTTTCAGCACTGTTCCATTCCGGACGTTTGTCCGAATCAGGAACAAGAGTCGGTTTGCCCTGCGGTTTATAAATCAGTCCGCCGAGCAGTTCATTAAATTTTGTTTTGCCGAGCAGTTTCTGCATGGCAGTCAGTCCGAGAACCTTATGTTCATAGGGGTCTGCACCGGCTTTTTTGACTGCTTCTGCTACAGCATTTTCATCTGTGTATTTGCGGACGGAACGACCTTCCACCAGTTTCCAGCCTGTCCACTGTTTTCCGTTCAGTGCCTGAGAAAGAGCATATTCCTTGATGTCATTTACCCACGATACCAAACTGTCGGCTTTGGGAAGAATTGCCTCAATTTCCGTATCTTCGAGTTCCGCAGGCATTGCAAAGTCATACTGTGCCAGCATCAGATTGTATTCAGCACGTTTCCGGCAGGTAGCTTTAACTTTGCAGAAACGGCAGTGTTCACCGACATGAAATTCGCCTTTTCCTTCAGCAGCAAGCTGTGCTGTAGGCTTGAGTGTATGTTCTGCCCATTCAAGCAATTTTTCAACGGAAATAGTATATTCGCTGACATTTTCCATTCTCGGTTGGAAAATCACCATTTTGATTTCAGAAATGTCATACAGTCCGTCAAACAGCTCCAACGCTCCGAGTGCATACAGCATCATCTGCGAGTTGTTTTCAGACGATACGAGGACATTCTTTCCGTACTTGAAGTCAATGACAGTCAGCGTTTCATCTGCAACAATAATACAGTCGCCTGTACCGAACCCACCGTCAACATAAGCAGAAAAATCAAGACGCTGTTCCACCATCACAACGGGCTGTGTGTATCCTGCCATTTCTTCTGCAATGTACTGCACATAGCTGTCCGTGCATTTCGCCATTTCTGAATCAAAGAAATCCAAATTCTCTGTGGGGTCACGCACGTTGTGTCCGAGGAGCTTATTTACTTTATATTCCGCAAGTTCGTGCGCACAAGTGCCTTCTCTTGCAAATTCTGATGCTGTATCTGCTATCTGTGCATTCAGCAGTGCGGAAGGCGGGCAGGCAAGCCATCTGGCACTTGACGAGGCTGAAAGTTTCGCATGGGAGCGTTCCGAATGTTTACTTTCCAATCTGTTCAGCCTCCTTCATAACAGCGGCATATTCCGATTCTTTCAGGCTGGATACCTTGTCCGCACCGTGCTTATGCACCAGCTCCATTACTTCGGCTTTGTAGCCCATGCGTGATTTTTCAGCAAGCAGCTTTCTGACATCAGCAACTGTGATTTCTTTTGCCGGTTCAGCAGGTGCAGGCTGTTCCTTTTCAGGCTGATTTTTGGTTTCTTCTTCGAGTTCAGGCGGTGTGTAAATTTCCACAAACTTGTCCGTTTCTGTTTTTGCTTCCTCGCCTGCGATTTCCTGCAATGCCGATACAAGGGCATTCAAGGCATTAATCAGTTTCATCATCGGGGTCATTGACATTTTCCTCCTTTTCGTACTTTTCTTTGAGATTGCTGTAACTCTGGCAAAAAAGTGTACAGAATTGTACTGCCTGTCTGAGCAGTGAAGCACCACGTTTCATGACTGCACCATATTCAGCAGGCATATCCTTCCGTTCTGCCATCAGTGCCATGATGCTGCTGACATCAAGACATTCCTGTTCCGAAAGCCTGTATTTCATGGAATCGTCACCTCCTTTCAAAAAGCAAACTAAAATGTTATTCCTTGCGCGATTAAAAGTTTTTTCATTTTTTCAATAAACCTTTTGCATCTGCCATAGACTGCCTGACGAGTAACATTATCCATATCAGCAATTTCCTGATACTGTTTCATTTCTCCAAAAAACTGATAATAAAATTCAATCTGTTGTGGTTCTAATGTGCGAACCAGTTCAGCCACCAGTTCAATCAGACCATTTTCTGAAACTTCCTCTGTTTGATGAATAAAGCGTTCATAAAACTCAATATCCAGCGGGTCAGCCTGCTGTACATCAGGAAAAATAAAATTTTTAAGATATGTATCATACCGCCTGTCACGAAGTTCTTCTTGTTCATTATCATTTTTATCTTGAAGATAGTCACTTTCATCAAGTTCTTCAATCATTTTTTCTGTAACATTGTCTTTTCCGGGGTGAAGCACAGTTTCTTTATAGGCATGAATCCTGCTGTCCCAAAATTCATAGACATAGCAGCCATCGGAGCGCATATAGCTGTACCGTTTCGGGTTATAGCCAGCTTTTCTTTTTTTGCTTTTCATTATCCGTATATCCTTTCTATCCGGAACAGATAAAAAATAAAGCACTTTTTCTGCACCAGAACCTTAATGAGGCTGTTTTATATCGCCCTCTATTATCAAGGAAAAATGTAAACCCCCTATTTTTCCAAAAATATGAAAATAACAGCACTTTGCACAAAAAAACAGACTGATTTCAAATAGTTAAAACTGATTTACTGCTTTTTAGACATGAAAAATTTAAAAAAGTTTGTTAAAAATACACAAACCATAAAACAAGAAAAAGCCTGTTTCTATGGCAGACACAGGCTTCAATTATAGAAATGGATTTTCTATAAGTCGGATGATATAAAATATTATAACATTTCCCGACGGGCAGAATTTGTCAGAAAATAGAGCTTTTAAGAACTACTATGCTATAATCATCATATATTGAAAAAACAAGGGTGAAAAACTATGGATTTTTAATTGATTTCTATTGTTTTTCTGCGAAAAGTACATAAAAAATGATAATAAAAAAACTGCTTTCTTTGAGAGGAAAACAGGCTGATTTTTTATAAATTTAATATTTCATATTTGCAAGAGCGCAAAAGCAAGAGCGCAAAAGCAAGAGCGCAATTTGCTGAATTCAAAAATAGGCGAAATTAAGCCGTAAAATGGGCAAGAGCGCAAGAGCGCAAGGGCGCAATGGGGGTGCAGGGTGCTGAATATAGGTGCCTGAATAGTTTATGCTTTGCATATGGTTCATGTACCTGCTGAAATAAATATTAAATTCGATACAAACTGAGTTTTTTATACTTTGACGGTCATTTTACGTTATTGAAAGAAAAAATAAAAAAAGCTGCACTGCCCTGTTGTTTCAGAGCAGTACAGCAATGACGGTCATTTTACGTTATTCAGGATATATTTGTTTCTGAGAAATGATGTCAGGCAGATAATCCATGCTGGTAACTATATTTGCAAGAAAAAATCAGTTCATATCATAAATCGGTTTGCTGGGAAATATCAATGTGTATCGATGCTGTATTTGTGACTATATACCAGATAAAAACTAAAAATTCTGGTACATTAGTCTATTGACTATTACTCGAAAATTGAGTAATATAGTATACTGATACTTACTTTTCGTATTAGCACAAAAAACGGACTGCACAAGGCAATCCGTTAGTTCGTTGAATTTCTTATTTAACGAAAAATTCTATCATCATTATATCATACTTGAATGTAAATGTCAATAGAAAATCAGGAGGTTATTATGGGAAAATTCAGTATTTATCTGCGTCGTGACGGACGTTGGGAAGGACGGATTCAGCTCGGCAGAACGGAGGAAGGAAAGCGGAAATATTGTGCATTCTTTGGAAAAACCAGAGAGGAAGTGCAGGCGAAAATGGAAGAAAATCAGTCGAAAAATTCCATTTTGCCAGTTTCCTGCACTCTTTCGGAACTGTTCAGTGAATGGCATCAGAGAATCATGCACAATGTCAAGGAGTCTACTGCAGCAAATTATCTTGTGAAGGCAAACAAGCATATTCTTCCGTGTTTCGGCAATAAGGTGATTGATGAAATATCCACTAAAGACGTTTATAGTTTCATTGAGCAGAAAAAAGCAGCCGGATTGTCCGGCAGATATATTCTGGATATTGTAATTCTGATGAAATCCTTGTTCAAATACGCTGTCAGAAAATTTCATATCGCCAATCCAATGGAGGATGTGACGATGAAAAAGGTCAAATCAGCAGAAATCAGCCTTTTGGATGAGGATGAGCAGGCACGGCTGGAAAGATATCTCTGGCAGAATCAGGACAGAACTTCAATGGGAATCGCTCTTTCTTTGGCAACAGGTCTCCGAATCGGAGAACTCTGTGCCTTGCGATGGGAGGACATCGACCTTGAAAAACGTATTCTAACCGTCAGACACACGCTCCAGCGAATTCCTGCTCCGCACGGATTTCGCCGAACAAAGCTGGCAATGACTGAACCAAAAAGCGAATCCTCCAAAAGAAGCATTCCTATTCCAGAGTTTTTGATTGATTTTTTGAAAAAATTTAAAGGACAAAGCAGTGAATTTATTCTTTCAGGCAAGGAAAAGCCTGCTGAACCCCGTATTATGCAATATCGATTTTCTAAAATTCTCAAAAAAGTAAAATTGCCGTCGGTTCATTTTCATGCTCTCCGGCATATGTTCGCATCCAGATGCATTAAACTTGGCTTTGATGTGAAAACGCTGTCGGAAATTCTGGGACACAGTTCCGTGGAAATCACGCTGAATCGGTACGTTCATTCTTCTTTTGAGCAAAAAAAGGAGTACATGAACCGTTTGAAGCCTTCGGTTTGAACTAAGTGCAGCTTGAAAATTGAATATTTTTCGTTAAATAAGAAATTTCATGAAAAGCCTTTATGCAGGTATCGTAAATTCACATCATCTGTTTATATTATCGCATATTTCAGCGAGATAAGCAAGCAGAGATTTCAAACGGGAGGATAAACATGTTGGAAGAAGGGAAAGAAACATATGCAGGAACAACCCATCTATGAGTATTTTTCATCAGTTGAGCCAAAAGAGGTAGAATGGCTGTGGTATCCGTATATTCCTTACGGAAAGCTGACCATTCTGCAAGGCGACCCAGGTGAAGGAAAATCCACTGTCATGCTGAACCTGATTGCGACAGTTACAAATGGCGGTGTTCTTCCTGACGGGACTGTATTTCACAGACCGCATCCGGTTATTTATCAATGTATGGAAGATAATGCCGCAGATACTGTCAAGCCAAGACTGTTGACTGCCGGAGCTATCTGTGAAAAAATAGCGTATATTCTTGATGAAGATGAGAAACTCACTCTTGATGACAGTAGAATTGAGGATACACTTGTCAGGACAGGTGCAAAACTCATAGTATTTGACCCAATTCAGTCATTTCTTCCGCAGGATTCTGATATGCAGAACATTGGCAGAATGCGGTCATTGCTTAAAAAATTATGTGCTATAGCTGAAAAACATCACTGTGCTGTTGTGTTAATCGGGCATATGAACAAGGGCGGAGCGAATAATCAGTTGTACCGAGGTCTTGGAAGCATTGATATTGCAGCAATTGCAAGAAGCGTGCTGATGATTGTCCGTGACAGAGAAAATCCGGAACTTCGCTATTTGTTTCAGATTAAGTCCAGTCTTGCACCGGAAGGCAGACCTGTTTCATTTCTTATAAGCCGTCAACAGGGATTTGTCTGGCAGGAAGTTTGTGATTTATCTATTCAGGATGTAATCCAGAATGAACCTGTTTCAGATAACGGCAAGCGGAGTCAGGCAGCTGTACTTCTAATAGAAATGCTGATGGAGCAGGATATGCCGAGTTCTGAAATTTTTTCTGAACTTGAAAAACAGGGAATTTCCAGAAGAACCGTTCAAAAGGCAAAAAAAGATGCCCATATCAGGGCATATAAGAAAAATAATATCTGGTATTGGAGCAGGAGGTCATAATATGTCAGAAAAACAAGCAGAACCATTGATTTCGCCGCTGGATACACTGCCAAGAATTAGTCTAAAAGGAACAGAAGTTATCAAACGGCAGCATTTTTCTCATATTCAAAGAGAGAATTCCTCAAAAAATCATTCAGAAGATAAAAAAGATACTCATACCAAAACAGATAAGAAAAATGATATCTGATATTGGAGCAGGAGGTCATAATATGTCAAAAAAACAAGCAGAGCCGTTGATTCCGCCGCTGGATACACTGCCGAGAATCAGTCTCAACGGAACAGAAGTGGTCAGAAGGCAGTATCTTTCACACATAAAGGATAATGTTGTCAGCATTCGTCCGGATGGGCTTCAATTCAATACTGCCTGTATTACACGCATGGAAAATGTTGTCTACATCCAGATTATGATTGATAGAAAAAGAAAATGGATGATTGTGCGTGGATGTGACGAAGAGGACAGAGATGCCCAGCGTTGGTGTAATATCAAAGAGGAAGGAAGAAAACCTCGGAAAATTACAGGAAAAGACTTTGCAATCCGCATTTATAGAATGATGCAGTGGAACAGGGGCTATTATTTTAAAGTCTGCGGAAGTTTTGCTGTCAGAGATGATAAGGAAGATGAACTTCTGCTCGTGTTTGAACTGGAAGAATCAGAAAAATACCCTATGTCATCTTCTGCAAGACAGAAAGCAGGCGTGGAAGATTCTGAAATCGGCAGAGAAGAACTGGAAAACCTTAATGATATTGAAGCAGCTAAAGAAGCTGAAAAGAAAGAGCGTGAAGAAGCTAAAAAAGCAGGAATTAAACCTAAAAGCAGAAAGAAACGGTCAGCATTTTCGGAAATCCTTGCTTCTGAAACATTTGGTGAGACATTTGAAAATCATGTTAACCGTCTGAAACTTCCGGCTTCGGAAGAAATAGAAGGTCAGCTTGATTTCTTCAAGGAGGGTTAATATGGCAGCACAAAGTAAGAATGGAATTTCCATCTATTTCAGATACCGTATTATGAATATTCACAGGGGAGCAATCAATGCAATTGGTAAGCCGAAATATATTCATCTGCTGATAAATCGACAGGAAAAGAAAATGTTTATTCAAGGATGCGAACAGGACAGGGATGCATTCAAAGTGTATTATGCATTTTCAGGAAAGAATCATAATGTGGATCAATGCCATATCCGAAGCAGATGGTTTATTGAGTATTTTGCTGATATGCTGGGTGTTGCCTATGATTCAGAATCACTTTGTTTTTCTGGAATTTTGCTTGAAGACAGCAAGACAATTCAGATAGACCTGAATCAATATGAAGTAATTGCTTATCATCCGGAACAGGAGGGTACATCATGAATGAAAGACCAAAAGTTTCCAGATTAAGTGAGGGAATTCATGCCGTTGATACCTCAGCTCCGGAAAGTGTGACCTTGTTTCAGGGCATGACTGAAAAAGAAAGAATTATCGCTCAGTATAGTCAGAAACGGGATATGAGTAAAATAGTTGTCATTCCGGCAAAGCCAGCTCCCAGTCTGTTCGATGCAGAACGCAGAAAGCGTGTAGTAGTATACTGCCGAGTTTCTACCGATGGCATTTCACAGACTTCTTCTTTTGAATTGCAGAAGAATCATTATCTTAAATATGTACGTCAAAAGCCGGAATGGAAGCTGGTCGGTTTATATTCTGAGGAATCTTTAACCATACACAAAATCTGTTCTAAGGGCGGTTCGTTTGTTTCGTTAGTGATATTGATGCAGATAATCGCCTGCTTGTTTTTGACAATGATTCTGTCCACAAGCGTGTCCACTAACTCTTTTAAATCCTCTGCCTGTGCATTCGCAATCAGTCTTTTCAGAGCGATACGGAAATGCTCCTGTGTGAATATCGGTGCAGGTGCAGAAACAGCATTCAGACGCTCCGTCAGCTCCGTTTGTTTCTGTTCCAGTTCTTCAATCGTTCGTCTGACTCTTTCACTGTTGAGTCCGCTCAGAAGTGCATCTACAGCATTTTGCAGTTTCTTCTCGACAGCAGTGAGTTCCTGTTTCAGGATGTCATATTCATTTGTCGGTGCATTTTCTTCTTTCTGATATTCAGCATAAGCGGCATTTGCAAGCTGTGTCAGCTTTTCTTCGGTCAGATATTCCTGCAAAGTATTTCTGACAGTTTCATGAAGCTGTACAGCTTTTCCGGCTGAATGACAGCATTTGGAACATCTGTAATAATGACGTGCGCCTTTATCTGTGCTGTGTCCGCAGACAGGATGTCCGCATTCTCCGCAGACAGCTTTTCCGGTCAGAATATAATTGAAATTCGTCCGGTTCTTCCTCGATTCATGTACGCACCTTGCACGGTGTTCCTGCACCTTGTCAAAAACTTCCTGTGTAATAATCGCTGGACACGGTGAAATTCCTTTCATTGTGCTGACATGATACTGTCCGATATACACAGTATTCTGCAACATTTTTGAAATATTGCATGTGTTCCATTGTCTTCCGGAAGCGTTCGGAATGTTCCGCTGATTCAGGTCGGCAATAATATCCGCCTGCCGTTCGCCGTCTGCATAACGCTGAAAAATTTGCTGTGCAATTGGTGCAGTTGCCGGATTGATTTGCAGATAGTGGTCAGTCACCTGATAGCCGTAAGGCGCAATACAGCCGATAAATCTGCCCTTGTCAAAGGATTCTTTCAGTCCTCTTTTGCACTTTCTGGACAGTTCTGCACTGTAGTATTCGTCCATAGATTCCAGAAGTCCTTCCATGATAATGCCTTCCGGTGTGTCGGTGATGTTCTCCGTTGCTGATACGACTCTGACACCATTTTCACGGAGTTTCTTTTTGTACAGTGCGCTGTCGTAACGGTTACGGGCGAACCTGTCCAGCTTGTAGACAAGCACGGCTTCAAACCCCTGTTTCCTGCTGTCAGCAATCATGCGCTGAAATTCCTGACGTTTGTCACTTGTTCCGCTTGTCGCCCTGTCAATGTACTGAGCGACAATTTTTATGTCGTGCTGTTCTGCATAGCGTTCACAGACATGGAGCTGTCCTTCAATGCTCTGTTCGGTCTGATTCACGGAGCTGTACCGTCCGTAGAATACTGCTTTTTTCATGTTCAAAACCTCCTGTTCAAATAAAAAACCTTCCGCAGTCGTTCTTTGCGGAAGGCTTGCTTTATTTTATTATACAGGATTCAGAAAAATTTGTCAATCATCAAACTCATCTATTCTCCTTTTTCATTTCGTCAATCATAATGACAATTTTAGCTTTTTGTATTAAGTTGAGTGAAGATAATTGCTTTATAATTTCTGCTGAAAATTCGTCTAATTTCTCAATATTGTTGACATCAATTTGTGAATTGGCTCCATTGTTGATAGCTTGTATATTATGCTCACCCAAAACGCTATTATTAGCTACTTGTGGGATAACAGATTTGATAACATTAAATCTTTCATCAGTATACACCATGTAGTTATTTCCGGTATAATTTTCAGTAATAATGTAAAAATCATGTTCAGCTTCGCAACTGAATTTTATGGCTATTCCACTACTTTTTCTATTATTATAATCAATAGGATAAGCCTTCTCAAAGCTTATATAATTATATCCGCAAATCGGACAAAGATGTTCTGACTGTCCATCAATAATGCTATTTTTTAATGAAATAAAATCTCCAAAAAAATCGCCTAAATTTAACACTGTACATTCCTCCTTTATGCATCTTTTCTCATGTCGTTTAGATATAACACAGCTTCTGCACGTTTCACCAATGGCAACGACTGTATGATTTCTAAAATTTCTTCTGTTGCTCTATCTTTTTTAGGAGGTTTTGTTACTATAACTTTTGAGTTAGCTCCATTATTAACTGTTTGCATATTATTGTCACCAGTGATAGAGTAATCAAATTTCGGTTCAGGTACACGACCGAGCAGGTAATCTACAGAGCAATCAAGATAATTTGCAATTTGCTCAACAATAGTAACAGATGGTGTGTAATCTCTTTTTTCTAAGTCGTAAATAAGGCTTTTTCTAATACCACATTCAGAAAGAAGCTTTGCCACAGAGATATTTTTTTCCTTACATCTGTCTTTAATTTTTTGTGCAATTTGTACATTGCTCATAATAAAACACCTCTTTTTTTGTTTATTTATCCAAAATTACGTAAATTATCGCATTATATATTGACATACGTGAATTTACGTGTTATAATATTACTTGTAAACAGGTTTACAGAATCCACCAAAATAAAAGCATGTATGCTTAATAATATTGTATCACAAAATGCGGAAAATGTCAACCGGTTTGCGAAAAAAATTATATTCAGGAGGACTTACTCAAATGAAAGCAATTCTCAGAAGACTCAGTCCGGAAAACATCAAGAGACTGAACACACTGCTTTGCCAGTATCTGACGGCAGAAGAAGCAGAAGTAATCACAGAAATTATTATGATGCACCCGAAAGCAACGGTCTTGGTTGACGGCAGACAGAATCCGACCGGAAAAACAACACTCATCAATGAACTGAAAAAACTCGGTTTCAATGCACGGCAGGTATATGACTATGCTCTCGAACTGGCGCAGGTGCAGGAAGACAGAATCACTTCTGAACAGAATCAGAACAGCGATGAAAATTACATTAGTGCTGTCATCAATCTCAACAAGTATTTGAAGGGGAGAAAAAAGCATGTCATTAGCTGAAAACATCAAGCGACTGAGAGAACAGCACGGTCTGACACAAGAAGAACTTGCTGCATATGCCAAAGTCACAAGAGAAGCTGTCTATAAATACGAAGTCGGCAAAATGATTCCGAATGTGGAAACGGCTGTTGACATTGCTGAAAAGCTTGGCACTACCTGCGAAGAACTGGTAAGAGGAAACATCACAGCAGAATCCAGAAACTGAAAGGAGAATTTATCATGCAGTTACCAGCATTCATTATCGAACAGCCCGGCGAAATCAGCAAGGAAAAAGCTGGACTTCTCAGCCGGAAACTGGCGAAATTTCTCAGCAATCCTGAAAACTTCGCTGTTGTAGATGCAATCGTAAAGCAGGAAACTGCTGAACACAAAGAACAGCAGACCCCAGCGCAGAGCGCATAAACCCTCTCTATATATCTCCTGGGCATGAGATGTAAAACTATCCGCCCACCACACAGCAACGGCAAAGCAACGACTGGAGCGACCGAGAGGAAACCCCAGCAGGCGCACGGTGTGAGATTGTCCGGAGCTGAATGCTTAAATCTACTGATAACGAAAGTGAGGTAATTTAATTATGTTAATCAGTGAATTTGAAAATCTGACGGGGATTTATCCGTCAGCGAACCAGTATTCTGTAATTGAGAAGTTCTACAGCGAATCCAAAGAGGACAAGCACGAATTCTGCGAGAATTACAAGCTGAATGCTGACGGTCTGGCAGAACGCATTCAGACAGAAGTCAACAAGCTCGAACAGGAAAGAGAAAAGGACTTTGCAAGCCGTCTCTATGAACTGGACTCCCGTATTGAGGAACTGGAAAAGGCTCTTGAAAGAGAACAGAAAACCTCTGCACATCTCCGCACACGGCTTGATGAAGAACTTGATTGGCATCCGGCAGAGCATACCGGAACGAATATGAAACAGTCTGATTATGAAGAACTCGCAAACCAGAGTTATGCTCAGGAAGATGAAGAACATGCGAAATATACGCTGTCTTCCCTGTTCGGATTTATTGAAGATTTGATTGTGATTCATCATCATGCGGAAACATTTGAGGTCAACAAATATCACAGAATCCGCAGGAAAGAGACTTATCAGCGTGACCCGTATTATGCCGCATCCGACTGGAATTATATCCGTTTCGACTGTGCAGGCTGTCAGTGGGAACTTGTCAACGGCGAACTTCTGCCGTATGAGGACTGAAAGGGGGTGAAGCTGATGCCTAAAAAATATCGTGTCATTGACCTGTATGGGAATACTGGTATTCTCGGAGATGCTGACACACTCGAAGATGCTGAAACCATCGCCGAACGGTGGAAACATAAAACTGACGGTGAATGCGATGTTGTCATCATGCAGTGGAACGAAGTCTATCAGGCTTATACGGCGATTGAAAAGAAAATCCCTGCCCCGATTGCTGTCGGGGACGGGGAACACAAATAATTAACCACTTTAATTTTACCAGAAAGAGAGGTATTTGTCAATGGATTTTGAAAAATATTTCAGCAGTTCCGGCATCAAAGGCAACATTCAGCAGGCAATCGCCGCCGAAACTGCCGATACGCTGAAAAACTTCTGCCGTCAGGAAGCCGAATTCGCACAGGCGGTTCAGCAGTCCGGAAAGAGTTTTCAGAACTGCCTTGACTATGTCGCCAAAGGTGCAGGGTCAAGTTTATCCGATTTCAAGGCATATTCCAAAGCTGTCGAGTTCTATTTCCCCGGTGCAAAGATTCAGTTTCAGATGAAAATTGACCTTATCGGTGATGCAGTCAAGCACGTTCCGGAACAGAACACACCACAGCAGAAGAAAATCACTGTCAGCTTCAACAGCTCCAGCTTTATGGACTTCTGAGAGGTGACAGCATGAAACAAATCAGAAAAGAAGAACTGCTCCGGCAGTTCCCGGCTCTGCCGGACAGGTTTTCAGAAGAAATGCACGGCAGAAAAGCCGAAAATTTCGCCGTCATGCTGACTTCCGGTCAGGAACTGTTCGTCAGATGCTATCACCGCTACAGCAACGGCAAAATTGAAGAACGTCAGCGTTATGTATTCGCTGATGACGGCTCTGTCCGCTACGGTTCAAATGACGGAAAACAATGGGCAATCCGGAAAGATTTCAGAGAGCCGGTGTTCTGCAAATTCGGCTACGGCTATCAGTTTGATAATACTTACCGGCTTCTGAACCGGAATGCTTTCAGGAATTCCTGCATGAAATATTCAGCTCTGGAATACTATCACGGCGCACTTGTCATGGAATATCTGCATCTGTACTGCAAGCACAGAAATCTCGAATATCTCATGAAAGCCGGCTATGACTGCACTTTGACGGAAACCGTTTCCGGATTCTGGGGCGGTCATGAATCGCTCTCGATTCTGTCCGGAATCAATCTCAAATCCAACAATCTGCTGAAAATGCTCAATCTGAACCGAACGGAATTCAAAGTTCTGCAAGGGCATGAAAATCTTTATCCTGTCTATCTACGCTGGAAAGAAATCTTTCCGAAATGCTTCCCCGAAGAATTGCTTGCAATGGCGGATACATTCGGCTACAGTCAGAATGATGTGCAGAATTTCTGCGAAATCACTGGACTGAAACCCTATCGGCTCGCCATGTATCTTTCCGGTCAGAATGTCAGATTTTATGATTATCGGGATTATCTGGAACAGTGCAGGCAACTGCATTACAATCCGCAGGATACGGCGGTTTCTATGCCGCATGATTTCAGAAAAATGCACGACCGGCTGACCGAAATTATCCAGTATGAAGCCGATAAAGTACATGAACAGCATTTGCAGGAACGCATTCCTGAACGCAGAAAATTAGAATTCCAGTCCGGAACTCTGCTGATTCGTCAGCCGGATTCGATTGCCGAAATCATCAGCGAGGGCAGAAATCTACATCACTGTGTCGGCGGTTATGCCGAACGCCATGCAGAAGGCAAGCTTCATATTCTGTTCATCAGACGGAAAGAAGCTCCAGACAAATCTTTCTACACAATGGAAGTCAGCACGGACGGAAAAATTATGCAGGTCAGAGGTCTTCGCAACCGTGACCCTACAGCGGAAGTCCGTGCATTCGTGGAAGCTTATAAAATCTATCTGCTGTCCGTTTTCGGAAAGCGTAAGCTGATGGAGAATGCAGCATGAACGCAAGAGAACTTAAGAAGCTGGAACAGAAGTGTACAGAATTTACACAAAAACGTGATGCAAGACTTTTGAAATCTTTGCAGGAAAAACTTGATAAAGCACACAAAATCGCAGAAAGTTTTCCACCAAGCAAAATCCGCAAAAGCACCTGTTCACGGAAACAGAACCCTGAAATTTGCCAGCAACTATGCAAATGCAACTGTGTCTATGGTCTGGCATTGCTTATTAAATCAGGATACTCTATATCCATTTCTGAAAAAATAAAATATATCATTACGAAGGGAAAACCTATGGAAGAAAATAAGAATGAAATTACCGTCATAACTGTGGAAGAAAGTCAGGCGGTACAGGCAGATGACCTTGTCAACAACGGTCTGAAACTGGCACAAATGGGCATTGCTCAGATGTGTGCAGGTGTCAGAATGATGCATGACGGAAAACTCTACAAGCATTTCGGATTCCAGAATTTTGAGGATTATTGCAAAAGCAAGGGATTTTCTAAAAGTTATGGTGAACGACTTGTAAGAGTTGCTGCCATGCTTGAAGAAAAAAATGCGGAATCGATTCCGCATTTTGAAAAACTCGGAACGGCAAAATTATTTCAGCTTGCCATGCTCGAACCAGAACAGAGGGAAGAAATCATTCAGACGGTCGATGTTGAAAGCGTTACCGTCAAAGAATTGAAATCGGAAATCAGCACGCTGAAACAGAACAATCAGCAACTGAAAGACAAGCAGAAACAGGCGGAATCCAGAATTTCAGAATTAGAATCCGAAAATCAGGACAAGCAGGACAAAATCATTAGTCTGGAACGGCAGAACGAAGAACTCGAAAATCAGCCCCGTGATACCGTCTTTGAAAATGACCCCGAAACACTCGAAGAAATCGAACGTTTGAAAGCACAGAATGAATCCCTTACGGAACAGAATACCGAACTGGAACTCAAAATCTGGGACTATGAAAATCAGGAACAGGCTGTTTCCGATGCCGAGGAAAAACGCTTTGCAGAATTCACTTCTAATATGAATCAGCAGCTTGTTGAGGAAAGACAGCGTCTCAAGAAAGAAAGTCAGGAAGAAATTCAGCGTGCAAATCTCCAGAGAGACAATGCGTTTCTGGAAGTCGAAAAGCTGAAAAAACAGCTTGCTGAACAGAAAGAAGATTCCCCCGAAATGAAGCGGTTTAAAGTCCGGATTGCTACATTGTGCGACAGTATCGAACAGCTTGTGAAATTTCTCTGTGAACATGCAGATTCGGCTTTTATCGATAAATCAGAAACTGTCATCAAAGGGGCGGAAACTTCCCTCAGCGAAATCAGAAAGCAGGTGCAGGCATGACAAAAGATGTATTCATGTGTAAAAAATTTACAAATCCTATGAGATGCGGCGGCTATGTGCAGGGAAAATGCAGTTTCTGCTATAAAGCCGACAGGGTGGGAATCGAGTTCTGTGACATTTGTCATCAGGAAATTGATGACTGGGAAGATTCTTACGAATTGTATCATAATCCTGAAACAGGGCAGGACATCTGCAAATCATGCAGACAGAAAGGAGAAACATTATGAGTCAGTATCAGTATGAAGAAATAACAGGCATTCAGCACGGAAAAGGGCTGAAAATCGTCCTCTACGGTCAGGAAGGTGTCGGCAAGTCCAGCCTTGCCGCACAATTTCCCAGTTCTGTTTTTATCGACTGTGAGGGCAGTACCACTCACATGAACGTCCGCCGTCTGCCGTCCCCGACGTGCTGGGAAATGCTCTGCGATGAAATGAAATTTATCGCTGAAAATCATCAGCAGAAGAATTATCAGTCCGTGATTATCGACACATTCGACTGGGCGGAACGCATGGCAATTGAGAAAATCTGCCGTGATAACTCGACTGAACAGAAAGTTCTCAAGGGAATTGAGGATTTCGGCTACGGCAAGGGCTGGCAGTATGAATGCGAATTAATCAGCAAGTTTCTTGATTTGACAAATCCGCTGATTTCGGCAGGGGTCAATGTCGTGATTCTCTGCCATGCGATTACGAAAAAAGTCACCGCTCCGGAAGAAACTGCTGAATATGACCACTGGGAAATGAAGCTCGGCAGCAAGACCACAAATAAAATCGCTCCCATGCTGAAAGAATGGTCTGATATGACGCTGTTCCTCGCATTTCAGACGAATATCACAGCGACTGATGCAGAGGGAAAACATCACCGTGCGACAAGTCAGAAACGTGTCATGTACGCTACAAAAACAGCTTGGTGGGACGCTAAGAACCGCTTCGGACTGCCGGATAAAATGCCCCTCGATTTCAAGCAGATTGCACATCTGTTTCAGACCGCTGAACCCCTGATTTGTGCTGACTGCGGTCAGGAAATTCAGACAGTAAAGAATCATGCTCCGGAACAGATTGCTACAATCACAGAAAATAAATACGGCAGAAAGCTTTGCTGGGACTGTGCTGTCAAGGCGAAGGAGATGAATCAGAATGCCGGAACTCCGTGATTATCAGATTGATTTAATCCGCCGGACACAGCTGTCATGGCGGACAGGACATAAAGCCCCTTGCATCGTTCTGCTGTGTGGTGGCGGCAAGTCCGTGATAGTCGCCGAAATCGCCAAACGGTCAACTCTCAATCTGAAACAGGTGCTGTTTCTGGTTCACAGAAAAGAACTCTGTGAGCAGATTTTCAGAACATTCAGCTGGTGGGGTGTCGATATGAGTCTTTGTGATATTATGATGATTCAGACTGCATCCAGACGGCTCAACAGCCTGCGGACTCCGGATTTAATCATCACAGATGAGAATCATCACAGCAAATCAAATTCTTATCGTAAAATTTATGATTATTTTAAAAAATCCTATCGGGTGGGCGTTACCGCAACGCCCGTCCGGCTGGACGGTTCAGGGCTGATTGATGTCAATGATGATTTAATTGTGGGTGTTTCGGCAAAATGGCTTATCGAAAATCAGTGTTTAGCTCCCTATGATTATTATGCGCCCGATATTGCCGATTTATCCGGCATCAGGATTTCAAGAGGCGAATTCGATTCCAAATCTATCGAAGCTGTAATGTCCAAGCCGAAGATTTTTGGCGATGTTATCAAGTACTATCAGCAGTTCGCAAAGGGTGTGAAAGCCGTCTGCTACTGTGCATCTGTCAAGCATTCCCAGAGCATGGCAGAAGAATTCCGGAAAGCCGGCATTCCGGCGGAACACATTGACGGCGAAACCCCGAAACAGGAACGCAGTCAGATTATCGAGAATTTCAGAAAAGGCAAAATTCAGATTCTCTGCAATGTCGATTTGATTTCAGAGGGCTTTGACGTTCCCGACTGCGGATGCGTGATAATGCTCAGACCCACACAATCCCTGACGTTATATATTCAACAGGCAATGCGTTGTATGCGTTACCGTCCGAACAAAAAAGCGATTATCCTCGACCATGTCGGAAACTACGGACGGCACGGAATGCCCGATGATGACAGAGAATGGACTTTAGAGGGCAATCCGAAAAAGCACCTCAAAAAGCTCTTAGCCGAAAAGGATTTGCAGACGGTGCAGTGTGAAAAGTGTTTCGGCGTGTTCGTTCCGGAAACGACTCCTGTCGTTTGTCCGTACTGTCACCATGTGTTTCCGGTCAAATCCAGAGAAATCCAGATTGATGAATCTGCCGAAATCAAGAAAATCGAGGGCTTTCATTTCAATATTAAGCCTGCATCGGCTTGCAAAAGCTATCAGGAACTTCTTGCTTATGCAGAAGCACATCACTATAAAAAAGGCTGGGCATGGTATCAGGCGAAGGAAAGGGGTTTTTTATGATGACGAAAGAACACAGGCTTATGCTCGAAATTATGGCGGCGGTTTCGCCTTACTGCGTGATTTTCCGGACGAATGTCGGCAGAGGATTTACACCTGACGGGCGGTATTTCTCGACTGGAGTTCCGAAGGGCTATTCCGACCTTAACGGACATCGCAAATCGGACGGAAAAGCGGTCTATCTCGAAGTCAAGACCAGTTCCGGCAGAGTCTCTCCCGAACAGAAACATTTTCTCGAACAGATGCAGAAAACCGGTGCAATCGCCGGAGTTTGCAGAAATGTCGAAGATGCACTTAATCTTATCAAAAAATAATTTCAGGAGGAATTTTTATGAAATTTAATTTTAATCAGAAGCCCGAAAAATCCAGTTTTGAGCTTATCCCCTGCGGAGAATATGAAGTTTTCATCGAACAGGCAGAGGAACGCCCCACGAAGTCCGGCAGACCTCAGCTCAGTATCCGCCTGAAAATCCGTGATGACGTGAAACAGCCTTGTCAGGGCAGAATCCTGTTTCTGAACATCTTCCAGAAAACCCCCGAAAAGCTCACAGATGCTGACCGTCAGGTCGGAAATTATAACTATTCACATTTATATCACCTGCTTGATGTAACCGGAATTCTGACATCCGGCAAGGAATTCGAGGATATGAATGACATCTGCCGTCTGCTTATCGGCAAGGAACTGAAAGTGACCGTGCATCACGAAACTTGGAATGGTCAGCCCAGCGAAAAGATTGACCAGCTCCGTGGCGTTCACGAATCCGACCCCGATGAATACGAAACTGCGGAATCTTCTCTGAATCCGGCTTATGCTGCACCGCCTGCACCCTCTGCCCCTGAAAGCATTGCCGATTTTCAGGAAATTATCTCTGATGATGACATTCCGTTTTAAGCATTACATTCCGGCGGACGGTTTTCCGTCCGTCCGGATTTATTATCTGAATTTATCAGGAGTGATTTTTCATGTATGAATTAATTCCCGAAGAACTCAAAAAACTCCCGAACTGGGTCGTCTGGAAGGCAAAGCCCGACCCGAAATCGCATTCCGGAGTTTCAAAAATTCCGATAAATCCGAAAACAGGCGGTCAGGCACAAAGCAATAATCCCGAAACATGGACAGATTTTGAAACGGCTGAAATCGTTTCCAGAGACTTTGCCGGTATCGGCTTTATGTTCGAGAATTCCGGCTATTTCGGTGTCGATTTGGACGACATGCCGGACGAATTAGCCGCCTGTGCCGAGGGCGATTATGCGAATACAATCGGCGAATTTCTGACAAATCTGGACAGCTATACAGAATGGAGTCAGTCCGGCAATGGGATTCACATCATCTGCAAGGGCAGACTTCCCGAAGGTGCAAGAAGAAAAGGCAAAATTGAGATGTACGACAGCGGTCGATTTTTCGTCATGACGGGCAATGCTATTTCTGACCGTGAGGACGTTCCGGACAGAACCGAAGAAATCAAGCCATTGCATCAGAAGTATTTAGGCGGTTCTGAAAGTTCTGATTCCGGTCAGATGACGCTTTCTGAAACAAGTCTTTCTGTTCATGAAATTATCGAAAAAGCCCGTAATTCTGCCAACGGTGCAAAGTTTGAAAGTCTGTATCAGGGCGATTTTTCGGAATATCCGTCACAGTCAGAAGCCGATATTGCTTTTTGTAATATGTTGGCTTTCTGGTGCGCAGGCGATGCCGGAAAAATGGACGAAATCTATCGCAGTTCCGGACTTATGCGCAAAAAATGGGACAGAAAACAGTCCGGCTCGACTTACGGTGCATTGACCATTCAGAAAGCAATTTCCAGTTGCAGTGAATGCTATCAGCCGAAAAATCAGATTCAGGATAAATCCCTGAAAATCGGCAAAAAATCCGCATCGCCTGCAAAATCGACACCAGTCGGAAAAATGTACAAGTTCGATGATTTAGGCAACTCCGAACGTCTGCTTGATATGTTCGGGCATATGCTGAAATATTTCTATACCGAGCATAAATTTCTGTACTATGAGAATGGCAAGTGGTATCGTGATAATTTTGAATATTGTCAGACTTTAGCAGACTGTGTGATTCATCGTATGGAAGAGGAAGACACTGCCGGAGTCTATGCCGAAAACGAGGACATGCAGAAGGCTTTCAAAAAGCATATCAAGAAAACCAGAAACCAGAATGCCCGTAAAAATATGGTTGCTGGTGCGATGCATTTCATGCCCGTTCTGCCGGAACAGCTCGACAGAGACCGGACAATCATCGGTGTAAAGAACGGCGTTCTCGACTTGAAAACAGGCGAATTAAAACCGCATGACAGCAAGTATTTCCTGACGAAACAAATTCCGATTCCCTATATTGCCGATGCTCCGAAGCCGGAACGCTGGCTGAAATTCTTAGACGAAATCTTTCTCAGCGATAAAGAATTAATCCGGTATGTGCAGAAAGCTGTCGGCTATTCGCTTTCAGGTTCGAATGCGGAACAGTGCGCATTTTTCCTGCATGGTACGGGCAATAACGGCAAATCTATTTTTCTGGAAATTCTCCGGTATATTTTCGGCGATTATGCAAGCAATATCCAGTCAGAAACTATCATGATGCAGAACAAGTCCGGAAATGCCGCAAGCTCCGATATTGCCCGTCTTGCAGGTGCAAGGCTTGTCACTTGTTCAGAATCTGCCGAGGGTGTCCGCCTGAATGAGCCACTTATCAAGCAGATGACCGGCGATGATATTATGACCGTCCGGAAGCTTTACTGCGAAGAATTCGAGTTTCATCCGGAGTTCAAGCTGTGGATGGCGACCAATCATAAGCCTGCTATTAGAGGAACGGACAAGGGTATCTGGCGGAGAATTCATTTAATTCCGTTTCAGCTTGATATTCCGGCGAATCGAGTTGACAGAAATTTGAAATACAAACTTGCCAAAGAATCCGAATCTATCCTGAAATGGATTGTGGAAGGCTGTCTTCTGTGGCAGAAAGAGGGCTTGCAGATGCCGAAAAAAGTTCTCGATGCCGTCAGCGAATACCGCAAAGAAATGGACGTTGTTTCAAAGTTTCTGGATGCCTGCTGTATCACCGGAAACGGCGAAGTCAAGGCTTCTGTCCTGTATGCCGTCTATGCACAGTGGTGTCATAACAACAGCGAATATCTCATGTCAAATACGAAATTCGGCAAAGAACTTGAAAATAAAGATTACAAGAGAATTAAAAAAAGAGATGCGAATTATTATCAGGGCATAACCTTGAATGCCGACTATGCTACAGTAACGATAAAGCAATAAATTTGTGGAGGGCACACCAACGCAAAATAGCCATTGTGGAGGGTGTGGAGGCTTTTATATACCTACGCACAAAAAAAATGAAAATGAAAAAAATATAAAAGAGTATGGTATAAGCCTCCATACCCTCCACACTTAGAAAGGAGCGTTTATGAAAACAGACTTTTCCAATCCGGAAATTTTTCACCAGCTCGAAAAGCAAGCCTATCAAGGAACAATTGAAATCAGTGACTTTCCACCTGTGGAATACAAGTATTTCAGCGAACTCCGGCAAATCTATTATGCGTTCAAGTTTGATGGCTTATCCAGAACCGATGCCGAAAAACAGAAAATCAAGCTGTTCCGGCAGTATCAGGATGAGAAAAACACTTATGATAATTATTTTCAGTTCGTCAAAGACTGGAACAGCAATATCATCAAGTCCGAACTGCTCCGGAGTCAAATTGCAAAAACTTCTGATTTCAAGGAAAAATATCGGCTCGCTGTCGAGTGTATCGGCGCACTGACTGGCGATACTGTTTTCACCAGAACCGAACTCGAAAAACTCGAAAATCAGAAAGGAATAATGAACTATGACGAATTGTAAAGAATTCTGGTGTGTCGAGATGAACTGCCCGTCCTATCACACCGGAGAGCAGTGCAGTCAATGCGAAAAACACAATCGTTGTGAACATTGCATTCTGCAAAATGATACACCCAGTCCGGAACACTGCAAATCTATCTGTGACCAGATATGTTACGGCTTCTATGAGGAAGGAGAAGAAGAATGATAAATAAAGAACTTTTACTCGAACATATTCTGAAATCCGACCTGACAGCGACTGAAAAACGCTATCTTGAAAAGCTGATTGACTCTAAAAATCATCAGAACTGGATTTCCGTTAATGACAGACTGCCGAAAGACGGAGAAGCTATACTTGTTTTTGTAAATGATTTACATTGTGAGCCTATTCAGTCTGATGTATGTTATTATGATGAAGATGGTGCATGGCTTGAAAGCGAATATGATTTTGGGAGTGATGTCACTCACTGAATGCCGCTTCCAGAACCGCAGGAACTGAAAGAAGCCAGAAGCACATCTGATAAAGTTCAAGCCGGAACATCCCATTGAATCCGGAATCAGATTAACAGTCAAATGGCTCTTTCCGAAAGGCTCTCACAAAAATGGAGAGTACAGAATCACCAAACCCGACACCGACAACTTGCAGAAACTCTTGAAAGACTGCATGACAAGAACAGGCTTCTGGAAAGATGATGCGCTTGTTTGTTCTGAAATCTGCGAAAAATTCTGGGCTGATATTTCCGGTATCTTTATTCAGATTGACATGATAGATTGAAAGGAGTGCTTTATGAGAAATTATCAAATCAAAAAAAACAACCCCTGCAAACTGCCCCACAACTTGTATATGCAGATGCTCTATCTTGTGAGAGATTATGACCGCATGAAAGCAGAAAGATTGGAAATTCTTCACAGTACGCCCCTGCATGACGGCTCAGGACATTCCAGCATTTCTTCTCCGACTGAAAACAAAGCCGTCCGCCTTGCAGAGCTGGACACTATCTGCGAAAAAATTCAATCAGCCTTTGAAGAAATCCCCGAAGAATACCGTGCAGGAATTTTTAATAATATCTGCTACAGTGCGCCTTATCCTTACACGGCTCACCGGAACACCTACGCTTATTGGAGAGCAAAACTGCTTTACAGCCTCGCCAAAAAAATGAATCGTTTATAAATTTTTGTGCGCACGGGGAAAAAATATGTGCTACAATAGTAATATGAAAATTTGTATAAATTGGTTAGACCGACAAAAGTACTTTTTCGGGAAAATGAGATTCTAAAAAGCCCTATCTTGTGTGCTTGCAAATCGGTAAAAAATCAGAAAACAGGCTTTTGTCAGGCAAACCATAAATTACAAATTTTTCGAGTTTTCTTTTGCGCTTTGCCTGCTTTTACCTTCCAGAAACATCGGAATGTGCCTCTCCGATGTTTCTCTTTTTTACATTACATAGAAAGGCGTTGAACCATATGGTATTATATGAACTGCTGGAATGTTTCAGCATCACAGAAAAAATTGTCATACAGCAAAAAAATGGCAAAAAAATTCAGACTTCCGCTTTGCAAACTTATGAGCATCCGGAACTTTTGCATCAGACTGTTGTCAATATTTGGCATAAGCAAGATGATATTTTCATTCTCATTGAATAGAGGTGATTCTGTGCCGAAATTAACAGAAAAGCAAAAACGCTTCTGTGAAGAATATCTCGTTGACCTTAACGCAACACAAGCCGCTGTCCGTGCCGGATATGCCGAAAAAAATGCCGGAAAAATCGGGCATGAACTACTAGAAAAAACTAGAATTTCTGAATACCTCAGCGAACTGATGAAACTCCAGTCAGAACGTACCGGCATTACTGCTGACAACGTTCTGAAAGAACTCGAAAAAGTCGCTTTTGCTGAAACGGATATTTCCGGCAAAGAAAAAATCAAAGCTTTAGAATTGCTTGGCAAGCATCTCGGCTTATTCTCCGACCAGCTCAAGCCCTCTGGTGAACAGGAACTTCCTGCACTCTGGAAAGCTCTGGAAGAAGGCGGAAAGAATTGATATTTCAGAAACTTTCCGAAAAACAGAAGCTTGTGTTTCGCTGGTGCTATTCCGGCAAGTTTGATGCGATTATCTGTGATGGTTCTGTCCGTTCCGGAAAGACTGCTTCAATGTCTTGCAGTTTCGTCCTCTGGGCGATGCGGAATTTCAATCAGGCAAATTTTGCATTTTGCGGAAATACGGTGCAGGCAGTGGAACGAAATATTCTCATGCCGATGCAGACAATGATTGATATCACGCATTATTTCAATTTGAAATATCTCGGCTCAAAACATGTTCTGACGATTTCCGGAAACGGTCATGAAAATCATTTTTATCTTTTCGGCGGTAAAGATGAAAGCTCTTACAAGCTTGTACAGGGCATCACTTTATCCGGCGTGCTGTTCGATGAAACGGCTCTCATGCCGGAAAGTTTTGTCAATCAGACGATTGCAAGAACGCTTTCTGTTTCCGGTGCGAAACTCTGGTTCAACTGCAATCCGGATTCTCCGATGCATTGGTTTTATCAGCAATGGATTCTACAGGCAGAACAGAAAAATGCTTTGTACATTCATTTTGAAATGCAGGATAATCCGGCAATGACTCCGGATAAAATCCGCCGGACAGAAAATTTATATTTCGGTGTTTTCTATGAGCGATATATCAAAGGTCGCTGGATTCTCGCTGACGGGCTGATTTATCCGATGTTCGACAAATCTAAACATCTCGCTGAACCGCCGGAAGATTTTGAAAAATTATCCGGAGGGTCTTTTTATATTTCTGTCGATTATGGCACTTTGAATCCTACGTCAATGGGCTTGTGGTTTCTCACACCGGACGGCTTCGCTTACAGAATCAGGGAAAGCTACTATGACGGCAGAAAAGCTCTCCCTCGCACCGATGAAGAACATTATCAGGAACTTGAAAGGCTCGCTGGAAATTTCAAAGACAGAATTGAATCTGTCATTGTTGACCCTTCTGCTGCGAGTTTTATTGAATGCATTCGCCGCCATCAGCTGTTCCCCGTCAGAAAAGCGAAAAATGAAGTGCTTGACGGCATTCGGAACACGGCTGCTCTGCTTCAAGCAGAACGGCTCTTTTTCAGCCCTTCCTGCAAAGATTCTATCCGTGAATTTGGTCTCTACTGCTGGGATGCAAAAGCCTCCGAAGATAAAGTCTTGAAAGAAAATGACCACGCTATGGATGATATTCGCTATTTCGTGCATACCGTCATGAGATGGCAGATGCCTGATTTATTTTTCTCTCCCTGAAAGAAGGTGATTCTTCTGAAAATTTTTGATTTTATTGCAAAACTGTTCAGCAAATCAAAGAACGCTGAAAAGCCTGTTTCTCCTGAAATGCAGACGGCTCTTGAAGTCTGGGTTGATATGTATCAGCATCAGGAAAGTTCTGTCAATGATTCACATTCTCTTGATTTGCCCTTTGCGATTTCGTCAGAATTTGCACGGCTTGTCATGGCAGAAGCAGAACTGCACATCAATTCTAAATTTCTTGATGATACTTTTCAAAAATTTCTGATGCAGTTTTTAAAAAAAGCTGATTTAGCATTTGCGCTCGGTTCGATGGCTTTCAAGCCTTATGTTTCCGGAAATCAGATTTTGATTGATATTATCAGGGCTGACCGCTTCGCACCGACTGCTTTTGACAGTTCCGGTCAAGTGACTTCTGCCGTGTTCCTGTCAAGAAAAGTTCACGAAAAGTATTATTACACACGCCTTGAAACACACAGCTTCGATTCAGAACAGCATCTCTACACTGTCGAGAATAAAGCCTATTTTTCTCTTTCCAGAGATTCACTCGGCATGGAGTGCAATTTGCACAGCGTTCCTGACTGGGCGAATTTACAGGAAATTCAGACTATCAAAAATATTGAAAATCCGCTGTTTGCCGTTTATCAGAATCCGGCTTCCAATACGATTGATTCTGATTCTCCGGTGGGCATGTCCTGTTTCGCTCATGCGGAAAATTTGATTCATGAAGCAAATGACCAATGGGCTAGAATTCTTTGGGAATTCAAAGGCACTGAACTCGCTGTCGATGCTTCTCAGGACCTTTTCCGAAGAACTCCGGACGGCTCACGCTTTGAAATGCCTGCCGGAAATAAACGCCTGTTCCGGAAATATCTTTTGCAAGGCGATAAGCTTTCCGATTCGATGCAGGTCTTTTCTCCTGCTATTCGTGATGAATCTCTGTTTAACGGGCTGAATCATATTTTACAGCGAATTGAATTCAATGTCGGTCTGGCTTACGGCACTCTTTCCAATCCGAACGACATCGAGAAAACCGCTGAGGAAATCAGAAGCTCTAAACAAAGAAGCTATACACAAGTCCGGAAAATGCAGAACGCTTTGCAGTCAGCTTTTGAAAATCTCGTGTATGCAATGAGCGTTTATGCTTCACTGTATCAGCTTGATTCTGCTAAGAATCCGGAACTTTCCTGTAACTGGGGCGATTCTGTCTTAGAAGACCCTGACAAGGAATTCCAGCAGATGGCTCAGCTCGTCACGATGGGCGTACTCCGTCCGGAAATCCTGATTGAAAAAACTTTCAAAATTTCAGAAAAAGAGGCTCTCAAAATGATTCCGGAAGATTCACAAGTTCTGCCTCTCTTTGGTGAAGAACATGCTGACCCCCTCGCAATATGACCAGCTGGCGGATTCTCTTGCTGAACTTTACGCTCAACTGGAAGAAAGCATTCTGCAAGATATGGTCAGACGAATGCTCAAAATGGGCTATCTCTCCGATGCGACAGAATGGCAGGCTAGAATGCTTCAAGAAGCTGGTATGCTCTATGATGACATTCTCGCTGAAATCGCTCAAAGAACCGGCTCAACGCAGGAACAGCTGAGAACTGTTTTTCAAACTGCCGGAATTCAGGCAATCCGGAATGATAATTATTATTATCAGCAAGCAAATGTTTTTACACATCGAAGCATGTCTGATTCTGCTTTGCAAGTCCTCAATGCTGGTTATGTGAAATGCTCCGGCAATCTCAGAAACTTAACGCTCACGACTGCAAACACTTCTCAGCAAGCGTTCATACAAGCCTGTAATCTCGCTTATATGCAAGTTTCTTCCGGCATGATGGATTATAACACTGCTATCCGGAAAGCCGTTCAGAATGCCGCTAAGGACGGCTCTACAGTGCTTTATCCGTCCGGTCATAAAGATAAACTTGATGTCGCTGTTCGGCGTGCGGTGCTGACTGGTGTCGGACAGACTGTCCGCCAAGTCTCTTTTCAGAATGCAAAAGATTTAGAAACTGATTTGATGGAGCTGACCGCTCATGCAGGTGCAAGACCTTCTCACGCTGAATGGCAGGGACAAATCGTTTCTCTCTCCGGCAGAAAAGGCTATCTCACCACGCAGGAAATCGGCTACGGAAGCGTTGACGGCTTCGGCGGTGTCAACTGCCGTCATGACTGGCATCCGTACTTTGAAGGCTTGCCGAGAACTTACTCTCCGGAACGTCTCAAAGAACTCAACGAACCGCATATTCAGATTGGCGAAAAGCTTTATACTGACTATGAAGTTTCTCAGATGCAGAGGGCTTTGGAACGGAAAATCCGTGAAAAGAAACGTCAGGTCATTGCTGCCGATGCACTCGGTGACAAGAACGAACTGCAAAAGCAGTCTGTTCAGCTCAAGCAGGCAGAACAGAACCTCAAGGACTTCCTCAATCAAACTGGCTTCCTGAACGATTCCGCCCGTCTCTGGGTCAACGGTTTCGGCAGAAGTCAGGCTCAGAAAGCTGTCTGGGCGAACCGGAAATATCAGCAGGGGAAAAATTCAAAATCATTACAATATTTCACAATGAAATCTTTGTTTACACAAAATCTGGAAGAATATAATAATGGGCAGAAAGATGTAATTAAGTTTAGAAATATTGAAAAAGAATTAGAAAAATCAGAAATAGGAAGAGAT
>JAZQIL010000230.1:0-9437 GCA_045541055.1 Oscillospiraceae bacterium
GGTAGTCACAAAATGAATGCTTATGATATTTTTGAGCATATCCTCAATCTGCAAGATCCAAAAGTTTACAAGACTATTGAAGTGCCTGACGGCTTGGGTGATACCAAAGAAAAGCGTGTTGTTGATGTTGATGCGACCAGAATCGTTCAGCGTAAAGCGGAGGATATGCGAAAGGCATTCAAGGAGTGGATTTTCAAAGATCCTGCCCGACGAGAAGATATTGTCAATCGCTACAACGAACTTTTCAACAGTATTCGCCCTCGTGAATACGACGGAAGTCACCTGACATTACTCAATGATTCAAATGGGCATACATGGGTTAAGGTAATTTTGTGACTTTGCTAATAGGCTTGTCAAGCAACTTGTAGTAGATGTGAATTTCTCTCGGATGTGATTTGTCCTCAGGGTGCTTGTCAACCGTGATATACTCAATCAGTTCAAGGCACATTTCACGGGTAATTTCCTGCACATCCGTATATTTTTTCAGCCGTCTGATAAATTCATTTACATCGGTTTCATTTTTTCTCGTTTCTTCCAGATTTTTTTCCAAAGCCTCGCTGTTTCTGGTCAGTTCTCTCTGTTCCATCTCATATTTTTCCAGAAGTTTTATGCAGACAGATTCTGGAATTTTTCCAGCAACCTTATCTTCATAGACTGACTGAATCAGTTCGTCAAGTTCAGCAATACGCTTTTTATAATCAGCCAGTTTTTTTGAATCTGCTTTGAACTGTTCCGTCTGCATTTGGTCTTTTTTCGCCAGAAATTCTTTTCTTGCAGATTCTTCATCTGAAACAGCAAGATTTGCCATAGAACGAATTTCTGCAACAATAATTTTCTGAATTGCCCTCATGGTGATATAGTGGCTCGGACAACTTCTGTTTCCAAACAGGACATTGGAGGTACAGTTGAATGCCTGATGAATGTTAGCAGTCTTATTTCCACGTCTTGTGGTTCTCAGACGCATTTTGTAACCGCAGTCTGCACAGAACATGATTCCGCTCAGAGGATTGACAATGCCTGTTTTGGTTCTTTTTCCCTGACTTACAGATTTTTCTACTTCTCTGCACTTATCCCAGAGTTCCTGTGTAACGATAGGCTCATGTGTATTTTCCACGACAACCCAATCCGATTCATCTTTGTAAATCAGTTTATGATTCTTATGTGAAACAGTGGTAGTACGCATTTGTGCAAGTTTTCCGAGATAAATTGGATTTGTCAGGATACTGTTGACGGCTGCACCGCTCCAGAGATGTCTTGTGGGAACTGGTGCTTCACTGTCACGCTTGGAATAGAAATAATCAAGAGGACAAAGAAGATTCTCGTCATTCAGTTGGTCAGCAATATGACGGGGACTGATGCCCTGTGAACGCATCTCAAAGATTCTTTTCACGACTGGAGCAGTTTCAGGGTCAAGCACAGGCAGATGTTTAGGGTCAGTGCCTTTGATGTAACCATATGCAGCGTGATTACAGGAATATTTTCCAGCATTCGCATTTGCTGTTGCCACCGCCTTGATTTTTTTGCTTGTGCTTGCCGAGTGCCATTCATTGAACAGGTTGATAATCGGCATCATATCCATAGCCGGACTGTTCATATTCGCCGTATCAATGTTGTCATTCAGGGCAATAAAACGGATGTTGCTAAGTGGAAAAATATAATCGATGTATCTTCCGACTTCGATATAATTTCTGCCGAAACGGCTCAAATCTTTGACAATAATCAGATTGATTTTTCCGTTTTTGGCATCTTCCAGAAGTTTCTGTACCGCCGGACGTTCAAAGTCAGTTCCACTCCAGCCATCATCAACATAAGTTTCAGTCAGATTCCAACCTTGTTCCTTGACATACGTTGTCAGCATCATCTTCTGGTTTTCAATTGAAAGGGATTCTCCAGCTCTCATATCCTCCTGTGACAGACGAACATAAATCCCTGCATTGTAATTGGTCTGCTTTGCCATTTTCAATAACTCCTTCCGATTCAAAGCAAACCAAATCCGACAATATTATTATAGCGCATTCTGCCGGATTTGGCAATACTTTTTTTCAGATTTTTTTCACTTCGCTGAAAGTTTCCTGCATAGCTTTCTGAAAAGCCAGTCTGCCGATAACTTCATCAATTTCTTTGTCCCCTACGAAATGACTATGCACGATATATTTCCTGCCATCAATTTCGTATTCAGTAGTTTTTACAGGAAATTTTTTATATTTCTCATTCATTTCCTGCATGGTTTCTTTCTGCATAAACAGTTATCTCCTTTGATTTTTTGTTGTCTACACACGAAAACACAGTAACGGTTTTTTCTGTCTGACCCGCTATTCTTACCTTGTTTCCGATTCCATCATAGCGCACTTTGGGGAAAATGTCCAGACTTCTGCACAAATGTGGCAACAGAGATTTTTCATTTTCGGAGTTGTGCATAATTTTTCACATTTGAGTTTGTGCAATATTCGTGACACATTGTTTTTTCAGACGGCTTTTCATAAGACCGTCACAGGATTTTCTCAAAAAATACACAGACGGAATTTACAATCGGCAAAGTAAGAAAATTTTCAGACTGATGAAATTTCTTTTCCTGAAAATTTTGTAACCAGAGCAAAAAATCAAACTGTCTTATGAGGGGGAGGCTTCAGAAAGTTTCACGGACAAAAATTTTCAGAGCGAGAAAAATTCTCTGCCAGTCTGGAGAGCGAAAACAAAAACAGCAAGCATGGCACAATGTAGTACAAATCAAAGATTTGACTCCGATTGTGCATAGCTTGTTAGGGGAAAATTTCCCCCTAAGACCCCCGAATCAGATGAGCGAACACACAAAAAATGAGAGGAGCAGACAACATGGAAAATCCAAGAAAGAAAGTTTACACATTTCGAGCGAATGAGGAAGATGCAGAACTTATCGAAAAGAAATTTCGGCTTTCTGAATGCAAGTCGGAAAGTGAGTTTTTCCGGCTGATGATTCTGGACGGCATTGTGATGAAATTCCCCAAACAGGATATGAAAAAAATCTTCTCCCTGATGGGGAATATCTCCAACAATCTGAACCAGATTGCTGCCATCATGAGCCGGACAGACACACCCTGCACAGAAGAATTTGAACAGATGAAAAGAAAGGTTGATGAGATTTGGCAGTCACTAAGATTCACGCAGTCCGCACTACTGAAATTAAGGCATTGAGGTATATCACAAAGCCTGAAAAAACGAGAAACGGCGTGCTTGTTAGCAGTTACGGATGTTCCAGAGTGCCGGAGGAAACACATGAAGATTTTTCAGAAATCCGGTCATGCGGAACGGGAAGAAATGAAATTTTATCACATCACATTATCCAGAGTTTCAACGGACAGGAGGTCACACCGGAACAGGCACTTGCCATCGGAAACGAACTCTGCAAAAAATTCCTGAAAGAAAATTATCAGTACGTTCTTGCAGTTCACACGGACACCGACAATATTCATTTGCACGTCATTTTCAACGCTGTCAACCTCTGGAATGGTAAAACTTTTGAAACTCTGGAGGACAGAAAACAGGACAAAGCATGGGCAAGATTACAGCGAATCAGTGACGAAATCTGCAAAGAACACGGTCTGTATGTTATCAAAAATCCACAGCGTTCGAGGGGTAAAAGTTATTACGAGTGGGATATGCACCGACAGGGCATTTCATGGAAAACCAAGCTGAAATGGGAGATAGACGAATGTGTCAAAGAAAGTCATAATTTTGAAGAATTTCTGCAAGTCTGCAAGGCTCACAACATCGAAGCTGTCTACAATCCGGAGCATAAGATTGACCTGAAATTTCGCATGGACGGTCAGCAGAAATTTACTCGTTCCAAAACTCTGGGCTGGTACTATGAAACGGAGCAAATCAAAAAACGCATCGACCTCTATCACAGCGAGTTTGTCTACCGTCCGAGAACCAGAATTATTGATACAGGTCAGCACAAATTTCTGGATTCTTATGGTCTGAACAGATGGGCAGACATTCAGAACATGAAAGAGGCATCAAGGGTTATCAACGTTCTGACGAAGTATCAGGCAGAATCAGAGGGACAGTTGGAAATGGCTGCCATGACCGAACACGCAAGGCAGGGGAAACTCGTGCAGGAACTCAACGACCTCAGCAGAGAAATTGACACTATTAGCGACCATATCGACCTCCGGAAAACCTGCGAAAAACTCAAACCGTTCCACGAAGAATGGAAGTCTAAGGGAAAATTTTTTCAGAAAGGCTACCGAAAAAAATATGACACTGAAATTTCACGGTATATCGAATCAAAGGCAACTTTGAAAGCCGCCTATCCGGAGGGAAAAGTCCCTACCATAGAAGAGATGGAAGAAAAAAGGAAAGCCCTCCTGCGAGAGCGTTCTGAAAAAAATAATGAGTATAACGCAATCAAAGCCACGCTGAAAGAAGTGGAGTTTGCACGGACAACTCTGGAGCAGTATCTTTCCCAACAGCGTGACATGGAACAGCAGAAGAAACGTAAGCGTGGGGATTTGGAATAATTATTATCAAAGCCACCTCAAAAATGAAGTGGCTTTATGATTTATTGAGTTATTATGACACGCAAAAAACCTTTATGTCTTTCTTCAAGGTCACTTATTATTCCATTTGGATTGGCAATTCTCATTTCTGGGTCATAAACAAAACAGTACAGGAATTTGCAATTTGGATGGGCTTGATATTTTTCGACATCAACTAATAATTCTTCGCCTAACTTTTTCGGTGTCATTGAATTTCTCGTCATCTTTACTTCAATCACTGTGTCAATGTCCTTGATTAAAAAGTCCATTCTTACGCAACTTCCTGCATAGGAAGGTGTCCATTCTTCCTTGCGAACATCATTAAAGTATAATATTAAAAGTACACTAAGCAAGTCCTGAACATCGTACTCATCATCGATTTTCAGAGTGTCCCGATTATTGTATCGTCTTTGCAATGCAACTGCTATTTTACGGAATTTTGTGAAAATATCTTCAAAATTCTTGGAATTTGCCGGAAAATTTTCTTCTTGTATATCAGGCAAATAACTTTCCAGTAGTCCTTTTACGGCTATCAAATCTTCCCGACATTCCTGTACATAGTCATTATAATCAGTATGCACTTGAGAGGAAAATCTAAATCTTTTGAACTCATTAAATTTTATGCTGTCTTGCCCAAAACATTCAGCAATAAATACTTTGGCTTTACTATGCCAAGTCTGAAACTCGGAATCACTTCTTTTAACTTTATGTTCGATAAGTATATCAATATCATCTATTATTTTTTGTAATTTTTCTTTTTGGCTATTCATTGACTATCCTCCGCTAATTTCTGGTACATTTTCATAAGTTCCGCTACAATTTCCGGTTCAGACATTTTCTTTTTGAAACCATAAGCCGACATGACAGCGGCATCGTTCTCCTGATGAGCCTTCCGAAGGTCTGGGGGCATTGTCACATCGTCATATAAATCAGCGAGGGAGCAATTTGGATATTTCGCCCGAACATCGATGATAGTTTGTGCGGTTTGCTCTATCTTCTGTTTTTGCTTTGCTGTTGGAGTACACCAAGGAAAGTTATTATAAACTGCCGGAGAATATCTATAATCACTTTTCAATCTACCACATACCACTTTTGTCCATGCCATATGAACCACAGAAGTCAAAATACCAAACTCATAAATTGATATATCAGGGATAATACTACAAGCATCTCCGGCAATAATATCTGGTGTCATAAAACCAATAGGAATATATTTTCTTCTTTCTGATGAATGACGAGGAAAGACCAGATAATTGGAATCAGGCTGACGATTTTGACAAAATAAAGATGGAAAATCAGCCATTTTCTGGATTCTATCAGCTTTACTTTTCATTCGCAGAGTCTTTACTTTTGCAAATCGTTCTTTAATTTCTTTGATGTTCGCATAGTCAGTCGGTACGGCATCAACAAACCAAAAACAATATCTTGAAAATTCGCCCGTTTTATCATGTAAAAACTCTCTTGCTCCAATGAATGGACGAATATATTTTTTCAGAACCGGATATTTTGTTTCAAGTTCTGTTTTTTCGGTACAGGTCAAGAGAAGTCCACCATCATCAGTAGGAGGACTGCCAGTAGTCATTTTAGGACGCTGTTTTACAGACTGATTGATTCGATTGGTAAGCCATATATCAGGAGCATTGACCAAATAACCGTTAATATGAGATGTGCGAATAGTTTTTTCATTATCATAGAGCAATTTTTCAGAAGTTTCATCAACTCTGGAAAATCCTACAATGATACAATGCACTTGTGCTTTTTGATTAGCCTCACTATCCCAGATAAACGAGGTATGGGCAAACTGAATTTCAGCACCAGAATCAGACATTCTTTTCCAGAAAGTAGGAACAGTTTCGCCTTGACATACAGAATTTGTTGAAACAAATGCAACTTTTATCAGCCTTTCATTCGCAAGATTGATATAGTCCATCGCTTTTTTATACCAACACAACACATAATCTAATTTTGTTTCTGCCGAACCTTTTCCAAAAATCAAAGTCATTTCATCGGACTGAACTTTTGTACGCAAAGCCTGACCTATAAATGGTGGATTTCCCATGATATAGGATAATTTTTCTTTTGGCACAACAGTTTCCCAATCAATACGGAGCGAATTTCCCTCAACAATGTTGGCATAAGATGTCAGCGGAAGATATTCAAGCTGAACATTCTGCATAATCTGTTCAGTTTCCTGCATCATCTGATGTTCTGCAATCCAGAGGGCAGTTTTCGCAACAGTTACCGCAAAATCATTGATTTCAATACCGTAAAACTGCCCGATACTCACCTGAATGGGGTTGGCATCACCAGTATTGCCGATAAGCATTTGTTCACCATGAATACCTGCTACCAGAACTTCATTTTCCAGTTTTCGCAGAGAAATGAATGTTTCTGTCAGAAAGTTTCCTGAACCACAGGCGGGGTCTAAGAATGTCAGACTGCTCAACTTCTGCTGAAAGCTGTCAAGAAGTTCTTTACGGGTTTTTCCGTCTTTTCTCTGTTTGACTTCTTTGATACTTTCAAACTCTTTCCGCAAATCATCAAGGAAAAGTGGGTCAATAACTTTATGAATATTTTCGATAGAGGTATAGTGCATACCGCCTGAACGTCTGGTATCAGGGTTGAGGGTACTCTCAAAAATTGCCCCGAAGATAGTCGGAGAAATATCCTGCCAGTTGAAAGCACAAGCCTCGTTCAGGATAATGTCAGCAATTTCTTGTGTAAATCTTGGAATTTCAATATTTTCATCAGCAAACAGACCGCCATTGACATAGGGGAAAGCGTTCAGTTTTTCATCATCATAATAATCACGATTTTCCGAGGGAGTATCAAACACACGGAATAAATCTTTCAGTTCTCTATGCCATTTATTTACAGACACATCACGCAGATAATGTTTGAACTGATTGTGCTTAAAAATACCCGACTTATCGGCATAAAAGCAGAATACCAAACGGACACACAGCATATTCAGACTTTTCAGGCTCTCCGGTGAATCCGGATTCTGATACTGCTGAATCAACGCATTATAGAGTTTTGCTGTAATTTTTCCGGCATCCTTTGAAATCTGGATTTCTTTTTCATAGCCCGTACTTCTGGTATCAATCAGAAAATCCAACTTATGATATTCTTTCGGCAGATTTTCCAGCAGCAGAACTTCCGGCTCACCTGTTGGATTTTCCATGTCATAAATCAGAAACTCTGCGAAATTACAGGTAATAATCCATCTGGGGCGTTTAGAATACGGCAACATAGAAGAATATCTGACAGCCTGCTCATAAGGAGAAAGCACTTTGCCGTCAGACTGCCGGATACCTTTCCGGAGGTCTTTATTCAAGCCTTTTTGTTCAATCATCACATGGGTAGATTCGATATATCCGTCAATAAAACTGGTATGGTCAAGCTGTACTTGGTCTTCAAAGCTGATGAATCTTTCAGGATGTTCCACATCATAAACATCACGGAGCAGGGACAGCCAGAAAGCCTGACTTTCGCCTTTTTCATAGCCTTTCTCTTTCCAGTATGCAGAAAAATCTTTTGCAACTTTCTTTTGTTGTGCATCATTCATATTTTCACACCCTCATATTTGTAGACATTGTAATTATTATAGCACACTTTCAATAAAATTGCAAGATTTTTTAGAAAAAATTTGTTATTTATCAACCGAGGAATTTTTTATTTTACCGAAATACATACAAAAAATCTTGTTTCTCATCAGAAAAACAAGATTTTTATTATAATCATATTGAAATCAAACGATAGTTTTGATAAGTTGCAGGAAAGCACTTGCCTTATCTTCCGGCAACATACGGTAACATTCCACAAGTTCTTTCTCATCACTGTTCAGATAGGCAACTTCTTCAGATTCGTTGAAAAGTTCGGAGAGAGTCAGTCCCAGAGGTTTCACCAGTCTGGTCAGGGTATCAAAGGACGGATTCCGGTCACCTCTCTCCAAATCCCTGATATGCGTTTCAGAAACTCCCGACATCTGGGAAAGTTTATAAACGCTGATATTCTTCGATTTTCTCACGGTTTTCAGGCGTTCAGCAATATCCAACCGGCTCATCTCCTTTCCTGATACTATTATAATACAATTCTTCTGAAAAGATAAGACTTGTAAAGCGTTGACTTTACACATGAATTGCGTTATAATAATTGTAATCAGTTTCAGGAGGTATGAATATGAACATTTTTACCGTAAGTTTTTTCGGACACAGGGACATCACAAATTATTTCCGTGTTGCAGAACGGCTTGAAGAAGAAATCAGCCGACTGATAAAAGAAAAGGAATATGTGGAGTTTCTTGTAGGGCGAGAGGGAGAATTTGACCTGCTTGTGGCATCAACCGTCAGACGGGTATCAAAATCGCTGTCATTTGGAAATTCTTCTTTGGTGCTTGTACTTCCGTACATGAAAGCGGAATATCAGAATAACGAAGAAAATTTTAACAGCTATTACAGCGAAGTGGAGATTTGTGAGGAATCTGTCGGAAAACATTTCAAATCTGCCATCCAGATACGCAACAGGAGTATGATTGACCGTTCAAACCTTGTTATCTGCTGTATTGAGCGTGAAACTGGAGGGGCATATCAGTCCGTGCAGTATGCCATAAAGAAGAATGTCAATGTGATAAATCTTGCCTGAATTTTAGCCTATGAAAGTAAAACAGCCTTGCTTTCCGTTAGAAACGGAGAACAAGGCTACTTTTGTTAATGTTAAACCGCAATTGTCGGATTCGGTCTGCTCATATTATATTTATGATTGTGTACCCATTTGTGATATTGAGATTTCCTATGATGAACAGTGATATTCAGCTGCACCCACATCAGAAAAATGCTATCGCTCATGCTATGTTTGGCGGTAATACGCTGTTTGCACACTGCGTGGGGGCTGGCAAGACGTTCGAGATGATTGCAACTG
>JAZQIL010000231.1:0-3044 GCA_045541055.1 Oscillospiraceae bacterium
CCTGCGGCAGTCGTCAACAACTACTACTCGACCGACAACAGCAAGACCATTCATCAGACGAACAATTCTCCGAAAGCACAGTCAAGGCTTGAAATTTATCGCCTGACAAGAAATGCTTTGAATGTATGAAATTTACCGTTCACAAAAAAATTCTATTTCTTCTCCCAAAGGTCCATAGCAGAATGCCATTCTGAACGGATATTCCGGACAGGAATTTATTACTTTATCAGTAGGTTCAACAAAAATGGTGTATCCTGCATTTCTTACCCTGCTGACAGCTTCGTCAACATCATCTGTAAGGAAAGCAACATGGCGAATTGCTCCTTTTATGTGTTCTCCTTCTCCGTTGGAAAATACTTCAATCAAGCCGCTTCCACTGTCTATCATGACACCGCTTTCCCATTCACGGCAGATATGCATTCCTAAAATTCTGACATAGAAATCTTTTACCTTTTCCATTTCTTCACTTGTCCCGCATTTCATAGAGACGTGATGGATTCCTTTAATCATAAAACTGCTCCTCATGTCGTTATTGTGCTTCAGCGGACATCATAATAAAATTCATCAACCGCCTGCCTGTCTTTTCCTGTGAAAATCCGCTTTGTAAGCCTGCGGTTTTTAATCAGATACCAGTCACCGAACCTGTCAAATTTCCTTGCAGATGTCAGAACATATGACTTTTTTAAAGTTCCGTATTTTTTGCCGTGCTTTCTGCCAAATGCATTGAGTCTTACAGCAAAATCCATATCTTCAAGGCTTACAAGCGATTCATCAAATCCACCGACTGTTTCAAAATTTTTTTTATAGAACCAGAACATCGCACCGCTGAGGTAACCACCGTTTTTTATCATAACCGGCAGAAGATTGAGAGCAACATATGCCGCTGAAAAAGCGATTCCGACTGACATTCTGTCAAATTTCGGATTTGTTCCGCCTCCGATATAATTACCGCTTTCAAGCATTGTTTTTATTTCTGCAAGGGAATGTTTAGTCATCATGCTGTCCGCATCTATTGTGACGATGATTCTGCCTTTTGCAGCTCTGATTCCTGTATTTCGTATTGCAGAAATGCATTTGTCATCATTTGTCAGAACCCTTGCACCATAATGCTTTGCGATTACAGCGGTACGGTCTGTACAGCGGTTTGCAACCACAATCATTTCCACTCCGCCTGATACATACTTTGATGCACTTTTTATGGAACGCAGGCATTTTCCGATATATTTTTCTTCATTGTGTGCTGGTATCACCACACTGAAAGTGTATTGATTCATTATATCACTCCATAAAATCAGAATTTAATATCTGATAGTTATATATTCCGATGATTTAACAAACCCTAATTTTTCAGCTAATTTTTGTGATGCAGTATTATTTACATCACATTGCCATATAGGGCGTTTGCTCTGTTCAAAACAATACTGTATCATTTTTTCTGACACCGCAGCACCCAGCCCCATGTGGCGATAATCCGGAAGCGTTTCTATCCCAATGTCAAGTTCATTACTGCTTACAGCTGCCGAGAACGCCCATGACACAGCTTTCTCATTATACATGACGCAATATCCCATTCCATGATTCAGAAATTCAGAAGCATCTCTCCAAGAAAAACGAGGTGTAATTCGTCCCGGTATGTTATCAAACAATTTCTGATTAATTTGACATATCTGAAAATCAGGGGGTATTTCGATCCTTGTAGCAGAATTTTTCAATGGATATTCAAAATTATACCGATTTCCAAATAAAATACCTTGCTTATTTTGAAAGAAGGCTATCACTTTTGGGTTTTCTGAGAACAGTATAAAACGTCTTGACAAATTGCTGTCTGGACCTAAAAACATATCATAGATTGTTTCGAGAAAGCAGTCATCACAAATTCCGTAGAGGAAAGCAAATCCACAATAGTGCCAAAGTAGGACGGAGTCACGTTCTTTATAAATATCTCCATATTGATTCATTTCAGCAATTGACAGTGGATAAACTGTACCGCACGGTGTCTCCTCAATTCTCTTTATGATACTTGGATATGATATAGTATTCATTTTATCCATATTGTTACACCTCTAAATTCCGATTTAGTGTAGCGTTCTACGCAGTTCATTTTTCCCATTATATCATATCCCAGCCGAAAAAACAAGGGGTGATTTTCATGTTTTTCAAATTGATACTCGAAAACGAAAACGGCGACAGAATCGACATGACGACAACTGCAAACCAATATATGACTTCCAAGATTGAAGGATTGAATCCGCCTGCCGGAACTGTCAGCACTTCTTCTTATGCAGGCATGAACGGCAGTTATCTGAACAACGCTTTTATTGAAAAGCGAAATATTGTGATTCACTTTGAAATGCGTGGTGTCAACGTGGAAAGGCGGAGACACCTGCTCTATAAAGTTGTGAAACCGTCACGGTACATTAAGATTTACTATTCTACAGCGAACATTGATGTGTACGCAGAGGGTTATGTAGAAACCTGTGAAGTCAACAACTTTGAGGAACTGACAAATGGTCAGATTTCCATTGTCTGTCCGGACATTTACTGGTATTCCGTCAAGTCAGAAATGGTGCTGTACTCACAGATTATGGGTGCATTTCACTTTCCGTTTCCGGAGAATGATAATCCATTCCCACTCGGAAAGTATAACACGCAGAATACAATGATTATCGAGAATGACGGCGATGAAATCGGATTCACGATTGTTCTTGAAGCAAGCTCCTCTTCCGAAGTTGCGGCTGTTTCGCCGACAATCTACAACGCTGATACAGACGAATATCTGCAAATTATCGGTGAAATTCTGAACGGCGATATTATCACAGTCACAACCAAAACAGGAAACAAGACTGTTATTTTGGAGCGTGGCGGTGTAAAAACAAACATCATCAACCGCCTTGTTTCCGGCTCAACGTGGTTACCGCTGAGGGAGGGAACAAACCGCTTTTATCTCCGTGCGGCTGACGGACTGAAAAATCTGAAAGTCCGTATCGAACACACTAATGCGTATCTGGGGGTATAATTATGCAGATTGAAGTTTATAAAATGAC
>JAZQIL010000232.1:0-56304 GCA_045541055.1 Oscillospiraceae bacterium
TTATCTGGAAAATTTTAGGATAGTTGTACGAGAATATTCAGAAAATGTTTTGATAGAACAATTTTCTATTGATGGATTCCAAAAAAAAGTTTTTAGTAATAATCTTGGAAATACATGTATATTTCCGCAATACAAAAGATATAAAATTATCGACTATAATTCAAAAGACAATATTGTAATAGTAAAATAATCAATAAATCTGAATAAAGAAAAAGCCTGTGCCCCGAACCGGGAGAACACAGGCTTTTTTCTTTCCGTCTGCTGTAATCCTGTTACAGCATATTCCTGCTCTGAATATCCTGTAACAAGATTTATGCGGGAAGCTGACAGACTCAGAGCGCAATGAGAATGTCAACCAGACGACCAATTGTCCCAAACATGCAATCACCTCCAGACATTGAAATAAACAGGGGAAAACTCACCACTGCACGAAGGTGAGAAACACCCTCAGAAGGTCTTCAGCATTGGGTTCTCTTCTCATCATACAATCACCTCCTCAAAGAATCGCAGAAACGAAATTTCAGTCATCAAGAACAGCGATGACAACGTCAACCAGACGACCAATTGTCTCAAACATGCAATCACCTCCAAAAGCAGAATCAATAACTGTCTGCACTGAGAAAACCTCAGTAGAGAACGCGCCCTTTCAGGCGGAAAGAAACGGGTTCTTCACCCATCACCGGCAGAACGATGAACTCTCTCATGCAATCACCTCCAGAAAAAGACGGAAACTTTCAGACAAGCAAGTCAATCAGAGGTCTGGTTTTCACAGGGAATCACCTCTCTTTTCTTCGGATTCGTTCTCTCTTACTGTAATTCTATTATAGCATGTTCTGACTTTAAAATCCAGTATCAGTTAAACAAGCAATCTGTCATTTCTATTTATATAAAAAATACGGAAATAAGACTATTTTAATTTTTATAAAATAAGAAAACTGTCACTATAAAAATGACAGTTGTTATGCTATACTATAGATAGTAATCAAGAAAGGACTGATTTTATGGGATTTTATCTTCCTGACACAAATCAGGTAAGAATCCGCATTTCTTACCGGGCATATGAAACGATATTGCAGGACATCAGCGAATTTCAGAACATTCCGCAGAAAGAGCAGGTCAGCAGTTTCCTGAACAGAATGCTGAAACACTTCTGGACGGAAGCAGAAAGCACAGTCGCTGAAAAAAAAACGGAAATCTGTCAGAAATATCTTGCATGGCTTGCAGATTCCGGACAAGCCGGGGAAACTGCCCTGCATCTGACAGAACAGGAACTGAACGCCAGACGGGAGCGCATCAGACAGCTGTATTCCCAGCCGAAGAAGGCAGGCGGACAGAATTTCAAGCTGATTATGACCAAATCCACAAGGGAAATGCTCGGAAAATCACAGGAAGCGGAACTGTATCAGGATAATATCGCGGATTATCTGGCGGCACTGATTCAGGAATATACAGTACAGCCCCGCGAGGAACGGGAACGAATTTTCTTCAAGGAGACGTATCAGAAAATCAGTCACTGTATCAAAGAACAGCATCAGGCAGAAATTACCGTCCAGAACAGGAATTATCTGATAAAGCCGTTTCAGATTGCAACGAACGGATTTCTGCCGTATTACTATGTTATCGGCTATGCAAGACTGAAGGACAGTGACCTGTTTTCAGAAGAAAAGCTTTTTTCGTTCCGTCTGCAAAGAATTCAGAACGCAGAAGAAAAAGAAGAAATTCCGTATACATTCACAGGCATTCAGAAAACGGAACTGAAAACGTTACTGAAAACGCCTGTAAAAATCACATATCTGGCAGGAGAAGAAGAAAAAATCACTGTCCGCCTGACAAAAGCCGGATATTATCTGTATCAGCATGTGATTCTTTCCGGCAGACCGGCTTATCTGGAAAAGACAACTTTATCAGACGGCGGTGTTCAGCTGATTTTTTACTGCACGAAAGCGCAGATTTATCAATATTTCATCCGGCTGGGGAAAAATGCGGAAATCATAGCACCGGCAGACCTCCGGGCGCGTTTTGCAGACATTTATCAGACCGCTGCCGGGTACTATCGGTAATACAGATAATTCAGCTGCTGTATTGTGTATAACATATTACACAACACACAATACATATATTTATCGGCAGCGGAGCGGAAAAATTCCGTACAGCATTGCAGAAACCTGTAAAATATGCTATAATAGTCATAATAAAATATCAGCCGCAGCAGCAGGCTGAACATCCGGAGGAGTGAGATATATGACACCTTCTGACAAGTCATTTCAACTGAAAATCAAACGTGAATTTCTGAACAAAAAAAATAAAAACGGTTTATTCTGGACGCTCCGGACACAGCTAAGAGCCTTCCTGCGCTATCCCGATGACTATATTATGTATTTTCTGGAGATGCTTTCCGAACCGATGCCGCTTCATGCGGCAGTCTCGGCAGATTATTTCCGGCAGCACGGCTGCATTCCGGACAGGATGCCTGTTTTCATGGCGGAACTGCGCGACAAGTGTGAACAGAATTTTATCAGGGAAGCAGAATCTCCCGAACCCGATTTGCAAAAATGTGCTGACCTGCATATTACTTTCAGCTATCTGAATCCGGAATCTGTCGGCACAATCATTCCGAAAGCCGTGGAAAAGCTTTCAGAAGGTCAGAGAAAGACACTGTTTCAGGAAGTCGGCAGATGCATTCACACCGTCTATGAACGCGAACTGGAAGGCAAACAGGAAGAAAGCGACCTGCTCGACCCAGTTCTGAAATATTTTTCCCTGCGCTATCCGGAAGAACTCAACGGCATTTTTCTGGAACAGAATCAGGAGCAGTTCCGCAGTATGAAACCGGAAGATACTACGCTTTCAGAATTATTCATCAATGCGGTGAAAAAACAGTATTTTCATTATTTCAGAATTTTATATGCACTCTTTCCAAACTGGGTGATGAATCAGAAAGATATTACCTCAGAAGCTTTTACAGAACTTAGCTTTACTCACGCCGATTCTGCGGAGCATCTGCTTGATTTGCTGTATGTTTCCATGGAACTCTCAAAACAGGGATATACTTATTATCAGGTCAGTCAGCTCCGGCAGTGGCAGGCTAAAATTCTGGGCTGCAAGCCGGAAGCCTCTGTTCAGCAGATAATTTCTTATTTGTTTTATGCGCAGTGCATCGAAGCCGAGCCGGAACAGCTTGCAGAATTTGTTCATTCCATGCCGTATTATGAACAGAATGCCTTGTTTTCGGAAATTCTTCCGGCGCAGCGATTTCCGGTCGGCGGCATCTTCGTCCAGCAGAACACCGAAACCATTCTGAAGCATGACAGCAGGCTGCTGAAAGAATATCTCAGCAAAATCGGAAAAAACAATATCTGGCACTTTGAAACAGACCTTGACTGCCCGGATGCAGAGCCGACCAGTTATCTAGATTATCCAGAACTGATAAAAAATATTGCATGGACTCATACTCCTAAAGAGATTCTGTATTTTTATTTCAACACCCATCTGAGAAAAATTATTTCTCCTTGGAAGTTGTATACAACTGTAGAAAATCTTTTACTAAAAGACGATTTCGACAACGCATTGCAGAAATATATTATTTCAGGCAAAATTAATTATGACGAAGAAAAAGAAGAACAGGTGTTTTCCACTTCTCAGTTTTATTCTGATATAGAAAAATTATATATCAGAAATGAAGAATACCATATTTTTCAATGGGCTAAAGAACTAAATCATGTGCATTTGTGTATCACCAGCAAATTAAATACAGAACATGAAAACAAAGATTCTTTCTCTTTCTTAAAAATCAGATTTATTACATTTTCCCAAGAGGAGCAAAAGCAAATTGAACAAATGGAGACAATCCTGCAAACAGAAGTACTGAATTTATTAAATGATATAAAATCCAAATCAATTACAGATGATTTTAAGATACCCTCTGACTATCGGATATATGGGGCAGGAAACAATAATATTATTATGCCATTTATTCAGACATTAGAAGAACTTTCCATCAATCCTGAACAAAACAAAGAAAAGCTGAACTTATTACAATACTTAGCTCTTAGGTTATTTCTTAATGCAGATATAGATACAGATAAATTTCACGATGAAATTATAAAAATATTTAATATAGTAGCTAAAGACATGAATAGTTTTATAATCGGATGTCTTATTAGCGTGAAACCATTTAGAAACGTAGTAGATATTACAGATGCTGTAAAATTAGCAACAGTCGATACTGATACTGTAATTCCTACTGAAAATGGTGGTACTATGACAATAAAACTAAATACAGACGACGTAGCTATATTTAGATTAGACATGAAAGGCGAAATTTATAAAAGACCTGACGGAAAAATTCAGTTTCTTCCGGATGATTTAGTTTCTGAAAAATCTCCGATATTTGTTGGAAATGAGATAAAAGCAGAAAATTTAAAAGAACATACAAAATATACTGCAAAACTTACGAATTATACTGTCAAAGGAAAATGCTTTTTCTGTACGAATTTAATAGAAGAATTTATTTATCAGCAAGCAGTTTTGACAATAGAATGTTTAAAAAAAGCAATTTCAGATAATTCTGAACTTGATAAACTTTCAGATATAAATATTCCGCCTGATATATTTGAAGCCCTGAATTTTGATATTAATAATTGCATTATTACAACTATTAGCAAACGGCTAAAACTACACCGTACCGAACAAATTATTCCGTATCTGAAAAAAATTAAAAATATTAATTTAACTCGCTGTACAGAGCTATTCAATATGTATGATTATAGATATTATATCATGCCATTCATATCAAACCAAAAATTTGGGAATTCATCTGAAACTACAACTGAACTTGTAAAAGAACTAATACAACAAACCTCTCCCGAAATCATCAGTGCTGTTTACCTGAACACAAGCTTACGCTTCGACGTAAAATTAAACGTTTGGTTTCAATATGCAAATACAGCCGGAAAATTACCAGAATTAATCGAAAAATTAAAATTGATTTCTTTTTGGCATGGTGGCTGTTCTAAGTTCATGGATGCAGTTATTACGGATAACATTACAACTTCTGAAGATTCCGCAACGCTAATTCAGGTAGCTGGTTATGATGCCAGTCAGGATATTGTACTTTTGAAACAAATTTCCGAGGAAGAAGCCAAAGAAAATATCAGAAAGCTTGCGGATACTCTCTAAAACAAGAAAAAGCCTGTGTCCCGAACCGGGAGAACACAGGCTTATTTCTTGGCAGGGCGACCCTCACCGCCTCTGGAACGGTTACGCTCCGGCTGGAACTTGGCAATCTTCTGACGCTCCACCTCACGGCGGGATGCAGAGTCGCTGTCCGGAGAGGCAACCTTGTACTCGAACGCCTCGCCCTTCCGCAGATTGCCGGTCTTGCGGATATGCTCGTTCATTCGCTTGCGAAGGTTGACAGCCTCGCCGACATACACGACCTTGTCGTGTTCGTCGCGGATGCGGTAAACACCGGGCGCGGCAGGCGGCTTTTTGCCGGACTGTTCAGACGGACGGTACTTCTCAGGTCTTCCGGGTTTGAAAATTCCCATAAAAACTCCTCCTTAACGTTTCAATGGCGGTATTACGGACTATGTCACGGAAGCTGACAGACTCAGAGCGCGATGAGAATATCAACCAAGATTCCGACGGCTTGACCGACTAATCTGAACATACAATCACCTCCTCAGAGAATCACGGGAACGAGGGTTTCAGTCATCAAGGGCAGCGATGATGACATCCACCAGAATGCCGACAGCCATTCCAATCGTCTCAAACATGCAATCACCTCTTTCCGTTTGCTGTAATCTTATTATAGCATATTCAAACTTTGATTGAAAGTATCAGTTAAAAACTTCAACTGTCACTGAAAATTTTCAGAAATCATGGAAATTGTAGTTTTGAATATTCTTTAACAAGATTAACTGTCATTATCTTGATGACATTGACTGGAACAGTGATTTCGTACTGTTTCATTTGAATTTGCATTCGCCTGATATTCCGTCATAATCCTGATATATTTACAGATTGTCGGACGTGAGACTTTACATAATCTTGCATATTCGCACTTGTTCAGGCTGCCTGAAAGATATTCCGGAAACCGGTCTTTTATTTTTTGAGGAATATCAGCGTATTTCTTTTTTGGTCTCCCAATAGGATTCAGCTCTGGGTGTTCTTTTCGCTTGGCTTTTGCTGCCCTCATGCCGGATTTGACCCGTTCCGAAATCATATTTCTTTCCAGTTCAGCGAATACACCCGCTATTTGCAGCATAGCATTTGTCATCGGGTCAATTTGTTCTCCGTTCCGGCAATCAATCGTGATGCTGTCTTTAATACGCAGACAAAGTTTCCGTGCTTTCAGAACCTCGATGAAATCAAGCAGTTGTTTGGTACTCCTGGATATTCTGGAAATTTCTGTCACAACAATCGTTCCGCCGTCCGGAATCGCTTCCAGCAGTCTGTTCAGTTCTCTCTTGTTCACCGACGTCCCGGAAATGTATTCCGTGTATATTGTTTCGTCAATTGCACCCATTTCTTTGAGTTCCCGGACTTGACGTTTGATATCCTGTTTTTTATCATCCGTTGAACAGCGACAATAACCATAAATTTCACACATTTTGAGTCTCTCCTTTCCAAACGATATAAACGAAAAGGTGAAGCGAAACTATTGCAGCTCTCCAAGCCAGCTTCAGACGCTTTCTCCGTAACTGCTTCCGTCTTTTTTATCATGTACAGACTATTAATTAAAAGAAGTGTTTTTATTGATATTTTCGTTTATATATCTTTTTGTTTTATTCTACCATATTTCGGGAAAATTGTCAAGAAAATTTTCTCCTGCTGCAAAACAGCAAAAGAAAACCTTCGTTCATTTGAGCGAAGGCTTTTAATGCTTTTCCCGTAAATCAATATTTTCAGGTGCATTGGTTCGTTAAGGAGAAAACAAAAATATCTCGGATTTTACTTGAGAAAAATTTCTGTATTCCAATCTGCCGAACCGTTAGCCCCTGCTTGGGCAGCATAAATGAGAATATTAGCGGAATCCTTGGCATTTAATTGACTTGCCGTCTCTCTGTCTTTTGATTCGCCGTCAGTATCTGCGAGGAAATAAGCGAATTTATCCAAAGAATCCTCTGTGGAAGAGTAAATATTTGTTTTGATACCTGCACCAGTTCGAGCGGAGTAACTCAAAATATTAGCGGCATCTGTTGCATTGGTTTCTCCGTCGAGATTGGCATCGCCCTTGCTGCCAGCGTAAACTTCAACAGATGCATTTTCTAATTTGATACCATCATAATAAATATCAAGCGTTGTATGAACGAACGGAGAATCTAATTTTTCAAATAAATCTTTAGGGCTTGCGAAGCTCCCTGGAACTAATGTTTCATTTCCGAATGTGAACTTTGCAGTATCAATCTTTCCGTTGGCAGCTGTGGCAATTTCTCCGTTTTCGTCTGCACCAATGATAGAATCTAAATCAACAAATTGGGCAATATTGAAAGAATTGGAATCATGTGCAAAAAAGAAATTGTTTTCATGCAAAACAAGGCTTTCTATTTGAATTTTGGCAGAGGTGCTTTCTGTAGTACCTTTTGCGTTCAATGTGAATGGATTTTGCTGGTAAATTGTAAGCGTATTGGAATCTGTGACATACTATTTCACAAGCCCGTCGCTTGCATAGAACGGCTGACAATCCGAAAGCCGGCACGGCATTGCTGTGATTTCAGAAGTTAATGTTCCATCTGCAGTGACCGTACACATTTTTGTCAATATGCCATGGGAGGAACTTTCCTCCCACATGATAAGAAATGCAGAAGCATTCAGTTTGACAAGCTGCGGAGTAGAGGGGGAAATTTTGTCATTACTCGTATAATTTGTCAGCCAATAAATTTCACGCTGTTTAAAATCTTTGCTGAGGACGCTCAAGAAAATATTTCTCTGTCCGTATGCGCTGAAATTCTCGCTGTTTTGCGCAACGGAATTGCCGACAACAAGACAATTTTCATCAGATAATTCAAAGCCGCCGACGGAAACACCCGTGTTATTATCACCGGCATTGCCTTCAATGCGCAAGGCATAGCTTCCCCGAATATTAGTAATTTTATCATCCAGCTTGCATCTGGTAATTGCAACTGTTCTTGGTACAGCGTCTCCATGGTCAACACGATACAAGTATTCACCATCCGTCTGAACAAACTGATTCCTCTCTGCCGGCACTGCCATGTCTTCTGATAATGTCCTGTGCTTCGAACTCATTCTTTCTTCTTTGATGGAGCCTGTTTTTTATTATGGTCTCAACAGGGCCGGATTCGATGCCGTATATGGTTCCGATTTTGTCCTTATTTTGTTCCGATTCGGTACCCCGCCATTCCTGTAAAACCCTTGCTACAAAATAGTAGCCCGTTTTTCTGTGAAAATATGATGCTCATTTGGGCCATAAAATGGACATAAAAAGGACTGAAAAAGGACATGGCCTGAAATGGTCCCGATTCAGTGCCGTATATGGTTCCGATTATGGTCTGATTTTGTCCATGGCCTGAAATGGTCCCGATTTAGTGCCGTATATGGTGCTGATTTTGTCCCTATTTTGTCCCTTTGCTGTTGAATCGGTTTTTTCATGGCCTCAACAGGGCCGGATTTGGTGCCGTATATGGTACCAATTTGGGCCATAAAAAGACCATGCTGTTCAGCAGTCAGAGCTCTGTATGAATATCGCAAAACGCGTGTCAGATGTGCTGCAAATCCTGCTGAAAAATACTGCGTGTGTCAAATTTTGATAACAGGTGTGTCATCGTTTCTTATAAGAGACTGTTGCACTTTCGTTTCAGATATGCCAGACTTGAAGAAGCAATGTCAAATAAAAATGAAAGTGTCAGATTGCTGCTGAACAGAAAACTATTTAAGATTGAAGATTTGAGCAGAGAAAAGTTCCGGCATCAGGTTTTGCTGTCAATGTTTCATTGTGACAAACAAAATGGCGTGTGCAGATAGAATGCATCCGGTTCGTGTGTCATAATCATGATGCGTATCTGTGTATCATGGCTTGCTTCACTTTCGATTTCCTGTATAAGAGACAATGACACACCATGTATAAAACGGACTCCAGATATGCGAGTGAACTTCCGAGTGAACTCCAAAATGAAAGTGTGTCATGCCGATTTTTGAAAGTTCACTCCGCGACCACGTAAAATAGCCGTTTTTTAAGGCGGAGTTCACCGAGTGAACTCAAGCAGAATAGCCATTTCTTTGAGTGAACTCGTCTCCGGTTTTGCTACAGGGCTCCGGAACAGACCAAGGGCATAAGGGGGAATGACACACGAACAAAGTTCACCAAGTTCACTCACCTGTTTTTCGTGTGGTCGGCACAGCCGACATCCCTGTGTCATGAAATACAAATTCAGAATGCCACACCCTGAAAATATCATCGCACGTCAGGGCCCTTCCTGTTCATCTGACACACAGACTCGGAGAAGCCCTTCGTCTATGCAATAGAAAATAGCAAAATGCTACTATCTACGAAACAAAAGTATATACAACAAAATACAACATCAAATACACACAAGAAACAATACACAAAATCCCCGTTCAAAGAAAGAATATTAGTTCGATTTACATAATACAAACCAGAATCATATATGTGTCAATATTTATCATACAAAGACAAAATGACACACCTGAGTCATATGCAATGACACATGCAACACAAATATAAAAAATGACACACCATCAAAATTTGATACTGGCAGAACAACAGAAAATTATCTCATAAAAAATAAAAATTTTTTTCTCAGGAAAAACAAATTTTCATATCATGAAAAAATTATCAAAAAAAAATAAGACATATTTTTTTACCCCAAAAAATAAAACACATTTTTCCATCAACAGACATGCACTATCAGTCACAGTAAGCTTTAATAGAAGCATAGAAATTCAGAGAAAGCATTGTGACTGATATAATAAATCAACTTGCATTTCTCTCCGTGATATGCTATAATAATCATAGAATAACAATTGAAGGAAGTGGGGATTCTATGGCGAAAGTATTTAATGTGACTGGTAACTGCAATCCAAAATGGCATTATATGGTTGACCTGACAGACAGACTGAAAGCAATCAGAAAAATGGTTGATGCTGGTCAGTATATCACTGTCAACAGGGCGAGACAATACGGCAAGACAACAACTCTGAAAGCGTTGGTGCATTACCTGCATGAACAGTATTATGTCATCAATATTGACTTTCAGCGTTCTATGAGCTATGCAAAATTTAAAGATGAAAACAGTTATTCCTGTGCATTTGCGAAGGCTTTCATACTTTTCATGAAAAATTTGCAGGTATCAGCAGAAATCAATCAGACACTTGACAATCTGAAAAATGAATTAAATGATAAATTTGAATTAGTAGACTTGTTTATGCAGCTCAGTGAAATTTGTCGTATTGCAGATAAACCGATTGTTCTGATAATAGATGAGGTCGACAGTGCATCAAACAATCAAGTTTTTCTGGATTTTCTTGCACAGCTGCGTGGATATTATATTGACCGTGATGTCTCTCCTACATTTCAATCTGTGATTCTTGCAGGCGTTCACGACATCAGGAATTTACAGTTAAAAATCCGCCCTGATTCTGAGCATAAGCATAACAGTCCATGGAATATCGCCAGTTCTCTGGATATTGACATGAGCTTTTCTCCTGATGACATTGCAGGAATGCTTTCAGAGTATGAAGCAGACTATCAAACAGGCATGGACATTAGGGCAGTATCGAATTTAATATATGATTATACTTCTGGTTATCCTGTGCTTGTTTCCCAAATCTGCAAGTTCATAGATGAAGATTCGGCATTGACCTGGGACAAATCGGGAGTAAAGTCAGCCGTTAAGAAACTGCTTATATATCAGGCTCCGCTGTTTGAATCCTTAGTGAATAAATTGGAACAGTATCCTGCACTCAGACAGCAGGTGATACAATTACTTGAAAAAGGCAAAAGAATTCCTTACCGTCCTGATGATGAGGCAACAAAGCAAGCTGTCATGTACGGATTTGCAAAAGAGCAGAACGGCTGTCTCATCATTGCCAACCGTATTTTTGAAACACGTTTCTATGATATGCTTTTGACTGAACCGGAAGTACAGAATTTACCGCTGTATATTGCAGGGGAACGCCAGAAACCGGAATTTATTATCAATAACCATCTGAACATGGAACTTGTTTTAGAGAAATTTGTACAGTATTTCAATGATATCTATGGTGACAAAACAGAACGTTTTCTCGAAGATGACGGCAGAAAATTATTTCTGATGTATCTCCGACCGATTATCAACGGAGTTGGAAATTATTATATTGAAGCCCAGACAAGAGACCTGACCCGAACAGATGTGATTGTGGAATATCTCGGAGAGCAGTTTGTCATTGAAATGAAGATATGGCACGGCAGGGAATACAACGAGCGTGGCGAAAAACAGCTTGCAGAATATCTGGATTACTATCATATCAACAAAGGTTATCTGCTGAGTTTCAGCTTCAATCAGAACAAAGAAGCCGGTACTCATACAATACAGCTTGGAGATAAAACAATTTTTGAAGCAATCGTCTGAAACACATACCACAAAAAGAAAGCCTTCGTTCATTTGAGCGAAGGTTTTCTCTGTAATTTGAGATATACTATTCTCAAATCGTGATTTAGTAAATCATGATATAAACTCTGTACCATCAGCTCTTGTTTCTTTCAGATAGTTCTGTGTGATTTTATACGTTCCGCCTAAACCTGATTCTGAATACCTCATAAGGTCACGGTGAAGCTGAAGAATGATATTACCTGTAACGGAAATATAATCGTGACTTTCATGAATCGTATTCAGGACATCACGGTATCCGGCGATTTCCTTTTCATCACGGTTCTTAGGTGTCGTTTTTTCTCTGACAATCTGACCGATACGGCTGCTTGTAGTTATGATACCCTCAATACGATTAGAAGATTCAACGGACTGAACCTTTGCAACTTCGATAAGTTTTTCCAATTCAACAGGTTTCTGCCGTGAATACAGTTCCTGTCTGCCTTTATGCTCATGTATCTGTGTGAGATAACTCACTATCTCATTATTCCATGAGATACTGTCAAATTTTGAATAATCAAATTGTCTCATCGTTTTTCTCCTACTACGAAAGTTTTCTTCTCCTATATTATACTCCTATTTAGGAGAAATGTCAATGGAATAGTAGGAAAAAACTGAAAAGAAGTCGATATTTTACTCAATTTATTGTGTAATAAGTATTACACAATATATATTACACAATACTGATTATTCAAATCGAAAAAGGGTTGACAAAAATCTGAAAATGGTGTATCATGTATGATGTAATCTGTATTACAAAATAAGTAATACACAATACACATTACACAATAAGGAAAGGGCTATATTTACATGATTTATGCAGTCATCAATCAAAAGGGCGGTGTCGGAAAGTCAACCATTTCGGCGGTACTGCTGTCCGGACTGACAAAGAAAGGCTTTTCTGTCCTCGCTGTCGATTTGGATGCACAAGGGAATCTGTCTTTTACAGCCGGAGCAGATACACAGAATCAGAAAAATACGTTCCAGCTTCTGACAGAGAAAGTTTCTGTTCCTGATTTGATTCAGCACACGGAACAAGGCAACATTATCCCGTCGAGCAGTTCTCTTGCCGGAGCAGATGCTTTTATCACGAACACCGGAAAGGAATTCCGTCTGAAAGAAGCACTGGAACAGCTAAAAGATAATTATGATTATATCATTTTAGACACACCCCCTGCACTGGGGATTCTGACTGTCAACGCTCTGACTGCGGCTGACAGTGCTATCATTCCGGCTCAGGCGGATGTTTACAGTCTGCAAGGAATTGCACAGCTTTCTGAAACAATTACACTCGTCAAAAAATACTGCAATCCGAATCTGAAGATTGCAGGCATTCTCCTGACCAGATACAGCACAAGAGCTGTTCTAAACCGTGATATTGCCAATATGATGCGTGAACAGGCAAAGAATCTTGATACAAAGCTATTCAAGACGGCAATTCGGGAAGCAGTCGCAGTCCGTGAGGCACAAATCAGTCAGAAGAGCATTTTTGATTATGCACCCAAAGCCAATGTGACAGAAGATTTTCAGAACTTTATCAATGAATTACTGGAGGTATCAAAATGAATAAGAAAGATTTTTCAATGAATCCGGCTTTACAGTTTGTTTCCGGAGCGAATGTGCAGAAAACAGCAGAAGTGCCAGAAGGATTCAAGCGGAATCCTGAATTCATCGAAAAGAAAACCAAGCGTGTACAGCTTGTGATGCAGCCGAGCTTATACGAAAAGGCAAAAGCCGCAGCCGAAGAACAGGGGATTTCCTTCAATGCCTATCTGCATCAGGTACTTGAAAACGCCTTGCAGGAAGAATGAAATTGGTGTATGATGTATTGTGTATTGCACGTTGTATATAATGTATTATGCTTTGTGTATTACACAATACACATATTTAAAAAATAACGAAAAGATGCAGAATCACTACAGCTGAAATTCTAAGAAAGGACTAAATTACACAGTACGCCATGTAAAATAAGAACCTCCGGAATGCCGAAACATTCCGGAGGTTTTGCTTCTGCCAAACCAAAAATTCATCATTCTGCGACTTTCCAGTCAGCAAGTTTTCTTTCTTTGGAGTCGAAGGATACTCCGATTTTGAAAAGTTTTCTCTTATCCGCTGAAAATGAGAGTTGATAATCATTTGTGTCAATCTGCTTTAAAGCCTCTTCTGCTGTCTTATCCAGCTTGTATTCAAACAGGTAGATAAAATTATCAGTTTCGACCTTGCAGTCAATACGACCTTTGTATGTCTGCTGTTCTGTCATCACATATCTGCCGAGCAGAGTGAACACCACATAAATTACTGTCTGAAAATAATGTTCAAATACCGGATTATTTGTTGTATAGCTGATATTTGCAAACAGTCCGGTCAGAACATTCCGTATTCCTTCAAGGTCGCCATTTTCAACATATTCATCCAAAGTAAAAATGTCCAGCCCGTTTGCTGCATTTGCTTTCGGAACATAAGCCGGAACTAAACTTTCAAGGAAAGCATATCTCACTTCATCATTCGGAAAAGCCAGAACATACCGGCGCATCTTAGGATTATAATCTGAAATTGTCAGATACCCTGACTGATAAAGAAGCGGAATCGGGTCAAGCGTATCACCTGTGTAATCCTTCAGAATTCTTTCTGTCGAGAAGATAGTCTGATTGGAAAACCTGCGGACATCAAAATGGTCATTACGAAGTTTCTCCACAAGGAATGTCGGTGTTCCGGTTTCAAACCAGTATGCACTGAATTCTTTATCAGAAAAAGCATTTATCAAACTATAAGGATTATAAACATTTATACCATTCTGGTGGAAACGATAACCATCATATTGTTTTTTCAGCATTTCCAAGCATTCTTCATTGGAGATATTTTGTTCCTCGGCAAGTGCATCAATTTCATATGCAAAATATTTACGCAGTTCTTCCTCAGTGATTCCACACATCCCAGAATAATATTTATTCAGGGAAATATCTCTTAACTGGTTCAAATCGCTGAAAATGCTAACCTTGTGGAATTTTGTGACACCTGTAATGAAAATTGCCTGTATATCGTCGTCGCAATTTTTAAGTACACTAAAGAACCCTTTCAAGACCTCCTTGCAGTGTTCCTGACGTTCTGGTGTGCTGATTAAATCAAGCAGCGGCTTATCATATTCATCCACAAGGACAACACAGCGCAGCCCTGTTTTTTTATGCGCCTGTTTGATAACTTTGCGAAATCTGAGACCATAAGTTTCCTTAGTTTGTGTGACGCCATATTCCTCTTCCCATTCACATAAATGCTCATCAAGTACATTTTCCAATGTCATATTTTGATTATAATTATCAACATTGAAGTCAATGTAAAGATCTGGATATTTTTTCCATGCATCCTTATTCTCTGCTTCCAGTTTTTCTATTGCAAGACCGGAAAACAATTCTTTTTTTCCTTCCCAGTATGCCTTCATTGTGGACAGCAGCAGACTTTTCCCGAAACGGCGTGGACGGCTTAAAAAGAAGGGAACAGCTGACTGTACGATACGATAAATGTATTCTGTCTTATCTACATACACAAAATTTTCTTCTCTTAATTTCTGAAAACTTTGAATACCAGTTGGAAGTTTTCTTTCTGTTCCATTCATAGAATAATCTCCCCTTTCCTGAGTTCATATAATCATCAGCTTAACGCTATTTTACGTCTTTTTCATTATACCATGTCCAACAGCATAAGTCAAGTTAAAAATAACAGAAGTATGTGTTTAAAAAACGTTGACAAACAAATCAGAAGGAATATCGGGAAAATGCTCTTGGCTGCACTGAGAGTTTGGTGTTTCGAAATTTCATATTTATTTTTTATAAGAAGGTGCGAAATCCACTGTCTTATGTTCATTCTGAGTATAAGACGGTAACAAGACGGTGAGCAAAATTCACCGTCTTATAGTATTTTGGGGCTATATTTCTAAATAAAATTTGATAAAAACAAAATAAGTATAAGACTGTGAAAAAATTCACCTTCTTGTTCTTTTTTTGGCTATATTACTTGAAAAAATATTAAAAAATCAGATATTATAAGACGGTGACAGGCATTTTTTCATAAGAAAAAATTTTTTTCATTTTTTGTGTTTCGACATATATTAATATGTCAGCTGAAAATAATGCTAAAATTAAAAGGAGTCCGGATTCACCGTCTTGCCGTCTTATCAGGAATTAAAAAAGCAAATATAATGGCTATATATAGATATTTTTTCTACAAGACGGTAAACTAAGAATAGTAATTTCACCGTCTTATCATTTATTTTTATAAAAACCATTTATATATCGTCAATTTCTCACAGAAAAAATTTATACAATCAAACAGGTAATCAAACACATACGAACATTTGATTTCTCTTGACTTTTGATGAAAAATATGTTAGAATATAACCATGCAATGAAAAAGAGTGCAGATGCGGCCAACATCTCCACTCCTCCGGATAGATAGTATTTAGAAAACTTTTGCTTAGACACCAATTGTTTTCTTTGTACTTCTCATTATAGCATAGTTTTGCCCGTTTGTCAATACCCTTACTGACGATTTTTACAGGATAACTATACCTTTTTGAGAGTATGCCGGAGCGTTCTGCAACGGCATATTTTTTTGTGATGGCTTTGTGTAAATAAAGTGTAAATTTTCTTACATATTTTCATCACATTCTTATCACATTTCAAGAATATAAATAACAAATTGAATGATAAAAAATATAAATCAAATAGCTTATTTTTCCCAAATTTTGTTTGTGATAAAATTGTGAAAACAATTTTCACGTAATTATCACAAAATATTTTTATTCATTTTTCGTTCATATATTTTTCATATTTTACTTTTTTCAAATTGTTATTGACAGATTTTTCAAAATGTGATAGAATAAAAACAAGCAAAAAAAGAACGAAGATGTCTGCAAACATCTCCGCTCCGGCTTGTATGTAGTAAGCCTTTGGTTGGTCACCAATTGTTTACCTTGTATACAACTATTTTAGCATAGATTTATCTGTTTGTCAAGTACTTTCCGATAATTTTTTACAGAATAGCTATATTTATATACAAGAGTATGCCGGAGCATGTTGTTTCTGCGTACTCTTTTTTGCTGTAAAAAATTTTAGGAGGAACTAAAAACATGAAACAATTAAACTTGGAAGAACTGAAACAGTATCTTCCGCAGTATGCCGAATCTATCACGGAAAAACGCAAATACGGGAAATATAACTGCCCAATCTGCGGAAGCGGCACACGGGAAAACGGCACGCCTGCTTTTAGCCTGTATCTTGCCAATACAAAGGCACATTGCTTTTCCTGCGGCTTTGACGGCTCTGTCATTGACCTGTATCTTGCTTACCATCAGCTGGAGAAAACAAGAGAAAATGCAGCTCAGGCAATCAGGGAACTTTCCCAGCAGTTCGGCTTGAATATGCCAATCATTAAACAGAAAAACCCCCAGAAAGTCGGCGAGCGTGAGCATATCTATTATAACGCTGACGGCAGTATCTTCGGAAAGAAAGTCATCATCATGCTGTCAGACGGCAGAAAACTGCCCTGCTGGTACCGCTATGACCCTGAAACAAAGACCTATGACAAAGGCTTGAAAGGACTGAAAGCCCCTCTGTACAACGCCCACATCCTTCACAACGTGTCTGAAGGAACTGTATTCATCACAGAAGGCGAGAAAGATGCCGATACAATGTCAAGACTGGACGATATTCCAGCGACCAGCATTCCCAACGGAGCAGGCTTCAACCAGTGGCTCGACCTCTACAATGACGGCTTACAGGGGAAAGACATCATCATTCTGACCGATAACGACGATGCAGGGCGAAAATACGGCAATACAGTTGCTCGGAATGTCTTTAGTATTGCCAAATCCGTGAAAATTATTCCTGCCCTTGCAATCTGGAATAAATGCCCCGAAAAAGGCGATATTTCAGACATTGTACAAGCCATCGGCGCAGAGGAAGCTACCCGATTGTTAGCTGATACCATTCAGAAAACAGATTTCTATACCCCTGAATCAGAAGAACCGGAAGAGCTGGAACAAGTTTCCGCCCCTGAAAAGGAAATTCAGCCTTTAGATGCAAAAAAGAGCTATGAATTTGAAAAAAAGAACATTCGATATATCTGGTATCCCTATATTCCGGCTGGTGACTATACTGTCTTAATGGCAGCCGGAGGCACCGGAAAGACCTATTTCGCCTGTGGCGTGGCGGCGACCATCAGCAGGGGTGAAGCCCTGCCTGTTCCGCCTGAATATGCCGGAAAACAGATCATTCCTGAAAACAGAAATGTTCTCATTATCTCCGCAGAAGACCGAGGCTCTGACATCGGGGAACGGCTTGAGAAATCCGGAGCAGATGCAGAATATATCCGAATCGTAGACAAAACCAGCTCAAATGGCTTTCTGTTTCCGAAAGATAGTTCCGATACTGATAACATCCAAGTATTGGAGCAGACAATTGAAAAATATCATCCGGATTTGATTATTATTGACCCATGGCACGCATTCTGCCCGCCGGAAATCGACGTCAACAGAATCAATCATGTCAGACCCATATTCCAGACCCTTTCCGCCATCTGTGAAAAATATGACTGCGGTCTGATACTGATTTCCCACGTCAACAAAAAAGCGCAGGAAAACGCCAATAATGCCGCATTGGGAAGCGTTGACCTCGTCAATGCCAGCCGAAGCGCATTGACCGTGATTTCTGACAGCAGAGACCAGAACAGCCGTATTGTCATCCAAACGAAGAGCAATCACGCTCCGCACGGGCAGTCAGTGAAGTTCACAATTGATGATACTGGTTTCTCATGGAACGGTTTTGAACCGAACCTGACAAAGGACACGCTCGAAGAAGCCGCTAAAATGCACAGAAAAGCCACTGAACTAATAAAAGATACACCAGATTACGCCGAACTAAAGAAAGAACTGCTTGACCTGATTACCGAACTGGCTGAACATGGCAAAGAAACAGGCATTGCTTATCGTCAGCTGGAAAATATGTGCGAAGATGAAACATTCAGCCATATTAACGCACAGGAAAAGAAGAAACTAATTGACCAGATAGCACAGTCAGATGCCTTTAAGAGCAGAGGTCTGAGCTTGGTAGACTATACTCGTAACATCCCTTATACCGACAGTTCCGGCACCAAAAAGCGGGCAAGAGGATTTATTGTCAGTTGCATGACAACCCCTGATGAAATGGCCGCAGCACTGCCAAAATAATACTACTGATACTATCAACCTCATAGCAATTCTGCTATGAGGTTTTTTGTGAATAAATTACGAATATATTATGAATAAATCTGACATTGTTTTATTAACAAAATATTAACGCGTTAACAGTATTGTAACATTTGATTCTGGCTTTTGCTCTTGAGAGCGTAGCGAAGTCCGTCTCACTGTCTCACTTTGCCACTTTTATGGCGATATTGCTATAAAAACGAGGTGAGACAGACTTTTTTTCACTGTCTCACTTTTGCAAAGTCTGTCTCACTTAAAAAGAGCCTTGAAAACAAACTTGCATCCCCTATCCTATTCAGTAACAATCCAGTGGGAAAAACGAAGTGTAAAAGTTTTAACAAAATAAAAAATTTAAAAAAATGGCGATATATAGCCTTTGAAGAATATAGATTTATAAATATTTTTTATTATATTATAAAGAAAAACTTATTCATAGGGTGAGACAGTGAGACAGTAGACAAAAAGTCTGTCTCACCCTTTTTTTATAGGAATATCGGCATAAAAGTGGTAGGTTGAGACAGTGAGACGGACTTCCTACGCTCTCAAGAAAAAGGGTTTTCCGCAGGTCTGTCTCACCTTTTTTTCCATTTTTAGGGGTGAGACAGTGAAAAAAGTCTGTCTCACTTATTAAAATTTCTTGCGAGTTTTGCCTTTTTTCGCCTCTGAAAGCCGATTTTTTTCATTATTTTTAGTCAGTTTTTGATATTCCCGATTATCTGTCTCACTTTGCAGGAAAATTTCCTTTCTGGCAGCTTGTTTCACCAATCAATTCAGAAAATCTGTTTTTCATTTTTTATAGGAATATCGCCATAAAACGAGATATTCTTCAAACCGTTTGTTTACTTTTAGTCAGTTTTTGATATTTCCGATTATCTGTCTCACTTTGTTTTTGTAGTAATATAGCCAAAAACAGAATTTGGATAATTTGGAAAAACGTATTTCATATTTTTCTCATTTTAATTTTTATAGCAATATAGCCAAAAACTAATAATTGTGTTCATTTTGTGATAATAGTGTGTAAACTTTTTTCACATTTCTATTCCGCTCAGTTGTCTCACTTTATCTTTTTGCAGTAATATAGCCAAAAAATTGATATAAGAAAATTTGATACAATTTTTAGAAACTACTTTTAGTTAGTTTTCGATACTCCCGATTATCTGTCTCACTTTTCAAATTATCTTTATAAATTATTAATTTTTATTGCAAATTTTGCATTTTTCGTTTCTAAGAAACTATTTTTTTGATTATTTTTAGTTAGTTTTCAATACTCCCGATTATCTGTCTCACTTTGCAGAAGACTTTTCTTTATGTACGATTGGTTCACGATACTGATTCAAAAAATTGATTTTTCATTTTTTATAGAAATATCGCCATAAAATGAAATTTCCGTCTTTCAATTGTTTACTTTTAGTCAGTTTTCAATACTCCCGATTATCTGTCTCACTTTGTTTTTGAAGCAATATAGCCAAAAACTGAATTGGGATAATTTGGAAAAACATATTTCATATTTTCCTAATTTTAATTTTTATAGCAATATAGCCAAAAATTCGTAATTGTGTTTATTTTGTGATAATAGTGTGTAAGCTTTTTTCACATTTCTATTCCGCTCAGTTGGCTCACTTTTCTTTTTTGCAGGAATATAGCCGAAAATTCAAAATAAAGCAAGATAGAAGAAATGCTGTATATTACTTTTAGTTAGTTTTTGATACTCCCGATTATCTGTCTCACTTCCCTATAGGCTTACCAATCAGGCTTATCTCTTAAGAAAGACATCATGTATGTGCAATGATGGCCACGGCGGTTGCCGTGACCAACGGATATTTTGAAAATGCATCATTATCTGTCAAAAAATTCTCTTGAAAATAAAAGGAAACACTATAGTCAAATCCCTAATATTCTTATTGAAGGTTATTTGCCAAATATACCAATTCAAACGAGAAACATTCTCAGAAACTTCTGAAATTGCTGTGCTGAAGTCTTTATGTGAAATTTTGCAACAGATTAGCCATTATCAGAAAACAAGGCAAAACAATTCTTATGTAATTGCTACTAATGTACCGATGATTTCCACTATTGCTCAAGGTAAAAAGACATCATGTTATATGCATGAAGGTCACAGCCTAGCTGTGACCAATGGGTATAATGGGGACAAGCTGGACTAATACCAGAAATCCTAAATTAACTGAGAAAGGAAGGTCAAAAAACGATGTGATACATTACAAATTAATCAAAAACATCAGAATCATGGAAAATACTGGCTATCCCTGTCTGTTCAGGCAGGGGCTTGCTGCTACAACAAACTGATACTGCTGTCCTATCGGCTATACGGGGAGAAATGGAGTAACACTATGCGTATTAAAAACTACGAAGAAACCGTGGAAACACTTGCTAGGATGATGGCAGAGCTCGAAAAGGAAACACATCCATACTGGACAGATATCTATCTGTATTTGTCTGATGATGGTGTAGCAACATTGTGCGAATACCAGAATGTCGGCGGCAATTCCTGGCTCGATGATAATCACTATACCATTTACAGAAATCCTGCAAGCTGTGATGGAGTATTAGACCGTTATTTCTTGGACTGTGAAGCATCAGATTTTGCTGAAATTCTGAATATGCCCGTTGAGGAACTGCTGGATGCTGCTGCAAAATTCAGCGGACTGGACGACGGCGAAATTCCTGATTTGTGTGAAGTCAAAGAATATCTCCGAAGTGATTCAGCCTATATGGCAGTATTACAGGCTGTGTATGAGGAAAGTATCGATGAAATGCATGACGAATATGCAGAATGTGCCAGATGCCTTATCGATGATTTCGTGACAAAAGACACATCTTCGGATTAATCTGAAACATTGACTGTCTCTGTTTACACATCCGTTGCCAATTACCTATGATTTCCATTAGGGAAACTTAAGGGGGTGCCTGTCGGCATTCAACAGGGATAATGAAGGCAATCTGCCTATCTAATTGCTGTATCGTCTGGCTGAATTTTGGTTGGACTGATGGAAAACCGAGAAAGGAAGGTCAAAAAGCGATGTGATACGTCATAAAACTAATCGAAAACGTTAGAATCATGAGCAATAATGGCTACCCCTGTCTGTTCAGACAGGGGCTTGCTGCTAAGGAACTGTGCAAAAATAATTCATACATTTTGATATGAATATTCCTATAATAATGCATCAATTACTCAAAAAGTGTAGTACTTATTTTCGCACAGTTCCTAACAAACTGATACTGCTGTCCTATCGGCTATACGGGGAGAAAAGGAGTAAAACTATGTATATCAATAATTACGAAGAAACTGTAGAAAAACTTGCTGTAATGTTGGAAAGTTTCGACAAGAAACCACGCCCGTACGACACTAAAATTTATTTGTATTTGTCCGGTGACGGTGAAGCCACATTGTACGAATGTAAAAGCGTCAGCCGTAATTCTTGGCTTAATGATGAGTGCTACGTCATTTATGAGAATGTTGCATCTAGTGAAACGCTGTTTGACCATTTTGATAACTGCGAAGCATCAGATTTTGCTGAAATTCTGGATATGCCCGTTGAAGAACTGCTGGATGCTGTTGTAAAATTCATCGGACTGGACGACGGCGAAACGCCTGACTGGTGTGACATCAGAGACTATCTTCAGAGTGATTCCAGTTATGTAGCAATGTTACAGGCTGCACATGAGGACAGTATCGACAAAATGCACAACGAATATGCAGAACGTGCAAAATGCCTTATCGACGATTTTTTGGGAAAAGATACATCTCCAGGTTAATCTGAAACATTGGCTGTCTTTGTTTACACATCTATCGCCAATTACTTATTGTTTCTATTAGGTAAGCTTAAGGGGGGTACCTGTCGGTATCCAATTGGGATAATGAGGACAATCTGTCTGTCTAATTTCTGTATATCTGGCTGAATCAGTCGGATTAATGCTGGAATTCTTAAATAAAACAGGAAAGGAAGGTCAAAAATCAATGTAATACATCACAAACTAATCAAAAACGTTAGAATCATAGGCAATAATGGCTATCCCTGTCTGGTCAGGCAGGGACATGCCATTGAAACATACAACACAACAAGAAAGGAAAATACAAACATGAACACTTTAAAGACCGAATATGAGGTTGAGAAATTCCTCATCAATCAGCTTCAGACACAGGGTTATTCCCTCATCAACATGACGAGCTATGATGATGTTCTTGCAAATTTCAGAGAACAGTTCTGCAAAGTCAATGCCAAGAATCTGGTAAAAGCCAAGGGTATCGCTGAACTGTCTGACAGCGAATTTCACAAGGTTCTGCTCCGTCTGGAAAACCATACCGTCTACGAATCTGCGAAGATACTCCGTGAAAAATGGGTGTTGGAACTGGATAACGGCGAAGGTGTCTACGTAGATTTCATCACGTCTGATACAGACCGGAATACCTATCAGGTGACGCATCAGGTCACGATGGATAAGGCACACAGAAACGATGTGGTGTATAAAAACCGCTATGACGTGACAATTCTGATAAACGGACTTCCGCTTGTACAGATTGAGCTGAAAAGAGCCGGCGTGGAACTGAATGAGGCTGTCAACCAGATTGACAGATACAGAAGATTCTCATTCAAGGGACTGTTCAGGTTCATTCAGATATTTGTGGTATCGAACAGCGTACAGACAAAGTATTTCGCCAATCTCAATGAGCGAACTGCCAGAGGGGACGAACAGAGGATTCTGAAATCACTTGTCTTTTACTGGACGGATAAAGAAAACAAGAGAATCAACCGGCTGGGAGAATTTACCGAAGATTTTCTGGACAAGTTCTCCATTACGGAAATGATTACCAAATATATGGTAGTCAAGGAAACCGAGCCGACTATCATGGTAATGCGTCCATATCAGATTTATGCGGTAAAAGCGGCAATGAACCGGATTCTGACAAGCAATCTGAATGGCTATGTATTTCATACCATGGGTTCAGGCAAAACTTTGACGAGTTATCGCCTTGCAAGTCTGCTCCGTGATAATCCGCAGATTGACAGAGTGTTCTTCCTGATTGACCGTAAGGATTTGGATGACCAGACCGTTGATGAGTACAACACTTTTGAAGAAGGCTGTGTAGACAATACAGAAAGCACAGAGGCACTTGTCCGTGACCTGAAAAACAGCGAGCGCAAGCTGATTATCACAACTATCCAGAAGATGGCAAATGCTATCAAGAAAGACAAGTATCAGCCTGTTATGCAGTCGTTTACAGACAAGAAGTGCGTGTTCATTATCGACGAATGCCATCGCTCACAGTTCGGAAAGATGCACGGAGACATCAAACGGCATTTCAAGAAAGCCAATTATATTGGCTTTACCGGAACGCCCATCTTTGAAGAAAATAAGGGCAATAACAACAGAACTACCGCAGATATGTTCTTCTCCGGAACACTCAGCCCATGTATTCACAGATACATGATTAAGGAAGCAATTGCAGACGGCAATGTTCTCCGCTTTTCCGTGGAATACATGAAGTCAGTCAGTGCAAGCAAGGTGGATATCAAGGGATTTGACCCGAATAAGATTGATGACCCTGAATACTGCAAAATGATGGGTTTGAATATCGACAGTCTGTATCATGCCCCCGAAAGAATCTCATTTATCACCGATGATATTCTCAAAAACATGGAAAGACACATCCAGATAGGAAAAGACACCTATACAGCAATCTTTGCAGTAGACAAGATTTCAACTTTGATGGACTACTATCATGAGTTCAAGCAGAAGAATAACGGCAGATACAAGATAGCGGCTGTATTCACTTGTCAGGGGAATGAGAATCTGGACGAAGGTCAGGACAAACACTCTGCCGAATATCTGGAAGAATGCATCAGCGATTACAATGCTATGTTCGGAACGGATTTCACTCTGCAAACATTCGATGCTTACCGCAAAGATATTGCGAAACGGCTCAAAAAGAAAGAATTGCCGCAGGTTGACTTACTGATAGTTGTAAATATGTTCCTGACAGGCTTCGACAGCAAGGCAACAAATACCCTGTTTCTTGATAAGAACATGGCATATCAGACACTGTTACAGGCATACAGCAGAACAAACCGTGTAGACAAGCCGACAAAGCAGTTCGGACAGATAGTCACTTACCGTAATATTAAAATGTGGCAGGACGAAGCTCTGAAACTGTTCAGCGGAAGCGGAAATCCGAATGATTATCTGCTTGAAAGCTACGATTTCTATGTAGCAGAATACGCAAAACAGGCAGAAGCGATTCATGCAATTTGCCAAACGACTGACGACTGCGGAAATCTCATCGAAGAAGACAAGCAGAAAGAATTCATCATCATGTTCAGACAGCTTTCCAAAGCATTGGCTACTATGAAGACATTCTCAAAGTTCGACTGGAACGACCTCAGCGACTTCATGAGCGAAACAGAATACGCCGAGTACAAATCATGGTATCTGACATTCTATGGTGAACAGAAGGTGAGAACTCAGGCAGGAAAGAGAACAATCCTTGCAGATATTGACTTCAATATTGAGCTTGTCCGCACGGATAAAATCAATGTGGTCTATGTTCTGAATCTTCTGAAAGAAATCAACCGCACGGACAAGGAAGAAATGCAGAAGAGCATTGACCTGATTCTCCGTGAAATCGACCGTTCTGATAACGAGAAGATGCGTTACAAGTCTGGCATCATGAAAGAATTCATCAATCTGCGATTTTTTGACCTTGACCCTGAAACAGATATTGTCAAGGAATATGAGCAGTACGAGAAGGAAGTCATGGAACGTGACGTAACCATTTTCGCAGCCGAAAACGACATTGAAACAGAAATTGTTATGACAGCTTTAACGGAATATTTTGTTGACGAGAAAAGTGTAACCAAAAACAGGATTCATGAACTTCTGGCAGCAAAGGAATTTCCTCTTTTGAAGCAGATACAGCTTATCAATACAGTTCTGACTTTCTTAAAAACCATGTATAACAAATTCACAGCGGAAGGAGTATAATTATTATGAATAATACTAACACTAATATGAAATCTCAGGAACTTGCCAAGCAGTTATGGGCAGTTTCCAAGGACTTATGCGGAAGTATGGACAGCAGTAAATTCAAAAACTACATTCTTGGCACTATCTTTTACCGCTATCTGTCTGAACATACTGAAAATTACATGAATGAGCTTCTTGCAAATGACGGAGTGACCTACCGTGAAGCCTTAGCCGATGAAGAACTTGCAGAAGCCGTCAAGGAAATGTCCTTAGACCATCTGGGCTATATCATCACGCCTGAAAATATGTTCCATTCCCTCGCCAAGAGAGTTAAGGACGGCGATTTCAGTGTAGAGGATTACGAAAAGGCTATCAATACCCTTGTCGGTTCAACTGTCGGTCAGGAAAGTGAAGCCGCTTTCGACAAGCTGTTTGATGACATGAATCTACAGGACAAGGACTTGGGAAAAGAAGTTTCACAGCGTTCTGCTTTGATTGGAAAGGTTATCACCAGAGTCAACGACATTGATTTTGGTGTTGCGGATGCAGAATTTGACATCCTTGGTACGGCATACATGATTCTGATTGGACTGTTCGCATCTGATGCAGGAAAGAAAGGGGGGGAGTTCTTCACTCCTGCCAAAATGTCGGAACTGATGGCACGGCTTGCGACAGTCGGACTTGATACTGTCCGTTCTGCCTGTGACCCCTGTGCAGGTTCCGGCTCTCTCCTGCTGGAAGTCAGAAGACACTGCCGTGATAAGAAAGTCCGTCACTACTACGGGCAGGAAAAGAACGGTATGACTTACAACCTGATGCGGCAGAATATGCTGATGCATGGTGTACCCTATAAGGAGTTTACGTTGTTCAATGACGATACTATCGAACATGATAACTTCGGCGATGAAACTTTCCATGTACAGGTTGCCAATCCGCCTTATTCTACAGAATGGTCTGCCGATAAGAAATTTGAAAGTGACCCCAGATTTTCCAGCTGCGGAGTATTAGCACCCAAACCCTATGCCGATTTGATGTTTCTGGAACATATCGTATGGCATATGGATAAGGACGGAAGGGCGGCGGTTCTGCTTCCTCGTGGTGTATTATTCAGAGGAAACAAGGAAGAAGCTATCCGCAAGTATCTGATTGACCAAATCAATGTGATTGATGCCATTATCGGACTGCCTGCAAAATGCTTTCGCAAGACTTCTATTCCTGTCTGCTGTATTATCCTGCGAAGAAACAGAAACGGCAACAGTGGAAATATCTGGTTCTGCAATGCAAGCAAATATTACACGGCAGGCAGGAGCAGAAATGAACTGTCTGATGAAGATATTGACCGTATCGTAAACGCTTACGAACAGAGGGCAGAAACCCTAAATTTCTCTCATGTGGCTTCTCTGGAAGAAGTCAGACAAAACGACTATAACTGCAATATTTCCAGATATGTGAATACGTTCGATGAAGAAGAGCAGATTGACATTCAGGCAATCCGCACGGAATTGTCAGAAATTCTTGTAAAAGAACAGACAGTACTCGATAAGATAGACAAAGGCATGAAGATGCTTGGACTGAGAGGTTGAATATGTTAGTACCGAAATTAAGATTTCAAAATGAAGACGGAACAGATTATCCTGAATGGTGTCATTCAACGCTGTCCGAAATATCTGAGAGTGTGACACGAAAGAACAAAGGAAATGTCACGGATATTCCGTTGACATTATCCTCTTCGTATGGTCTTGTAGACCAGAGAGAGTATTTTAAGAAAAAGATTGCAAGTCAGAATATGGCAAGGTATTATCTGCTGAACAGAGGCGAATTTGCTTATAACAAAAGCTATTCACAAGGCTTTGATTTTGGTGCAGTCAAACGGCTTGACAAATACGACTGCGGTGCATTATCTCCCCTCTATCTGTGCTTTTCTGTCAGTAAAGATGTCGATTCTGATTTTATGACACATTATTTTGACAGTCAGAAGTGGAACAGGGAACTTTCAGTCAGGTGTGCAGAGGGAGTGAGAAATCATGGTCAGCTTAATATCTCAAAAGATGATTTCTTTGATATAGATATCACCCTGCCGGCAGCCCTTGAAGAACAGCAAAAAATCGCTGATTTTCTGTCCACTGTCAGTGAAGCAGCAGCACAGTCTGAAGCAAAAGTGCAGAATCTTGAACAGCAGAAAAAGACAGTCGTGCAGAAAATCTTTTCCCAAGAAGTGCGGTTCGTGCATGAAGACGGGACAGCATATCCTGAGTGGAGGGAATATTATCTTGAAGATGCGGTTACTTTTCTTGATACAGAGAGAAAAGCTATTGCAAGGAAATTCCGCCGGAAAGGGCAATACCCTTATTATGGAGCTTCAGGAATTATTGATTATGTGGATAACTATATTTTTGATGAAGAACTTGTATTATTGAGTGAGGACGGAACAAATATAGTCAGCAGGAACTATCGTGTAAGTTTTGTTGCTACAGAAAAATATTGGGTTAATAACCATGCTCATTGCCTGAGAGTAAAAGAAGGTTTTATAAGTTACTTCATAGCAGAGGCATTAGAAACTATTGATTATACAGAATACAGTACAGGTTCAGCACAACCGAAGCTAAAGAAAGAAGTATGCCGAAAATTGCCCATTATTTGTCCTTGCATTGAAGAACAGCAAAAAATCGCTGATTTCCTGTCTGGTTATGATGAGGCTATCAGCTGCACAAAGCAGGAACTGGAATACTGGAAGCAGTTTAAAAAAGGATTGTTACAGCAGATGTTCATATAACCGAATCCCCTTGTCGTATGGCAGGGGGATTTTTTGTCAAATTGTACTATATATGCAGACTAATAAAATATTTATTATATCATATTTTAATGAAAATGTCAATACTTTTTTGTTGCAGAGGCTAACATTCAACAAACGTAGAATAGCCAAAAACTATTGCTAAATTTTTTAACTAAGTTCATAAATATATCGGTAAATTTAACAAACTTTTTAATTTAACACAATAAAATTTTATGAAAAATAAATAAATTACTAAAATTTACCAAAAAATGTGGCATATTTTTTGCCACATGTGGCATTTTTTAAATAAAAATGCCACGCCTTTCAGAGCCATATTGCTTGATTTTTTATACTTTGTGGCATTGTGGCATTTTTTTCAGAAAGTCTATAGGGATAATACTTGACCAAAAATTTTAAAAATAATATTTTATTTAAAATATACTATATGTATATCATGAGTGTAAAAAATAAATATATATTTTTACATATATTTTTATGTTATGTTATTACGTCCTATAAAAGACTCGAAAAAAAGTGCCACAAACGCCACATTTTGCACTTTTTTAAGTAATATCGCCAAATGTCTGTGGCATTCTTAAATTTTGGTCTTCAAGAACGCCACATCCAAAAATTGTAAATTCCATGTAATCGGCGTATCGTAGCCATTTTGTTCATGTTGCGAATGTGGCGAGGATTTTTTCAAGTACGCCACATTTTTTTCAAAAACCGAATATTTATAATAGAAAACTGAAAAAAACTATCTAAATTTGAAAATTTTGACATTTGAAACATGGCCCATTTAAGGCACTTAATCCGGTCCTTTTTAGTCCCTGTTGTCTCATTTTCTGTTTTTAGAGTAATTATTTCCAGTTCCAGAGACTGTATTACAGAAATTTACAGGGATACAACAATCCCATTCTGCAAATTCAGCAACCTTGTTTTAAGCATATCCATAGAAGTACGTAGCAAGTCCGTAGAGGCTTGCAACACACCTCATTGGTATGTTTACTACCTTTGCTTGAACGTGGCTAAAAACATCCATAAACGGCTCGTATGGCGATGCTATAATTCTGGCAGGAAAAACATGGCTGTTAATTCACTGACAGGGGAACTGTTCTCCAGAAATTTTGAATTGGCATTGCAGATATGCTCATAGAAACCCGCAGCGGGTTCGCAGAGACTTGTTACATCCCTCACTGGTATTCAGTACTACCCCTTGCTAAACGTTCCTAAAAACAACTGTAAACAGCTCGTATGGCGATGTGACATCCTCTCCCGCCTGTAGAGACGGGGGCTTCCTCCTACTACAAAAAGTAGGCAGTCAGTTCTTCAGTATTTTATGTCCTTATTATCTCATATTTTTTAGATTTTGTCAACAGGTGGGACGCAATTCATCCCCCACTTTAGAAGCGGGGGATGAATTGATAATTTTGGATAAAAAATGCTCTCAAGGTTGAAAATTTATTTTCGTGTCCTTTTTCTGCAAAACTATTGACTTTTTGGCGAATTTATGCTATAAGTAATAAGGATAAAAAAATTTTGAAAGGGGCTTGACAAACATGTGCGGACGTGATATACTTATGACAGCACAGCACAGCACAGCACAGCACAGCACAGCACAGCACAGCACAGCACAGTGAGTAACTGTGCTCTTTTGTCATGCACAAATTTCATATGTTAAACCGATACACAGGAGATTTCTCTGTGTATTTTTGTTTTTTAGGAGGAACATTATGTCAAGCAAACGTATTCTTATCGGAATTTGTGCATTGGTGTATCTTATTTCAGTGTCTGCATGCGGGAACTCAGCAGAAGATATTTCTGATTCCCCTGCTGAACCGGTTGTCAACACTGTTACATCCGATGCTGCACCCATTCCGGAAACAGAAACCCTTGCTGAAACTCAGCCGGTACAGCCCGTACAGGATGGCATTTTTACGTTGAATCCGTCATCCGGTGTCTTTGTCAAGGATGCTGGAAATTATGAAACCTATCTCGATGGTTTTCAGTTTCCTGATAACTATCGAATCTTCATGTCCTGCGGACAGGCACCACTTGATATCACAATTGGCACAGATGGAAAAACGGACATTGTCAACTTGCAGTTTCCAGAAAACAACAATCTCGATTATACAGTATACATGACAGATACAGATGCTTACAGCGATATGTACTTTTCTGGTACAGCAATAAAATCCAAGCATGCTGTCATTGAAAACAAATACGATATGTATGATGTCAGTGACTACATGGACAGGCTCAACATCACCAAAGCCGCTTTCAAATATGTGGAATACAACGGCGAAGAAACAATCGATGGTATTGTCTGTGACAGTCTGGCTTGCAAAATGTTCAACAACAATACAGAATCAGACTGTACATTCTATTTCACCAAAGACGGCGAATATGTCAAAACAACACTCTTTTGTCCGGAAAGCAATGACACAGGCTATATTGAACCTGTTTCCGAAATTACCATTCCCGATTTAACAACCGAGGAAACAGGGGCAAAATCAATTGCTGCGGAATGTCTTGACTTAATCCGAAATGGATTCACAATAACGCCACAGACACAGGAAACAACAGAACCGCCAACAGAAGGAGAAAACCCAATTTATTCAATGAAAGGCAGTGAAATTCATTATTATAGTGAAACTGTCGAAACGCCAAGCGGAACAAAGACCAGAGGTCGCATTGTCCCGGAAGGCATAACAGTCACAAAAAGCCCTGCACCAGAAGATACACCAGAAGGTGAAGTCTTGACAGATTATCTTGTCTTTCAGGATTATAACAATACAAAAGGAACCTTTGTAGGTATGTACTGGGCGACACATATCGAGTATATCAGTGACACAGAAGTAATATACACAGAATATAATTTCCGTGATAAAGAACAAGGCAAAGAATATGACCGGTGGTGTCTTGATTCACAGGTAAATAACAAAATTCTTACCATGAAGTTTGAATATTATGTAAAAGGCGGTCGTTATTACATTACCAATGTTATCAGTCACGACTTGACACCAATGAAATAATTAGGAGGAAAAATAACCATGAAACACATACTGAAGAAAACCATGTTTACCCTGCTCGCTGTCAGCATGCTGGCCTCTGCCATGACAGGCTGTGGAAAGAAAGAAACCGAAGCCGAAACTACACCTGAAACTACTGTGACAACAGAAGCCGCTACGGAAGCTAAAACAGAAACTGCAACAGAAGCAGAAACAACTGCTAAAACCGAAGCACAGACTGAAACAGAGAAAACCACCACGGAAGAAACTACACTGTCTGCAGAAGCAGAACCTGAAACAGAAGTTGAAACAGCAAACCCTGATGAACCCGATTACAATACCATGTTCTATGACCTCATCCGAACAGTCCAGACCAGCTTCCAGAACTCTGACGCAACAGCCTACAATGATGCAACAACTAAACGCATCTGGTACCTAATGAAAGCACCTATGTATAAAAATACATTTAATGCAGACACTACCACAACCGAAGGTCAAGATACACAAATGGCCAGCTCTATGTCCGCTATGAAAAACGTTGATTACAGATCAACAAAAGAAAGTAACACAAAATGGCAACTCTATGATGATGTTACAATTCAAGGTATTGTATTCCAAGAACAACTGGACAAAGACTGGTACACAGCACTGCATCATATGATTGATGATATGATTGCAAATGAAGGACCTGATCATATGGCATATTCCACGGCTGATGCCTTCTTTGCAGATTATCCCTTCGAAGACATGGCTGTTGTTGACCACGTACAGGACCGTATCTACCTCGTCAAAATCGGAGGAGAATGGCTCGTTGATACAGAATTCTATCCTCTCCTGGAAGAAGAAGGCACTGACGGTATTACCAAATTCGACGCTTACCTCAAAGACGAAAACGGCAACTCCATCGGCTATTGATACAAAACATCACAACAAAAAACCCTGCCATTTGGCAGGGTTTTTCTTATTCCACTTGCTGCAAAGACGTTTCTGCCGATCCGGATACCAAATCATCCACATGCAATGCATCATCGGCAAGCTGACTAAAATACGCCGTTTTTTCAGCATTTGTCATATTCTTTGTCGTATCAGCCGTTGTCTGTTCAGAATCTTTCTTTGTGTCTTTTGCATCAGATTCCGGCATAACTGTCTCTACCGTATTGACAACAGTAGACACAGCCTGCAACGCAGCACCCTGTTTTCCCCATGACAAAAGCTGCTCCGGTGTAATCGTTTCCCCTTTTGCCTCACTGCTTTCAATCTTATTATTGACATAAGTTGCCGCACTCAGCAGCTGTTTTGCTCCAATCGCACTGCTGCTGACATAAAAACCAGCAGCTTCCGGATTTTCCTGTGCCACTTCGCCGATTCTGCCAGCCATACGAAACAATGCGCCTTTGACCGTCTTGTCATCAGATGCCGCATCACCATACTTTGCAATATTTTCAGCAAGTTTTGCCATCGTATTTCCGGTATACTGATAATCTATAATCCGAAAAAATCACTGTATCATGATAGGAGCCGTTTACTTCTGAAATGCAGATAGTCAAATGATATTTATATTATGTAGAGTCTTCAAATTCTTCTGCAAATGGATGTCGAACAGAATGCCCAATTTTTTGTATTCTTTTTGGAAAGCTGTCCGCTTCTGGTCTTTTTCGGAAGAATTCAGTATAGCAGACAAAAGGAAGACAAAACATTTCTACTGAAAGTCCTTCTTCTTCATTTTCAAAATATAAGATATGTTCTTTCTTGTATAGATACCGGAATCCATATTTTTTCATACTTTGAATTCTATTTTCACAATTGAAAGGAAAACATATACCATATAAATTCCATTCCTCATTAAATGGATAGGAAATCAGAAAAATATAGTCGGTTTGTTTACCATCACAGGAACTGATTTCTATACCTGTGCTCTTATATGATTCTTGAAATATGGAATCGCTCTCACTAGGTTCAAGGCAGACATCGTATATTTTCAATATACCTGCGATTTCTTCTGGTGAAAGGGATAAGTTACTTAAAGTAAACGGATGAAGCATAGAAAACTGTATGTTTCCCCGGCATATTTCCACTTCTACATCTTCCATCATAAAACGCCTAACTCTAACTTCAAAGTCATCTTTTTCGTAAATTACACTATTTTTATAAGTATCTTTCATTGCAAATCCTTGTTCTATCAAAAGATGCATAATATGTTTTGGAATTAAATCTTTGTCAATTCCCAGAAAAGAAAATGCTTCATTAGGCTCCCAGTATAAATAATCTATTTGTGTACCATCAAAAGAGGCAATTAAAAGATTCTTGGTTTCTTTTAGCTGTATAGCAGGATAGAATGCCTTTAATCTTTCTTTCTTCCGTTCCATATCATGTTTAGATGAAAAATGGAGTCTGTCGCTGTCTGGAATCTGCATAATTTCATGAAATAATACTTGTGGAGATAATGAAAGAGCATTCAGGTTAAAAATTTTCCCTTTATATTTTTTCTCTCTCCATTCTTTCATGCTATGAAGCTGAGATTCTGCATCTGTCCGTGCGATAAAAAATGAAATGAAAATACAAATCAAGAATACCCAGATTGATTTAGGATGTTCTTGTCTCCACTGTGCGTAATCTTGGATAATTTTGGAAAGAGGATTTTCAGGATTGAATATAATTTTATTTTCTACATTACGAAGAATAACCACCAATAAACATATTCCAAACATGAAAAGGTCAAGATTTTGTATGTCTTCCTCTAATCTTTCTATTTCCTGCTGGTTTTTATGGTTGTCTCTTTCTTCTTCCACATCCTCAAAAACTGCTTTGCTTGTTAAAAACTCCCTGCAAAGTTTATCAATTGCCTCATTAAAAAGTGTTTCCGTCGGAATCAGTCGATTATAATTCGGGAATTCTTGCATATCGTCTGGAAGTATGTCTGGCATGACAAAATTTTTCTCCTGAACTGGGATAATTTTTTTATGTTGTTTCATAGCAAATACAATTTCTTTTCTGACCCAATCATCATCATTCATACATCTATCCAGCGAATGCGGTGAAAGAATTACAATGATGTCATTACAATTTTTAATAATTTTATATAATTTTTGATTAAATTTTCCTTCCCGTAATACTTCCACATCCATAAATACGTGATATCCTTTTCCAGTCAGCATTTCATAAATTAATTTTGCAAGTTCAAATCCACCATCTCGGCGATAACTAATAAAAATGTCATATCTGGTTTTATGCATAATATTCATGCCTCCTTTCAAGTTTCTTTGTTTATTATAGCATATATTATACATTCCGTCAACAAGGGGGGATAAAATAATTTATTAATAATTATCTTGATTTTATCATTTCTTTATGCTATAATGTTTAATAAAAGAGTAATAAAGAGACAGGAGAGTTATCACATGAATTTCAATGAAATGTCAAATAAAGAAAAAATACAGGCGTTTTTATTAGAAGCCGAAATAAATCTACAGCAATTTTATGATTTAGCAAGTCGATTTGTTTTGAATATTTCTACCTGCATTTCATTACAGGAGGGAAAAAATGACGATACTTTTCAATTAAGCTGCTTGCTCCGAACTATAGAGCAATTATTGTTTCTTGCTGAAGAAATATTGAAATTACTTGAAAACAGAAAACTACAGAAATCTTTCTGCACAGAGATATTATTAAAGCTGCGATATTTTTTGATACTTTATCAGCAGTTTATTTTCCCAGAAAATTCCTGGAGCGGACAGTATCAGTATGATTTTATCAAAAAATGGGATGATATTGGAGAATCTCTTTTTCGGTTAGGAACTCATCTGAAAAATATTGAGGAATCTTTTGAAAATCCGTTGCCGATAACAATCGATAACCAAAATAAGAAAATATTGGAAATTCCTGTTTCTTCGCCTTTCGGGAAGAAAAAAATATCTGTCATTCACGGAGACCTGTGCCGTTCATCTGATGAATATGACATTGTCGTTTGCTCCTCCTATAAGAATGGGTATGCACCTACTCCTGGAACATTGATAGGAAGTCTTTTATATCAGCAGAATATCAGTGTATATATGCTTTCTCAAAACTGTGAATTAAACCTTCGTGAACATGGTGCATGGTTATCGAGAGAAACTGGCAGTCATTTTCATAGAATAGCCTGCATTGAACTTTTGAACTATTATGACAAAAAATATATTGACATTGTCAATCTGAAATGTATTTTTTCTACTTTAAACTACATACTCGAACAGGCCGCTCTTGCTGGTATTTCTGTAAAAAAGGTAGTTCTGCCAATGCTTGGTGCAGGACATCAAAGTTTGGATACAAGCTATATATTAAGTCCTTTGCTGACTTATTGCATCAAAGCATTAAAAAATATTGATGAAACAGAAGAAATCATATTTTATGAAAAAGACGAAGAAAAATCTAATTTTATAGCCGACAGACTCAGGGATATGCTGACGGTGAAACAACAGGAGGAAGTATTTATTAGTTACAGTTCCAAACAATATGCCGAAGCTATGGCAATTTATGAACACCTGACGAAAAACGCTATAAAATGTTGGATGGCTCCTCAGTCAATTCCGACGGGCAGTCAATATCATATTGAAATCCCTAAAGCGATTCACAATGTAAAAATTCTTGTTTTGTTGCTCACACAAGATGCTATTAATTCTGTGTTTGTACCAAAAGAGGTGGGTGCTTCTCTCGGTGCCAGAAAAAAAGTAATGCCGTTTCAGATAGGAGAAATTAAGCTTGAAAATGGATTTGACTTCCTGTTGGAAGGAGAACAAATTACCATTGCTGACCATAACGGAAAGATAGATTTGGATTTTATCCTACAGGAAGTCATGAAAAAACTATTCAGAACTTAATTGCCCTCGTCATCCTCATCTTCTTCAATGATATTGCCGAATAATTCTTCAAATTTCCGCATCAGTTCTTTTTCAATATCAGATTCGCCCTTTGTACGGGAGGGCGGTTCTTTTATGTTTTTCTGAATTTCCTGGAGAAACTGTTCATGTTTTGTCATTTTCTACTCACCTCCCCTCTTTTTTCTCAAGAATGCTTTTTTCATATTGTGCCGTAATGGCTTGATATTCTGCATCTTTCAGTATGTCGAATCTTTTAGTTAATATCGGCTTCTGTCCTCTGCGGAAAATGATTTCTTTGCCGACCGGCATATAAAGAATATCTTCCAGCGGAGCGTTTAACCGTTCGCTGATATTTCTGCCTGTTCTTAAGTCCATCCCTCCGAGATAGACATAAGTATCGCAATTATTAATAATCGTAATTGTATCATTTGCCCCGTACATAGATTCCAGCTGTGATTCTGACTGAATCAGCATTGTCACAGAAATTTGCTTTTCTCTGAAAATGGCGATATATTCGCAAAAATTCAGGATTCTTCCGCCGGTGGCGAAATCATCACACAGAACACTGACGGGAATGGGCAGTTTACCATCCGGCAAAGACTCGGCATATTCAAATAACTGTTTGAACATCTGACCATAAAAAATATTAATAAAAAAGTTAAGTGCCGGATTTACAGGAGAAGTTGAGATAAACAGAATTGTTTTGTGATTGGCAATTGATTCAAAATCAACATTTCTTTCTTTCTGCATCATACGGCGTAATTCAGGTGAAAACAGCGTATCTACGACAGTATTCAGAGTTCCGTAGACACAGCGGGCTGTGCGGATGGGAAGCATGGCGAATGAATTCCAGCACGTCACTGCAAAACAAGTGGGGTCTTTCTCCTCCAGCTGTTGAAATGCTTTATCCAGATTTGTTTCAATCCCTGTGCTTCCGTCTGTGATTTTCAGACTGTCATGCAGGTCAAGAACATCTGCAAAAGTAGGCTTGTCCTGTGTCATCAGCACATAAGCAATTTCTGCCGAAAGCAGACTGACAGCAGCATCATCCCAATAGGGGTCGGCAGTGCTTCTTTCTTTTCTGGGATTCGCTTTTACGATAGATTCTGCAAGAAATGTAATATCCTGATAGCTGGTCAGATACTGCATCGGGTCATAAGCCACACTGCTTTTAGCCGGATTGACGAAATTCAGTTCTTCTACCTGATAGCCCCGCTTTTTGAAAACGGGCTTATACTTATCGGCAAGCCGTCTTTTCGTGACTGTGACAATCAGGCTGGAATGGAATGTGTTCAGAAGCCGCGGTTCCATGACAGACATAGTTTTTCCGCCGCCGCTGCTGGCACATACCAGAACATTGTTGTTCAGTCCTGTCTGACTGCAGTCTGTGCTGAAAACAGCGTTTTCGCCAAGAATCATGTTATCTGCTGACATAATATCCCTCCATTAAAATATCAAAGTTATCTATAATTTTGTCTGCCAGGCCGAACGAAATACTTTCTTCGGGGCTGAAGTAGTGATCAAAATGAGTCGCTTCTGCAATCTCTTCTTCTGTTTTTCCGGTGTGTTTGGCAAGAATCTGATTCATTTTGCACCGGGTTTCCATCAGACTGTCCGATACCGAACGAATTGACGAAGCAGAACCGCCGATTCTGTTTCCGAGCAGTGGTTCATGCAGCATCAGTTCGCTGTGCGGGAGCATATAGCGTCCATGATTGCCAGAAGCAAACAGTAAAGCCCCCATACTGTAGGCAGTACCAAGGCAGTACATCCGCACCGGCGTGCGGCTTGACTGAATCATATCATACATCAGAAGTCCGGAACTGATTTCACCTCCCGGCGAACTGATTAGTACGTCAATCGGAGCATTGCTGTCTTCCCGAACCAGAAGCATCATCTTTTTGACAAAATCGCAGGCGGTTTCCTGTGTAATTTCGCCTTCGATGAAAATTTTCCGGTCCGCAAGCAAACTTGTTTCCATCGGAATCAGACTGATGCCGCTGCTTGATTTTACCTGAATATTCATGCTTCATTATCTCCTTCCTGTGTGCCGAAAAGATTGAATTTAATATTCTGTTCGGAAGTTTCCGGAACAGGTCTGCTCCACATAGTTTTCATAATAGCTTCTGTACAGGTGTCCATGATTTCTGTCATGAGCATCAGCAGAGTAATCACCTGTTCACCCGCATTTTTTCCGTCACCAAACAGAATAAAATCATAATCAGCACAGATATCGTTATCTTTGTCCAGTGAAAATCTGAGAAAGCGGTATTGGTCATTTAATGTATTCAATGTCTGGAGCATTGCATTTTTTTTGACTTCTTTCACACCATGGGCGAGAAAACACCAGAATTTTGAATCTCCTTTCCGATCAATGCGAAGCCGGATGTGGAAAGAGGAACCAGTTTTTGCCGGCATAGGAAATAAGAACACGGCAGTATCATCGTCTTCCTCGTGTATATTGAAATCCAAATCAAGCTGATTCAAAAATCTCTTTACTTTTTCTGCATAATTCATACTTTCTCTTTTCATAAAAATGCCTCCTTGCGTTATGTGATATCATTGTAGCAGATATTTGTCATTTTGTGTATTATGCCAGCAAAAATCCGGAGTACATAAAGTACTCCGGATTCTTATAAAAAGCACGGTACAATTCTGATATTTCAAAGAAAAATCTTCTGTATGCATTATATAATATGCTTTGTTTTATCTTATTTTTCAGCTGAACAGGGCTGATACAGAGTCTGGAATACAGCTCCGTTCACAATACGCCCGCTGTCTTCAAAATCGGGAACATACTGTCCATTCATTTTTTTGGTAGCAACAAGCACATAATCTCCGGTGTTGTGTCCGATTTCCGGGCGGTTGCCCTTCAAAATGACTTTTTCTCCGTAGTCAACTTCCAGAGTAAATTCTTTATCAACAGGAATCTGTACAGCGGCGAAAATCGTTCCAGTTTCTTTTGTCATCACGGATTGCGGCTCATCCGTAATGTCATGTTCCATAATATCGTATTTCTGTAAAGCCTTGGGCGGAATTACCCACATTTCAGATGCTACACCTGTAATAATATAGCCTGTATCGCCTGTTTTTTCGTAAGCATCTTCCAAAATGTTGTAAACAACCCCTTTTTGACCAGGAACATTGTAAATTTTTCCGGAATTTGCTTTCTGAATCTGCACCTGATAGGATTTATTCGTAAAAAGTTCCCATTTTGTATTTCTATCCAAAATCCACTGAATATTTTGGCTGATGTTCATATTCATTCTCCTTATCTGTAATTTCATAAATTATAATCAATGTTACAATATATGTACTGCGAGAAAAAAGTATTTCTCGCAGTACAATATTTTTCAGTCGACAATACGGAAATAGAACTGTGGCATTTCAGAAAATCCGACTTCACTCCAAGATTCCTTTACATTTGTCAGGAAACTTTCTTTGAGGTTTTCCTGCAGTTTTTCTGTAGAAACAGCAGTTTCCGTTTCAGGAGCAGATTCTTCTGAATTTTCATAAGGCAATTCATTTACATCGCAATCTTCTGAAATCTGACTGGCTGCTTGTATCATTGTATCTGCACATTCTTTCATCTGAGACATCGATGGTACATTCACTTGATAGGAATGCTGTTTCTCTGGTTCTGAAAATATGGAACGAAATCCTCCACTCAGTACTGCCAGACCTATTGCGTACATTATTATCTTTTTCATGATAATTTCCTCCCTGCTATAAATTCAGAAATTGTATTTCTTTCTGTATATTCTAGTATAGTACACTTCTGTTTCTAATTAAGAAGGGGGGAAATTCTCATTTTCCATATTTTGTCATTTTTCAGCGGAAACCTACGCTTCAATTATTTTTCTTAGTTTTTCGCCAATATGAATAATATCCTCTTTTTTATGATATGTCTGGACATGGAGCTGAATTCCGCGGCTGCACTGCATTTTATTGACCTCTTCATAAAAATTTTTATATACATTCCCTATCAGTACTTTATGAATGCCAATTCCAAAATGTTCCGCAATACTATTGAGTTTGTGATAATAATCCTGTTCCAGCTGCAAAACAGCCTTGCATTCTACAATGACAGAAGAAAATCCTTTTGTCAGCACTAAATCCAGTTCATTGAATACATCGCCCTTTTCCCAGCTGAATTGATAACCGCAGGCGACAGAATCAAAAAAGCCTTCTTTCAGTACTTCATAGTAAGTATATATTTCAAGAATTTCTCCTGCCTTTGTCAGTACTGACTTGATACGGGGAGAAGAGTATACAAAACTGCCAAGGCGTTTATCATGTTCGTCCTGTCTAAGCTGACGGATAAATCCATCTTTTTCAAGATGACCAAGAACCTGAAAGGAATATTTTGCGTCCTGCTCATTTTTTCCGAATACAGCATTCTTCACTTCCATTGTTTCATAACGTATCATGAACTCTTCCGATGTTCTGTATACAGCAGGCATATAATACTCCTGCAGTATCGCCGGATTACGAAAAATAGTTTCTATCTGCTGCTGACTGGTTTTTGGTACAATCCATTTTAAACAGCAAGTATCGCTTGCATGACCGGTCACTTCGGAATTTTCATGAATTAAATGCGCTTCTTTCATCTGTTTTGTTAATTTCTGCACAGTTTTTCGGGTATATTCCGGAAGATAATATGTCAGTTCCAGTACTTTAGGTTCTTTTTGTTCTTTGAACGGAATAGCAGTAATAATGCCTTGCTTTTTGTTATAATCGCTCAAAAATTCACAAAGTTTATTCCAATTGCCAACACCATATTCAAATTGGTTAAATGATAGATAAGAACCGGTATAGATATTCCACAGTTTTTCATAGTCATCCCCGTATTCCGGAAAGTGAAATCGAATATTTTTGGCATTCATAAGAGCAAACATATCATCTACTGTAATATGGGAAGTATCCTGAATATACTGCAAATAGTGACTATTTCCTCTGCAATTTCTGAATTTTTTATGTCGCCAGTCAAATTCAAAATAGGCAATTTCATTTTTCTGAAGCAAATTAAGAAAATAATGATTAGCATACTGCGAGATGAACAGGCTGCTGCTACCGTCAAACATCTGTATTTTTTTCTGAAGAAGATATTCTGCCAGAAGTTCAGCAGACTCTGTATTATTGGCTGCATCCAGTATACAGGATTCTATGGGAAGATTTTTTAAATACCCATCCAGTAGTTCACGTTTTTTTGCGGATACTTCCTTCTCGCAGGCAACAGCAAGGCAGATATTGCTTTTTATATTGCGCCTTTGCAAATAGTTTATCACATTATTCATTTTTTCTGAAAGAAGCTGCGGACTGGAATCTGGTGTAAAACAGTACACATACAGCAGATGTTTCGGACAAAGTACTGTTGCACTTGCAACACTGGGAAAAACAGATTCATTGCAGCCATTATTCCAGAGACCGTCGTTAAATACGCAGCCAATACTATTAATAAACTGGTAAGTCAGAATAAATGGTATTTTTTCTATCAGCACTACATCATATAATTTGTAATTGCGGTGCAGATTTGCTTCCATCACTGGGAAAAGCATTTGACGGATAAGCTCCAGACGTTTTTCAGCTTTCTGCTGTGTTTCTTTTGGAAGATGGTGCATCTCTTTTTTGAAATTTTCTTCATAGCTGTCGTATTGCCTGGTATAGCTTTCCACACTGTTAAGAATATTTTTGATACAAAATTCAAACTGCTTATATGCCCGAATCACAGTTTCATCTGTATCTTTAATAATATCTGCGAGGACTTTCATATCTTCACTTTTCAGAGGATTCATTGCCTTTACATTTTCTGCCTCAGCACGAAAGCACTGATACAGCATTACAGACATTGTATCAAGTTCATCCAAGGAAATGTCAATATCAGGGTCATCCCATTTTTTCCGGCCGTCTTTCTGATACAACTCACTGCTCAGCGGCATGGCTTCAGTACTTGTTACAATACAGGGATGTGTGCATTCCAGTTCGTTTTTTACCATTTTCTTGGTTACGCAGCTTTGCAGATATAGTCTGCCTTCAGCATCTCTGGGCGCTTTCCAGCCGTCCGTTACTTTTTCCAGAACCCAGCGGCGATGCTCCAGATTTGTCAGGATGCGGAAGGCGTCGTCAGCATTCGGGTCAGCAGTGCGCTGATCCAAAACCGCCTGAAATTTTTCTGCCATCTCATAATGGTCACCATCAATTCCGATACTATGCAGCTTATACTTGACAGAAAGAACAAACGCAAGAGAAGAACTATAATTATAGGCATTTTTACAAAATTTTTGATATTCTTCCTGAAGATTCAGATTCAATGTTCCTTTCCATGAAATATGGGTATTAAATGCCATCTGTTCAAGCTGTGGAGTAATAGTTTCCGGTGTAATCGCTTCGTTAATGCAGACGGGGTACAGCTTCTTTTTTTCTGATGTTTTTTTGTTTTTTTCGCTGACATAGCAGACAGGGCAGAGAGTATTGAACTGTTCGAGCAGTTCTGCAAACTGTACAGCAATAGTATAATTCAGATTATCATCGCCCACAGCAATAAAAACATATTGCAATGTATCTTTACAGTGCGAAATAATATCCAGAGTTAGTTCCCGATTTTTTTCTTTCTCTTTTTTTCGGAACAGTAAATTATCTGTTTGATTTTTTCCTGCCGCCTCTGCAAGAGAGCAAAAACAAATTTTCCCATATTTTTCAGGATTTCCGGATTGTTCCAGTTCTTTCAGATTTTTGGAAACTTCTACAAAGCGTGGAAGTTCTGACCGAAATTCCAGATAACAGTCACGGTCTTCCTCAGGAGAAGCAGAAAGAACAGCAATTTTCAGTTCACAATCTTTCATCTGTGCCGCCTGTAAAGCTGTATCAATAAATTTCTGACTATAATTTCCTGCACCGATCACCAAAACACGGATAATACCGTTTCTTGTCGGCATTGTTTCATACAGCGGATGTTCATACAGCAGTTTCTGCATGACAATCACAGGGTCTGTCAATCCTTTTTCTGTTGTTTCTGTCAGTCGATACTGACGATTCATTCCCAGTGAAACACTGATAGCATATTGTTTTGCCAGCAGTTCAGCTGTTTCCAAATCCTGTAGCAGAGGTGTACAGCTTGCATACCGCCCCGAAGGATTTTGAGCAAGACATTTTTTCATTATCTTAGCCAGAACAGAAAGCAATTTTGCATCATACCGTGCATCAGCGTTTTGAATAAGTTTGGAATGTTTTACCAGATTAGCCAGATTTTTATAATATTCATTCTGAAACAGACCATTTTCAATTTTATCATTCACAACAAGCGCATAAAATAACATTGCACCAATGGAATAAATATCAGAACGGTTATCTGCTTTCCCTTTCAGAAGTTCCGGCGCAGTATAGCCGAGAGAACCGCCACAGACTGGAAGGGAATTTCCGACAGCCTGAAGTGTGTTAATATCAAATAAAGAAATCTGTTCCGGATTGATTTCCATTGTACTGTTGTAATTCATGAGAAAATTTGACGGCTTTATGTCCAGATGCATCAGTCCAGCAGTATGCATAGCACTGATGCAGTCAGTCAGTGTTCTGACAATGCGAATAATATCATGCAGGACAGTATCGGCATGAAGTGCAGGATGTTTTCTGACATCAGCAAGATAACTGTCAAATCCTTTTCCTTCCGCACCAACTGACCAGATATAGACGGTAGCCTGACGTTTTTCTTCTCCAGAACAACCATAAAGTGGCTCACCATCCTGAATATAATTACTGAGAATCTGATTGTAGGCACTTGCAGTTTCATATTCTTTCAGCATATGGTAATTCTTGAGGTATGCATCGCACATTTCGGCGAATTTTGGGGTTGTTCCGCTGCACGGAACGAGCTGCCCATTTTCCAAACGTTCCAAGGCATAATACCAGATACGTCCACCTTGCACCGCATTCACGGGATAGAACTCTTTCAGTTTGCCAGATTGTATATGCCCGTCCCGATTCCGAATTGCTCTGTAGCATATAGTAGAACCGCCCTCTCCGATAACTTCCTGTATTTCATATCGGTCAGGCATACTGCCATCCTGTTTTACAGAAAGATAGATAGATTGTCCTTCTTTTAGATAAATTCTTCTGCTGTCGTTCATAGTTAATCTCCTTTATTTAGATTTATTAAAGTAATATAGTGTTACTGCTGTCAAAATAAGCCCCCGGCGTTTGTAAGCATATAATCATATAAAGAAAGTAAAATATACATGTCCAGAATATTTTTAGGGCTAATAGGCTGATAACGTGCTTGATCTAGAATTGGGTTTACAGTAGCAATATAATCCTCGTATAATTTTGGAAAACTTAGAAATTCGCTGTCGCTTGCAAGAATAACATACCGGCTCATATGCAGGGAAAGCAGTGCACTTCTGGTAAATTTTCGATATGTTCCAAAAGAATCCGCAATGATTTTTTTAATTTTTTCGTTTGCAAGTGTTTCGTTGATACTAGAAATATAGTGCACAGAAAGAACTTGAAGAAGGTCATTCAGCGCTGGATTTTCAGGATATTCGCACTTTTTAAGGTAGTATGCCTGATTTTCCCATTTTATGATAACAGCAGCCTTTTTTAGTTTTTTCAAAGTTTCTTTCAGTACCTTATCTGTCAGTCTGCCAACGCTGCATTTTAGTGCTGTAACTGTAACAGATGATTTTCCGTTATTTTTTCGGAACAATTCCATCAATGTACAAATTACCTTCTTCTCGTGTTCTGAACAGTCTGAAAGCTTTTGCAGGAGCAGTTGCATTTCTGCAGAAAATGTTTTTTCATCTGAAGACAGAAGTCCATTTCTCAGTTCTTTTTGTTTGGATTCAGCCAGATAAAGCACATCATCAGAAATCCCGATTTCAAATCCGATTTCCTGAAGAGTCCGAATTCCTCTGGTTATATGTTTTGGCATCACCGAAAATTCCTGTCTGCCGACATATTTTCTCAGCAGATACTGTGTCAGCGGATAAGTTTCAGAAGAGTTATGATATAATGTATGCAACAGATAACAGAGAATCCGCCTGTTTCTGATACTGATGCCGCTTGTCTCAACATAGAGTCTTTCCTCTATTTGGTCTATCATGCGAAGGAAATTGGTATCGTCGGGGTAGACAGAATGTAGTTTTTCGGAAAGACCAGACTGAAAAAGGCTTTCTGAAAATTCTGTTTCTTCTTGGAGCATTTTTTTGACATCTTTAAAATTCATTTCTGTAGTATCTGCATTTTCACTCAGAAAAGCGGAAATGTTTGTTTTGCTGACTCCCGCATAATCTTCTGCAATTTCCATCATCATTTCTTGTGCAAGTGCATAAGCAGTGTTGTTTTCCGAAGCAACTACCACACGCGAAATACCTTTTTCAGACGGCATCACATAATTCTGGACGATATGTTCCGGCAGCTTGTCTTCTGGTACCTGCATTGTTATTTCAATATAGTTTTCCTGATAGATAGCAGTATATTCAGAAGAGTCTGTTGCTTTGGAGATGATGTCAGGTGATTCATCAGCTTTTTTTACACATGCTTCTATCATATCATTGGCTTTGTCAATGATTTGTCCGGGTGAGAGGTTCATTGCTTTCCCATTACAAATATAATATAGAAAAATAACTTCTACAAAATTTTTGAAATTAATTCCTTCACCACTAGGTTCTTTTTCTACCTGTGTACCATACTTCGGGTTATCGTATTCTTTTCTGAAATAGCGCACCAGATTATCACTATAATAATCGCCGAACAGGTTCTTAGCAATATCTTTTTCGGAGGTTTCTGCTTTGCCAAATGTAGCAGTCATATTGAACATTACAGCGAAATAATACAGATATAACTTGGTTTTGCCGCCATTGAGCCTGAAAGTGCCGGAAGCAAAATCGTTGCACAGACGCAGCAAATCCCATCCGGTCTTTTTTCTTTTCTCATCTCGCTGGTCGAGTCGCCATGTTTCGGACATTCTGCATTCTTTTTTCTTGTTGTTTAGATAGAGAATCTGTTTCATCTGGCTTTCAAAAGCTTCCTTGAAAGGAATAAAAAACAAATCCGTTTCCTCTTTTTCGACAGAATTTTCATCCATAAAAGCAGTGATTTTTTTCAGCAGCTCAATGACTGATGTTTTGTTTTCATAGTTGATCTGATGAATTTGTAAAAAATTCTGTAATAACTTGTTAATTTCTTCACTGAACATAAACTTTGGCGGAAGTGTCTGCTGTTTCTCCTCCGTTGGTGTCACATCTGGCATTATCTTTAACTTTTCGACGACAAGCAAAAGAAGAGCTGCAAAGCTGGTTTCGGATTTGCTGGCATCATGAGAAATGCCTGCAAATTCTACGAGCAAATTCAGCTTTTTGTCACGTTCTGCACCACAATATGCTTCTTTCAGATTTTCAGGCAATTTCTGTTCTGCCCATAAAAATACAAATTCCGGATTGATGACATCAGGATTGGTATTGCATTTTTCCATCCGCTTTAGCATAAGATGCAGTAATTCATTGATATTTAGTTCTGATTCCAGCCGTTCAGGAGAAAATACAGAGTCATCAATCTGCTGTATCAAAATTTCCATTTTTTGTGTTTCATCGGCTCTCATGTACATTATCTTCTGCTCTGGAGATAACCTCTCTTCTGCCCAAGAACAGACAGCGGAAGTATCCACCGATTTGCAACCGAATCCTGCACCTTTCATGAATTTTTTCAGAATTGCCGTTCTGACAGTATCTTGCTTATATTCCGGTGCAAGTCTGCGGACAATGCGTTGCATATAGTCTTCTGCATCAGGACATTGCTGATAGATCTCATGCAGAAATTCTATTAGTTTGGTTTGAAGTTCTTTTCTTGAAGGAATATTTTCAGGGATATTTCCTGTTTTCATCAGGTCATCCGGATTGATATTCCTGCTTTCACAGATTTTACGAATATCCTGTTCACGGAATTTTACAGATGCTGCATCTGCATTCTGATATGCTTTCAACAGTATTTCAAAATCTTCCCGGCAGTAGAACGAACACAAGTCTTTCCCAATTTCTTCAAATATATTTTTAAAATATTGAGTATATTCATAATTCTGATTCTCATTCATGATGTTTCTCCTTTCCGACCAATCATATTTTCTGATTTTTATTATAGCATATTTATTCAAAACTGTCAATAAAATAATCTGAAATTTATGCAATAATCATATAACAATCGGATAAAGAAACAATACCGCCTTTGGGGCGGTATTGAAATCAAAGTACAATCATAATGGTCAGAAGGGCAATAGAAATCTGAATGAGATAATTTTTCAAACCAAATTTGAAATATTCTCCGACACCCCAGTTGATACTGTTTCTGCCATCTTCCTGAATATTAGCATGATTTACCTTACCAGACAAAATAAATCCGGCAGTGGCAGACCACATAAAGAGTGAGCTTCCGGCACAAATGGCTGCGGCATAGGCAACAGCAATCCAATCAGACTGTGCCCCGAGCGCACCATTACACAATTCAATGATAACCGGCATCATGGCAGCAGCAGCAGGACCAGCACTGAAAATTCCTGCAACTAATGAGGTAATCAGCATAATCACAATGACCAGCAATTTAGGGTCTGCAATATGATTCTGAAGATAAGCTGCCATTATGCTAAGCAGTCCGGTCTGGCTGACAACCTGTGCAAAGAACAGGAATGAAGCAATTGTCAGAACAGATTTCAAATCCATAACTTGTGCGACTTTCAGCTTTTTTACAGAACAAATTACCAAACCACAGGCATAACCAAGCACTGCAATGATTTCAGGCGGAAGTATATCTTGCGGAACAAAACTCCATGCAAGAAACATTGCAATAAATACAAGTCCCAGCCATCTGAGGACATCAAAACGAATCTCAATATTCTTATACTGACTTTTCAGATTGCTGACAGCTAGCTGACGGAGTGTACCATCATCATTTTCTTTCTTTACATGCATTCCCCATACACTAATCAGCACTGCCGAAGTGAGAGCAAATAGAGGAAATGCGTGTGTCAGATAACTTAAAAATGTAGTAATACCGCTTGTCATAATGACAATGGCAGGGAAGTCTCCCACAGGACTGGCAGCACCTCCAGTGTTGCTGAGTGCTAGAATTGCGGCAAAAAATGTACATATATAACGTTTATCCACTTCTAATGTTTTCAGAAGTACAAAGACAACAGGCAGAATCATCATGACTGCTGTAATATTATTTAGACATGATGAAATTAAAAACATCATTGTACCGAACAACATCAGACAAAGCCTTTTTTTCCCTTTGGAAAACTCGGCAATTTTAATTGCCAAAAGCTGCATAATCCCTGTTTCGGCAATTAGATTGGTAAAGAGCTCCATAATCATTAGAATCACAAGCACATCATAGGAATAATTCTGCATCACCTCTTTAACGGGAATATGAAAAGCAAGAGCAGTAATGCTGCCGATAATGAACATTGCTGCAATCAATAGCAAAGAACTGTTGCTGTCAGATAATTTTCTGGCAACTTTTTTCTGCGTTCCGACATTGTTTTTAGGAATTGTGATTGTCATATTCATCCCTCCAGTACTCTTTAAAGTAGTCATTTTTCATTTCTATCCAGCTGTCATACCTAGCAGCACAGGACAGTGATACATAGGGGAGAAAAACTTTTTTTCCAAGGAATCCACCATAATGTTCTGCCATACGGTAAACTTCTGGCAGTACCATTGCATGATGCATACCCAAATAGCCTGTTACAACGAGTAGAGCATTCTGCGGAAAGAATCTGTCCGGAAAATATGGTTCTTCCAGAATCTGTATTTTGATGCCGTGAGGAAGATTATGACAGATTCGTTCTTTTACCTCTGCTTCCGTACTGCACGGCAGCACGACAATTATTTCGCATTCTCCGGATGTCTTCTGTGCCATTGCCTCTATCAAAGCAATTTCCGGCATCAAAAACATATATTTCTTCTTATGGAAATCAAGGAGCCATTTGGCAGCTTTATCAATCACAGTATTCATTTCCGAAGGAGGAAGGGGCATAGACTGCCCCAGTTTCTCACGGACTTCTTCACTGGATGCAACAGCCGCCAGATTTCGACCGATTTCAAAATGACCGATTTCCAGTGCATTTTTGCGTAAGTCCATCATCTCACCTCCACAATTGTCTGAAGATATGCCAGCAGCCGCGCCAGCACGGCAATTTCGTACGGAGAATTTTCAAGAATTTCCGTAAAGTTTTCACAGTTTTCGGCATAAGCAGTCCGGAACTGTTCTTCTGCGCCATCATTCAGGAATGGGCTTGTCCATCCACTATCAGCTCTCATGATACTTCACCTCCTCAATCATATTCATTGCCTGTAAAATTACAATCTGAATTTCAGGTGGGGCATTTCTGATAATCTCGGCAGCAGCCTGTGCGTTATCCTCATTTCCGAACACATCCTTCAATACTTTCCAGTCTATTTCATCAAATGTAATTCGCAGTAATCCGTGACGTTCATGAGGCGGCAGAGGCGGGGCAGGCGGATGAGGCACCGGAATTGGAATTCCTCTTCTTTTCTGTGTGTCAAATCTTGCGTCATGCGTTGTCTGCATAAAATCAGCTCCTTATTTTTATATCATTTCAGGTGACCCTGTAATTTTATTCTATCATACAGCTTTGTTCAGAACAGAAGGGGGGAAAATTCAATTTCCCCTCTTTCAGGCAACCTGCCTTTTTTGTTCGGTCGGTACAATGGCATTCTGAAGCTGTACGATGGTCTGACAGCGTTTTACAACATTGGCATCGTGAGAAATATACAGTACACCAATATGATGTTCTCTGGCATAGTGTTCAATATTGTCCAGCACCTTTCCGGCAGTAACAGCATCCAGATTTGCAGTACTTTCATCAAAAATATAGAGTTTCGGAGTTCTGAGGAAAGCTCTTGCAATGGCAAGCCGCTGTCTCTGCCCACCGGAATATTCACCTGCACCTTCATTGACAGGCAGATTTAGAATTTCTTTTCCATGCAAGCCTTCTTTTCCAGATTTTTCCAGCAATTGATTATCTAACAAGCAAGCCTGTTCCATAGCCTGATAAAGCTCCTCATCCGTGACGGGACGTTTCAAACCATATGCCAGATTGTCACGGATAGTTCCGGCAAAAAAGAATGTACTCTGCGGAACATAGAAAATGCTTTCTGCAAGTTCTTCCTGGTTATATTGTTCCAGAGGATTCCCAAACACGGATATTTTACCAGAAATATAGGGATAATAACGGTTAATGCATCGTACAAACGTTGTTTTTCCGCAGCCGGACTCTCCGCAGAGGGCAGTAATGGTATCGGCTGAAATCCGCACATAGGAATATTTTGCCAGATGTATGGAACGATTCGGGTCTGTTACTGTGACATTACGGAACACAATACTGTTATTTTCAGGAGAAACCGGATTTTCCCGCATACGGTAAATATCATCCTCCTCACCTGTCAGAACATGGTACAGGGCTTCTGTCTTAATCATGGATGCAGCAGTTTCGTCCATAAAACGATATAATTCGTCAATCGGCTTAATCAGTTGCTGAAACAGCAGGCAAACAGTAATGACTGCACCGGACTCCATATGTCCGCCGGCAATTAGGATTACGGACAGTCCGAGAAGCAGTACCTGAAAAAAGATTTTACACAGTTGTTTCAGGCTATCAAATGCACCCATATACTTATGATGCTTTTTCTCGGTATTGCTGATTTTTTTTATGTTCGGCTGAAAACGCTGTTTTTCAAATGATTCAGAATTCATACAGCGAATCAGCTCCAGATTCTGAATGGACTGACAGATATTTCCGTCAAGATTGTTTTTTTGTTTGATAATATCTTCGCGGATACCATTCTGTGAACGAATCTGAAATACAGAAATGATAACAGTGATAATCAAATACAGCATCATAATACCTGCCATCAATCCCGGTGCATGGAATGCCACCTGTGCCAGCGTGCAGACAGCTGTAAAGACCGCAGCAAACACGTCATTGCACATCATTTTAATCAACTGACTGAAACCGGCAACGCCTTGATTCAATTCAGCAGTTTTTTCACCGCTGAGCGACTGCTGATGATAGGAAGCAGGCATCTTCAGAAGCTTTTCAATGCTTTTTTCACGGATATTTTCCTCATGTTCCGCAATGATACAGTCCAGCATGACGCGGCGGAAAATCGTCAGGCATTCTGCTATCAGATATACCAATCCGAACAGCAGCAGCACTGCACCGCACTGTTGGAGAGAAGTATATTCTTCATTGGAAATAGCAGTATAGAGTTTACTAAGCTGCACCGGCCATGAAGAAGCCAGCATTGCACTGACACCTGCCAGCAGAATCACAATCCCGCATTTCAGTTTTGTAGCACCGCTCATCATGGAAAGATAGTTTTTTGCACGGTGTACACCTGCACTCAGCTTCTCTTTGATATTTTTCTTCTTCATGAAAATTCCTCCTTTAAAAACATATTATTTTTTCTTGGATGTTTTCGATAATTATATCATAAACCATTGCTGTTTCCTTTTTTACAAGGGGGAATTTTATTAAAAATATATTATTTTTAATAAAATTTATATATTTATCATGAAAGTTTACAATTCACCCATAGAATGCGGATGTGAAGGAATCGCATACTCATTATCTTGACAAATTATAAAAAATATGATATACTGAATACAAATTTTTGGATAAAATAACAAGACATTATTTCTCATGGTAATGTCTGATTCTTGAATTGTTTTATCATTCATGTCTGTGATGCCATAAACTAAACGCTATATTAGCTTAGAAAGAAGGAATCATCATGTTACGTACCTTGTTTGTATCCAGTACTTTTCGTGATATGCATTTCGAACGGGATGTTATTCACAGTAAAGTAATACCAGCTCTCAATGCCGTATCAAAACAATATGGAGAAACAATCTCCGTTTGTGACCTCCGATGGGGGATTGATACATCTGAAATGTCCGAAAACGAAAGTGCTACCAAAGTGCTGCGTGTCTGCCTGGACGAGATTGATAGAAGCCGTCCCTATATGATTGTAATTCTCGGTTATCGTTATGGTTGGATGCCTGGAAAAGAGCGGATTGAAACAACGATACAGGGAAAGAAAAATATTTATCTGGAAGATGACGATATCAGTGTTACTGCACTTGAGATTGAATATGGTGCTTTCCTTAATGCCGATACAATTTCCCATACACTTTTTTATTTCCGTGAAATGGATGGTGAGATAAATCCGATTTATCAGTCAGAAGATGAACTTCATCTGAAAAAACTGAATGCACTGAAAAAACGCATTCTGAGTATTCCTGGTTCACATGTGCGCACTTATCACGTGCATAGTGATGACAGTACCAAGGAAAGCTGGGAATCTTTTTCTGCCATGGTGACAGAAGACCTTTTAAAACTACTTACTGAGGAGTGGAAAACAATTTCCACATTAGATGCGAATGCAATTGACCAGAAAAAACAGTGGGATTTTCTTTATGAAAAAAACAGCCAGTTTGTCTCGCGCAAAGCTGTGTCAGAAGAATGTATGACAGCTATATGTGATGCACATCAAGATGTTTTATTATATGGAACAGCAGGTAGCGGAAAAAGTACACTTCTTAGTCACATTGGTGTGATGCTTCATGAAAGGAAATACCATACTGTTCCCATTTTTTGTGGACATACTCCACTTTGCAGTTCTGGTTTTGATATTCTTCGATATATCGTATGGGAGTTAGAAAACGCTCTGCATCTTCTCAACCATTTTGCGGATGCTGCTGCAAAGGATTCTTATAAACTAAAAGACTGGAATTCTTATTTTGATGCTCTTTGCCGTCAGTATGATGCCACTGCTGACAAAGAACTTGTATTTCTGATTGATGGCATTGATCAATTGATTCAGGATGAAACAGCACACAGCTTCACTTTTTTAAAATCAGAGAACTGTGTTCATATTCGTTTTATCGTATCTGCCATCACTTCAGACAGAATACCGCCGCTTTTCTGTCAAATTGAGCTTGGTACTCTTTTGCCGGAAGAACGCAAAGATATTATTATTGGAATTTCTTCTGGAAAACACCGGGAAATTTCTGACAAGGTAATTGAATTGATGCTTCACCGGGATGCTTCCTCTTCACCGTTATATCTAAGCTTGCTTGTACAGCGTCTGGTGATGATGAATCATGAAGATTTTCAGACAATTTCCACCATGGGTGACGGCATGAATGCAATTACAGAATATCAAATGAATCTGCTGAATGCATGCCCTGATAATCCAGAAGATTTATCAATCTATCTCTTGCATCAGGCAGCCACAACCATAGGCGGAGATACTGTACTAAAAGCGGCAGAACTGATTGCACTGAGCCGACACGGTCTGCGCTTTTCTGACTTGCATGGTTTGATGAAACAGCAGAACCTTGAGTGGAATGAATTAAACATGGCAGCTTTTATCCAGTACATGGGATTCATGTTTATTTATAGAAGTGATGGCAGATATGATTTTTCTCATAACAGCATCCGTACTGGATTGCTGCGCCATTGCAGTGAGATGAACCGCAAGCACAATGAAATCGGACAATGGCTGTATCATCTTCCTGTGAATGATGAAGTCAGACTTCAGGAAGTCTTATGGCATCTCAGTCAGGCTGACCAGAAAGAAGAATTTGCAGCTGCCGCAATTGATATGATTTTAAAAGAACGGGAAAATTCTGAAATACTTCATGATATGGTGAGCTGTGTTCTGGAGGATGAAGGGGCATGGATGATAGAAACAATCAAAGAATGTGCTTTTATGCCTGCTTTCCCTGTGTTGTCAGGATTTCTGAATCAGGAATTGTTCTTTGCAATCCCAAATACACCTAAAAATTTAATCATTAAAATGAGAATTTGTGAAATGTTGTATAAAGTTGCACAAATACGATGTTCGGTTCAGGAGAGCGACGGAGCAATCTGGGAGATTACAACCATTGCTGACCGTCTCGCAGAGGTACACTACTTTTTTGAAACAAATGAACATCTCGAATTTTCGCTTAAATGCATTCAACAGAGTCTAACACTTCGTGAAAAACTTCTGGAATCTATAGCATACTATGATACTCCGGAAAAATGTCAGGAATATATATCAAATTTAGAAACCAGTTCCGGGATAAAAACGAGCAGACTTCCTACATCCGAAGAATGCGCCGTAATAGTTCAAAGTTTCCGCTTTCAGTACCAGCGCGGTATTGGGGTAGCACACAGAGATATGTCTAAGATTCTCATCAGTTTGAAACGTTACGAAGAAGCGTTAAAGCATACACAGGAAGCAATCAAAATGCAGGAACAGATGCTGCATATATATCATAATGTAGTCCATATGAAAGGACAAAATGAACTGCTGGAACTAGCAGAAAATTACAGAACATCTTCCTCGCTTTTTCAAGAACTGGGAAATCTAGAAAGCGCAGTCGATATGTGCATGCGCTCTCTTCATTATTGCGAACAGGTGGCCAAAACAGAAGACAGTATAGAATTATTTGAAGGACTTTGTGATTCTAAGACTTCTCTTGCAATACTCTATTATCAGCAGCATGATACAGAAAAAGCACTGGCTCTGTTTCTGGAATGCCTGCCGGTACTGGAAAAAATTGACGCCCAGGTGCGTACCGTCCAGACACAGTCGAATTTGGAACATCTCTATCACAATATTAGTGTTCTGTACCGAAAACTTGATGGAGAAGAAAATCAGAAAAAAGCGGATGCATTTTTTCAGAAAAGCAAACTGCTTTCACAGAGCCTTTCCGTTAGAAGTCCTTCAATTGAAAATATCCGCAATAAACTGCATATTACACTTGATGAAGTAGACGAAAAAATCATTCAGAAAACAGTAAAACTCGATGCAGAAACAATCCGTGCAATGAAAGTTTCTTTTACGGATGCTATGAATCTGCTGGAAGGAATGCAGTCTGAAAATGCTTACAATGATGTGGAATCTGTACTGTTATGCGCAACAGAAATTCTTCAGAAATACAGCGGTTTGGACAACAGTAGCCGTGAACGTGGCATTGCAGAACTGAATATCCTAAAATATAGGCTTTCCATACAATATGGTTTTGCAACACATAATGAAATAAGAAAAATGATTACCCAATTCAGTGAGATTTCTGAAAAGTTTTCTGAACTTGAGACTCCAAAACAATATGATACATTGTTAATTGCATTCCTAAATGTATTTGGCATCCGCCTAGACAGCAGCAATGCTGACTTATCGCATGAAGCAGCAAGCTATGCAGTACAATTATCAACGCAGTTGGCAGAAAGTACACATGAACTGAAAGACCAGGATTTCTTAGCTGTTTCACTTGCAAAATACTGTACCTCATGCCTTACTCACTGTCCAGAAAATTTCGGTAAATTCAATGACCAGCTTTTTTCAATTTCAAGTCAGTTGTATGAACAGACAGAAAATCCAAAATATGCACAAATGCAGTTTATGGCGCAAATTGGAAGGCAATATTATCAAAATACAGAAAAAAAAGAAAATGAAAACACAAAAGATGATATTGTCGATTATACACTTCGTACATTGTCTCTTATTGAAATGATTAAGAAAAAAGAACAGGAATATTCTCAGCTTACTGGTATTGTCAATTCATTAAAGCGCAAAAAAGTACAAAAAGAGTTGAATTTGCTCCGTAAAGAATTGGAACAGCTGCTTAATAAATAATAACTATAAATGAGCATTTCAACAATGAATTTGACAAAATGCACAAAAACGATTTAGCAGGCTAAATCGAGGAAAGCAGACTTGTCCTTTGAGGAAACGGCAATATCATAAAGATGGGAATACTGTTCTTTTTTGATTTGAAG
>JAZQIL010000233.1:0-6393 GCA_045541055.1 Oscillospiraceae bacterium
CAAATCTGAAAGTAACGGCATTTTCTCAAAGGTCGGTTCATGCTCAATAAACTGCTTGTAAATACGCTGTACGCACTTGTCGATAATTGAGCGTTCTTCCGAGGATAAGCCATATCTGCCGCCTACGATAATCTCACAAAGAGAAATCAGAAAGTCTGATTTATTTGCTATGACCTCCATGGGATTTGAAAACAGATAATCATCAATCGTAATATCCATAGGATTGATATGCTGTTCACTATTGCTTGCAATTCTGATAAGCTGACCATGAAGTGCCGAAACAAGCGGAAAATATTCACCCTCCGGATCGCAGATGATAATATCATCAACAGTTGTCAGAAAGCAGTCAAGGATTTCTCTTTTGACAGAAAATGATTTTCCTGCACCCGGAGTTCCGAGAATAAGCCCGTTTGGATTTTTCAGCCGTGAACGGTTCGCACGAATCATATTCCCCGAAAGTGTGTTGATACCGTAATATGTTGCTTGTCCGTCCTGAAATAATTCCTTTGTTGTGAACGGCACGAAAATTGCAATACCGCTTGTGTGCATTTCACGTCTGACAGGAATTTCGTTGTAACACAGCGGTAAAGTCGATACCAGAGTCTGCTCCTGTCTGTAATCGTATGGAAACATGGTGCAATTGTTTTTCTGACAGGTTCGTTTCAGCATTTCAGAAAGTAATTTCAGTTCTTTTTTTGATTTTGCGTAAGCACGGAGTGAAATGCTGATATGAAAAAGTCGCTCATTCTTGCTGTTTAAGTCACCGAGCAGTTTTTCAATATCGTCAATGTACATCTTGATAGCAGGCGGTAAAATATCGGTATCATAGCCAGCCTGACTTGCTTTTTTCTGGTGAAGTAGGGAAGAACCGCCTTATTCCATTGCTGGAACAGGTTTGCTCCACCCTCTTCGGGAACCGTACTTACACCTCTCAATGTATACGGCTCTGTTATTGTTCGTTCGTTAAAATTCATTGATTGTGGATTTTATGGTGGCACTCACGACATACCACCAATGTTTTTCTGCGTTTTGCAAGCATGATAATTTCCCATGCCTGTTTTCCCTTTAAATTTTTCAGCTTGTTCACATGATGAATTTCATAGAACTTGCTTCCCGTTGTTCCGCATAATTCGCACACATTTGCTTTCAGACGTTTTTCAAGGCTTGTGACAGAATTTCCATAGACAACTGCTGAATTACTGATGATGTCAGAGTAATAACCGCTTTCCTTGCAGTCCATGTAATTTGCAAAATAACGGTATTTCTTACCCGACTTTGTGTCGTATGGAATCGCCCAACTGCCTTTACCGTCTGCGTACATACCCATGATTTTGGATATGCTGCATTTGTGCTTTGCAGCCAAAGTTTTCAGACAGCTGTATTTCATGAGATACACGAAATATTTCAGCTTGTGGTAGTTGCTTGCAAGTCTGTAATAATTGCAGATTCCCCTTAATTCTCCGTTGTACACGGTCAGTATTTCCAAATCCGTACACCGAAGAAGTGAATTTCTGTGAACAGGAAAGAGCGTTCCGTCTGATTTCTGCACAGCAATTTTTCTGTCAAATATAAAGCTGTGGATTCTGTCCTCAAACGGTACAAGCAACTCTGTATGATTATTCAAAGTACGCTGTTTTATTCTGCTTTTGCCTTTACGTTTTACTGTATTGTCTCTGCGTACTCTGATGTCATAACCCAAAAACTTTGCACACTCACTGCTATGTGTAATGAGCGTTTTTTCGGCACTTAATTCCATTCCGAGAGAACCGCTGATAAATTCTGTCAGTTTGTCCCTGATGATTTGGCAATCCTCTTTGCTGCCCTTGACGGCGATGATAAAATCATCTGCATAGCGGATATATTTCAGCCGCTTTCCGTCCTGTGCAGTGCTTGGAGTTTTCCGAAGCTGCTTGCGTTTTTCCTTGATTTCTGCAATCAGTCTCTCTCTTTCAGTACCGTCTGTTTTGTTAATGCGATATGAAATCCTCTTAATTTCGTTTGATAAATCCCTGTATTCCTGTGTATATTTGCTTTTGTTCGGCACATCAAAATCTGCCTTTAACTTCATTATAAACTTGTCCAGTTCATGGAGATAAATATTTGTCAGAACAGGGGAAATAATGCCACCCTGCGGAGTACCGCTGTATGTCTTGTGGTACTTCCAGTCCTCCAAATATCCTTCTTTCAGGAATTTGTAAATCAGCTTGATAATACGGGCATCTTTGATTTTTGTGCTGATTACTTTCACAAGAATTTCGTGATTGATGTTATCAAAACAGCCTTTAATGTCGCCCTCGACAAACCAGCGTGAACCATTAAATTCTTTTTTCAGCTCCTTCAATGCTGTATGACAGCTCCGATTTGGTCGGAATCCATGAGAGACATTCAAGAATACAGGCTCGTAAATTGCTTCCATAATCATTTTCAAAACTTCCTGCACCAGTTTATCCGTAAATGACGGAATCCCAAGTGGTCTTTTCTTACCGTTTTTCTTCGGGATATACACTCGTCTGACGGGGTTAGGCTGATACGTTTCATCTTCCAATGACTTGATGATGTCAGCAATTTTCTTTTCGCTGAATCCGTCTGCTGTGTCGTTGTTGATACCGTTTGTTGCTGCACCTGCATTTGAATACAAGTGACTGTATGCCACATGATAAATGTCAGGTCTGAGCATATATCGGTACAACCTTGTAAAGATTTCATCTTTGTTATTCAATGAATTTTTGCTGATTCTTTCTAAAATTTCCGCTGTTGGTTTCATTGAGGTTTTCCTCCCTAATCAACTTTTAATTTTAGTACACAATAACTGTACCCCTTCGCCATGTAAACGGTGTTGCCGTTCTCGGACTACTATGGGTACTCCGTTCCCGTGCGAAATATTCAGATTCTTAAATCATAGCCATTTTCAGGCATTTCCGTTTAGGGAATCCCCAGTTAGCATTGTATATAGGTAAATGTGAATTGTCGGTATGCGCTTTCGTTTCCTTGCCATAGGTTCTCCCACAGATTGCACAGAATATTTGATAACCTGCTGATTGACGAACATAATCAGCATTTCCTGCACGAAAGGTTTCAGACACTTTCCTTTCTCTGAAAATAACAGAAATTAGAAACTTGCGTTCAGCAAACCCAGCTTCAACCTCATATTCACTTAACATTGCAGTTCAGCCGCACCCGAATGTCTTTAAGTGGCTTACTGCTTTTCCGCCGTGCTATGTTCCCGTTTCAGCTTTCGCCTTTCGGTTAGGCGGATTGTTTCCCATGTTATCTTATGGGACAGTACCTTAAACTGTTTTATACAATGCCCTATCTGGGCGCACTTCATCGACCTTCATGGATTCCACCGCAGTCAGCTTTTTCTTAACGAATTTCAGAGCATCAATCTGGTCAAGCGGTTCAACGTGGATATTCACACAGAAAAGATTCTGCATTTCAAGAAAGTCTTTCAGAATTTCATCAGGCAGTTCGCCTGCAAGGATATTCAGCCCCCATACAGCACCATAAGCGTTGCCGATTTCAAAATTCGCCTTATTGAATTTGAGTGACGGTGGAGCGATAAAATCTTTGGTGTCCATGCCTGCACGGAGCATACTGTCCCAATCGAAAATAAATGGGGAATTTCTGTAAGGATTTAAGGCATAATACAATGCCTCTAACCTTTGCTTTCCGTCGAGCAGTTCCGCTTCCACACCAAAAGCCTTAAATCCCTTGATAACGTCATTTTTGATTGACATGAGCTTTGCTCTTGCTGCCTTGTAGGAAGTGCTTTCGATACCAAATGTGAGAAATTTTCGTGCCGACTGTCCGTTAGAGCCTTTCATCAGCTTGTCGGTCAGCATTCTGGAATACTCCTGACGAATGTCATTGAAGTCGTCGTCCTGTTCGGGTATCTGCACAGTTTTTATCAGCTTTTCTTTGGTTCTGTTCTGATTTTCAAAGGTCAGCTGAAACTTAATTGTATTGTCAAAAAGATTGATAACATCACAATATTTACTGAAAATATTATTCTGTTCCTCAAACTCTGAAATAGAGTAATTGGCATCATAAAACTGCACCGTCAGAGAAAAGAAATTTTCGCTGACCTGACACACACCGTCCTTGTACATACACAGAAACGGGATTGTATTCTGCACAGTTGAATTGCCGCCATTTTCACTCCTGATTTCCGCCATTCGTGCGGATAAAATCTTTTTCTCCTCTTTTGTCAGTTTAGAGGCAGGCTTGCCCATGATAACAGCCGATTTTGACTTGTTATCCTGTCGGGCATCTCTCTTTCTAAAGCCCATTTATTGACCTCCGTTTATGAAAAGCGGAGTGCCGAAATATATTTAGCTGTCAGCCTTTTCTTTCGGCATCTCTCAGCTTTTTCTTGATTTTTGTATATTCAATCTGTCTTTCGACAGCCGTAAAAATATTGGTTGTTTTGTAATACCGCTTTCTTGGTCTTGTGAAATATTCACGCATGAATTTTGCCTGTTTTTCAAGGAATACACCGTTTTTCTTATAAAGTCCGCTAAAGTCCGCAGAGTATTGCAGGAGCAGCAACTACTCCCATAGCAATAATTGCTGTTGACATTCCGACGTAATTCCTTGCAATAAAAAACACAGGCGCACCGAGAACAAGACCGACTGCAAAACATACCACCTGACGTTTTGTCAGCCCCATAAGGAACTTTTCCTTGATGTCGTTCAGGTCTTTTGGAATTTGTACATAATGTGCCATAAGTCCTCCTCTCGGCTACCTTGCGTTAAAAATTGACTTTGAGACAGCACCTGTTCTCAGAATTGTAAAAATCAGTGCCGCTGTATATCCCATCAGCATTGCCATCTGCATGATAACACCGTCCGAACTGGAATTCAGAGTAGTTATCATATTATTGAAAAGCGTTTTGAAAATTGCAAGTGCGACAATGATAAAGAACCCCTGAAAAGAAAGTGCAAGCAATTGTTTAATCCAGTTTTTGCCGATACTTGCCCATTCTCCGCTGTCCATCATGGTTGCCATTGGAATCGGTGCGATTGATAAATACATGAATATTTCGATAATTCGGCTTGCAAGCGTGATTACAATAGCGACTATCAGTATCATAATTCCGAGATGAACTATCAGGGATATGAACCACACTGTCATCAGTTCGCCCAAGCCCAGACTGCTGAGAGCCGACTTCTTGATTGATAATTCTGACGATAAATAGTCACCTCCGCCGAAAAGCGTTGCCAGCCCGTTGGCACATACATTTGTGCCGAATGAAAACAATGCACTTGCGATGTAATATGTATTTGCTACCAGAATTACACCGCACAGGGCTTTGATAATCCATTTGATAAAAATACTCTCATCAAAGTCCTTGAAATTATTGCCCCTAAGCACCATCTGACAAAGTTCGTTCAAAAGCACGATTGTCAGAATAAAGCCGCCGATAGGCACAACCACGTTATTACAAAGCGTTTCGATAGTTGTCCAGACAGCAGTACCGCCCGAACCGCCTCCGATAAATTGTGACGGATGTTTCGTGATAAAAGTATTGACAAGCCCGTTACTTCCCGTTGTCTGCGAGAAAGTATCGGTAAGCAGTTTAGAAATACCGTCAAACTGGCTTTTTATGCCGTCCTCAAACAAGTCCGTACACCAATCTTCCAGAGCATCTATCGCATCGCTGATTACTCCCATTATTCATCACCCCCTGAGAGTTGAGTCAAGGGTTTGTCGTATTTGACAAGCTGCCGCATTTCAAGCTTTGTTGGAAGAAGATTTCTGCAAAAATACGCAGAACCGAAATGATTTCCTTTTATAGTACTTTGCATATTCTTACTTGTGTGATAATTCACACGGTCATCAAAACATAAAAGCTGTATTTCATTATTGAAAATCTTATATCGTGCCTTGCCCTGAATACTGTTCACAGGCAGAAGAAGTGCAAACGGCTTGTTGAAAGAAAATGCCCTTTTCAGTACTTCATCTTTCTTGCTGAACGGAGGATTTGAAACGAGAATATCCCAATTTTCAGGCTCATATTCAAAAAAATCATATCCCTCTTTCAAGCTTGAACGAACAACATTAAAGCCTTTTTCGGTAAACAATTGATAAAATGCACTCCATTCCTCATCGAACGGACACCATATCGTTTTGTCTTTCGGCAGAAATTCCAATAACGGCTCTACTGCATAAAATGGTGTATAGCACTCATCTCCCGAACTTGTGCGGTCAGCTGTCAGATAACCTATATTTATTCCCATTCTGTCTTATCGCTTACTTCCCAAACCCAAATCCAACCCATAAGCGACCTTTCGTAATTCTATATAGACGGCATTTCTTGTACAGCGTTCAGCCGATTTTTACGCTTGTCTCTTTTCCTGAATTGTCGTGTGTCAGATTACACCGCACTCGTC
>JAZQIL010000234.1:0-14690 GCA_045541055.1 Oscillospiraceae bacterium
TGACATCTATGAAGTTTAATTATATAATGAAAACATAAGGGGAATTTCATTTCTCAAAACTGTTTACAAAAAATAAATTTATTAAGGGGAAATTTATTATGAAAAATTCAAGAAGATTCAGCAGAATTTCTGCTATGGCTGCTGCTGTTGCACTGACAGTAACGGGCATGAGTATTCTGCCTGAAAAAACAATCGAAACAAATGCTGCTTCCTTAACCGGACAGGATGCAAAAGGAATTATTTCTCAGATGACTGTCGGCTGGAATCTTGGCAATACTTTGGAAAGTGTGGATAATAATCTGAAAAGTACATCAAGTCCTGCTAAATTTGCTATGGCTTGGGGTAATCCTGAACCAACTCAGGAAATGTTCACTACAGTCAAAGAAGCTGGATTTAATACTGTCAGAATTCCGACTACATGGTATCAGCATTTAGAATATGATGATGCAAGCCAGATGTATATTGTGAATCAGGACTGGATGGACTATGTAAAGCAGACAGTTGATTATGCATATAATCAGGGAATGTTTGTTATTTTAAACGTGCATCATGAAGACTGGGTGAATGCAAGCACTTTCACAGATGAAACCTATGCAGTTGCTGCTAAGAAATTAGGGGATATCTGGACACAAGTTTCTGATGAATTTGCAGATTATGACCAGCATTTAATTTTTGAAGGCATGAATGAACCCCGTCAGACAGGAAATCCTTCTGTTTCAGAATGGGGCAATGGCGGTGATGACGGCGGTTATACATGGAATTATATTAACAACTTAAATTCTGTTTTCGTAGATACTGTCAGAAGTCAGGGTTCTGCTGAAAATAAAGAACGTCTGTTAATGCTTCCGGGTTACTGCGCATCTTCTGACTTTGATGCTATCAGAGCAATTAAAATTCCGGACAATGCCGGAAATGTTGCATTGTCTGTGCATGGCTATCTGCCTTATTTCTTCACAATGGCAACAGATGAGTATGCAAATCATGAATTCCCCGGCAAGAGCGGATGGGGTGAAGATTATGAAACTTCCCTTTCTAATTTCTTTACAGGATTAAAGCAGATTTCTGATGAAAAAAATGCACCTGTCATTATTGGTGAATTCAGTGCTTCCAACTTCAACAATACAGAATCAAGATGCAATTGGGCAACAAGCTATTTGACGAAAGCAAAAACTGCTGGTTTCCCTTGTGTATTATGGGATAATAATGCAATTACAAATCCGAATGCTCCGGGTGAAGCACATGGTTATCTTTACAGATTGACAAATACTTGGTATGATGATTCTATCCCTGTGATTAAAGCGATGATGGATGTTTATGGTATAAATGCTAAACTTCCGGCTTATGAAGAATATGTTGCTCCGCCGTTCTCATGGGATGATGTGAAAATTGGTGCAGACTGGAAAGAAGTTTATAAATCTGAAAGCGGTTTAGAATTAGAAGCTTGGAAGCCGGAAGCGGTTTCAGACTGGAAACAGTATGCAAATGAAAATTATGATTTTGTAATGGTTTATACGCCGGCAGATGCTGACCCTGCGCTTGTATTGCAGAATTCTGCAAAGGAAACATGGAATTATATTGCACCTTCTGACACAGATACAAAGTATTTAGCACGTTTCACTTATCAGGATTTACTTGACGGCATTGCTGATTCTGGTGTGAAGCTGGAAGAAGAAGATAATCTCTTTGTCAGCGCAAGAATGAAAGATTTGACAGTTTACGGTCTGTATGCTGTTCCGAAGGGCGGAAGCACAGAACCTTCTACAGAAGAAATCGATGAAACAGGCCATGATGCTATAGCTTTAAAGGGCGATGTAAACTTTGATAATCAAGTAACATTGGTAGATTTAATTCAGCTTCAGAAATGGCTTCATACAGGATATTCTTTTGATGGTGCAACAATTGACCTGAATGCTGATATGAACAATGATAATATTGTAAATATCTATGATTTAATTCTGCTGAAAAAACAGTTGTTAAAATAATTTTACCTCCATATAATAGCGAAACTCCTGCATTTGATTTCAGATGCAGGAGTTTTGTATTTTGAGAGTTTGTTCGATTATTCAGAATCAAGGATTTCTTCTGGAGCGTGATAAACTGTAAAATATTGTTCTTCTGTTTCTTCCAGATAAAGCGAATTGACAAGCCGTAAATATTCTTTTTCTGAAAGTTTTCTTGTCACTAATTCAGCAATATAGGGAGAATTTTTAAAGTGTACAAAGAATTTTGCATCAATGGCGGAACTGCTGTCATAAGTGACATAAATTACATCATTACCGTCAGTAGTTGTCATTGTCTGAGCCTCTGTCACATCATATTCCGTCCATGAGAATGGCTTAGAAATATCTTTTATGCGATACAGCACGAAACCGACACTTCTTCTGGTATTGAGAGTAGTGAACAAATCGTCAGTATTTTCGCCGGGGATGCAGATTTTATTCCATGCGCCTTCGCCCGTGTTATCAGTCTGATAGCTTAAATCTTCTGGCTTCCAGCCGAATGCAAGCTTATAATTTCCCATTGTTTCAGAGCTTTCTTCACATTGAAAACGCACATCATAATTGAAAGTATCTTGTGAATTTGGTGCGCCTTGCCAAAGACCAGCTTTTTCCTTGTCCGTTTCTTCGAGGTACATTTCATCAGCGAGCCGATGCATTTCTTCATAGCTGAACCCTTTAATAAAGCAGGATTCAATATAAGGTGTACCCTCAAACTGTACAATGAGTTTATCCCAGCCACGGCTTCTTTTGAGGAAAACAGCACTGTTTCCGGAAGAAGTCTGAAATTTTTCGACTTCATAAACAGTATCATAAGTATTTGTATAAGGTTTAGAGGGGTCAATAACACGGCAAAGGTCAGGCGTAATTGCATGTTCATCATTTTCATTTTCATAGTTATGATATTTAAGGGCATAAGGACCATCTTCACGGCATTCCAGCCCCTCCGGAACATAGCCGAATTTGACTTCATAAAGCGTATCATTTTCTTCTACTGGAATCGAAAGATTCACAATATCACCAATTTCTTCCACAGAAATTTTAAAAACTTCTGTGACAATTTCAGTTTCAGCCATTTCAACAGCTTCTGTGACAATTTCAGTTTCAGTCATTTCAACAGCCTCTGCCGGAGTGAAAGTTTCTGTTTTGGAATCAAGTCTGTTATGGCCGGTTTGATAGAGATTCACACCGCCCCAGACAGCCAGCCCTGCAAAGGCAATACTTGCTGTACAAGTGAGTACAAAGCCAATTTTGGATTTATGCATAATTATCTTCCTTTCTGCTGAGGAATCAGCCTGATGTAAGATTTCTTTTTTGATACGCTGGTAACGCTGGGAGAAAACAGGTTCAGGCGCATCAGGAGAAAAAGCGTCATTTACAATTTTATCCCATTGTTTCCGGTTAAAGTTCTTCATGAAATTTTTCTCCTTTCTGAGCGGACATGCGTTTTCTGGCACGTTCAAAGCGTTTCCGGACAGCAGATTCTTTCATACCAAGTATTTCACCGATTTCAAAAAAAGTTTTTCGTTCCTGACAGTGCAGGAGAATAATTTGTTTATCTTTTTCGCTGATAATAGAAAATAGTTCAGAGAGTATCTGCCGGAGTGAAAGTTTTTGTAAGCGGTTTTCAAGTTCATTTTCAGAATCTGGAATTTGAAAAGCTGAATCATCAAATGCAGTACAGTACTGATTTTGTCTTTGATTTTTCCGGTACTGGTTAATGGCAGTATGTTTAATAATTTGAATCATGTAATTTTTAACAGCAGGAGAATCAGGCTGATTGATTTTATCAAGATGTTTCATGACTTGCAGAAATGCTTCAGAAACAGCATCTTCTGCCTGCTGGTGGTGATGGAGAATAGCATAAGCGATATGATAAAATGGTTTTTCATAGAGCCGATAAAGTTCTTCAAGCTTTTGGCGGTCTGACGGCATAACCTCACCTCCGGAATAAGAATTTCAGAACGTTCTGTAATAAATAACAATTCAGAGATTAGAAACGTGACAAAAAATCTTCTGCCGAAACAGAAGATTTTTAATAGAAAAATATTAAAATAACTCCAATTGTGTTAATGGCTAAATTCGCAGAGCCGTGAACAATCCAGCTTGCTTTCACGCTGTCGAAATGATTACAGATAATTTGCAGAAAAATTCCAGCGAAGAACAATCCAATCATGCAGAAAATTAAAATTGCTGGATTTAGCCAGCTGTCAATAATTCCTAAATGATAGATGGAGAACATTAGCGCACTGAACAGTATACCAGATTTTTTCTCAAAGCAGTGCGCTAAAAATCCTCGAAAGAACGTTTCTTCCAGAAAGGAATTGACAATTGCAATATAAGCAAAGACAAACAAGCAATTTTGTTTCGTGAGTTGTTCTTTAGAGATTAAATTCTGACGGATAGACGGCAAATCAAGATAATTTCTAATCAGAAAGAAAATCGTCAGAATTCCAGTAAAAACAATTATCATGCAGAGATATAAATTTTTAGCAGGTTTCATTTTCCGGAAAAAGACAGCTTCTTTCAAATTTTGCTTGAAGATACTGCAATAAGTGATAAAAATCAAAGCAGTAATGGAAAGCTTTATCAGAGATTTTACAAGATAATTTGGCTGGAGTATTTGTTCTGTGAAAGTCATGATAATTAGAAATAAGACAGCGGAAATAATTCCGAAAGAAATTTTCTTTACCATGTCCATGTTTTAAAGAACTGCATTTTCTGTTTCGGTTCGTCAGGGTGTTCAGCGTAGTAGCGGTTTTTATATTCTGTATAAGATGCAATGCCAATCAGCAGAATTCCGGCTAAGAACAGATAAATTCCCCAATGCAGTGAAGTCCAGAATTTCCAAGTTAAACGAATTGTTGTCAGGAAAAGAATTGCAAAACCAAGTGTAAACCAGCGAAGCCGTTTTACAAAGAAACTGCCTATCAGAATCGCAAAACTAAAGGTCATTAACAAAATTGCATCAGAAGCAACTTTAAAATTCAGGCTGACACACAGCAAACAGAACATAGTCAGGCAGTACATGACAAAACGCATATTATGAACTGTTTTCTTAAATCTTTCAGGCAGAATCCAAAGCAGTGAGAGGATAAATAAATGAAATGGCAGTAAATATAATAATACTTGCGGTGTTTTCATTTCACTGTTGTGGAGTGCGTAGAAAATTTCAAACGGGTCGTTAATATTATGGAATAAGATGGTCAGACAGCTGAAAGCCGATGCCATTAACGTAGGAATAAATTTATTTTTGACTCTTCCGATGTATAGCAGTGAATAAATTGCTAAAAACAGGCATACTAAGATAGAAGGATACCAGTCAATTGTAACAGCAACTCCAAATACCGGAAGTACTCCGGCAAGCAAAGCCCAGTCAATTTTTGTTTTATTTTCTTCATGATAATAGAAGCCGTAAGGAAGGAGAAGCCTTCCCATTGCAGCATAGAGCATTAACAGAACCAAATAGCAGATAACACCTGCTGCTTCTGAAATCATATCATTGACAAGATGACTGACTGTTGCAAAAAGCATGACTAATTGAGGAACTGCAATAATATTCATATCTTTGCGGAGGAATCCTGCGGAGAATATCAGTAAAAGAATACACAGCAGAAAACCAAATCCAGCAGAAGTATCATGAATTAAATAACTCCCGAATGCAATAATAGACAGAATTAAAGATTCAATTTCAAGATAGGGTTTTGTGTCATTCTGGCGAAGGTCTTTCCAAAATACAAACGTTTCAAGCAAATAAAGCAAACCAGAAGCAGAAAGCGTTAAAATCCATGCAACATCACTTTCCGTCCAGATGATGAGCGTTCCTTGCAGAGCTGATGTGAAAAATGCAATAAATGCCCATGCACAGCATTTTTCAAGTAAGAAACGCCATGTTTTATTAGCGTAGATAATACCACCAAGCAATCCCGCTGCACAAAGCCATAAAATAGAAACATCAGCATGATTAAAGTTTAACAGAAGTACAGCACCACTTGTCAGAATTGCAGTTGTCAGTATCCAGAGTTTTCTTCTGATAATGGCGGTAATCAGCAAAATCAGAGCTGAAATGACAAGCCCTAAAACAGATAAGTCACTTTCTGTCAGAAAAGCATGTTCTGCAATTAAGAATAATAAGCAAATGTGAGCCACATGAAAAATAGTTTCCTGAGAGAGTTTATTTTTTTCTGTTTTGGTATAGAAGAAAACACCAATTATCAGGAGCGGATATAATAGCCAGAAAAGCAAATCTTCCTGCTTTCCAGCAACTTCAAAGCTAAACGGGAAAATCAGTACACAGCTTAAGAAAATACCAGCTTTGCTGTAAGTTTCTGTAAATTCTGTGCGGAGTTTTGGCATCTGAAGCAGACTCATCAATATGACAGAAGAAACACAAATCATAAAAATGCCAATGTCCAGTTTATCCTTGAAATAAGAACCGATTTGATAAAGTGCTGTCATGATGCAAAAAACAGAGCCAACTACACCAACATGAAATTTCTTTTCAATAAATCTGTAATTACAGAAGAGAACAGCCATAATTAAAGATAAAATGCAGGCAGCTGCTTTTCCGTCAGAATGAGAAATGGAAAGCATGAATAAACTGGTTACAGAATTCACAATATATAGATAGCAGGGGATTGCTTTTGTGATGTAAGATTCCTGATGATTTTGGAAATAACGTTCACAAAGCAAAGCTGAACCAATTGCATAAAGAACTATCAGAATTCCAAAAATGCTGACTTGCACTGAAACAGGAAGTGCATTTAAAATTTGACTGCTCAGAAAAATACTAAATGAAATCCAGCTACCAGCAATTCCGGCTAGTGCCATCCACACCAGAACAGTATTTTTATAATTTTTCTGTCCAAGATAGGTAGAAGCGGAAATACTAATAAAAATAACTGTCCAAAGCAGTGCAGCACCGTCTCCATGAAAAGAAAACCATTTTCCAAGTAGATTGAAAACACCGATTCCACCAAGTGCTAACGGTAAAAAGATACAGCCTAAAATATAAAATGCTAATCCTGTTTTCTTCAAATGAAAAACACGTTCTGCAAGAATATTTGCACCAAAGGCGACCAGACTGGCTGATAGCAGACTGAATGCTCTTAATGTATCAGAAAGTGCTTTCCAAGTGTTGGTTAGAAAGATAATGCCTCCCAGAAACAGAAAAATGACACCAGCTACTAACAGTAAAGAAATCGGGCTGAAAGGTTGTTTAGGTTTAGGCTGTTTGAGCGTAGAAGAGGGAGACGGCAAAGAGGGACGATAATTTTTATAATCACTTTTTGGCGATGGAGGGAGTGGGTTTGCATGTTTGGAAACAGGAGAAGCAAAAACTGGAACTGATTCTGAATGCGGAGATGCAGAATTTCCATAAAGATGAGAATAGTCATGAGGTGAATTATAATTTTGATTTTTATTCATAATAATTCCTCCTTCTGGATTTTGTTATTAGTTAGTACGTTTGAAAGGGTAAAAAATTACGGAAAATTATGTACAAAATTAGGGCAATGTTTTTGTGCAGAAATAACAAAGAGCAGAGTATTTTAAAAACACTCTGCTCCTAGGAGAATAACAGAAGGAATTAGTCGTGTACAATAACAGGAATATTATCTTCAATTTCAGAATAAAGATTTTTCGCTTCTGAATGGCGCATATTTAAACAGCCGTGAGAGCCGTTATACATATAGATGCTTCCACCATATGCACCACGGGACAAGTCGTGGAAACCACAGCCTAAATAATTGAACGGCATCCAGTAGTCAACCCACTGTTCATAACCTTGAATTGCATAAGTGCCAAGTGTAACGCCTTGTGCATGGCCGACAATTTTACAGATACCACGAGGCGTGCGGCGGCTGGACATCGTTTCTGTACCGGAAACAACATCGTAATCCATCAGAAGTTCATTATCTCGATAGTACCAGAAATGTTGAGCAGAAATGTCTACTTCAATATAAGTGGTACCGATATCATCTGTCTGACGAGTATAGCCTTTTCCCCATTCAGTGTAGACAGGTTCTACTACAACAGGGTCGCCTTTATCAATCAGGTCTACAATTTCACTGACAGTTGCTTTCTGGTCAATCTGCCAGCCATAACAGCTTGCATCTGTCCACGGAACAGTAATCCATCCGTCAAGAGTTGCATAAAAGTCATGGTCTTTGCCGTAAGTGTCTGTTTTTTCAGCGAGCTGTGCAACATATTCTGCAATTGCATCTTGATTCAGCGGAATGTCATGACCAGAAGTTGCAACAAAAGAACCGTCCTCCCGTTTAAGCAGCCAGCTGATAATAGTATCATTATCCACCTGTTCTTTTCTGTCATCGAAATCGAAAGTAATGGTACAGTTAGAATAACGATTATAAACTTCGAGGTCGTCCTGAAGGTCAGTTGTTTTTACCTTTGCACGGTAATTTTCATAACAGCCGGATTCTTCCATATTGATAGTATTTTTACCAGCATTCAGCTGTTCCACCACATAATTGAGAAGCACGTTTGTATCGAATTTATCACCGAGTGTTTCAGGCTGAATTTCAAATTTACCGGAGTCATTGCGGACAATTTTCGCATTTTGGGAAATTTCCGTACCCCAGTCATAATTTTGAATGAGTGTTTTGAGGTCATCTGCGGAATAAGTATAATCATACTTAACTGCATATTCTGAACTCTTAAACAATTTGGAAACCCAGTTGAAATTGCCTTCACTTGCGGCATCATTCAGCGCACCGGAAGGAATGGTATAAGCGGCTTTGAAATCAGAAGCAGCAAAGACAGCTTTTTCTCCTTTAGGAGTAATCAATGTCAGGTCTTTGACTTCTTTTTCGTCAAGGAGTGCATCATGTGCCTGTTCTGTAGTCATGCCGGCAACAGAAAGGGAATTGACGTAAGTGCGGGGGAGAAATTTTCCTTTATAACTCAGCGCACCAATGAAGTAAGCAGCCAGTACAACACCTATACAGCTTGCACAGATAATTGCGGCATGTTTTGCGCCTTGGTTAGAGCGTCTTTTTTGTTTACTTTTTGCTTTCTTTTTTGTTCTGGGTGCAGTTCTGACAGGTTCAGCTTCTTCGGGGATTTTTTCTTCCTCGTCTATTTCTTCTGGTTCTTCCTCTTCCTCAGGTTCAAGCTGGAGGTTATCAAATTCGATTGGTTCAGGAGCAGGTCTTGCTTCCTGAACAGGCTCTTCTTCTGGTTCAGGCTGGAGAGAACTAATGTCAACAGGTTCAGGAGCAGGTCTTTCAGCGACAGCAACAGGAGCGGCTGATGTTTCTGAAGAAGCAATTGCTTTTACTTTTACTTTTTTTGTTTGCATAGCAGAATCCGTCACTTCTGGAGCAGGTTCTGTATCTGATTTATGAACTGCGGCAAGAGAAGCACGGATTTTTTCCATTTTCTTTTTTTGGATTTCAGCAATTCGTTTTTGCATTTCTGATTCAGTCTCAGAAACACTGTTGGAAGGCACTTTTTTCGCATCACTTTCACGAACCAATGCATCTGTTAATGAATCGGAAATACCAACCGCTTCCAAAATTTCCGCACCGGACATTTTAGAAGCATCTAAATTTTCAGCAGAAAGTTTATTCTGCTTTTTGTTGTCTTTATTTTGCAAAATGCCTCATTCCTTTCTTATTTTGCAAAGCCATGTCATGCTTTTTGGCTATTCTTTCTTTAGTTGTCTAATTTATAGTATACCACATTCTTCGCCACAAAGAAATGAATAATAAGTTACAATTTGATAACAATTTTTCATATTTTTGATACTTTTCATATTTTGGGAAAAAATAAATCGTTTATGAGGAAGATAATTGACATTTTGCCTAAAATGTGCTATAATAGAAGATAATAGAAAGGAGCTGATTTTAAAATGTCAACAGCATCAATATTTACATCAGCAGAAATTTTCCTTCCGGACTGGTCAGAAGTGAATCCGGAAATATGGAGCGTCATTGCTTGTGACCAGTTTACAAGCTCACCGGAGTATTGGAAACAAGCAGAGGAATTTGTACAGGAAAAGCCTTCTGCATTAAGATTGATTCTTCCGGAAATTTATCTGGAACAGCCTGATTTGAAACAGCGGATTGATAAAATTCACCAGACAATGCGAAATTATTTACAGCAAGGAATTTTAAAAGCATATCCTAATGCAATGGTTTACACAGAAAGGATACAGAGCAATGGCATTTTAAGAGCTGGTGTGATTGGAAAAATTGATTTGGAAGCATATGATTATCATCAGGGAAGTGAATCACCAGTTAGAGCAACAGAAGCAACTGTATTAGAAAGGATTCCGCCCAGAATGCAGGTAAGAGAACAGGCAGTATTAGAACTTCCTCATATTATGATTTTAATCAATGATAAAAGTCAGACAGTGATTGAAGCCTGTGCAGACCAGAAGCAGGAAATGCAGCCGCTTTATGATACAGAGTTAATGCTTGGCGGTGGTCATGTATCCGGCTGGCTGTTGAATCAGGAACAGCAGGAAGCCTTTCAGAACAGACTGCAAAATTTGCTGGATTCTTCCGGCGCATTAAAATTTGCAATGGGTGACGGAAATCATTCTCTCGCAACTGCAAAAGCTTGTTATGAAAAATTGAAACAGGAATATCCGGAACAGGATTTTTCAAAGCATCCGGCAAGATATGCATTAGTAGAGTTGGTAAACCTGCATAGCCCTGCATTGGAATTTGAAGCGATTCACAGAATTATGACAGAAACAGAACCGGAAACTTTAATGCAGTATTTAACAGAAAAATTAGCTCTTTCAGAAATGCCGGCAGAACAGTATTTCACAGTAGTACAGGGTGCGAAAAAAATCACTTATTATATTCATCAGCCTTGTTCTGCACTTTCTGTGGGAAGCCTGCAAATACAATTGGATAATTATCTGAAAGTACATTCTGGTAAAATTGATTACATTCACGGCACAGATACGCTTGAAAAACTCGCACAAAATCCAGACAGCATCGGTTTTATTCTTCCGGATATGCATAAAAATGCTTTATTTTCCAGCGTGGAAAAAGATGGTGTTCTTCCAAGAAAAACTTTTTCTACAGGTCATGCCGAAGATAAAAGATATTATATGGAATCCAGAAAAATCTGTGAAATATAAAAAAATTTCAAAAAATTTCAAAAAAAGCTTGATTTTTAAAATGAAATATGCTATAATAACATTATGCTGAAGATGTGAAAAGACCGGAGCTTAAAATCCGGTCTTTCGTTTTGCAGTGTGAAATCAAGAAAGGCAGGTAAGGACATTACTATGAAACTGAAAAAATTCGGCAGTACCGAACAGAAAATTTATGATTTGATTGCACCGGTCGTCACAGAACTGGGCTATCTGGTTTGGGATGTGCGCTATGAAAAAGAAGGCGCATCATGGTATCTGCGTATTTTCATTGACAGTGAAACAGAAACAGTCAGCATTAACGACTGTGAAAAAGTCACTGCACCAGTCAGCGATTTGCTTGATGAAAAAGACCCCATCGCACAGAGCTATATTTTAGAAGTCAGCTCTCCGGGCTTGGAAGCCGACCTCATCAGAGAAAGTCATTTTGATGCCTGTCTTGGGTGTGAAGTGCGTGTCCGTGGTTTTCGGAACTTTGAAAACGGTAGCCGTGAACTGATTGGAACATTGACAGACTGGAATAAAGATGCTATTACCTTGCAAACACCGGAACAAACACTCGAATTACCGTTTTCAGCATTGACGTTTGTCAAGCTGTATTTTGAATTTGATTAAATTATTACTGGAGGAATCTGAAAAAATGGACAGCAAGTTCTTTGAAACGCTGGCAGCTCTCGGTACAGAGAACAGCCTCGATACGGATGTCATGATTGAAACAGTCAAGTCTGCAATGCAGAAATCTGTACAGAGAATGTACCCTGAATGTAAAGAAGCCATTCGGGTGGATATCGACCCCGAAAAGAAAATTTTTGATGTATTTCTGCTGCAAAAAGTAGTAGAAGATGAACCTATCAATCATACGGAAATTAACATTGATGAAGCAAAAGCCATTAACCCCAATACCTATGTCGGAGCAGTTCTGGAACATAAACTGGATATCTCTAAATTCAGCAGAGCTTCCGCTCAGTCTGCAAAACAATCCATTAAAGGCGATTTGAGAGATATCAACAGAGACAGAATTCTGGATAAATTCTTGTGTAAGGAAAATGATATTATTACTGCAACTGTTATGCAGGTAGAACCCGGCAGAGGTTCTGCTACTTTAATGTATGACAAGACAGAATTATATCTCCTCCGTCAGGAACAAATCCCAGGTGAAGAACTCAAAGAAGGAATGCAGATTAAAGTCTATGTTACCGGCATTGTCAACCGTAATAAAAAACCCATTATTAAACTCTCCAGAGTTCACAGAGATTTGGTAAAACGCTTGTTTGAACTCGAAGTGCCGGAAATTTATGACGGTACAGTAGAAGTAAAAGCCATTTCCCGTGAAGCTGGCTCTCGTTCTAAAATTGCAGTCGTTTCCCATGACCCTAATGTAGATGCAATCGGTTCTTGTATCGGTGCAAAACATTCCAGAATTTCCGCCATCGTGAAAGAACTTAACGGCGAAAAAATTGATATCATCCCTTATAGTGAAAATCCGGCTGAATTCATTGCAAATGCGCTTTCTCCTGCAAAAGTACTCAAAGTGGATATTCTGGACGAAACAGAACATACTTGTGCAGCAATTGTTCCAAATGACCAGCTTTCCCTTGCAATCGGCAATAAAGGACAAAATGCCAAACTTGCAGCAAAATTAACAAATTTCAAGATTGATATTAAACCCGAAACTACCACAGCCCCTGCTGCACCGGAAACCGCTGAAACAACAGAAGAATCCGCTCCCGAAACAACCGAGGAATAACACTATGCAGAAAAAAATCCCTGTGCGGATGTGTATCGGCTGTCACGAAAATAAACCTAAAAAAGAACTTATCCGGATTGTGAAATCTCCGGAGGGTGAAATTTCTCTTGATTTTACAGGCAAAAAAGCCGGAAGAGGTGCATATCTTTGTAAAAATCCATCTTGTCTTGAACAGGCTCGGAAACAGCACCGCATTGAAAAAAGTTTTTCCTGTAAAGTCGCTCCTGAAGTATACGAGGTGATGTATCATGCTTTATCAGAAACTGACGGGAATTCTTAGCATTTGCCGCAAAGCCGGCAAACTTGTGCTTGGATTTGACCCCATGAAGGAAGCACTCGAAAAAAAACAGGTTTCCGGTGTGCTGACAATGGCAGATATTTCACCAAAAACTTATAAAGAAGTATGTTATTTCTGTCAGAAAAAAAAGATTCCTGTCTGTCCTGTACCGCTGACAATGTTTCAGTTTGGCAGTGCAGTCGGAAGAAAAGCTGCGGTGGCAGCTGTGTTAGAGAAAGGATTTTTTGACAGAATCAGCCAATTGTGTGCTGCTCCTGAATCGGAACAGTCACCGTCAGACGAAGAGGAGGGAATTGCCTATGGCAAACAAGAACAAAATTAAATTAACAGATGCTGCAAAAGATTTGCAGATTTCTTCAAAGGAACTCGCTGCTTTTATTGAAGACCATACCGGAGAAAAAAAATCATCTGGTTCTTCTATTACAGAACAGGAAATGAACCTTGCTTTGGAATATTACAGCCAGAAAGCAAATGTCAGCACTTTTGATGAATATTTTGCAACCAAAAATCAGCCGAAACCTGAAATGAAAGAGGAGAAAAGACAACATATGCCGAAAAAAAACCGTCCTGATAAAATGACAAAGGCAGAAAGAAAATCTGAAAAATTTGAAAAACCTCAGAATAAACCTGTTCAGCCCGTTCAGAACAAGACTGAAGAACCTGTGCAGGAAAAGCCTGCTGCTCCTGTACAGAATGAGACAAATAAAAAACAACATGATGAAAAACGCCGTCAGAAAAATTCTCATGGTGAAAAAACTCGTCTCGGCGGTGTGATGAGTTCACAAAGTAATGTTGTCAGCTCTGAACGTACAGAAACTTCCGAAAAACGGCGTATTGTTGACACAAGAGGAAGTTATACGGAACTGGATAAGTATAATGAACGCTATGAACAGATTGCGCCTGCTGACAGAAGAAAAGATAATTACTCTACCAAGAAGCAGAAAATTAACCAGAAATCCGCTCAGAGAGGTAAAAAATCCAGCGGAAGAAAACAGGAAACAGAAGCACAGAGACTCAACCGTCTGGAACTTGAAAGAGCTAGAAAACAACAGCTGAAAGTGAAAATTCCAGATATGATTCAGGTGGGTGAACTTGCTGCCCGTCTGAAAGTCAACGTTTCCAAAGTCATTGGAAAGTTAATGGGCTTAGGTGTGATGGCAAGCATTAACGAAGAAATTGATTTTGATACTGCAAGCCTTGTTGCAGAAGAACTCGGCGCAAAAGTGGAAAAAGAAGTAATTATGACGATTGAAGAACGTCTGATTGAATCAGAAGAAGTTGACGAAGAAAATCAACAGCCCCGTCCTCCAGTTGTTGTGGTTATGGGACACGTTGACCATGGTAAAACTTCTATTCTGGACAGAATCCGCCATGCAAATGTAACTGCTTCTGAAGCCGGTGGTATTACACAGCATATCGGCGCATATCAGGTAAAGCATAACGGACAGGTGATTACATTCTTAGAAGTCGGAGGCCAAGCGGTCTTAGGAAGACAAAATATCTCTCCAACTCCTTGGC
>JAZQIL010000235.1:0-47304 GCA_045541055.1 Oscillospiraceae bacterium
TCTTTCGTTTGTCAAGCCTTTTTTCAAATTTTTTTGAAAAACTTTTTTCAAGCTTTCTGAAATGCGGTTTCGATTGCCTTCCGCTGAACTCTGCGACTCCCGTCCGGTTCTCACGGCGACTTATCTATTATATCACATTTCATTCAATTTGTCAAGACCTTTTTTCAAACTTTTTGAAAATTTTTCTTGGTATTTTTTGCTTTCGGGCTTTCGTCCGACAGCTTTATTATTATATCATGTTTTTTCGATTTTGTCAAGCAGAAGAATTTTAATAATTTTGTGCTATTTTTGTGAATCTTCACTATCATCTTCTGAAATCACTTTTTCTTCCGCTATCCTCATGTTGCTTTCAATCTTTAAAACTAACCGTTTCAGCTCCTCCGCAATGTCAGCAAGTTCCGCCTGTGATTCATAAAATAATTCTTTGTAATCTGGCATAATAGCACCTCCTTATACAAATATATTGTACCATAGTATTAAATAAATGTCAAGTAATACTTTACAATAGTATTAAAAAACTGGATTTAGGAGGTATCCTATGTTCTATGAACGTATTAAAGAATTGCGATTGTCAAATAAAATGACTCAGGTAGAATTTGCTCATAAAATATCTACTTCTAAGCAATCAGTCAGTAATTGGGAAAGCGGTTATGCTACACCAACACTTGATATGTTTCAAAAAATTTGCGAAATGTTTCATGTCAGTGCGGATTATTTACTTGGATTAGAACCTCAGAATTATCTTGATGTTTCAGGTCTAACTATCGAACAAATCGCTCATCTGCAAAATATTGTCAATGATTTGAAAAATCTAAAATCTTGAAAAGGCAAATTCCATAAATTTCTTACACAAATTTCATGCAATTTGCTTTTAAATGCTTTTTTGGGCTTGAAATCCGCATATTTTACCTCTTTCATGCATAAATATTTTGAAAATTTGAAAAAAATTTCTTTTACCCCCTTTTCAAAAATGACTTTTTATGTTATAATAAATTTAAGAATATCTGGTTTCCCAGATGAGATTTATTAGGAGGTTTCTGTAATGTCTGTAAAGGAACTTTACACCGAATGGTGTCAGAAAGCAGTCGATGATTCCGACTTGCTTCCCGAACTGCTTGAAATTGAAAATAATGATGATGAAATCCGTGAACGCTTCTATCGAAACTTAGAGTTCGGTACTGGCGGTCTCAGAGGTGTCCTCGGTGCTGGTACGAACCGTATGAATGTTTATACTGTTCGCCGTGCTACTCAGGGCTTAGCGAATTATGTCAAGGCTTCTTTTGAAAAACCCAGTGTCGCTATCTCTTATGATAGTCGTATTAAATCTGTAAATTTTGCTCAGGCTGCCGCTTCTGTTCTTGCTGAAAATGGCATTCAAGTGCATATCTATCAAGAGTTAATGCCCACACCTTGCCTTTCATGGGCAGTTCGTGCGCTCGGCTGTTCTGCTGGTATTATGGTTACTGCAAGCCATAACCCTTCCAAATATAACGGCTATAAAGCTTATGGTGCTGACGGCTGTCAGATTACTCTTGAAGTCGCTGAACAGGTTATCAATGAAATCAATTCTTTAGATATGTTTAATGATGTCAAATACTGCGATTTCAATAAAGCGGTTGCTGATGGAAGAGTTTCTTATATCTCTCAGGACGTGATTGAAGAATATTATAAAAATGTCCTCGCTCAGGGAATTCATACTGACCTCTGCGCTGAAAGTGGTCTGAAAATCGTTTATACACCTTTAAACGGCACAGGTAACAAGCCTGTTCGTGAAGTACTCTCCAGAATTGGCATTAAAGACGTAACTGTTGTCAAAGAACAGGAAAATCCTGACGGCCATTTTCCGACTTGCCCTTATCCGAACCCTGAAATCCGTGAAGCACTTGAATTAGGTCTCCAATATTGCGATAAAGTAAAGCCTGATTTACTGCTTGCAACAGACCCTGACGCTGACCGTGTCGGAATTGCTGTTCCTGATGGTGACGATTACGCTTTGTTCTCCGGCAATGAAGTGGGTGCAATGCTTCTGGAATATATTTGCAGTCAGAGAAAGGCAAACGGCACACTCCCTGAAAATCCGATTTGTGTCAAGACAATTGTTACAACTGACTTGGTAAAGGCAATTGCAAAAGAATACGGCGTTGAAGTCATTGAAGTTTTAACAGGCTTTAAATTCATTGGCGAACAGATTGGTCTGCTTGAAGCCAAAGGCGAAGAAAATCGCTATGTATTCGGTTTTGAAGAAAGTTATGGTTATCTTTCCGGAACTTACGTTCGTGATAAAGATGCTGTTGTTGCTTCCATGCTGATTTGTGAAATGGCTGCTTACTACCGGACACAAGGTATTTCTTTAATTCAGGCTCGTGAAAACATGTATCAGAAATATGGTATTTTCCGTCATTCACTTCAGAGTTTCGCTTTTGAAGGTGAATCTGGTATGAATAAAATGAATTCTTTAATGCAGAGTCTCCGTGAACAGCACCCCGAAACTATTGGCGGTCTGAAAGTCGTTTCCGTTTCTGACTACCAGACGAGTGAAACAACAAATACGCTGACTGGTGAAAAGTCTGAAATTACTCTCCCGAAGTCTAATGTTTTAGTATTCGACCTCGAACAGGGCGCAAAGGTTGTCATTCGTCCTTCCGGTACTGAACCGAAGATTAAAAGCTATTATACAGCTATTGGCAATACAATGGAAGAAGCCGTTGCTGTAGAAGAAAAACTCAAAGCAGATTTCAGCCAAATCTTTAAATAATATAATTATAAAATTTTTCAGCACACTGCATAAAAACAGTGTGCTGATTTTTTATAGCAATTCTTCAAATTCTGCAATGATTTCGGCTTGCCAGCCCTGATTTTTAAAAATCTGCTGAATATTTTTGGAAAGCTGAATCTGTTCTTCTACGGAAACTTCGGGAACAGTTCTGTAAAAATCTAAAAATGTCTGATAATACAGAAAATCATTTAGAATATTTCTGTCATAATCCTCATTGTGATAAATTTGAGTATTATAATTTGAAATTTTATAACTTCTAAAATTTTTTCCCTGTATCAGAAGAGATTCTTTCAAAATCGAAATAACTTCCTCATAGGATGCATTAACAGCAATCCGGAACATGTGATTTCCCTTCTTTCTGATAATTGCATGATACCATGCTTGAACAATTTTCTCAAGTTCAATTGTTTCTATTTCGTCACGGTCGCAGATATCTGGTATAGAATCGTTATCAAAATTATAACCATCATAATTTTCATCATACTTATAGCCGGAAAGCGTATCGACAGCAATTGTTCTATCCTGACTGATATCAATACCGAATATTTCTCCATAGCATTTGAAAAATTTTTCTTCTCCATTCAGAATGGCTCTAATATGATGCAGTATCTCTGCCCAGATATGAGGGGCTGCTGTAAATTCTTCGATAAAAAAACTATTTAACACCTGAAGTTCTTCTTCTCCGTTTTGAATAGATATGCTTAAATATTTATATATGCTGTTTTGTGTTTCAAATACAATTTGTTTCGGTTCAATGATATATTCATAATTCTGCATGAAACAACCTCCTTATTGTTTCTATAGTAATTTTTCAAATTCTGCAATGATTTCGGCTTGCCAGCCCTGATTTTTAAAAATCTGCTGAACAGACTTTGCAAAATCAATTTCCTCATTCAATGAAATGTTCTGCATTTCACAGAAATCTGCATTCGTTTGATAATACAGAAAATCATCTGTGATAATTTTATCATAATCTTCATTCTGATAGATTTCAGCGATATAATTTGAAATTTTGTATCTTCTGAAAATTTCTTTTTGCATCAGAATTTTTTCGTTCAGAAGTGAAATGACTTCTTCACAAGGCGCATTAACGGCAATCCGGAACATTATTTTCACTCTCCTAATTCGCTCTCAAAATCACAGGCAGGGACAGCATCAGAAAAATTTTCTTTCAGAAATTTCATGAGTTCTTTGAGATTCTGAATATAAATTTCCTCATCTATGCTGGGTTCTATGTCAAGATAATATTTCCAGTAGAGAAAATCAACAGAATTTGGAAAATACTCTTCATTCTGTTTCACTCTGATACTGCACCAATCTGACTCTATATCAGAAAAGCCTGATTTCTTTCCGGAAACGTGTTTTAAAATCTTTTCAAAGATTTCTGAATACTTTGATTTTGCATTTACAAATATTTTACAGTATAAATCCATCATTGAAAAATCTCCTGCCAGTTTTCGGCACTGCATAAAATCATTATCTGCGTGTAATCCTCCGGACTGACAATATGTTCAAAATTTGCACCTGTCTGTTCTAAATTCACTACACAGATTTCAGCATAATGCTGTAATAAAAATGGAATCATACAATCTGCATAATCATCTTTATATAATAATAATTTCTTATCATTTTCCAAATCTGTCTTGATAATCAGCTTTTCACATGGCTTTCCTAAATAAAATTGATACATATTTTCAGTTTCCAGTGCAGAACGGTCATATAATTCCGTTCGTTTCTGAACCATTCCATCTTGATAATATGCTGTAATTCCAAGAATCTGACTGCCTTTCTCATAGGTGTAGCAGTCCAGTACATCTGGTTTCACTTTGTCATACAGTGTTTTCTGGTATAAATCTCCCCGAAATTCCGTGCTTAAATGCGAAATCACATATTTTTGATAAGATACAGGCGTAAACCCCATTTTCTGAATCGCTGACTGATATACATAATACGCTCCGTAACTCGTCCAATGTGAATCCGTCCGGTAATAAATATAACTGTCTTCTAAAGAATTTAAAATATGATATGCATCAATACAGCGAATTCCTGTACTTGTATCAGAATAAATGCTTTTTATCCATTTTTCCTGACTAGTATAAAGCATATTCGCCGGAAGCGTTTCTTCATAAATCTCAGAAGCAGACGGCACTAAAACCAAATATGTCGGTAAAGGATACGCTTCATAAAATGCATTTATCTGTTCTGCACTTCCTGTTCCAGCAAGAGAATTCTTTTTCATTAAGCGTTCTTCTGTAATATAAACCCCTTGAATTCTCTTTTCACCAATAATGAAATCTGACCGGCTTTTCAATTGAAATAAACTGTCATGAAATCCTAAATATTCTTTTAAATATGCTTCAAATTCCTCCGCAAACGTACCGTCTAAAAAATTTTCTCTGTTCAGCTTCGGAAAAGCCGTGGCATTGAAATTTTTTAAATTACCTGCACCAAATATAAAATATACTGTACTTAATAAAATAATTGTCATATACGCAATTCCAGAGGCTTTTTTTAATTTTTTCATGCGTTTCTCTCCTTACAGCCATAGCCACATGTGTGTGCTTTGCTCACTGTACAGCATGGACGCAATACAGAATATCAATAATACACTGTGAAATACTGGCATGAATACCATTAGTTTCTGACCGAATTTTGAAGCACTCATTCGTTCTGCAATATTCTTGAATAAATCTGTTGCAATGTAAAATCCGATTAAAATCAATGCCAGATAAGAAACTGTAAAATATATTCCCGTCCGGTCAAATATTCCATTTCCAAAGCCTAGCATTGCCTTCCAATAACCAGCCGTTTGTGTTAAATTTTCACTGAATAACAATACCCATAAAAATTGCGAAACAAGAACTGTATAAATTACTCCTCCGAAATAATTTTTCTGAATTATCTTTTCTAAAAACAGTTTCTCATTTAAAATTAAAATGCCTGCCAGCAACCCCCATAAAAGAAACTGCACTTTCAGACCATACCAGACACCAATCAAAACCCACATGAAAATAAATCCTATATTTTTACCATTTTTCCGGAATAAACTTTTTTGAAAATTCGTTTCAAACCATGATACAAGTGTCATATTCCAATTTTTCATAAAAGCTGTCATACTTGGTGTAAAAAACGGATGGCTGAAATTTTTCGGCAGTTCATACCCGAAACATGCGCCTAATCCCCTCGCCATTTCAGAATATCCCAACAGTTCAAAATATAAATACATAGAAAAAATAATTGTTATCATCCATGCCGTCAGCATACTCATTTCTTCCGGTGAAATTTGCTGTAATTCTCTGAAAATATATCCGAATGTGTCTGCTAATACAACCTTTTCAGCTAAACCTCTGATAAATAAACTAATCCCTTTGCTGAATGCAATCGGATTTAAATTTTTTTTACGCTTCTGCGATGAAAATGCTGTATAAGAAAACAATCCTCCTGCAAACAAAGACGGAAAAAATAATAAATATACCCCTAATTTGAAAAAATTTCTTTCTGCTTTATGGCGATTCCAGTATATTCCTATTAAATACCCTAATCCCTGTAATGTGTAGAATACGATTCCAAACGGAAAATGATTTTCTTCCTGTAAGACGCCTCGAATATGTGCCATTGCTGAAACCTGCATCATGACAGAAATACAAAGTATTCCTGTAGAAAAATTTCTTTTTTTCCTGTACTTTTCCAGTAAAAGCCCTGTACCATAATCATAACATAAATATATAAGCGGATAACATACCCTCCAAGGGCTTCCCCAGCTGTACAACAGTAAACTGCTCACTGTTAAAAATCCCGTTCTCAGCTTATCCGGCAAAAGATAATAGCTTAACAGCAATATCGGCAATACGACTACTACAAATGTCAGTGAAGCGATTCGCATAATATCTCCTCTGCTTTATGAAAAAATTCTTCTCTTGTCATCATAGAATTTAATACTTCTAACAATGCTGTCGCTGATAAATTTGACGGCAAATTGAAAGCCTTTTGAAAGATTCTTCTTTTTTCGGAACTGTTTGGCATACCAGTTAAGCCGGCAGAAAATAAATCTGCTTTTGTAATCGGCTCAGAAATTTCCTTTTCTTCTGTTAAAACGCCTGCTTTCCGGAAGACTTCTCTTAAAATTTCAGCGTCAATGCCTTCTACACCAAGTTTCCCCTCTGCGGAAGGCTTTACTTTTCTGCGTTCTTTTCCGAATACGTCCGGAATATAAATATTTTTAATAGTTCCCTCTGGTACTGCGCCCTTAATATAATTCCTTATCTGAAAGCCTGCCCTGTCTGAATCCGTTAAAATTAAAATACCTGTTGTTTTCGCATAGTACCGGATTAACTCTAATAATTCCGGATTCTTATAAATTCCGAAACCATTTGTTTGAATAATTACTGCTTTTACTAAAGATGATAATTTTATTTTATCATATTTTCCTTCTACAATAATTGCCTGTTTAATTTGAAGCACTTACATCACTCCTTTTTAAAGCAGAACCTTTCAACAGCGTTCTGCATGAATAATAACATTTCCTCCGGCGTATCACATTCATAAACAGCAAGCGGTTTTTCCCAGTGATTACCCGAAATCACATAGACTTTAAATCTGTCCTGATAATATCCTGCATCAAGAAGAATTCCATTTGGATATTCTGCCTGAAACATATCCTCTTTTAAAACAATATCCTGATAGGTCACCACTCCGCCGGAACTGTCAAACTGATTCCAGAAATTTTCTTTCAGACTTTTCAAACTAATCTCTCCTGCATATTTTTTTGACTTGTATACAGCTTCAAATTCTTCTTTTGAAATGATTTCAGCAAAAAATTCAGGTTCTATGTTAATCTCATCTATTGTTGGAATAGGTTCTTCCGTGATATAATCAAAGCCCTTTTCAATAACAGGAATTGCTCTTTTATCTGAAAACACCTGCACCATTCTCGTGGCATATCTCTCATTTTCCAAATCAATTTCGTAAAATAAAAGAATCGGTGTATCATCATCATTGTGTTTCCAAAACCATTTTATATACTCAAATTTATTCATCCACATCACTCCTTTGATAAATCAGAATTTATTTCATTATTAAATCCCATAAGTTCCTATATTCCATCATCGTATCTACTAATCCATCAATCAAACACCAAAGTGGCACAACATTGAATCCAACAAGTATAAGATATTTTTTACTAATGATTTGTTTTTTACGAAGTTTATAGTAAATTAAAAAAGTGATTACAGTAAAAAGAATAATTATTCCCAATGCCATAATTGGAAAAATTAAAATCTTTTTTTCAATGGTAGATGGAGCTGTTGTGCCAGTTACTGTAATGTAATAAGTAATGGTCAATTGCAAAGATAGGAAATCTACAATAAGTGTAATTATTATATCAAGTATTGTAAACATAATCTTTTTTTGATGTAGTGACATTGTAGATTTACCCTCCAAATTCCGATTTATCTCCTTAACATTTCAATGACAGTCTTTTCAAAGAGAACACGCTCGTCAACCGTGCCGGAATGCATTTTCCGTTCCGCTTCACAAAGCAGATTCAAACATTCTGTAATATGCTCCGGTGTTTCCCCCATGCTGTCACGAAAAGAACGCTCTACTGCAAAACTGAATTTATAACCGAAATCATTCATTACATCTTGTACAGTTCTGCCGTTTCTTCGGGCAGCAGATGCCCTTTGCACATCTATGAAACTTCCTGAAACCACTGCCATTAAATAAGGCATTTCTACTCTTAAAGCTAATAATTCTTCTACCGCTTTCAAAGCGTCTCTAGTACGTCTTTTTAAAATCGCTGCCGTTAAAACATAAACAGTCGTTTCTAACTGCGGTGTGACCATCTCTTGAATTAACGCTTCTGTAATACTTCCGCCGTTGACATAAGCACAAAGCTTATTTAATTCATTCTGAATCATTAAAGTCTGACAATTACACTGCATTGCTAACATCTGAGCAGCTGGCTTTTCAATGGTACAGCCTAATTTTTTCGTTTTTGAAATAATTTCAGTCGCCATCTGAGAAACTGTTTTCGGCTCACAAATGCAAACAATTCCGGACTTTGCAATATAATCTATCAGTTTTTTATTTTTAGCAGTGGGCTTTTTATTCTTGCCTGTCTTTCCTCCGTAAATGTCAAAGCCTGTTACATCAAAAATAAATATTGTCTGCCCTGAAACATTTTCTACAATCTGCATGAAAGCCTTTCTTTCCGCTTCTTTGAACGTTTCCAGATTGCAGTCATGAATGTGAATACAGTTATATTCCGCAAACATCGGACATAATTCTGCTTCTTCCGCTAATTGATTCAAATCTAAATTCTGCCCGTCAAGCCGTGTGACATTTTCGACTCCGCCAACAGCTTTTATCACTCTTTTCACACAGTTTTCAACTCCAAGAATATCGCTTCCGTAAAAATAATACAGATTTGATAATCCTGATTTAAGCTGATTCTGTAAACCCTTTTCATCTGTCAATAGCATATAATCTCCTTACCCGACACTTGCCGTTTTCTGCAATCGTTACTTCCAGATTATTTTCTGCAATATAAGTATGCGTATCTGAAAAATATAATTTATTCTCGTCCAGTATGAAAAGCAATCCACAATCCGGCTGAATTCCCTGACTTGTTCCGTAAATTGTTAAAATATCCGGTGTTTCCTGCATTTCTGTTTTCTCTTTCTTGCAAATATAAATTTTATCTGCATAAAAAATTTTAATCAAATTCTGTTCTGCTTCTATCTTTGCACCGTGAAATAAAATTTCTTTCTGTTCTGCATAATATAATTTTTGTTCTGTGAAAATTGCCCGTTTTGGCTTTTTAAGCATCCATAATTCTTCCGGTGTCATAAAGCGTAAATATTCCGCATAGCGTTTTAAAGATTTTTCTTTTGGATTCGCTAAATATAGCCCTTCTACATGTGCAATACCAGATTTTTCAAGATACGCTTCTGCATAATTCGGAGCATAATAATTTCCGGTCATGTCAAATAAAATTGCTTCTTCATTTTTGCAGACTGCTAAAAGGCAATTTGTTTCATCTCCCAGCACAGCAATTTTCAAATTTTCAGCCTGTGAAATTCTTTCAAAATTCAAAGCAATTCCAGTAACGCTTAAAGCAATTAAAACAAATATTGTCGTCATTTTCCGGCTTTTCAAACATACTTGAATCAATATGCCAAAAATTACTCCTGCACCAATCAAAATAATTAAAATTTCACTCTCTGTTGAAACATGTGTCCATTTCAACCCCGCCAGAAAATTGGAAATCTCCAGTATGATTTGATTCAATTTATCCGCTACAGACAGGAAAAATTCTGCAATTACACCCTCACAGCCGAAACATATCGCTGATGCACCCATTAACATTGCAATTAAACAGATTGGCGTTAAAAATAAATTCGTGAAAGGCGATATTATCGAAAATTCGTTGAAATACAGCGCACTCACCGGCAAAATGATGAAAAATGTCCATGTGAATGCTATGAAATCTTTCAAAAGTATATGATAAAATTCTTTTTCAGGCAGTTCTTTTATCATATACTGCCCTGCTACACCAATTCCAAACGCTCCTGTACAAGACAGCCAAAATGCCGGACTATGTATCACAAACGGATTTTCCGCCCCTAACAGCAACATTGCTATTGCAAGCGAATTAAATGCATCTGCCTTACGATAAAATAATTTCGCACTTTGTGAAAGCAATATCATTATACAAGCCCTTTTCACTGAAACCGTTTCTCCGGCACATATCACAAATAATCCACATGCCAGCCCAATAAAACAAAATTTCGTTTTTCTGCCTGCTTTTAACTTTTCAAGAATCCAGTTTGCACACATTGCTAAAAAATCTAAATGTAATCCCGAAATTGCTAATGTATGCCCGATTCCTGCCCTGTATAACGAAGTTTTCACACTATGCTTTAAATTTGCTTTCTCACCGAATAACATTCCTGTCAGCATTGCTCCGGTATCTTCCGGCATATGCGCTTGAATCCGTTTTGTCATGCGCATTCTCCAATTGTAAACGATACTGAACAGCGTTTGCCTTTCCAAAGGCTTCACTTCTAAAATTTCCGGTTCGGTTTCTTTCTCAATGCATAAAAATAAATTTTTCGCTTTGGAATAGCCTGCACCGTCAAATAAATAATTGGAAGTTATCTTTTCAGGCTTCCCTGAAATGGTTAAACTATCCCCATAATTAAAACTTGTATCATCTATAAATAATTCAATATTTGCTGAAATGCTTCCATTGATTTTTCCTTTCAAAAGATAATCTGCATTTCCGCTTGTATAAGCTGTTTTCTCTGTAATCTGCCCTGTAAATAAAATTTCCTGTCCAATGAAATTTCTCTGTACTTCTTCCGTCAATGCCGTGTGATGCCAATAACTACAGCACGCTATCAGACATGACAGCGTGCTGAGTACGACATATTTCCAGACAGACCGGCGATATAAAATCACTCCTACTGCCGTCAGAAGAATCACACTCCATGACAGGATATCTAATTTCGATGCAATCAGCAATCCGATAATATAAGGCAGTCCTATATATAATGCCGGTCTTTTCATGCTTAATCCTTAAAAAACAATGGCAACTTTTCCAAATAAATAATATCTGTTCTTTCGGAAGCGTCACCTTCTGCTAATACAGCTGTTTTTCCGGCAACTGTTCCACCAGCTTTTTCCACCAGATATTCTAAAGCTCTTAAAGATTCTCCTGTACTGATGACATCATCTACAATTAAAACTTTTTTCCCTTTGAGCAATTCTGCTTTCTCGCCGTCTAAATGTAACACCTGTTCATTTGCAGTTGTGATGGACTTCACATTCACAGAAACAACATTCTGCATGTAAAGCTTCACAGATTTCCGAGCAACAACATAATTTTTACCGCTTTGGCGAGCCATTTCGTAAGCCAATGGAATGCCTTTGGATTCTGCTGTTAAAATCACATCAAATTCCGGCACTTTTGCAAGGAGCTGTTCTGCTGATTTCACAGTGACTTCCACATCGGAAAACATGATAAATGCTGCAATATCTAATTTTTCATTGACAGGGCATTTTTTCAGTTTTCTGTCCAGTCCAGCAATTTTCATTTCATAATATTCAGCCATTTGAAATACTCCTTTTAACCGAGAGACTGTTCACCCCAGCCCATTTTTTTGCCAGCCACTAAATGAAAATGCAAATGCATCACACTTTGACCAGCATCTTCACCGCAGTTATTGATAACACGATAGCTGTCAATATGTTCCTGTTCACAAACTTTTGCAATGGATTCAAAAATTTTCGCTACATACTGAGAATTTTCAGCAGTAATTTTTTTTGCACAGCAAATATGTGTTTTCGGCACGAACAAATAGTGAACCGGTGCAATCGGGCTGATGTCCTTGAATGCAAATACAGCCTCATCTTCATACACCTTTGCAGAGGGGATTTCCCCTGCTATAATCTTACAGAATAAACAATCTTTATCCATGATAAATTCCTCCTTAATAATTTTACCTCAGTTTGAATTCAGAATTTAAGTTATAAATTTATCTTTTGCAAAAAAGTTTTGAATATTTCAACAATCTGGTCAGGTATCTTGGTATACATCATATGTCCTTCATTGATTAAGTGCATCTCTGCATGGCAATGTTCCGCATAATCCTTTGCAGCCTGCTGCCATGAAAGAGCCTTTACAGGTGATTTCATATTGCTTACAATAAAACATGACGGGCAAGATAAATAGCCTGTGCTGTTTGCTTTTTCTGCATTACTTTCTGCAAGCAAAGATTCCTCAAATACTGCTTCACTTGTGATATTTTGATAATAAATTTCCTCATAGGTCTTTTTTTCTTCCTCTGAAAGTTCGTTACTGTCCAGAAGTCCGGAGGCATTCACGGTTCTGTTTCTGAGCAGTTTATCTAATATACCACGCTTTGCAATTTTCTGCATGAGTGACCTTGATTTTGCAATCATCGCTTTTTTCTTTTCATGAGGAATTTCTTTTGCCTGTGCTTTCATCATGTTTGGAAATCCCATGTCAAGTCCGAGTACTGCTTTTATTTCTTCTGGGTAAGTATTTGCCCACCAAATTGCTTCAAATCCAGAGTATGAATGTGGTACAAGAATATAAGGCGGTTCAATATGCAAATTTCTTAATGCAGTTCTGCTTTCTTCGACAAGATTTTCAACAGTTCTTTCTGTTGTGGCTTTACCGCTTAATCCGTAGCCCGCCTTTTCTACGACTGCGATACGATACTTGTCAGACATTCTTTTATAAACAGGCTTATATTCAAATGTTGGACAACCAACCCCAGAACCTGCCATAAAAATGACTGTGATATTTCCATTGCCTTCAATATAGACATTTATATCTGTATTTCCGACCTTTGTAATTGTACCATATTTTTGCATACTATCCCCTCTGAATTCCGATTTATTACACGAACTTTACCAAACTGGAATTTATTTTACAAATTCAGCAACAATTGATTCTAATTCAGCGAAAGCCTTATCTACAAGTTCCTGCTTGCCAATCCCTGCCATAGCACTGTCAGGACGACCGCCGCCCTTGCCTTCTGTCAAAGCAGCTACTTTCTTCACGATATTTCCGGCATGTGCGCCCTTTGCAAGTGCGGATTTTGTACAAATGCAGTATAACTGCCCCTTTTCTCCGCCAATGCCTGCCAGTACTGCAATCAAAGGCTTGTCTGTACTCTTCATCTGGTCGCCCATCTTGCGAAGCATATCAGCGTTAGCATTCTGCACCTTTGCGCCGATAACTTCCACATCTTTTACGATTTTAGCAGATTTCAGAATCTCATCAAGCGCATTTCCTGCCATTTTCTGACGGAGAGATTCAACTGTTTTTTCAGTTTCTTTGAGCTGTGCTGTAATAGAAACGCACTTTGCAGGAAGTTCCGCAGGATTATTCAATTTTAAAGCCTTTGCACTTTCATTGATGGTATTCTGTAAAGAATTCAGCAATTCAATCACACCTTCACCGGTGACAGCTTCAATTCTTCTGACACCAGATGCAACTGAATTTTCAGAAACAATTTTGAATAAGCCAATATTTGAAGTATTTTTCACATGAGTACCGCCACAGAATTCAATAGAAACTTCTCCAGCTTTTACCACTCTGACAACATCACCGTATTTTTCCCCGAATAATGCCATTGCACCCAGTTTCTTAGCCTGTTCAATCGGCATTTCATTGACTTCTACGGGCATTGCTTCCAAAATCCAAGTATTCACAAGTGCTTCTACTTTCTGAATTTCTTCTGTTGTCATTGCACTGAAATGTGAAAAGTCAAATCTGCAAGCCTTTTCATTTACCAGCTGACCAGCCTGATGAACATGGTCACCTAATACCTGTCTTAAAGCTGCCTGCAATAAATGCGCTGCTGTATGATTTCTCATCACTTTATTTCTGAATTTAGAGCAAACTTTTGTTTCTACTTCATCACCGACACTTAAAGCACCGGATTTCATGACACCAAAATGCAGATAATGACCGTCTTCATCTTTGGTGACAGCGGTTACTTTAAATTTCGCATTGTCTGTAAAGATTTTACCGTGGTCAGCAACCTGTCCGCCACTTTCAGCATAAAAGGGAGTTGTATCTAATACAAGTACAGCTTCTTCCCCTTCTGAAACAGAATCTGCTTCTTCCTGATTTTTCAGAATTGCTAAAATTTCTGCATCTTCTGTTAAAGTCTTATATCCGACAAATTCTGTTTTCTGGAGATTCAGCTTGACAGAATTATCCGCCCATGAAGAGCTTGCTTTTGCAGCGTGGTCAGCTTTTGCAGTATCTCTCTGTTTCTTCACAAGTTCACGATAACCAGCTTCATCTACTGTAAAGCCTTTTTCAGCAGCAATTTCAACGGTTAAATCAAACGGGAAGCCGTAAGTATCACTTAATTTAAAGACATCTTCACCGGAAAGCGTTTTATTTTCAGACTGGCTCATGATATCTGTTAAAAGTTCCATACCCTTGTCAATGGTCTTTGCAAAAGCTTCTTCTTCGACTTTAATAATCTTCTTGATATAAGCTCTTTTTTCTTCCAGTTCAGGGTAAGCAATTTTATTTTCATCAATGACAGTATCACAGACTTCATGCAGGAATGTCCCTTTAATGCCTATCATACGTCCATGACGGGCTGCACGGCGGAGCAGTCTTCTAAGAACATAACCTCTTCCCTCATTAGAAGGTAATACGCCGTCCCCTACCATGAAGGTTGTGCTTCTGATATGGTCTGTGATAACTCTTAAAGAGACATCTGTATCATGGTTTTCATGATAGTTCACACCAGCAATTCTGGAAATGTGCTTCATAATATTCTGAACGGTATCGACTTCAAACAGGTTATCTACACCCTGCATGACACATGCTAAACGCTCTAAGCCCATACCTGTATCAATATTTTTATGCTCCATTTCAGCATAATGTCCGTTGCCATCAGAATCAAACTGACTGAATACTAAATTCCACACTTCCACATAACGGTCACATTCACAGCCAACGTGACAATCCGGCTTTCCACAGCCTTTCTCTGCACCACGGTCAAAGTAAATTTCTGAACATGGTCCGCAAGGTCCTGTTCCGTGTTCCCAGAAATTATCCTCTCTGCCCATTCTTACCATGTGAGAGGGGTCAACTCCTATTTCCTTTGTCCAAATATCATAAGCTTCATCATCATTTTCAAAAACAGAACAATGCAGTTTATCCACAGGCATTTTCAACACTTCTGTAAAAAATTCCCATGCCCACTGAATCGCTTCACGCTTGAAATAATCTCCAAATGAGAAATTTCCAAGCATTTCAAAATATGTGCCGTGTCTTGCTGTTTTACCAACATTTTCAATATCAGGCGTTCTGATACACTTCTGACAAGTCGTCACACGCACATTAGGCGGTACTGCCTGCCCAAGAAAGAATTTTTTCAGCGGTGCCATGCCAGAATTGATTAACAGCAAACTCTTGTCTCCCTGCGGAATCAAAGAAGCACTTGCCATTCTAGTATGATTCTTGCTTTCAAAAAATGTTAAAAACTGTTCACGAAGGTCGTTTAATCCACGCCATTCCATAATAAAAAATCACTCCAATTTCTAAAATTAAAAATAAACATACAAGTATAGTATAGCAAATTTTCAGCGAAAAGTCAATATTCTCCCCGAAATTTTTAAATTTTCGGCCTGAGTGTAATTTTCGGCTTTCTGATAAGCGTTTCAAACTGTTTCAGATTTCTGGAAAGAGATGCTACAGGCAAGCCCACAACATTGAAATAATCGCCTTCAATTGCTTTGACCAGAAGTGAACCCTTCCCCTGAATGCCATAAGCTCCCGCTTTATCAAACGGTTCTCCCGTATCTAAATAAGCATTGATTTCATTATCTGAAAGTGTGTAAAACTCCACACTTGTTTCTGTTGTGAAAACTGTTGTCTGTCTGCCGTAATACAAAGAAACGCCTGTTAAAACAGAATGCACTTCGCCTGATAATTTTCTAAGCATCTGAAAAGCCTCTTCTCTGTCTTTCGGCTTTCCCATGATTTTCTCTTCATGCACTACCATCGTATCACAGCCAATTACTATCTTATCCGGAAACAGCTTTGCACACGAACTTGCTTTTAAATCTGCTAAAAATGCTGCTGCCATTTGAATCGGCATTCCCTCCGGAATGGTCTCATCTGCATCTACCGGACAAATTTCAAAATCTTCTGTCACTAATTTTAATAACTCCTGCCTTCTCGGAGAACCAGAAGCCAACACAATATTACTCATTTGCAAGTATCCTTTCTTTAATAAAATTTTCTCTTTCATCATAACATATTTTACAGGAAAAATCAAGTAGATACAATTTCATATTTTTTTCAAAAAACACTTGCAATTTACTGGAAACTATGCTATACTGAAAGTAAGTATTATTTTTTAAAGGATGTCGTTCTCATGAAGCTTGTTGTTCAGCGTGTCACAGAAGCCTCTGTTTCTGTTGACGGCGCAATTGTTGGAAAAATCGGTCTTGGCTATGTTGTATTTCTCGGTGTCGGTGCGCAGGATACCGAAGAAACCGCCAGAAAATTGGCTGACAAATTAGTGAAAATCCGCATTTTCGCTGATGCGGACGGAAAAACAAATCTCTCACTGAAAGATGTCGGCGGTGCAGTCCTAGTGATTTCACAGTTTACCCTTTATGCAGACTGCCGGAAAAACCGTCCCAGCTTTTGCCATGCCGGAAATCCAGAACTGGCTGAACATCTCTATGAAATCTTTCTCACCCAGCTCCGTACACAGATTTCTTCTGTAGAACATGGCATTTTCGGAGCTGATATGAAAGTCAGCTTATGTAATGATGGTCCTTTTACAGTCTTACTGGAGGCCTGAATCTGCTTCCAGAATACCGATTGAAGGGGGAATTCTTATGCAGATGGAACAGTATCAGAATATTGTCGTCATCAATATCACCCACGGAAAATATACAAATTATTGGGTATACCGTGCTGATGCTGTCAATCCGGACAAATCTCACGGATGGGATTCGCTTCCCGTCTACCTCTCTGCTCTCCGGCAGACCATTACCAGCCCCGAAGTCCATAAACGTGGCAACGGCGAAGACCAGCACTTGTATTATATCCCTATGGGAAATACAATTGACCTCGATAAGGCGAAAAAAATTGCCTTCTCAAAATTTTCCAGCTGGAAACTGCCTTGGTCTGCAATGCCTGATTATGTCATTCGTTTCCTGTTCCGCAAAAAACAAACCACTCCGGCAGAAATTGAACTCTTTCGGAAAAACAGCTCCGACAATGCAAAAAGTGCTTATCTCAAAGCCTACCGCCGTTCTGTCTCCCATCCGTATCATCAGAAAAAAAATCAATCTGTTGTGGTCTACTGGCACGGAAACAGTATTCCGCAAATTACCGAAGAAGTGCATACTTTACTCTTTGAACGCTCCAAAAATGCAAAATTATCTAACTGGCTTTAATGCATAATCTGCTAAAAATCTCCCATACTTTCAGTAACTCACTGAATATGGGAGGTTTTTTCATGCATTTTTCTCATAATATCTATCAAAGAATGCTTCTGCTCAGTATGTTTTCTGTTTTTGGCGGAATGCTTTTAATCACAAATCTGGCATTTCAGATGAAAGATACCGCCTATCTGAAAACAGCTCTGCATCAAAGTCAGCTTACAATTACAGCAGGTTCTGCTGAAGGCGGTATTTATGACCGGAATTTTCACAATTTCGTCAATCAGAAAATGCTTTATTATGCTGTTGTAAAGCCTTCTCCGGAAGCAGTACAGGAATTATTTCCCCATGTGCAAGAAATGACACCTCTGCTGGAAGCACTTCGCACTGGAAAGCCCTGCACTTGTCAGGTAGACTGCAATCAATTTCAAGCTTCAGACATTCATGTTCTGGAAGTTCCTCAAAGATATTCTGAAACCCCTTCAGCACAGCATTTACTTGGCTATACGCTTGAACATACGGGCATTACTGCTTTGGAAGCGGATTATAATTCCATTCTCAGACAAAAAACAGATACTGCCAGTGTCACTTATACCATTGATGCGCTTGGGCATATTCTGGAAGGTGCAGAAATACAAGTTTCCCCGATTCAATATCTGAACAATGGCATTGTGACTACACTTGACAGCCGTATACAAACAATTTGTGAAGAACAAGCCATTTCTAAAGGTGCTGTTGTGGTCATGAGCGTTCAGACTGGTGATATTCTTGCTATGGCGAGTTTTCCTGATTATACTCCTTCCCATATCGGTGAAGCCCTCAGCAATCCAGATTCCCCTTTGATTAACCGCTGTTTATATGCCTATAATGTAGGCTCTATCTTTAAGCTTGTCACCTGTGCAGATGCCTATACAGAACAGCTTCAAAATTATCTTGCCAATTGTACCGGCAGTGTTGAAATTAAAAATCAGCTGTTTCGCTGTCATAATTTAGCAGGTCATGGCACTTTAGATATGAAACATGCAGTTATTTCCTCCTGCAACAGCTATTTCATTCAGCTCAGTCAGCATTTAACCCCTGCTTTCATGCGTGAAACAGCTCAAAATTTCGGCTTTGGTTCACAAATTCCTTTAACACACAGCATTATTTCTTCCAGCGGTACACTTCCCTCTATTGAAGATTTAAATTATCCTGCTGAAATGGCGAATTTCTGTTTCGGTCAGGGGCTTCTGACTGCTACTCCCTTACAAGTAACGCAAATGACCTGTGCAATTGCAAACAACGGTAATATGCCCATTGCACATTTAATGAAAGGCTTCACCCGTGACGGCATTACTCTCACAGAACCTGAACCAGCTCCCATGTTTGCAAAAGCCATTTCTAAAAATACTGCTTATTATCTTCAAGATATGATGATTGCCGCTATCAATGAAAATGAAAATTCCAATGCTGTACCAGATACTGTCTTTGCTGCTGGAAAAACTTCTACTGCGCAAACTGGCCGCTATGATGAAAACGGTGTGGAATATTGTCATGCATGGATTACCGGCTATTTTCCAATTGATACCCCTCAATATGCCGTTACTGTCTTAATAGAAGACGGAGGCTACGGCAATTCTGCCGCTGCCCCCGTTTTTAAAGATATCGCTGATAAAATTTCTTCTCTTACTAAATAAACTGACTTCCAAAATATGCTGTACAAATAAATGCAGCAGAAAGTAACAGTTGTATTAACGTGAATCTTGTCACGACCTGTGTATCACTCCAGCCTTTGTTCTTTCTGGCATGGTCATGAATTGGCGTTCTAATATTCTTCATGAAAGTTTTAGATTTGGTTACTCTTAAAACAGTTAATTTCACTAATCCTAATCCGCCGTCAATAATTAACATCAACGCACACGGAATAAACATGAACGGCATTCCCGACAGCATAAACGCTAATGCAATAATTAACCCGATTGCTCTTGAGCCTGCATCTCCCATCAGTATCCGGCTTGGTGAACAGTTAAACCATAAATACGCTATCAATACAAATAATACCATCCAGACAAAAATCTGTTCCGGTACAATATTGCCTGCATTATCATGATTTTTCACATATAAGCTAATCAAAAGCAGCGCACTTGTCAGTGTAACTGTTGAAAGACTTGCACATAACCCATCTACACCGTCTGAACAGTTCGTCACGTTAATGCTTGCCCAGATTAAAATAATGCCTAAAATAATATATACCACCATCGGAATTTCAAAGCTTAGTCCAAATAACGGAAGTGTCACTGCCCCTCCATGAAAGAAATAATATGTCACTGAAACCCCTGCTGAAACTACTAAATCAATCAGGCCTTTCTTTAATTCGCCCCACGGCACTTTTGCAGCATCGTCTAAATATCCGCTCATCATCTCCAGAAATATCGCCGCTAAATAAATCATATACTCTATGCTTAACGGCACACATAACACGCTTGCAAGAATGAAAGCTATCATTAAAATAATGCCTGCGCCTCTTGCTTTTCCCTTAGATAATGCGCCATTCACTGCAAATTCTCTGCCTTGGTCTTTTGGAAGAAATTTGCTTCCCAGTTCAATTCCGCCAAATGTCAGCACAAAACTAATCACTGCTGACAATAAAAGCTGTAAATATAAATTATCAATACCAAACAGATAAAAAATCATAAATCGCTGTTCTCCTTATATAATTATTTATATATTTTATTTTCCGGAAACGCCTCGTTCTGCCGCATAAACCAGAATCGCTCCTGCATCGCTTGCATTCACTTTTCCATCATGATTATAATCTGCACGAACTGTCCAGTTTTCATCAGAAAGCACAGGCTTTAACCCTGTTCCCACTTCAGAAGCATATACTAATACTGCTGCTGCATCTGAGGCATTGACTGCAAAATCTCTGTTCACATCTCCTAATGGATAAGTAAATGTAATTTCATAAACAGTATCCTGCATTCCTGCTTCTGATACATATAATCTTGTCTTTCCGGAACTGTCCGGCTGAATCTGCGTTGCCCTTCCTGAAACAAGCCACTCATCATCAGATACAATTTCTCCCGTGGAAATCGGAAGCAGTGAGAAAGATTCTGTTTCTTTTAAAGCAGGCACTTCTGTAGAATATCTGTTTTCCCCTGTTTTTTCAAATGTGAGATAATATTTTTCTGTATTGTTCCGGATAGCAAGCAAACTTGAAATCTGCGCTTCCTGCACAGCATAGCATTTCTCAAAAATCGGGAATTCCACACCATCACAAACTGCATATGCTGAAATATTCAGTTCTTCTTCCGGCATGATAATCGCTCCTGTATAAAGCTGATATGCTCCGTCATTCAGACTGTAGTAAATTTCAGAACTATTCGGACTGGAAAGCGAAATTTCTGTTCCTGCCGGAAGTGCATCACAATCTTCTGAAAAAATAATTGCACCTTCCTGCTTTGTCAATCCTCGGAGACAAATATTCCCCACTACTGTATATGCCCAGAATTCTGAACCGTCAGAAGCTGTATAACTATCTTCCACTGGTTTCTGTGTATAAATATCTGTCCATGTTCTTCCGTTTTTACTGTAAAAGCTTTCGCCTTTACTGAAACTTTCCAGAATCATTTCTTCTGTCAGAATATTCTGTTCAGAAGAAATTAAGACATCATTTTTTGTAACAGTACTTTCACTATGTGCTTCACAAGCAATATGCTGTCCTGCTTCGCCGGAAAGCTTCACAACAATGGAAAATTTCTCTCCTGCTTTCAGCGGAACAGCTTCTGTTAAATCTACTGTATGATAGCCTACACCAGATAACATACCAAAAGTTTCTACCGATGCAGTCCCTGAATTTGGAACAGTATCTTTCATCAAATCTGTATAAATTTGAATTTCATATGCTTCATCTGGCATTGTATTGCACAGCATGACCGAAGTTAAACAAGTATCTTCCTCTGCTGTGAATACATTCGCAATATAAACCGATTCATCTGACTCAGAAATTGAAAATGCTGTCCAATAACCATAATCATCATACTGATAGATACTGTCATGCTTGTCAAACTGTTCTGTATCCAATGTGTAAAAATCCATCATTGTCGGGTCATAGTAAGAAATCCAGAAATATCCATTATCTCCCCAATCTGCACCCCAGCTGTTCTTTACCAGCCATGCACCATCTGCCGGAGCAATTGTTCTGAAATTTCCTGCCGGAAAAGTATCATCCCAGCCGACAATAGAAACTGCATGATATGTTCCGCCTGATTTCACATTTGCATAATTATAATAAGAAAAATTCTGCTTCCGATAATAAGTATTATTATTATAATAGCTCATCGACAATGCATTTCCATTCCAGATTTCCTGCTGAACTGCTTCCACTTGTGCCTGAAAATTATCATCTTCAATATGATATGTGAACAACTCCGCATCTGAAACATGATGTTCCGCCTGTGAACGTACTTCCACCCAGTCCGCATCTGGATTTAACACCGTCATGTCATCAAATGGAAATACAGATTCTGAAACAGGCCCTGTCCAGCTCGTCAGCATCGGTGTCATCATATAATAATTTCCTCCCTGCTGAAATACATCGTCCATATCTGTATTAAATGCAAGCGGAAATCCAAATTTCTGCGAATACATATAATATGCCAAATGCCATTCTGATAAATCAATCGCCGGCCGCCTTGCTATCAAACCGCTTTCAATTGCACTAACTGCTGAAAAACTCCAGCACATTCCATAATTTTTCTGATTCTTTACAGAACTCACCAAACCTCTTGAGCGCAAATCAAATTTAACAGGCAGTGTTTCTTCTACTTCTGCTGCTGCTGATTCATTTGCAGCAATCAGCCTTCCGGCAGATGAGGCATTTTCATACTGTGCATAACTTTCAAAATGACCGGTCTGCAAACTTAATTCTGATTCTGTTTCTTCTTCTGCACTGACCGGAATCTGCATAAATCCTGTCATCATCAATATACTGCATAAAACAGCTGAAATCCGATATTTTTTCACAGAATCCCCTCCTGCTACGGCACTAAAAATGCCTCTTTGACAGTTTTACACACTTGTACAAATTCAAATTTTTCTTTTAATGCTTCTGCACATGCTTCTGCACTTTCCTGATTTTTAAAAATTCCGAATACTGCTGAACCGCTTCCCGTCATAACAGCACACTGCGCTCCATGTTCAATGAAAGCCTGCTTTGCCTGCACTACTTCAGCACAATCTACAGCAGATTCAAATAAATTCTTACAGCTTTGACATAATAAAGAAATATCCTGTTTGTTAATTGCAGTTAACATTGTTTTCGTATTTGGACGTTCCGGATTTTCAAGGCTGTCTATTTTCTGATAAGCTTCTGGTGTGGAAATGCTTTCCGTTCCTTTTACAATCACAAGCGGTAATTCCGGCAAAGGCTTCAAAGGAGTCAATTCTTCTCCGATTCCTTTTGCAAGGGCTGTCCCTCCTAATAACAGAAACGGCACATCTGCTCCAAGTGTTACACCAATTTCTCTTAATTTCTGATTAGAATAATGCTTTTCTGTTAAAAGATTCAAGCCGTAAAGCACACCAGCAGCATCGGCACTTCCTCCGCCCATGCCCGCACCGGAAGGAATATGTTTTTCCAACCGGATATGCATTCCCGTCTGAATGCCGGATTCTTTCAAAAAAGCTTCTCCTGCCCTGTAAGCAAGATTTCTTTCATCACAGGGGATTCCCTGCCTATCACACTCTAACACAATGCCTTCCTGTTCTGTGAGCGTGATTTCCAATCTGTCATATACAGAAACTGTCTGAAAAATACTGTCTAATGTGTGATAGCCATTTTCTTTCTTTCCGGTGACATCTAAGGAAAGATTGATTTTTGCTGCACACAGCAGAGTGATTTTTTTATTCATGTGTTCCTCCATGTTTTTCTAAAAATCTTGTGATTCTGCTGACTGCTTCCATTAAATGACGCAGTGAATATGCGTAAGATACTCTAACAAAGCCTTCACCGCTTTCCCCGAATGCATTCCCCGGTACAACTGCTACACGCTCTTCTGCTAAAAGTCTTTCACAAAATTCTTCGCTTGTCATACCTGTATTTTGAATGCTTGGGAATACATAAAACGCTCCCTCTGGTGAAAAACAAGTCATTCCTATCCGGTTAAAGGCTTCTACTAAATATCTCCGGCGGATATTATACTCTTTCACCATGCGTTCTACATCATGTTCACACTCTTTGAGTGCGACAATGGCTGCATACTGACTGACAGTAGGAGAACTCATAATCACATACTGATGAATCTTGACAAGCTGTTTTGTTACTGGTTCAGGTGCGCATAAATATCCTAATCTCCAGCCTGTCATAGCAAATGCCTTAGAAAAGCCATTTACTAAAATTGTTCTCTCCTGCATTCCGTCTAATTCTACAATAGAACAATGCTTTTTTCCATAAGTCATTTCTGAATAAATTTCATCAGATAATACCATAATTTCTGTATCTCTTAAAACTTCTGCAATTTCTTCCAAATCTTCACGGGTCATAATTGCACCTGTCGGATTATTCGGAAACGGTAAAACTAATAATTTCGTTTTATCTGTTATTTTTTCTTTTAATTCCTGTGCTTTTAACTTAAATTGATTTTCCTGTTTTGTCGGAATCGGGACTGGAATTCCTCCAGCCATTTCGACAATTGGTGCATAACAGACGAAACAAGGCTCTACTATCAGCACTTCATCTCCTCGGTTCACCAGCCCACGAATAGCAATATCAATTGCTTCTGAACCGCCGACTGTAATCACAATTTCATGCTCCGGATGATATTCCACATGTATTTTCTTTTTGAGATATTCAGCAACTTCTTCACGAAGCTGTGCAAGACCTGCATTTGCTGTATAAACAATTTTCTTTCTTTCCAGAACGTCAATTGCTTCTTTCCGGATACTCCAAGGCGTTGAAAAATCCGGCTCGCCAACTCCTAAACTAATGACATCGTCCATTGTTGCTGCTAAATCAAAAAATCTTCTGATGCCTGACGGCTTCATATTCTGCACACAGCTTGATAAGATTTTTTCATAATTCATGGGAACATGATGCTCCTTTCGTCAACTTCTTCCTCTTCAATTAAAATTCCCTTTTCTTTATATCTTTTCAATACGAAATGTGTCGCTGTTGCAAGTACACCTTCCATTGCAGAAAGACGCTGAGAAACAAACATTGCTACTTCTTTCAAGCTTTCGCCTTTTACAGTTAATGCCAAATCATACATACCTGACATCAAAGATACTGTTTCTACTTCATCATACATCATAATTGTCTTTGCAATTTCATCAAATCCGCAGTCACGCTTGGGAGTAACTCTTAATTCGATTAAAGCTTCCACTTCTGTTGACTTTGCAAGTTCTTCGTTAATAATTGTTGTATAGCCACGAATCACACCTTTTGCTTCAAGGGAGTGAATTTCGTCAGCGACTTCCTTTTCTGTTTTGCCGAGCATATCTGCTAACTGTGCATTTGTCAGTCTGGCATTTGTTTTCAGCAGATGCAGTAATTCATTCATAATCTGAATCCTCCTGTATTATAATTTTATAAAATACGGCTCATGCCGTAAAAAATAGCATATTTTTTCAAATCCGCAGGCTTTGGCTAATTCTGCCCCTTCTGCAATGCCTCCGCCTAAATCTTCCGGCTTGTGTGCATCTGAACCCAGTGTCAGAATTTCTCCACCTAAATCTTTATATAATCTTAATAATTTTTCGTCCGGAAAAGGCTTGCCGTATTTCTGGCGATACCCAGAAGTATTTAACTCTATGCCCTTATGATTTTTTATGACAGCTTTAAAGCTCTCTGCAAGCATTTCCTCATATTTCCGCATATCAATCTGAATTCCGGCTTCTCCCTGAATGTACCTTAACGGATAAGTTACATGACCTAATACATCAAAACATTCTCTCTGGCTGATTTCTAAAAGAATCTCAAAATATTCCTCCAGCAAAGCATTTGCATCTTCCTGCCCATAATCCAGAAAGTAAAAATCTAATTTTTCCGGCAGTTCATGCAGAGAAGCGATTACAAAATCAAGCCTTTTATCCTGATAAAGACTTTCTGCAAGATTAAAATCTGCATTAGGTTCACCCAGTTCAATTCCGCTGATGAAATTCAGCTGATTTTTTAACAATTCCTTTGCAAGCTGATTCTGTTCCATAGAATGCTCCCATCTGGAAGCATAATCAAAGAAATCTTCTTCATTTCTTGGTTTTGCCTGATAATACCCCTGCGAATAATACCGGCATAATTCAATGTGGTCTGTCACTGCATAAGCTTTCAGCCTTAACGCCTGTGCTTTCCGGCACATTGACCATAATTCCGCCTCACTGTCCGGTGAAACTTTTGTATGTGTATGACAATCTGTCAAAAGCAATTACAGCACCTTCTTTCTTTGCAGATTCGCTATAATTTCATTATAGCATAGTTTCCGTTTTTTTTCCATACCTGAAAGAAAAAAAATTTATTTTTCACATTTTTGTACTATCTGCATAAAATATCAATAAAAATTCGCTTGAAAACTGGAGGATTTCTGATGTTTTTATTTCTATTTCTGTTTCTGATACTGACAGCCGGCAGTCTTGCCGCATTTGCCTTTTTTTCTTCGTCTCTCCCCCATGAAAAACAAAAACTGATTCCTTTTGCTGTACTTCCTGTTCCTGACAGCTCCCCTTCCAGCAAAGCTTTTTTAGAATTCTACGCTTCTCAAATCGCTTGGATGGATTCTGAAATTCTATATACTGTCCTGCTTGTCTACCCTGAAAATGCTCCTGATGTCCGGCAATTATGCGAAGAAATCAGCCGACAATATGATTTTTTCACGCCCCTTTCTCTTTCACAAGCCAAACAACTCCTTGAATCTAAAATGAAAAATTCAGAAATCTTGTAAAACCTGTTGCAATTTCTCTGGAAATGCTGTATAATATAATAGTATTTTTGAAAGGGGATTATTTTATATGGCTGATATGCAAACATTACAACATATTGAAGGAACAGTGGAACATATTCTTTTCCGGAATGAAACAAACGGCTATCTCGTTCTTGATTTGAATGCAAATGGTCAACTTGTCACTGTGACTGGCGAACTGGGGGAAGCCGATGAAGGAGAAGTGCTTTCACTTTGGGGAAAATTCACTACACACCCTCGTTATGGCGAACAGTTTCAAGCAGAATCTTATGAACGAAAACTCCCTTCCTCCGCTGCCGATATTGAACGCTATCTCAGTTCCGGCGCAATTAAGGGCATTGGGCAGAAACTCGCCTCTAAAATCGTAAAAGCTTTCGGAGATGATACACTTGACATTATAGAACACTATCCACAAAAGCTTATGGAAATCAGAGGCATGTCTCAGGCAAAATGTGACGAAATTACAAAAGAAGCACAACATATTTTCGCTTTGAAAAATATTATTTCTTATTTTGAAACTTACGGCATGAAATCCAGATATGCTATGAGAGCCTTCCGGATATGGGGTACAAAATGCCGTGATATCATTGAAAAAAATCCTTATCTTCTTTGTGACGCTACCATTGGAATGGAATTCCGCTATGCTGAAAATTATGCTCATGACTTACATGTTCCTAAAGCTTCTGCTTGCCGAATTACTGCCGGTATTCTTCACATCTTACACCATAACGCCGAAAACGGCGGTCATACCTGCTTACCGCTTGACAAACTCGCTAAAACAGCTGTGAATTTCTTAGAAATCAATGAATCCCGTTTCTATGAAGTCTATCAACAGGCGGTTCAAAATGATGATATTATTGAATATCTCAAAGAAGAACGGGAATTTGTCTACCTTCCTGAATATTTTTTTGCTGAACAGTATATCGTCAGCAGAATCTGCTTTTTAAAACAAATTTCTTCTGCTGAAACAGAATCTGCTACAAATTATCAGACTTTCATTCAAGATGCTGAACAAGCTTCCGGCATTCAATATGCTGCCCTTCAGAGACAAGCCATTCTTTCTGCCATGACAGAAGGAATGCTTATTTTAACCGGTGGCCCTGGTACTGGTAAAACAACTACTTTAAATGCCATGATTTCTTGCTTCCAGAAACAAGAGGCAGAAGTTTTCATTGCTGCTCCTACTGGACGAGCTGCCAAACGTATTTCTGATTTAACCGGCTACCCTGCTAAAACCATTCATCGCCTTTTAGAAGTGCAGTTCGATGCAAACGGTTTGCAAAAATTCGTTCATGATGAAGAAAATCCGCTTTCTTGCGATGTCATGATTATTGACGAAATGTCTATGGTAGATGTACTGTTATTTTCCAGTCTGCTCAGAGCTTTAAAGCCAGAATGCAAATTGATTCTTGTAGGCGATTCTGACCAGCTTCCCTCTGTAGGTGCTGGCAATCTGTTGCAACATTTACTTGAAAGCCATTGTATGACAATTATTACTTTAAAAGAAATCTTCCGTCAGGCACAGCAAAGCCGTATTATTACCAATGCTCATAAAATCGTCAATGGCGAAATGCCTGATTTACTCTGTAAAGATAACGATTTCTTTTTCTTCCATCGAATTGACTTTCAAGATGCTTCTAACTTACTGCTTGACCTCACCTGCAAACGACTCCCAAAAGCTTACTCCTATTCCCCTGTAAAAGATATCCAAATTATCTGTCCTTCTAAAAGAGGTCCTCTCGGCACAATCGAATTAAATAAAGCCTTACAAGCTCGCTTAAATCCTCCGGACGCTCAGAAAGCACAGGTCAAATCTTCTGTCTACGAATTCCGCACCGGTGACAAAATTATGCAGACCAAAAATAATTATGATATTACTTGGATAAAAGACAACGAAAATGGAAAAGGCATCTTTAACGGCGATATCGGAACAATCTTGTCTATTAACCGTAAACAGGGTGAAGCTCTCATTGACTTTGACGGCAGAAAAACACTTTACCCGCTTAATATGATGGAACAACTCGAACTTGCTTATGCTATCACTGTTCATAAAAGCCAAGGCAGTGAATTTGATGTCGTCATTATGCCCATGCTTGGCAAACTTGAAAAATTAACTTATCGTAATTTATTCTACACTGCTGTCACAAGGGCAAAAAAATTGTTAATTCTCATCAGCACGCCACAGAAAGTACAGCAAATGACAGAAAGCGTTCACAAAAATTTTCGTTACTCCTGCCTGAAATATATGCTCAGAAAGGAGCTGACTGCACTTGCATCAGATGACACAGAAAATTCTTAATTTCTTCTATCCGAATTTTTGCCCTAAATGTGGTGTATTCCTGCTTCCGGAAGAATTACTCTGTGATTCCTGCGCTGAAAAAATTCTTTTAGAACAAGACGGCTACTGCCATCAGTGTGGAAAAGAAACCTGTATTTGTAAATATCAAACATTTGCTTATGATAAAGCCGTGGTTGCCTGCCGTTATGACAAGGAAACCGCTCCGGCTGTTATCAGTCTGAAAATGTCGAAAAATACAAATTTTGCTTATTTTTCAGCAAGAATCCTCGCTGAACGTCTGAAACATGGCTCTTATTATCAGCTTCAAAATATCAGCTGTGTAATGCCCGTTCCAATGCATATTTCTAAACAAAGAAAAAGAGGTTACAATCAAGCCGCTTTAATCGCTAAGGAACTCGCTGATTTATTACACCTGCCCTATCGTGAAGATGTTCTGTTCAAAGAGCGTTCCAATATTGCCCAGCATACCCTTTCCGCAGAAGCACGTATGCAAAATGTAAAAAGTTTTGGAATACGTGACATTTCTCTGAAATATCAATGCATTTTACTTTGTGATGACGTTCTAACCACTGGCAGTACTATGAACCGATGCGCAGAACTTCTCAAATCTCAACAGGCTTCTGCTGTAATTGCCGCCGCCGCTTCATCTACTGCCGCCAAATCCCAAAATCTTAAGGAGGAAAAATTTTTATGAGCATTCCAGATATTGGTATTGATTTAGGTACTACTAATCTTGTCATGACTTACGGAAAAAAAGGTGTTGTCCTCTCTGAACCGTCTGTCATTGCCTATAATAAATGTACACAAAGAATTCTTGCTGTCGGAAAAGAAGCTTATCAAATGATAGGCAAAACCCCTGCTTATATTGATGTCGTGCGCCCCATAGCAGAAGGCGTTATTTCTGATGACCTTCTGACACAATGCATGATTCGTGAATTCTTACAGAAAGTTTGTGGCCATCAGCTTGTAAAACCCAGAATTATTATTTGTGTACCAGCATTTATTACCGAACTTGAAAAACGTGCTGTCGGCGATGCGGTCATGAGTGCCGGCTGCCGGAAAGCTTATTTAATTGATGAGCCTATCGCTGCAATGCTTGGCGCAGGAATTAACATCGGCCGTGCAAAAGGTCATATGGTTGTCGATATTGGCGGAGGTACTACAGATGTCGCTATCGTTTCTATGAATGGCATTGTTACTTCCCACTCTGTCAAAAGTGCCGGAAATCAAATCGATAAAGCCATTATGAAATACATGATGAATCATTATAAACTGCTTATCGGTGAACAAACCGCTGAACATGTCAAGAAAACACTTACCAATCTTTACGACCCTAACCCAGAAATTACAATGGCCGTCAAAGGCAGAAATATTCTCCGTGGTCTGCCTGATTCTATCGAAATTAACGAAATGGAATTATTCGATGCCATCGAAGATGAAATTTTCAGCATTATGGAAGCAATTAAAAAAGTTCTGGAAGAAACTCCTCCGGAACTGGTCGGCGATATTCATGAAAATGGTATTCTTCTCACTGGCGGAGGCGCATTGCTTGGCGGTTTACGTGAACTAATTCACAGAACTTTAAACGTCAACTGCGTTCTTGCAAGAGATACACTGCACTGTGTTGCAAAAGGTACTGGTATGGCTTTCCAGAAAATCAATAACTTGCTTGACGGCTTTGAAGGTGTTACTATTTATAAATACAGATGATAAAATTTAAAAAATTTTTGTTCTTTCTTGTGTACGGTATTTCTGTAACAGCATTCTGTTTGTATCAACATCATCAAATGCAATCTGCTATGGAAGAAATTCAGCCTTATTCCCATTATCATTCCCCCACAGAAACAGAATTTTTCTCCGAAACAGAAACATTTTCTTCTGCTATAATTTCAAATACAGAATCTTCTATGTCTCTTTCGTCAGAATCTTTCAAAGAAACAGAAACAAAACTGAAATCTGCTCCATCTGAAACTTCTCTCAAAACTACTGAACCTAAAATTTCTGTTACTGAATCTGTCCCCATCACAGAAGCCACTGAAATTCAATTTCCTATTGAACTAAATCACGCTACATTTGAAGAATTATGCGCCATTCCTGAAATTGGTGAAGTGACCGCTCAGAAAATCATTGACTACCGAAATCAGCACGATGGTTTCTTAAATTGTCAGCAATTACTTGAAATTTCTGGTATCGGCGAACATAAATATCAAACAATTCTGCCTTATCTCTACTTGGAAACAGAATATTTTCCTGAAGCTGAAACCACAGAAATGCCTGAAGCTACAGAAACTCCTGAAACTGCTGAAATCCTTGAAACTACTGAACCGACTGAATCACCAGAAGAAAATATTTCTCCTGAAATTCCGCTCTTAAATCTCAATACAGTCACCAAAGAACAGCTTATGCTCCTTCCTGACTGTGATGAAGCCCTTGCTGAAGAAATTATTCACCTCAGAGATGAGGAAATTCATGTATTTTATAACATTCTTGAAATCACACTGGCAGAACATGTTACTACTGCACTTTTTGCAGAATGGTCTGATTATCTTGTTGTAGATGATGACGGCAGTACACAAATTCCCTATATTCCGCCTTATGCACAAAATTAAAACAGGACAGCTGTTACAGCTGCCCTGTTATTTTTATTTAAGAGATTTCTGAATTACTTAATCGGGAAATCAGCCTGTGTCAGCATATTAACGATTAACTTCAGAATGTTCATAGAGTCAACAGCATCAGGCTTGCCACTCTGGTCAACGTCAGCGTTGATTTCACCCTGCGGCTTCAGAGTTTCCTTACCCATGATTGCCTTGTTGAGTGTGATAACGTCCAGAATATCTACTTCACCGTTTACGTCAGCGTCACCCCAGAGAATATCGCCAACAGGTTTATCAGTCGGAGTTACATCTTCGCTACCAAGAGTAGGTGTCAGTTCAGGATACAGTGTAGCCATGTCACCAAGTGCCATCATGATGTCACCTGCATGCCAGAATCTGTGATAGTACAGGTCAACAGCTGCAACATTCTTGAACTTTGCAAGTGCAGCAGAACCTTCTGCGCTAGAAGCAGAGAGTTTGCTTGTATCGCCGGACCAGTCAGCACCAGCTGCAACGTCCTTATCATATGCTGCTCTAAGTTCTTCTACCAGTGCGAGAGCTTCAGAAGAAGTCTTTGCACCTGCGCAGTTGCCCTCATACATGGTACGAATGCTTAAGAAGGTTGCACCATTTTCAAGCTTGTCACCATTCGGCATTGTGCCCTTGTAAGTAGTCGGAATCCAGATGCTCTGAGAGAAGAAACGTCCTAAAGAACCATTGTGATCAAGTCTTGTCAGACCAATGTCATCACGACCAATTTTCCATTCACGGTCAAGCAGCTGCTGAGCCAGATACAAACCAGCTGTTGCAGTATCTGCATCGCCTGCGCTGTAAGACTTGCTAGCCTTTGTGATAGCAGCATTGCCTTCAATTGTTACGGAGCTGGACGGATATGCACCACCTACATCAAAGGTCTTGCCCTTAATGTCAGCTGCTGCAACGCCCTTAGCCTTTGCATAGTAAATTAAAGTATTTGCGAGAGAAGATACGCATCCGAAGTCGCCATTGCCATAGCCGTTTACTTCACATGTCAGACCAGTGTTGCCAGTAGGCGCACCGCCCCATGTATCCGGCTGACCAGACCATGTCAGACCTGTAGGAATGTAATAATCTCCATCATCTGTTAAAACAGTATTGTTAATGAACCAAGCGCACCACTTGTCCAGAATCTGTTCCAGAGCAGCTTCCAGTGTCATACCGCCCGGCTTAACACCAGTTGTATCGCCATTGGTCTTTACCCAGTAATACAATTCAGACAGACGCTGTACAGCCCATACCTGGTTACCAATCCAGTTATTGGATACAGGGTCACCATATACCGGATGATCCCAGTAAGCCATGCCGTAGAATGTAGTCTTGCCAGAAGGATATGCTTCATAACGACCCTTCCAAGAGTTTGTTGCACCACCAGCGATAGGACCATTTGCAGACTGTAACCACAGATAGAATTCCATCTGTCTTTCCAGAGACTTGGTATAGTCTTCTACAGCACCCTGTGCCTTCATGCCGCTCTTCAAGCCAGAATCCTGAATCAAAGCGAATGCAGCCAGCGGGTTCTGATAGAATTCATGACAGTGAGAGCAACCAATCTGCCATACCCAGTTCTGACCAGAGGACTGTAAAGCACCGCCCCAAGATGTATACCAGTTCATCAGATAATGTGCGGATTCTGCACCAGCATTGCCATTCTGCCAGCTTGCATAGCTGGTATCAGCAGCAATCTTCTGATAGTATTTATCATACATATTGTTACGGAGTTCGTCACCCATTTCAGCAGCCTTTGCAGTTACGCTGGAATCTTCAACGCCCCACTGATTTGCATCGAATACACCCTGAATTGCACGGTCTTCAGCGTCAGGTGCGTTTGTATAAGCCCACTGCGGAGTTACAGGGTTGTCTCTGTTGAAGATACCCTTGATACCCTGCTGTGCATTACCATATTTCAGCTGGTCAACGCAGGGCTGAGGAACAGTTTCCCAACAGGATTCCTGTTCACCACGCTGGAATGTGTTAATAAATGTAAAGCTTGTGCCTTCGCCGAAACCATACCAGTTGTCAACGTCAGCCAGCCAGTGCATCAGATACAGACCGCCTTTTCCGTTCTTACCCTGATATACGCTTGTAAATTTATCATAAATCGGGTTAGAAGCAGTATGGTCAGCTTCACCTGCATGGTGGTCAGGACAATCTTCCGGCATATCATATTCGCCGCAGTACTGTGCGCTTACGCTGCCAGCTGTCCAGAAGCTATCCTGTACATCAGGAATCATTACTTCCATTGTTTTCCAAGCCTTAGCAAGGTCATTTGTATAAGTAACAGTACCTGTTTTTACCTGGTCAGCATGGTTCTTTGCAATATTATCTCTCATTGCAGCAGCCCATACCAAGTAAGACATTGCTTCAGAAGTTGTTTCATGACCATAGTCAGGAGCTTCGATGATAACTTCTTCAACAGCGTGGTACGGAATTCCGAAAGAACCAGCACCGCCGTCATTAGAACTTAAATAACCGTTTTGCTGACCGTTTGTAACAACGTCATCATACAGGGACAGAAAACGTTCTGCATAAGTAGATTCGCCAAAAGCGTTTGGCTTGGTTCTGTTACCAGGTGTACCGCCGACATTTGTAGCGGCATTGGCTACAGTAGCAGCCATTGTACTTGTCAGTGTTGCTGTTGCCAGAATAGCCGCAACCACTGCTTTGCTCTTTTTTAAAAGCATTCTTAATTTCCCCTCTCGTTTGATTTTAGTTTTAGGATTGTTTTCGGTTAAAAAATATCACACCAATTCTGACAGTACTGTTTTTGAATTCAGTGCAGATTCAAAAGCAGACTTTCATAGTTTTATTATAGTCAATTCCAGTTATTTTGTCAAGAGTTTACTGAAAATCCGAAACAGTTTTTTCACGATTTCGTCACTATGTACATGAAATGTACTTTTGATTTGTGCATTTTACCAATAATTTTTCAAACATTATGCAATAAATTTTCACGCATCACACACAGTTCTGTTTTATAATAAAAAGCGGTTATATGAAGTGCTTAAATTCATGAATTAGAAATAGTTTATTCATATTTTATACATATTTTTATGCAATAATGAAAATATGTATGTCCGTATTTTATAAAGAGAAAGGAATTATTATTTATGGTCGAAATTAAAAATCTGTCGAAATATTACGGCAGAAATCCCGCTGTCAAAGGCATTGACTTTGAAATACGGGATAATGAAATTCTAGGTTTTCTTGGCCCTAACGGTGCTGGAAAATCAACTACTATGAATATCATTGCTGGCTATCTGCCGTCCACGGGGGGAACGGTTACAGTAAACGGTTTTGATATTACAGAACAGGCCTCAGAAGCTAAAAAATGCATTGGCTATCTTCCTGAAATTCCACCAGTTTATCCGGATATGAGAGTGGAGGAATATCTCAATTTCGTGGCTGGTCTCAAAGGTGTACCACGTTCCGAACGAAAAAAACAAGTGGAAGATTCGATGGAAAAACTGCATATTACAGATATGCGCAGAAGACTTATCCGCAATCTTTCCAAAGGCTATAAACAACGTGTCGGCTTTGCGCAGGCTTTGCTTGGCAGTCCGAAAATTTTAATTCTTGATGAACCTACTGTCGGCCTTGACCCGACTCAGGTAATGGAAGTCAGAAATTTAATTCTGGAACTGAAAAAAGACCATTCTATTATTTTCAGTTCTCACATTCTGGCTGAAGTCAGTGCTGTTTGTGAACGTGTTGTCATTATCAACAAAGGCGAAATTATTGCAATTGATACAATCGAAAATTTGGAACGGAATTTAACTGCTGATACCGTCCTGAACCTTACCGCTGAAGGCGATAAAGAAAAAATTTCCCGTCTGCTTAAAGATATTCGAGGTGTAAATGCTATTACAGATATTAAAGAAATTTCTGAAAACAGAAATCTTTACCAGATTGAACTCAAAGAAGAATCTGGCAGAAATGAAATTATGTCTGTTCTGCTGAATAATCAATGCAGTATTGTCGAAATGAACCTTGCAAAACTTAACCTTGAACAGGTATTCCTGAAATTGATTCAGGAAAAGAAAAAATCCAGTCTGGAACAGCTGATTGATGAAACCAAAATTTCTAATCCCTATGACGAGGAGGCTTAACACATGTTTTCACTGTATAAAAAAGAATTGCAGGCGTTTTTCTTCTCGCCGTTTGCTTATGTCTTAATTGCGTTGTTTATGTTGATATTCAGCTTTGCATTTGTGACATCTATTGCTTCTATGGACTCCAGTGTGCTGAAATTTTCATTTCCGGGTATTTTCTACGACAATTTCTTTTTCTTCATATTTATCATTCCTATTCTGACAATGCGTTCTTTCGCTGATGAACGGCGGGGCGGTACAGAAGTATTACTTTTAACCAGTCCGCTGAGTGTTGGAAAAATCGTTCTTGCAAAATATTTTTCTATTCTGACTGTTTTTGCACTGATGATGCTTTCCACTTTGTTTTTCCCCATTTACGCAGCTTTAAACGGTCAAGTCATGTGGTCTTCTCTGATATGTGCTTATTTAGGCTTTTACTTCTGGGGAATGGTCTGCATTGCAGTAGGTATGCTTCTCTCTTCTTTGACTGGCAATGCCATTATTGCGGCAATTTTAGGAGAAATCATCATGGAAGGTACACTTTTAGTTGACCAGATTGGCGGTACAGCTCTTGTGAATGCTTATCCAAGTCTGAATTCTGCTATCAGCTGGATTTCCATGCAAAGAAGATTTATCTATTTTTCCCAAGGCATGTTCCGCTTTGAAGATTTAATTTTCTTCTTAAGTGCGTCTGCTGTTGTCATTTGCTGGAATATTATCGCTATTGAAAAACGCCGCTGGAGTCACAGCTAAGGAGGATTACTGCAATGGATACAAATAATCAAAAGCCTTTTAAAAATTTGAAAAACAGAAAATTTACAGCTTATGCTGTCATATTAGCTGTGCTGGCTTTAGCAGTTGCCATTCCCATCAATCTGCTGGCAAGCCGTTTAAATATCATCTGGGATATGACCCCTGCAAAACTTTACGAATTATCCGATACAACGAAAAATTATCTCCAGACACTGGACAAACAGGTAGATTTTTATTTCTTAATGGATATGGACTATCTTTCCACTGATGACAACAGTATGGCCTTATACTATACATTAAAGCAGTACTCCGAATATGATAATATTAACTTTATTGATTTCGACCCCGACCAGCAACCGGAACTTGTCAATCAGCTCAAAGAAAAAGGCTATCAGCTTTCTGTTGGTGATATGGTCATCTGCTGTGAAGACAGAAGCAAACATATTTTAGGTACAAACATGTATCAATATGACGTTTCCTATGATGAAAACAATAACCGCTCTGTAGAAGCCGCTTATTTTACTGGTGAAAACTACATCACTGGCGCAATCAGTGCAGTCGCTTCCGGAAAAGAAGCTTCCGTTTATTTCCTGACCGGTCACGGCGAAAAGTCTCTCGCAAATGATTATACAAAATTTAATTCCAATATGACAAACCGTAACTATAACGCTCAGGAATTAAATTTAATTACAGAAAAAGCTATCCCTGAAGATGCTGCTATTTTAATTTTAGCTGCTCCAAAATCTGACCTTTCCAATGACGAAACACGAATAATTAACGATTATCTTGACAATGGCGGTAATATTTGCTTTCTCATGTCCCCTAACAAAGAAAAAATGGCTTACAAAAATATTGAATCCATTATGGAAAGTTTTGGCATTCATATGGATTACGACATTGTAAAAGAAACTGATTCCAGCCGTTATGTCAGCGGTGACCCTTACACTTATCAGGTCAGCATCGTTCGTGCAGATACAGAAAACGGTACTGTCGACTTAACCAGTGAACTCGCTGATATGACTGACAACGGCTATTACGCTTTTATGAGTAATTCCAGAAGCTTCTACCAGTATTTCGGTGCAGAAGACTACTCTTTAGAAGTTGGTTCTTTATTACAAACCGTTTCCGGAACAGATGAACTTGGAAATCCTGTTTCCACTGCAATCGGTGAAATTTACGGCGGTACAGACCCGTCTGCGGAAGAAATTTCAGGCGCTCCGCTTGATTTAGCAATGTATTCCACCAGCACTTCCAGAAATGATGCTAAAATACTTGTTATGGGCAATGCTGAATTTATTGATGATGTCAATGTTTCTCAGGACTATATGATTATTCCCGTTTATTTAATGCTTTCCGCCATGAGCTGGATGCATGACAGTGATTTACTGTTAGATATGGGCATTGCTGACAAAGAACGTGATTATGATTCTATGAACATCAATTCCGAAACCAATGCTAATACAACCATGATTCTCTTCATTGCTGTTCCAGCAGTCATTGGTCTGCTTGGTGCAGGTGTCTGGCTGAAAAGGAGATATTCTTAATTATGAGTACCAAAAAAATAAGAATCTTAATTTTCGCACTGGTCGGAATGCTGATTGCCGGAATCTGTGGCTATATCGCCGTTGATACCCTCAAATCCCGTGAAGAACAGGCTGCTTTAGAAGAAGAAAATTCTTTAAAATTATTCAATTTCGATGTCAATAGTATTGATAAAGTCAATTTACAGCTTCCGGAAGCAGACTTTACAATAGAAAATACGGCTGACGGCTGGACAATTACTGAAACAAATTATGCACATTCCCTTACTTTAAACACTTATTACATTAACACTGTTTGTAATTATATGAGCAATCTTACTGCTATGAAAAAATTAAGTGTCAATCCTGAAGAATTATCTGCTTATGGACTAGATGCACCTCAAAAATTAACCTGTTTCAGCGGAAGTACAGAATACACTATCTATCTCGGAAACGCTTCCGCTACACAAGAATATTACTATGTCATGCTCCCAGATGATGCTGTTGTCTATGCCATTGATTTCACAAAAGGCGAAATTATTAAAGGTGGCCTCTCCTATTTGAAAGACCCTTACATGATTAGCTGGATGGATGTAACCATTAACTACGTTTGCCTTTCAAATAAAAATAATATCTCCTTCCAGATTGAAAAAGATGACCAAAACCGCTGGCAGATGGAAGCTCCCTTAAAAAATGCTCCTCTCAATTCTGCAAATATTAACTCTATGCTCACTTCTTTAACCCGTCTCCAAGTGGACAGCTTTTTGAAAATAGTTGAAACTCCAGAAGATTTATCAGAATATCATCTCAATAATCCTGCTTATCAACTTGCCTTGAAAGCAGAAAACGGCGAAACAATGACAATTGATTTTGCTCCTTTCTCTAAAGAAGATACTTCTGTTTACTTAGTTTATGAAGAAACAGGACAAATCGCTCAAATGTCCGTGGGAAGTGTCTCCTTCCTGCAAACAGAAGCTTCCGAACTGATGACAGATAAAATTTATTCCCCTGATATTTCAGAAGTTTCTGCACTGGAAGTTCAAGCCGATGACCTGCATTTTATCCTGAAAACAGATATTGCTGAAAATAAAGCATTTTTCTGTCCTGACAATGCCGAAGAAACAGAAATTTCCGGCAATACTGACGAAGTCCAGAAAGCATTCCATGAACTTTTTCAAAGTGTTTCTAACTTAACTTACGAGTCCCTTGACCTCGATGCTGAAATTGATGAATCCATTCAGCCTGCTGTCATCTTCCATTATACTCTCACAGACGGCTCAGAAATGGAACTTTCTCTTGTTCCAATAGATGATACATTCTATCAGGCATTCCTGAATGGTGAATATACTGGAAAAATTGTCCGCAGACGTGCTTTAAGCGGTAATGCCGGTGTTCTCACCTACTACGAAAAATTAACAGATGCAATTGCACTTTCTTCCGAATCATAAAAGAATCCGCCGGAAAACCTCCGGCGGATATTTATTCTTTCCATACTCCAAATGACATCACATTTTTATGCATACAGCAATATAAAATACATAATAAAACAAATCCCACTAATACTCCGAAACACCCTCCGCAGGTGTCCAGAACCACATCAGAAATTTGTCCTGAACGTCCTGATACAAATCTTTGATGCCATTCATCTGTTGCTGCATAAAATCCAGTTGCCCCTATGGATAATAAAATATTCATTTTCTTCTTTCTTAAAAGTAAATACCATAAAAAACCCATACATGCATATTCTGTAAAATGTGCCATTTTCCTTACCGTACGTGTCAGTCCTTCTGTAATAATTTTCTGCACTTCCGGTGTGTACGAAGCATACCGCCTGTAAATTATCTTTGCAGCTATAGTGCAAAATCCCGAACTGGTTAATTCACTTTCCTCTGCCGGCTGTGCTGAAAACCAAAAAATTAACAGCATCAGCAGTATCAGTAATATCAAACTGACAGAAATATGTTTCTTCATAAATCCCCCTATCGTTCCGGCTCTGCTTCATAAAACATGCGGTGTTTCCGAACGTTATGACATCTGGTACTGTTCACAATTCCAATTGCTATATACATACAAACAACTGCTGTACCTCCGGCACTTATAAACGGCAACGGAATACCAATTACTGGCATCACTTTTAATACCATTCCCAAATTCATGAAACAGTGCGAAAATATCATGCTGAATGTCCCAATACATATAAATTTTCCTTGATAATTTTTCGCATGTAAACTGTCTGTCAATACTTTAATACAAATATATGTCAGCAATAACAGCACCAGCAAAGAACCTACTAATCCCCATGCCTGCCCTAAAAATGCATAAATAAAGTCATTATGCATTTCCGGTACACGGACATAACCATTTTCACTTTCTAAACCAGTCCCGAAAATATGCCCGTTCGCTAATGCTGAAATTCCTAAATCCTGCTGATATTCCAGATTTTCAGGGTCAGTCCCCGGATTCAGAATTACTAAAATACGATTCTTATGCATATCCGATAACAAAAAATTCCATGCCATAAAACAAGCTGCTGGTATCAATACTACTGCTGCTAACATATACCGGAATGCTATCTTTGCACTGAAAATTTCTGCTAAAAATATCATAGCAAATACTATCGCTGTACCATAGTCCCCTTGTTTGGCTACTAATCCTACTGGTATCGCAGCATGTAAACATAATAATAACATATTTCCCAACTGATTCATATTTTCTTCTACTTTCGCAAGATGAAACGAAAATGTCAGGATAAATGCTAATTTCAACAATTCTGAAGGCTGTAAATAAAAATTTCCAATTGCAATCCATGCTTGGTCATCTGCTCCGGCTCTCCGATAGCCTAAACTTGTAAATGTCAGCCCCACTAATGCAATCGCCACCGGTGCATACAGCCACCATAGCCGAATAAATTTATTATAATCCATCATGCTTAATATCACTGCAATCATCAGCCCGATTCCGCTTGCAACTGCCTGTGTACGGAATGTGCTGAAATCACAGCGGTCTATCAGTTCATTTCTGGCAATGCTCCATAACATCACACAGCTGATAACAGAACAGAATATACATGCCAAAATTAACCCGTTGTCAGAAGCTTTAAAATACTCCTGTATTTTATGAAAAAATTTCTTCATAAATCTTGTTCTCTCTTTTCTATCTTTTGTTCTATTTATTTAAGATATTTACTTTGAAAACCCCGAAACTGTACAGCAACGGAAATATCTTCACACCGAATTTTTTTGCTTTGATTCAAATCAGCAGAAGTACGGGCAACTTTTTTCACTCTGATGCCGGTTCTTGCGCTCATATGATAATATTCATACATCTTGCCAAACATGACTTCTGCATCTGACTCCATCTGACAAAATTCATCTAGCATGGAATCAGGTATTGCTGCATTATGATAAAACCCTAATCCAGCATAACGTTCTGACTGTAATGTTCTTGCTGCTTCCACACGTTCACGAATTACTGAAGAACTTTCTGGCTTTACCTTTGATGCAAGGTCTTTATAAGGCAAAGGGTCAACATCAATATGCAAATCAAACCGCTCCAGCAACGGCCCTGAAATCTTTGAAATATAATTTTTAATCTGTTTCTCTGTACAAGTACATTTTTTCAAAGGTGAACCATAATATCCGCAAGGACATGGATTCATTGCTGCTGCAAGCATAAAACTGCACGGATATTCCGCCGTTCCTGAAACTCTTGAAATTACTACTTTTCTTGTTTCCAAAGGCTGTCGGAGTACTTCCAATGTTGACCTGCTGAATTCTGCCAGCTCATCTAAAAATAATACACCATTATGTGCTAATGAAATTTCCCCAGGTTTCGGAACACTTCCGCCTCCTGAAAGTCCTGCTGATGAAATTGTATGATGTGGCGCACGAAACGGCCTTTTCGTCACAAGCGGATGTTCCAGCGAAAGCATTCCGGCTACAGAATAAATATTAGACGTTTCCAGCATTTCTTCTTTCGTCATTGTCGGCAAAATCGTAGGCAGCCGGTTTGCAAGCATACTCTTTCCACTGCCCGGACTTCCGATTAACAAAACATTATGCCCCCCAGCTGCCGCTAATTCCATACCACTTCGAGCTTTAAACTGCCCCCGTACATCTGAAAAATCCTGCATTTCCTCAACAGAAGGCAAAATTTCCGGTTCATAATGCGGTTCAGGTGTCAGCGGTTCTTGGTCTACAAGATGTAACATTAACTCCTCTACTGTAGAAACACCATAAACTGTAATTCCATCAATTACAGAAGCTTCCTTTGCATTCTCTTTCGGAACGTAAATTTCCTGATAATGATTTTTCCGTGCAAGCATGGCCATGGTCATAACCCCTTTTACACTCCGAATTGTACCATGCAAACCCAGTTCCCCTACAAATGCCCGTTCTGGCATTCGCAACGGTAAAATATCCATTGTCTGCATTAAAGCCACAAAAATCGCTAAGTCAAATGATGTCCCTGATTTTTTCACGTCCGCTGGTGCAAGGTTGATTAAAACTCTGCCTTTTGGAAACTGAATTCCTATTGAAGAAGCTGCACTTCTTACCCTGTCCCTGCTTTCTTTAATTCCAATATCCGGAAGCCCACTTAAATCAAACTGCGGATGTCCTTTAAACACTTCCGCTTCTACTGTAACAGGAAAGGCATTCATTCCAAACATGCCAACTGTATTTGTAATTGCAAACATAAAATTTCTCACTTCACTTTCTTTTTTTTAATTTCTGTCATTTTAAGTATAGCATAATCTGACAAATCCGTCAAGTAGCGTCAAATTATTTTCTTTTTTCATCTGGCATGGAAAATACTACAATCTGATTCCGGCGCAGTTCTTCCGGAATACCAGCTGCATTGGAATCCTGTATAAATTCTTTCGTATATCTTTTATAATCCTGCTGAAGCTGATAACGTTCATTAAAATAAGGATATCCCTGCTGTTTTGCTATCCATTTCATTTTCATACATTCCGGAATCTGGGTTAAAAACAAGATGCCTAAAGCTATCCCTGCATAGGGGTGCAGAAACCCTATCACTGTAGAAACTGCAATTAAAATTAACAGCATATTTAAAAGTTTCTGATTCTTCTCTGTTGCAAAAAACATCGCTATTAAAATAATCAAATTCACTGCATAGGCAAATCCTCCCCATAACAGTCCGTAAATTCTGTCTATTTCCTTATAATAAAATAACGGCAAAGTAATCACATGAAAATAACAGTTTGCAAACAGAATCACACTTGTCAGAAAACATCTGATTCTATGCCTGTTCCGGAAACGAATCATCCATGTCCGGCATTTTGCATAGTGTGAAGTGTTTGTTTTGTAATAAGTTTTTGCTTTTCTCATAAAAATCTCTCCAATCAGTATAATGTTCACATTTTATTCATGATTTATTCAATTAGTTGAAACAATCATGTGTTTATACGGTTTGTATTGAAACCCATGTAAAAAGCCCCTGTACCGGAGTACAGGAGCTTTTTTGCCGTAAGCATCGATAAAATATACAATTTTTTAATGCTTCCGGCAAAAGCATTATACAGGAAAGTACCGCCGGTACTTCATTAAGAGCGTTTCATGATACTTTCAGTATAACATATTATTCACAATTTGTCAATAGTTTTTTCAAAATTTAGAAAAATTATTCTGCCTTGTAGTCATAAATGGTCGGAGCTGTCGGAAGTGCATAGCCCGTTCCAAGGAAATAATCTGTGTGAGGTGGCTGATTGTAGCCGTTATTCTGTGCAGCTACCTGCACTCTGTACTGCGGATTGTGCATTAAGCTGTAAACATTATATTCTGTTGCATAAGTTGTTGTAAAGACTCTTAAACCGCCATCAGACTTTCTGAAAATCATTTCTTCTCTCCAGTCGCCCATTAAATCACAAGTTAAGCAAGCATTGGATTTTGTATAGTTATTATACGTTACACCGTCACCTGTGAAAACTCTTCCCTGTCCGTACTGGTCAAGCATGGTTCTGTCAAGAACGGCTCTTTCTAAAACACCTGTCCAGTATACAACAGAATTCTGTCCCCATTTTGTAATACTGCCATAAGTCATGCCGTTTCCGGAAGCATCTACCATTTGCTTTCCAGTTACGCAATCATACAGAACGCTGTTATGAGAACCACACATTTCAGCACCATCATTTCCAGCGATTAAATTATCTGCTACACATCTGCCTGTGTCTCCTCCTGCTGTTTCACGGAATAATGCCTTTCCAGTTTTTGCGTCACGGAGTTCTACGCCAAAATTGATTGCCTTGCCGTTAGGATGTTTTTCGTCTTCCAAGCACTGGAAAATTTCAAGACCCGGATTAGAAGGTACGAAATCACCAATATGAATTGCATCACCATGTGCATTACTTGTTGTATACAGCAGTTTTCCATTATCATCTACAACTGCTGAACCAAGAACTACTTCCTGTTTCCCGTCACCGTCAACATCTGCGCCAAGAATATGATGATTGCCGTCACCATAGCCGGCAGTTTTTGCATTATAGCCTGTATCATAAGTCCAGCGTTTGGAAAGTTTACCATTCTTCACATCCCATGCAGCAACGACAGAACGTGTATAATAACCTCTTCCGAAACATGCGCTTGCATGTTCACCATCAAGATATGCCACACATGCTGTAAATCTGTCTACACGGTTTCCGTAAGTGTCTCCCCAGTCGCCAACTGTACCACGTGCCGGGTCATAATTCTGCGTGTCAAGTGCTTTACCAGTTGCACCATCAAATAATGTAATATATTCAGGTCCTTCTAAAATACGTCCTGCACTGGAGCGGTAATCCTTCGACTTGTCGCCAATATAATTGCCCTGACCGTCCTTTGTGCCGTCAGCAGTCTTGCAAATCAATTCACATTTGCCGTCACCGTCAAAGTCGTAAACTAAGAATTGTGTATAATGCGCTCCGGAACGAATATTCTTTCCAAGGTCAATTCTCCATACTAATGTACCATCTAAACGATAGCAGTCAAAGAATGTTGTTCCTGTATAACCGTTTTTAGAATTGTCCTGAGAATTGGACGGGTCCCACTTCACAAAGATTTCATACTGTCCGTCACCGTCAATATCACCAACTGAACAGTCATTTTCTGTATAAGTGCAGGTTGTGCCGTCAGGCATTGTCTGGTCAGCAGGTTTCTGTGTATTGATGTCAAAATATGCACCGTGCTTATCACTGTTGAGTGTGCCGAAAACAGTTGCCACATTTGCAAATTCCGTCATTGTCGTGCCGACAAAAGTATCTACTGTATAAGTATCTTTCTCTGTACCGCCGTCAATATGATAATTTGTTGCTTCTCCAGCGTTAATCTGTGCCACAAATTCACCGTTCTTATACAGCTTGAAATAAGTATTTTCATTATCAGTTGCAAGGCTTCTCCAGCTGACAAGCATTCCGGAAGCAGTCTTTGCAGCAGTCACACCACGGTTTAAGTATTCCATTTGAACGCCGACACCTTTTTTATTTCTGCCGCTGATATTCAAAGGTGTTCCCTTAATTGGAGCAATCGGCTGAGAAGGACTTTCTTTTTCCGTTGTATTTTTAATAGAAATATAATCAATATTTGATGCACCATCTGCTGTCACAGAAGTGAATTTTAATGTATTCACTCCGGCAGATAACGGAAGATACAGTGTTTCCTCTTCCCAAGTTGTCCAAGCACCTGTTGCCTTGCCTTTCAGTGTCCAGTAAACAATTTGATTATTTAAAGTAACTTGCACCGTTCTGTCAGCAGTACCGCCGTTTGCATAACGGATTGTTACAGCATATACTCCATTAGAAGGTGCAGAAACATTCCAAGAAGCAGAAGTACCTAATTCATTATAAAGATTTAAATATGCTTCTTCTGTAAAGCCAGCATTTGTATTTTCCACATAAGCTTGTGTAAATTCGCCATCTACTGCTGCATAGCGTCTTTCAGAATCCACATTCTGTTTCACAAGTCCTGCTTTTTGGTCATGATGCAAGAAACGATTTAATTCTATTACATCAGCTACAGAAAATTCTTTATCACCGCTGACATTTCCGGCATGTTTCTGATGGTCAGTTGCTTTTCCTGAAATCAATAATTTCTTAGAAAGAATGAAATCGTAAATATTCACAATACCATCATCATTCAAGTCACCTGCAATAAATTCATCACCAGTTACTTTGACTTTGGTTTCCTTTGAGGAACGTTCTGTGTAAGAAACTGGAATCAATTCCCAGTCCTGACAATTTGCGCCATTGACTTCCCATTGCTGAACATTTGCGCCTGCTGTTGTTTCAGCGTTAATGACTTCCACAGCTTTTTCAGTAGATTTAATAATCAATTTGAAACTGCCGTCAGCATTTGCGGAAAGATTGAAAAGCTGATTATCTGTTGATTTTGCTATATCAACGTTGATATTATTTCCGGTGCTGTCAAGTGTGAGAGCGGCATTCATTCCAGCTTCTAAAATTTGATAATAGCCGTCAGCATTGACATCAAGCTTCCAGATATTAAATTCATTTGCTTTTTCCAAGCTGTTCTGAATGACATTTATTGGAGTAGCACTCATTGTTTCGTTAATACTTAGGTAAAGACCGCTGTTGACATTACGAATCACATAGTAGCCATTATAATTCTGTGCTTCTGCATTCGCCGTGAGAGCTGTCTGTCCTGCCGGAAGTGCTGCAGCATCATGGAAAAAGAAAATATTGTAGAACTTAAAAACATATCCGTCGCATTTGACGGTGAGCAGATTTTAGACGGTCTTAACCTCGATATTAAAGACAAGGAATTTATAACCCTGCTCGGTCCTTCAGGATGCGGAAAAACCACCACTTTAAGACTTATTGCAGGCTTTTTGGAGCCTGACAGCGGCGATGTTGTTTTTGAGGGTAAAAAAATCAATGGTGTGCCGGCATATAAGCGTCAGGTTAACACCATTTTTCAGCGTTATGCACTCTTCCCGCATTTAAACGTTTATGAAAATATCGCTTTTGGGCTTCGCATAAAAAAATTGCCCGAAAAAGAAATAAAAGAAAAGGTTGGCGAAATGCTCAGCCTTGTAAACCTTACCGGTCTTGAAAAGCGCAATATTGCCACCCTTTCAGGCGGTCAGCAGCAGCGTGTTGCAATTGCACGTGCCATTGCTAACAGACCAAAGGTGCTTTTACTTGACGAACCCCTTGCCGCTTTGGATTTAAAACTACGCAAGGACATGCAAAAGGAGCTTAAGAACATACAGCAAACTTTAGGAATTACCTTTATTTTCGTAACCCACGATCAGGAAGAAGCGCTTACAATGTCTGACAGGGTTGTAGTTATGGACAGTGGTAAAATTCAGCAGGTCGGCACCCC
>JAZQIL010000236.1:0-1557 GCA_045541055.1 Oscillospiraceae bacterium
TTGACAATGATTGCACAGAATGCTTTAAAAGGTCGTTCAGTTCTGGGACTTCCAAGAACTAAGCAAGTTTTTACTTCATTTCCGTGTGTTGGCTGTTATCAGCTTGATTTCTTCCAGCTCGGCAAACTTAACTTTCATGATTGTCTGATAATTATAGATGAAATATCACTCTATGCAGATAACAGAAACTTTAAAAGCTTCTCTGATGCACTGTTATACTTTTTCAAACTTCACCGACATGCTAATATAAGTCTTGTCTGGTGTTCGCAAAATGCGACTGACGCAGATAAAAAAATCAGGGGAGTGACAGAAAAATCATATATTATAGATGCATATGGACCTGTTACAGCAATAAAGCCAATTGAGAAATATCATTCTGTAAGAAACGGAGAACCGGCAGAAGTTTTCCGGCTTGGTCGTTTGTATACTTGGAAATGGTGTTTTCGTCCTCACTGGTACAAGTATTTTGATAGTTATGACAGAAAAGCTTTGCCTGATTTTGAGCCGGAGCTTTGGGAATGTGATTTTCAGCAGGTAGAAGTTCAGAAGAAAAAATTCTCCTTTCATTTGCCGCCGCCGAAGCGTAAGCCGGCGGCGGCATCAGAAGAACCAGAGGAACAGGAAGCATTAAATGTTGAATCAGAAATTAGGTGATATTAAATGGAATTATTAGATTATGATTATGATGAAGGAAAATATACTGTTACTATTGAAGCAACGCATAAAGAAATTTTTCATATTTGTGCTGCTATTGAGTTTGCTTCTCATGCGTTAATAAGTGATTATGATAAAATAATAATGAAAGAATTGCATGATTCTTTGTTGAAAGTAATAGAGCATGTTTGATATATGTTGAAAATGCCTGTGTTTAGCAGGTTTTAGCCCTTTTCTTGATACTATAGAAACAATTAGTTTTTAGGTGGTGTTGATATGGATTCCAGACAGAGAAATTTTGATGAAGTACTTGGAAGTTTCTCCGATTTGAAACAGAAGACTTTGCTTCTTTCAAAGTCTTTTGATAGACTTGGTTTTAATAATAAAGCTGACCGCTGCTTTCAGTGCGGTTCACGGCTTGAATTTCATAAAGCGATGTCTGACTTAACTGATGAAGAAGTAGATTATAAACTTTGTGAAGCAAATTTCTGCCGTGAGCGGCTTTGCCCGATGTGTGCGAAAAGACGTTCTTTGAAAATTTTCGGACAGGTAACGCAGATTGTTGAGCATATTGACACCAGTAAATATGATTTTGTCCTTTTAACACTGACTGTTCCAAATGTTTCAGGAGATGAACTGTCAAATAAAATTTCTCAGATGCAGAGGGCATTCAATAAGTTGATTCATTACAAAAGATTCAAGGGGGCAGTTGTCGGTTATTTCCGTGCGCTGGAAGTAACCTATAACCATAATAAAAAATCAAAGTCTTAGGAACTGTGCAAAAATAAATCAGTCATATAAAGGAGAGATGGTATAATTCCAATTTGGGTGAAATTCATCCCCAACTAATCGCAAAGAATCAAATTCCGAATCCGAAACTTTAATTCCTTTTTCATATCGATT
>JAZQIL010000237.1:0-6412 GCA_045541055.1 Oscillospiraceae bacterium
CATTTCAGAAGCTGATACACGGAATTGGGATTCTCCACACCTGTCAGCCTGCACATTTCCGCTGATAATTCAGCTTTGATGTGTTCATCCAAAGCAATGGCATTCTGTGCAAGCTGTAAATCTATGCGGATACCTCTGTCATTGATTTTCTGGTCAATATAGAATTCTTCCCAGACGAAATCCGGAACAGGGTATTTCACAAGTTTTCTGTCAATTTCCATTTCTGCCTCCACATCACGCTTGTTATAAGCCTTGAACATTTCCCATTTTGATGGATACAGCACCGGATTGTGAAACTCCGGCTCATTATCTTCTGTTTTGCAGGGAACACAGAAAAACTTGATTAAAGCCTTGCCTTCGGTCATTTTCTGCTCCTGAATTTTCAGAACTCTGCCGACTTCTGCCAAAGAAGAAGGCAGACTTAAATAACGGCTGTGTATCATAGTACAGTGCCAGCTAACCGGATTAAAATAATCTCCGACTGTATCTTCATCAGAACCGTAACCCTTGAAATACTGCGGATAGTTCCGCTGCACATATACTGACAGGCATACACGTTCAAACTGCACATTGTGACTTCTTTTGATGATATTTTCATCAGTGAACGCTTTCAGAATTTCATCAGGTATTTTTTCACCGCCTGCGAGGTCAATCACCTGCACAGCTCCACCATCAACCGAATAGCTGAACAGCAGAATGTCAAAATACGGGGAATCTGCATAAGCATAGACACCAGATTTCATAATATCACGGTCGCTCCGTGTTTCAATATCAATTGTAATACATTCCATTTCTGTCCTCTTTTCACGGTTCATCCAACAGCTTCAAGCCGTAGGAATGCACCTTGTCTATAATTTCAGCAACAGTTTTTTCGCCAAGATTTCTGATTCTGCTGATTTCATCTGTTGTACTCTGTGTCAGTTCAGCAAGGCTGTGAATTTCGGCACGGCGCAGACCATTGTACGCTCTGGCAGAAAATTTCATATCCTCAATCCAGACAGGACAGGTACATTCAGATTCAGCGGATTCTGAAACATTGCTTCCATAGATTTCATTCAGACGTGTAATTTCGTCTCTCTGCCGTTCCTGCAAACAAATTATCTGATTTTGATAGTATCTTTCTATGCCGTATTTCAGCATATCCCGATAAGCATTCATTTTTTTCAGACAGCTTACAATAATCTGACGAACTCTTTCATCAGAAATGAGAGTACAGGCGGAAATCTGCCGATAAGTCAGTTGTTCTTCAAATCTCATTCGGAGAATATGACGTTCACGCTCTGTACAGCAAAGATACAAAATATACTGAAATGTTGCAGTAATTTCATTTCTGTTATCATCTGTAAGAACGGGAGCCTCTTCTCCCATCATTTCATGCAATAAGTTTTCAATCATAATTTCATAAGCCCACCCACAGCATATGCTGCAAACGCCCGCCCGTCTGTTCAGTTAATCAGTCAAGAAAATCGTCATCATCATCTGCAAAGTCATCTTCCGCACGGGTATGACCGTCAAGCGGTTCTCCGTCACGGATTTTCTGGAGATTGTTCAGTCCACAGGCAATGCCTCTATTTCCGTTGCTGTTGAAAGCATAGAATGTAATGGAAACTCTGCCGTAGCATCCGCTGTAAACTTCGCTGCGGTCAAGAATCGGCTGACGGTCGGCATCCACAATGCCGGGTGCAGTTGTGGAATTGGCATTCAGAAAATAACTGTTTGCATAGGCTTCGTCATCCGGCTTCTCAATATCACCGTCTCTGAGGGGCGTTTTAATTGCCGAAAGCGGCGGAATGCTTCTGCTGTTGCCTTTCAGCTTGGCAGAGCCGATTTCATAGGCTACTTCTGTTGCATTTTCGATTGCTTCGACCGTTGCCGTATCGCTCTTGGGAATAATAAGAGACAGGCTGAATTTCGGTGCGCCGCCGTTGATTGCCTTGGCTTCCCAGACATTTGCATAAGACCAGCGGGTATCCGGACCCGTGATAACTTTGGTCGGATTCTTGAGTTTTTTTGCCATTAGGATTCCTCCTTGAAATCATTTTCTGCACTGCTCCATTCCGGACGTTTGTCCGATTCCGGAACAAGTGCCGGTTTGCCCTGCGGTTTATAAATCAATCCGCCGAGCAGTTCTTCAAATTGTTTTTTGCCGAGCAGTTTCTGCATGGCAGTCAGACCGAGAACCTTATGCTCATAGGGGTCTGCGCCATTCGCCTTGACTGCTTCTGCTACGGCATTTTCATCTGTGTACTTACGGACAGAGCGACCCTCTACCAGTTTCCAGCCTGTCCACCGTTTTCCGGAAAGTGCCTGCGAAAGAGCATAATCCTTGATGTCATTCACCCATGAAACCAGTTTATCGGCTTTTGGAAGGATTGCTTCTATTTCGGTATCTTCGAGTTCCGCAGGCATTGCAAAATCGTACTGTGCCAGCATCAGGTTATACTCCGCACGTTTCCGGCAAGTAGCCTTGACTTTGCAGAAACGGCAGTGTTCACCGACCTGAAATTCGCCTTTTCCCTCAGCGGCAAGTGCGGCTGTCGGTTTCAGTGTATGTTCTGCCCAGTTGAGCAGGTCGTTGACGGTCATGGTGTATTCGCTGACGTTCTGCATTCTCGGCTGGAAAATTACCATTTTGACCTCTTTGAAGTCGTACAGAATATCAAACAAATCCAATGCACCGAGTGCATACAGCATCATCTGCGAGTTGTTTTCGCTTGATACAAGGACGTTCTGTCCATACTTGAAGTCAATGACAGTCAGCACCTCATCCGCAATGATAATACAGTCGCCTGTGCCAAATCCGTCCGGAACGTAAGAAGAAAAATCCAGTCTCTGTTCCACCATGACAACAGGCTGATGATATTTCGCTGTTTCTTCGGCGATATACTGCACATAGCTGTCAGTGCATTCTGACATTTCACTGTCAAAGAAATCAAGATTTTCTGTAGGGTCACGGACATTATGTCCGAGGAGCTTGTTCACCTTGTATTCCACAAGTTCATGTGCGCAGGTTCCCTCTCTGGCAAAGTCCGATGCAGTATCAGCTACTTTCGCATTGAGCAGGGCAGAAGGCGGGCAGGCAAGCCATCTGGCACTGGATGAGGCAGACAGTTTTGCATGAGAGCGTTCAGAATGTTTAGCTTCCAATCTGTTCAGCCTCCTTCAGCACTGCGGCATAGGTTCCTTCCGGCAGTTCCGACACCTTGTCCGCACCGTACTTTTTCACCAGAGCCTTCACTTCGGCTTTATAGCCCATGCGTGACTTTTCGGCAAGCACCTTTCTGACATCGTCAAGTGTGACCTCTGTTTTCTGCGGTTCAGCAGACTGTTCTTTTTTGGGCTGTTCCTTTTCCGGCTGTTCAGTGGATTTTTCTTCCAGTTCCGGCGGTGTGTAGATGTTTTCAAAGCTGTCGATTTCAGATTTTGTCTCTGTCACCACAAGTTCCTGCAATGCGACAATTACAGCATTAAGAGCGTTAATCAGTTTCATCATCGGGGTCATCGTCATCATCCTTTCTTTCAAAGATTGCTCTGAGCAGGCGTTCATTTCCAAGTGCAAATTCTTCGTCTTTGAGTGCTTTCAGTGTATCGCACCAGCAATCTGTTGTTGCGCAAAGAAGTCTTGCAGCTCTTCTCAGCAGTTCCGCTGTCCAAGGGTCAGACGTGAATTTTTCGGCTGTCAGTGTCATAAGTGAAACTACATCCATATTTTCACGCTCGTTGACTCTTCCCTTGTAGATATCGCTTTTGAGTGCCATAGAATCTGTTCTCCTTTCTGATTGATTTTGAAGCGGTTTGTTTTTCCCCTTCACTAAGCTCCGAAAAAAGGGGGTGAAAATCAATGCGTTTTTTGAAAAAATTCAAAAAGAATTTCTAACTTTGTAGGACTGCACAATTTTGTTGAAATTTATTTGTATAAATCCTCTAATTGTTTTTTCAGGGATTTCTTTGCTCTTTCTAATGCCTGAGAGATTGCCTGCGGACTAACCTGGAGTCTATCTGCAATCTGCTTTTGCGTATTGCTTCTAAAAAATAACAGAACAACAATGGTCTGCTGGAGAACTGACAAATTTTTGACTGCTGTGTAGAGTCTTGTGTTTCTTTTTGCCAGACATTCCAATTCTTCCATCATTTCTAAAAAACACGGGGTTGCAAGTGAAGGATTCCACTCTTTTTCATCACCATCAATAGAAAACGCCTTATGATAGGTTTCTCTTTTTTCTGAGTTTGCTTCCCACTGCATTTCTCCGATATAAGCCAAAGTTGCTAAAAAAGGCTTGTCCAGAAATTCTTTCTCCGGAATATCCTCAGTATTTGTGAATAATTCATCACGTTCGTACTCAATATTTTTGAAATCAATACGGATAACGCAGGTATAGCCAAACTTTGTGTATGTATAAAACCTATTTTTATAAACAGTAAGCGTTGCATCACCATCCGGAATGGTGCAGAAAATTAATTCTGGATGTTTCATAAACCAGCTTGCTTCATATGCAGTACTGTCTTCAGCAGGTTCAAGTTTTGAACGGAGCTGCCGAAGAGTCAGGATGTGAACATCAACAAATGTATCAGGCAGTGCAGTACAATTAGAGAGATTCACAATGTTCGTCTTGTTAATACTGACAATTTTCATAATTTGTCCTTTCCTCCAGAAACCAGAAAGGACAGGAGATACAACAGAAACAATAAAACAAAGAGCATTTTTTCGGAAATATCAAACTTCTTTTAGGGGGTAAATTTACTCAATTTATCTGCTTGTTATCAAATCCAATTGAAATCTCCTGAACCGTGTGTTCTGGAATTCAGCATTATATTTTTTCTGCCTTGTGGCAGAAAGTAACGGATTTAAAAACCTTCTGATTGCGAAAGAGCATTTAACCCTTTCACTAAGCTCCGAAAAAGAGGGGTGAAAATCAATGTGTTTTTTGAAAAAATTCTAAAAATTGTAATAATGAACAAAAAACAGCTTTTATTTCTATGCAAAACAAACAATGCTATGTTCCATGATTCATGTTGTTTAGAATATCGTTATCCTCCGGTTGTCGTATGAAAACATCATCTGTTGGAAAATAAAAAAAGCCTGTACCTAAAAACAGGTACAGGCGAATGATGACAGACTGAGGAGCTTTTATTTTTCAAAAAATCAAATTATATAAACTATTATATCATTTCCCAACAGCTAAATTTGTCAAAACAAAGAAAATCACTGGCATTTTTTGTTATTTCGATTTTGCAAGAACGCAAGGGCGCAAAAGCAAGAGCGCAATCTGTCAAAATCAAAAATAGACGAAATCAAGCCATAAAAGAGCCAAGAGCGCAAGAGCGCAACAGCGCAATTGGAGTGCAATAGAAAAATTCCCTTGATTTTTCCCTAACATGGAGCGTGAACACATGAACGGAAAGGAACAAAAAAGGCTGCAAAAGAATTTGCAGCTCGCTGGAAAGATAAAGGCTATGAGAAAGGCGAATCCCAGAAATTCTGGATTGACCTGCTTGTGAATATCTACGGCATAGAGGACATTGCCGGATTCATCAGCTTTGCAGATAAAGTGCATTTAGACCATACCAGTTTTATTGATGGCTATATTCCGTCAACTCATGTCACAACTATGTCCTCTAAACTTAGAAAAGCTCATCAGGCAAATGACAAAGCTGTCATGCTTGCCTATGGTTTCGACTACAAAACCATGACCGAGAACGAATGCGTTGCTGAACTCATGAAAATGTATCAGAGATTGACTTCTACAAATTAAATTGTTAAAGTATCACCACACAAAAAAAGGCTGCCCAGATTTTTATTATCTGGACAGCCTTAATTTCATTCGCTGAGAATTTCCAGCATCATCAATGCTCCGTCTTTGAATCCTTGGATGTACAATACTTCATTATCCCGTGCTGCACTTTCGCCCTGCATATCGCTGAGTTTGTGGTATGTGTTGATTTGTTCCTGTGTCAGTGTTTTTTCAAACTCTGCCGAAAGTTTCCGCCATTCCTGCAATGATTTGTCATTAGGGTCTGCTTTGCGGTCTGACGGACTGATGTCACCATGATAAAGTTCCCTCAACATGACAGCACACCTCCCTTCGATGTACTATCATACCATAAATCAAGAAAAATAGCCATTACCATAACCGACAAAGATAACAGAGAATTATTGTGCAGATTACTTATTTTATTTCCTGTTCCAGCTCATCAAATTCCTGTGAACTGAAAAATTCTCCAAGAGTGATTTCAAGACCGTCACATAATATCTTGATGGTTGTGATAGAGACATTTCTTCGTTTTTCATCAAAAAGACTGTAAACGGTTGACGGAGTGACTCCTGAAATATTAGCCAGCTCATTTGTGGCTATTCCACGCTCAAAACAAAGTCGGAGGCCAAGCGGTCTTAGGAAGACAAAATATCTCTCCA
>JAZQIL010000238.1:0-4153 GCA_045541055.1 Oscillospiraceae bacterium
TGGGACAGAAAATGTTTGGTGAAAGTGCAGGATTTGAAAATCATCTTATCCAGTCAACAAAAGATATCTGCCAGTTTGATATTCTGAAATGCCCTTATGTGAAATACTGTGCAGAGCTGGGCTGTCCGGAACTTGCACATATTTTCTGTAATCATGATATTTATGCTTACGGCAGTCTGGAGGGTATTCAGTTTCTCAGGACACAGACACTCGGAACAGGCGGGGAAAAGTGTGATTTTCTGCTGAAAAGAAGCCGGTAAAAAAAGGGGGGGACATCATGAAACAGAAAGATTTATTCTCGAACCATGCCGCTGCGGTATTATCTGACTGGATAGAGAAAGAATTTGGCACTCAGGCGGATGAAATCAGAAAAGCAACTGTCAGAAAATATCGTGAATTTGTCCGTTCTGCGCCGGATTACGGCGGACGGAAAAGTCCTCATGTCAATCAGATTTATGACAGTTTTCTATTGCTTGCGTTTTGCACCATTTCGCCGAAAAATTACACGCTTGAAGAATTAGAACCGCTTTCTTTTGAGATGTTCATGTCACCGTTCCGGATATTGGGGAAATTGTTCAGTGCCAATCACAAATGGACAATGAATCTGCTTTCTGTCATTTTTCAGAAATCAACAGAGAAATGCAATGCTCATGCGGAACAGTATCCGGATGACTTCAAAGCTGAAATTCAGCCGTATGACAAAGAAAATGGAGTTGTTCGCTATTGTTTCACGAAATGTCCGATTGCTGATTTTGTCAGAAAGAATCATCTCGGGAAATGGATGCCGTTAATGTGCAACTGTGACCATACGGCTCTGCAAATGATTCACGCCGGACTGATTCGTGAAGGGACTTGCTATACGGGTGATGTTTGTGATTACTGCGTTGTCAGTGAAAACAATCCGCTGATGAAACAATATGAACTCGTCCGGAATCAGGATGGCTTGCTTGTCAGCAGACCAAAATTTTAGAAATTGTGAAAGGAGAGAATTTCATGCTATGAATTATCAGAAAACAAAAAAATTACTTTGGATTGGCATTTTCGGAGCATTCCTGACATTAATTGGTGATATGCTGATTGGATATATTCAGTTTCCGGATGGGGTCGGTATGATAGAAGGCTATTTTGCCGCAGCGTTAGCAATGCCGGTCTGGCGACCGATTATCGGCGGTCTGATTGGCTGTCTGGGCATCTGCCTTGAAGTTCCAGCACTCCTGACAATTTATCCTCTTATCAAGGAAGCAATGCCGAAACACGCAGAATTTTACAGGCTTTCTATCTATGTTTATCTTGCACTCGGAGGCGGTGCGGTACATCTTCCGTGCGGCGTGTTCATGTGGCTTTATCATACAGTAACAGAAAAAGCTGGACAGGATACCGGACATGAAATTGCAATGCAGTATCTGTTATATTTCCTGATTCCGGTATCAGCAGTATTCATGCTGTTTTTCTTCGGAGCGAATCTCATACAGTTTATCACATTTTTCAGAGAGAAAACGCCGTTCCCGAAATGGTACTGTGTATTCAATCTTCTGACTGGACAGTTGTTATTCAACTCTGTCAGAAAGATTGGAAATTATGCCGTCACGAACGGAATCGGAACTTCCAATAAAAGTCTTGGTGCAATCATCATGTTCGCCGCATTTCTGATTGGTTTCCGGAAGTATGTCTTTGATTCCGATACAGCCAGAAAAGAGGAAACATTATGAAATATTACGAACTTGGAAAAGAAAATCAGCGGACATTTCTGCTCCTGCCCGGCACTTGCTGTACAGTAAAATCCAATTTTCACAGGTGATTCCGTTTCTTGCAAAAAAATTTCACGTCATTGGCGTGGATTATGACGGATTTGACGGCAAAGAAACGGATTTTACAGACATGATAACTATTACACAGAAAATAGAAAATTTCATTCAGAAACAGTTTCATGGAAAAATTGATATTGCCTATGGTTCCTCTCTTGGCGGAAGTTCTGTAAGTCTGCTGATACAACGCAGAAATATTCATATTGACCATGCCGTCATTAGCAGTTCTGACTTCGACCAGGACGGAAAACTTTCTGCATGGTTGAAAACACAGATTGTCAGCGCATTGATGTACCCGATTCTGAAAAGCGGTGCTATCGTGTTCTCCGTCCGGACGGCAGACTGAAGAATATAAAACAAGAGTGACAGATGAAATGAACAATTTAATTTTACCCCTATAAAATTTAATTGTTCCCATACAATTTAACGATACCTCGTACAATTTAATTTTAACAGGGTAAAATCAAAAAGTATGCAACTATTGTATTCAAAATTGTATCAACCCCTCAAATATCACACTTCTTATACGACAGTGCAAAAAGAAATAACTGAATAAGCGGCTAATTTAAGCCGTTTATCCAGCTTTTATTTTTTTGTTTTTGTATCATTTTCGGAGTTTATCCAGACGATGGAGTGAGTGGCGTGACATTCGAGAGGGCAGGCTTCAAGGCTATGCTCAATGACATTGAAAACGGCATGGTCGGAACGGTCATAGTCAAAGATATGTCGAGATTCGGCAGAAATTACCTCATGGTGGGGCAGTATCTTGAAATTGTATTTCCTGAATATGGAGTGCGTTTCATTGCGATTGGTGACAATGTAGATTCCAATGAGGGACTGAATGACCTGATGCCGATAAATAACCTGATAAACGAATGGTATGCAAGAGATATTTCACGCAAGGAAAGAGCATATATTCAGAATAAAGGAAATAATGGCAAAAGAATCACTAACCGTCCTGTTTACGGCTATAAGAAAGCCGACGATGACAAGAAAAAATGGGTAATTGATGAACCTGCCGCCCAAATAGTAAGAAGAATATTTGAAATGTTCCTCAGCGGTATCAGCTCTATCAAAATTGCTGAAACGCTTACAGCAGAAAAGATACTCCGCCCTACGGCTTATACAGGCTGTAAAATCGGTCTTCGCTCCGATGATTATGATGAGTATTACTGGCATCCGACAATGATTCGCAGAATCCTGAGAAAACAGGAATACTGCGGTGATACCGTCAATTTCCGCTCGACAAGGCTTTCTTACAAGTCGAAAAAAATTATCTGGAATCCGAAAGAGAAACTCAGAATTTTTTACAACACGCAAGAACCTATTGTGACAAGAGAACAGTTTGAAGAAGTACAGCAGCTTCTGGGTGAGCCTAAGAAAAGACCGAATACTGGCATACACTCAATGTATTACAGCTATCTTTTCTGTGAAGCGTGCAAGCACACGATGAGTGTAAGACACAGACAGAGTGTTTCCTATTACTGTTCGCTGGCTACTAAAAAGAAAGGTGCGTGTAGCTATCACGGCATTAATGAGGAAATTCTCAATAAAGCCGTGCTGAATCAGATTAACAGACTGATTGCTCTTTCCAAAGTAGACAAAAAGGCTTTCAATGAAATGCTCCGCAGTCAGAGTGCAGGCATTTCCCTTGCTGAACTCAAAAAGGTAACAGCAGAAGTTGAAAGTATCCGCACAAGGATTTCCGAAATTGACAGATTTGTGCAGGGATTGTTTGAATCGAAAGTCAAAGGCGAAATTGATGGTGATATGTTCTGCACCTTCTCTGAAAATTACCGCAGGGAAAAGGCGGAGCTGAATGAAAGACTTGAAATTCTTGTGAAAACAGAAGAACGTCTTAAAAATGAAGCTAATAAAGGTGTAAAGTTAGGAACAACTGTTCATAATTATGACACAATTTCAGAAGTCACTCCCGAAGTCCTCAGAGATTTTATTGACAGAATTGAAGTCGGTGAAACGATGAGAAAAGTAAATCATGGCAAAAATGTCCGTAAAATCAGCGTTTTCTTCATTGGTATCGGTGAAGTTTTCCCTGATTAAAATTTGTTCCCTTTGGACATTACAAGTATAAAAAAGCTGTCTGGCAGTGCAGGACAAAATCAGAATGCAAAACCCCGCATATCACTGAGGAAGAAATAAAAGAAAAATTCATCAGTGCCTTTAATGAACTTCTTTCAGGACGTTTGGAAATGCTGGCGGCTTATGATGAAATCCGCAGTACACTTTTTAATGAGGAAGAATGGTCGGAGAAAATGCAGAAAGCCTATGAAGCTGTAAAGCAGAAGGAACAGAAACTCCACGACTTTTGTGAGAATCCTCTGTGTGAT
>JAZQIL010000239.1:0-7538 GCA_045541055.1 Oscillospiraceae bacterium
AATATGCATCGCAATGCTGTATCCGTCCTCCGCTTTATCATCTTGAGTCATACAGCGAACCAGACCATTCACTGACAACTCATAAAGTCGGCTATCACCTGCATTAAAAATCAAAAGTTGATTTCCATCAGTTACAACACCACAAACCGTGCAACAGGTATCTTTGTCTGAATGCAAATCAGAATAATCATTCAGCTGATGATTATACTTTATCATCTGTATTTGAATTTCTCTTGCTGTACTTTGTATATCAAATCCATGTGTTGGAATGTACTGAGAAGCCCACTCAAGCAGCCATAAAACTGTATTGTAACTTGCATATTTTCCTTGATAGCCAAGTGACACACCATCCGCTACAACGGCAAGTGTAATTTCATTATGATTCAAATCATATGCTCTTAAACCGCCAAATTTATCCTGATTAACATGAATCTGATTTGCACATTGTCTTGAATACCCTGAACAAAGTATGCTCATATTCAACTCCTTACTTGCGAGAAGATGGTGAAATATTTGATAATCTGCTGTTGTCATCATATTCATCATTAGACGGAGCATTGTCAGAACCAAATATTCTTCTTGTTGGAGTTGGGTTTGAAGCTCTGGCATCTTCTGTAAGTTCTTTATCATACGAATCAGTAACACTTGCAAAAGAAAGTGAAAGAGTTTCGTCAATTACAGAAGATTCTTCTGGTATCACTGCTGCATTATCACATCTTCGAGTAGGTGTAGAATTAGAAGCTCTGGAAAAATGCTCATCCGCCACAAAATTCATTGGCACAGAATCCGGTAAACCCTGATTTTCTCCTGTATCCCTCCGTCGTGGTGTTGGATTTGAAACCCGATTCATATCAACTCCGTCAATAGTACCAGATATTGGTGCATCAGGCAGCGGTGTAAAATTTATTTCTCTCCTTGTAGGGGTTGGAAGCGAAACTCTTGAATAAGGATCGTCAGCAGCAAAAACTTCAAATGCAGACCTTTTTTCAGAGACACTTGCATCAAAATTTGATTTTGCTCTCCTGCGAGTAGGTGTGGGATTAGATGCTCTTGAAAGTGGGTCTGTTTCAGAAGACATATTCATCTGAGATATCGTTTCATTTTCATCAGTTATTAACATTTGTTTGTGTGAAGGAGTGGGTGTTGACAGCCTTGACATATCTTCTGAGAAGTCCATATCGTTGTTTCTTGGTCTGACAGATAAATTAGAAAGGCGATCATCTGAAATAGGTGTAGAAATTTCATTTGTTGGTGTATCTGTGAATGTATGGCTTCTTGAAGGTGTCGAATTAGATAACCTCTCAGAAAAACCTGTTTGAGGGTCAAATCCTTCAGCAGGGATGTTCTTAAATACCAAATCGCTCATATTACATATTCCTCCATTTATTCACCGCCGCCTGGATTTCTGTTATAATCTCCAAGAGACTTATCGCACTCTTCAAAAACCTGCCGACAGTCAGTGAGAGTATCACACATTATCTTTAGAATATCATAAATACCTGTGATATTTGCTTTAACTTTTTTTGCATCAATTCTAAAAGCATCTGCACCCTCACCTACCCAGTCATTCAGCAAAGTTTTAACAATATTGTCATACGTTGTATTAATCGCATCATATCTCTGAACAAGATTCGGACTTTCTGTAATAAATGCATCAAATGCCCTTGTGTCAAGGACAAAGTTTTCAGTATTTTCGGTCATATTTACCACCTCTTTCTAAGACTTCAAAAACCTCATCTTTTTCAATTCATCACTGTCTATATCATAAAAATAGCCATCCCCAAGTTCGCATCTTGCATACTCAGTTTTTAACTCTTTTGCATCCATCTCTCCAAAGACTGATCTACTGCCTTTATCTGAAATAAACTCAGCAATATTATCAAGCAGAAATGCAGCAGAAAAGCTGTTATTCAGATATCCCTCTGCTTCTCTATCACTGTTGCCGATTTTTTTAATATCAGAGTAAATGAAATAATAGCCTTTTTCCTCTGCACTTGCGGTCATTTTAGAAAATGCACTAAGCAAGTTCTTACCTAAACTTTGGAACAGCATTTTATTCTGAAGTACAAACACAGTAACTGGTGTTTTCTGCTCCTGAAATGCTCTATTACCGGGTTTTCCATAGTATCCATATTTATCCAGAAATTCCATCAGCAGTTCTATTTTGTCAAGATAAACAAATTTTGGATTCTCCGATTCGTAAAACTCTTCTAATTGTTTACGACCATCATCTACCAGAACGATAATGTAATCTGGATGCTTTCTCTTAATTGAATTGACAATAGTTCTTAAAAGATTAGTTTTTCCGAATTTCTTTTTTCCATAGATTCCAATGGAGTGCATATCCTTCAAATTTACCAAAATCGGAAGATGTTCATAATAATCAAGCCCAACAGCAATAATATCTCCTGATTGTTCTGCTTCCTCAATTGTTATTCCATCCGCAGAATATTCTGCAAAATTATCTGTTGTCAGTTCCTCGCCAAAACCTTGAAGTTTAGGTGCAATATATGGTAAATTCAGCAGAGAATAAACAAATTTTGCAAATTCAGTCTTTTCATTTTCAAATGGAAGAAAAGCCTGAAACTCTCTCGGTGTTCCGTCAACAATGGTAACTCCACGTCCTGCATTTTTCATTGGTTCATTAATTTTCATTCCGAACACATCAAGATATACTTCTGTTGGAACATCAAAAGCAAATCTTCTACCAAAGCTGGCTAAAAATTTACTAAGCCCATTACTGGTATCACTTGCTGTAAATACTATGCTTAATCCCTTTGATAAACCATCACGGCAGAACTTTAACAGTATATCCTGATATGAAGAATATCTTTCATCAGATAAAAATGCGTTGATATTATCTATCACAAATGTAATATGCAATGGTTTCTGTTCTAAAGATTCCTGATAAACTTCCCAAAATTGTGTGGATTTTAATTTTTTGATATTAGATTCAAGTCTGCTTTCCACGGTTTTGAAAATTCTTCTGACATTCTCCTCGTTTGAATTATCAAAGCAAGCAGCAACAAGCGGTAATTTTCCATACTCTCCGAGATTACCGCCAAAATCTACGACATACGTCTCTTCAGCATCTCCCCACTGCAAATTCTGATGCATTCTTGTCAGTAATGTTTTCAGAAATGTGGTTTTTCCACTCATATGCCCACCAAAAACAATCACATTGCTCGAAAAAATATCTATGTTTAATATTGGTTGTGTTTGCGTGTCAAGGTCATCATAGATTCCCATTTCTAATGCTTTCATAACCTATTAGACCTCCCTTACAGGTTCAAATTTTCCATCCTGATACTCATAAATAACTCCATTCTTTAGAACCATTTTGCTTGGCAACGGTTTCTGGAACACAATATGGGGTATTGGATAATCACTGCTATGTGCATCATAATAGGTTTTTATAGCTCCCACAATAGCATTGAGTTGTGTTTCAAGTTTTCCAAGTTTCTCCAGTTCTTTCTTTTTCTGTATATACTCTTTATTATCCTTTTCAGATTGATAGAAAACTGTATATGCTCCGGTTTTGCTTGCCTCAATGATTTCGATAGGTGTTTCCATATTTTCTTCAACAGTAGCACCTGAATATGCTGACTGGAAGTATTCAAATTTTGAACCAGTTCCCACCAAAAGATAACCACGACCATTTCCAGGCATAGTCGGACTCGCAGCAAGATCATTTCCAATCATTTCTTTTGATGCTTGTCTTGTCGCAACCTTAAGGCACAGCCTTGATTTAGAGTTTACACGAATATCATCAGTTATAGCACCTTCTATATTCTGTGAAATCAAAATAATATGAAATCCGAGACTTCTTCCGACACGGGCAATCGTTGTAATCTCACCTATGAAGTCAACATCATTATTCTCAGTCGAAAAACGCTTTAATTCTGTAAACTCATCCACTACAAGAATCAAATGTGCCAGAGAATCATTTTTAGCCTGATTACGAATATCCTGCATTTCTTTCTCAGACATTTCTTCCTTATTTTCACCACGCAGGCGATTGTTAATGCTCTTGATATGTCCCTCTATATCTCGGCAAGCCTTGATATATCCGTTTATGCTGTCAACGTGCATTGAGTTAAACAGGATTTTTCTTCTGCGAATCTCGGAGGTAAGTGCATCAAGGAAACGTTTGAGCATATACTCTGCACCTGTTCCGTTCTCATCACCATCTACGTCAGTAACAGAACCTACAACATGAGGCAATGTACCAATACGTTTAATGAATCCTCCGCCTTTCATATCAACAAGCATTAGATTCACCTCATCCGGTCGAAAACACAAACACAATCCTAATAAATAGGAAATAATTGTCTCCGATTTACCAGAACCAGTAGTACCCGCTACAAGCATATGCGGTCCATCATACTTTTCATGCAAATCAAGAATAGTAATGCCGCTATCAGTTTTTCCGATTGGCACACCAATTGAGGATTGTACATCGTATTTTCTCTTTCCGTCTCTTTCTTCCCAGAACTCACTGATGTTAAGATGTTCTTTTGACAATCCATAAAGCTCAAAAAGACTAACTGTAGATGGTACTTTACCATTAGCTGATATTTTCGCATAACTTAAAGCAGATAGGATTTTATATGAGTTATACAAATGTCTTCCCCAATTATCAACAACAGAAAATGCAAATCGCTGCTTAAGTTTTTCATTTTCATGAGGAACAAGTTCCGCATATCTTTCCTGTATAGTTATTACATAATCACAGTACTTTGGAAGATGTTCCTTGTAGAGTTTAGGGAAAATAAATGTTAAACCAAGAGAATTTTCAAACTTCTTCCCATCTTCTGGAACTTTAGGCAGATATTGTGCAAATGCGTGTTCTTTTAAATCGTATTCATCATATACAATAAATACAATATGTGGTAATCTACTATTTCCGGAACTGGAATTGCCGCTTGCCCTCTCTCCCATAATGCTCAACATGATACTGAATATGGAGTTCGCTCCTTCTAAATTAAATACAAACTGAGAACGATCAGAAAACAACTCTCTGAAATGCGGCAAGAACTTGTAAACACTAATATTTTTCTCAATTTTGTTAGGATCATCTGTTCTTGGAAAAAGAATAACAAACTGAAGGTCGTCAGGCGACTGATAAAAACACAAATCAAATAGCATACGCTCAATCATAAAATTAGATGCATTGACATCCTGTGATACTACACCCAAAGCTCCACAATTTTTTAAAGAAAATAGCAGAGGTGCATTAGTCATATGTTCATATTTATCAGCAATAAATTTGGGAAGATTGCTTAGATAATATGTCTGATCTTCTGTATACTTATACTCTTTATCAGTTGGAATAAAGAGCTTTACAGCATCGTTTGCATATTCAAAATTAGCAGCTGAAAAAACGACATCTTTACCAGTTCCCTTGATTTCAAACATATTTTTAACATCATTGGAAACACCCAGTCTAATTGATAAGAAATCTCTATCTGCAAGAGCACGACTAAAAATATGTGCTGACATACTGTACACACTTTGATTAACATTATTGCTGTCAAGAATATCATTAACATCCGGATACAGTTCACACATTTTTTTCACGTCAAGCCCTTTGCGTTGCTGGATTTCAGCAATGGTCTTTGCAATATAAGATTGATAGTGTTCACGCCAGTCTTTTAAACTTTTCTTATAGGTTTGACACTGTCTGACATAATTTATAACAGATGTTGTAAGAGTTACTACACCCATAGTGGCACTAAGTGCAACCATGCCCATACCACCGCCGTTATTCATCACTAATCCTCGGACAAGAATCGTTGATGAAATCATCATTACTGTTGGCAGCATTGTAAAGAAAAGGTTTTGATTTTGCTTCTGCGGTGGATCGCCAGGCGGAATGATTTCGACTGGAGTATCATCAAATTGATACATTTGTCTCGTACTTATATTATACTCTGGAAATATCACAGCGGTATTTGTCCGATTATTAGGATTAAATGCTGGAATGATGTTAGTTGTATTCACTTCATAAGTTTCATATTTTTCTGTGCAGTCAAAAACAATTCTTGTTGATGTGATAAAGCCTATCTCATACAATTTCTTATTAAGGTCATCAATGCTAAGTACGATTCTGTCCAAATCATCTTTTTCAAATTCAAGTGCATTATTATATGATGTCAAAGTTAATTTGCGGAATTTTCTGTTAGAATCAATAGCTTGCAGACAATTTACATATATATTACCACAAATTCGGTATACATCACTATTTCTTTTTTTTATAAGACCATATTTAATTCCATCAAGAAGCTGTTTTAAGGTAATATCTCTTAAAACAATCAGCTCCATGACAATGCTTGCACCTTGTTCATCATTAAACTGAACACCAATCAATAATTTGTTACTTTCCATATTATCCTCCGAACTTTAATCAACTATTATTTACTGTGATGTTGTGTATAATAATCGTTGTATAGTTTCCCAAAAGGATTTTACTGCCATTCATCACAACAGTTGACTGACCACTCTTAACATCTACTTTTTTATCACCTGTTTCTACTGAGAACATTGCACCCTTTGCAATATTTTTTATTGTTACTGTATTGGTTTTAATGTCATAAGTTAGAGCAAATGCATTTCGCCCGATACTGCTAATATCTTCGTTAGTTGCATTTTCGCATATCGCACGATGATTTTTAGGAAGAGGAGTCTTATCACTGGATACCGGCTCTAATATTCTGCCAACTCTAAATTCTGATGCAATTGGAAATGCCCATACATCCATGCCAATCCCATTTTTATCTCGATCATCATCCTTTTTTATCTGGACAGATATATTACAATTCAAAAATTTTTTCTTCTTTGTTATAAAGAAAACAGCCACAGTCGCACCCACAATCGCCAGTCCACCTATTGTAACCAGCAAAATAAACAATGATGTTCCCCCTGATTTTTTTTTATCATCAGCTACTGTCTCATTTTCAGTTATAGTTTCTGTCTCCGTGGTTGTTACAACGGTCTCATCAACCGCTGTTGTTTCAGGAGGAGCAATTTCAACCTGCGGAAACATGATTGACCCAAGAGATATGTTGCTGTCTCCGTTTTTTATTGTGACCCCTTTAAGTTCACCTGTTGTAACCTCATTTATAAGATTAACTTTCATAAGGGAAACATTTTCTTGAATCAAAGTATCAAACTTTGCTCCGCTATTAAAAAGCATATATGTATTGGAACCTAAATTAGATATGGCAGTCAAATTCACATCCTGTTTAGTTCCCTCACTAACCTGAACAACATCAATGTGGTATCTGCCATTATCACTGATAGTACTTCTCATATAATCAAAGGATGTTCCTTCTACAGAATCAATACCATCAGTTATCAACACAGTACGATAATAAATATCTTGATTGGTATCACAGCTATCAATTACATTCATAACAGCATCATATACCAAACTCGCCTGACCATTAAAATCCACCTTAGATAATTCATAGTTAATAAACTCATGGTCATTTGTATACTCATCAGCAAGAATTGTTGTTTGAGTATCAAATATGGCA
>JAZQIL010000240.1:0-1812 GCA_045541055.1 Oscillospiraceae bacterium
ATTGTATCTGCGCCAATCACATTTTCCTCTTTTTTACAAGTAGTCGTTGTGCCGAACTTTTTTGAAGATGTCGTCTTGTGCGCTGTTGTCGCAGTTGTTTCTCCAGAGGATGCAAACGGGTTCGACGTATCATCTTCTACCAACTGAGCTACACCAGCAATTTTCTCCTTTTGCTGTGCCGTCTGCATCTCTTGCCTGACGACAGTATTTATTATAGCACATCTCAAAGCATTTGTCAAGCGTTTTTTTCAAAAAAATTTAATTTTTTTAAAATTGTTGGAATTTCACAAATTTCAACAGAAGTTTTCGTGCAAAGTTTTGACCTTGTCATGATGTTCAAACCCTTGACATTTCCCGAAAAAAAGAGTATTATAGTAATAATATCTTAAATATTTCAGAAATGAGGATGATACAAATGAATGAAACTACCAAATTCCAAAAGGAAGGTCTTACATTTGATGATGTCCTGCTGATTCCGGCAAAGTCAGATGTTACCCCGAATATGGTTTCCCTTGAAACAAGATTAACAGCAAATATCCGGCTGAATACTCCTGTTCTGACTGCTGCAATGGATACAGTCACAGACTCCAGAATGGCAATTGCTATCGCCCGTGAAGGCGGTATTGGCATTATTCATAAAAATATGTCCATTGAACAGCAGGCCAATGAAGTCGATAAAGTAAAACGTTCTGAAAATGGTGTAATTGTTGACCCGTTCTCCTTAACCGCTGACCGCCTTGTCGCTGATGCTGATGCTTTAATGGGAAAATTCAGAATCTCCGGTGTGCCGATTGTGGACGAGAAAAATAAACTTGTGGGCATTATTACAAACCGTGATATGCGTTTCCTGACAGATTTTAATACAAAAATCAGTGAGGTCATGACAAAGGACAACCTCATTACTGCGCCCGTTGGTACAAACCTCCAGCAGGCTCAGGAAATTTTAAGAAAGAATAAAATTGAAAAGCTCCCCATTGTAGATGAAAATGGTATTTTAAAAGGGTTAATTACAATTAAAGATATTGAAAAATCTGTGAAATTCCCGAATTCCGCCAGAGATGCAAGAGGCCGTCTGCTTTGCGGTGCTGGTATCGGTGTCACTGCCAATATGCTGGAACGTGCCAAGGCTTTAATTGATGCGCAAGTAGATGTATTAGTACTGGATTCTGCACACGGTCACAGCGCAAATATTATTAACGCTCTTAAAAAGTTAAAGGCTACATTTCCGGATACTCCTGTGATTGCCGGAAACATTGCCACTGCGGAAGCTGCGGAAGAACTTATTGCAGCAGGTGCAGACTGCTTGAAAGTCGGCATTGGCCCTGGTTCTATCTGTACAACCAGAGTGGTTGCCGGTATTGGTGTACCTCAGATTACAGCAGTTTATGATGTTGCATGTGTTGCGAAAAAATATCATATTCCGGTCATTGCTGATGGTGGTATTAAATATTCTGGTGATATTGTCAAGGCTCTGGCAGCCGGTGCAGACTGTGTTATGCTTGGAAGCCTTTTAGCAGGCTGTGAAGAAGCCCCCGGTGAAACAGAAATTTATCAGGGCAGACAGTTTAAAGTATATAGAGGTATGGGCTCCATTGCTGCTATGAAGCAGGGTTCTTCTGATAGATACTTCCAGTCTGGCGCTCGTAAACTCGTTCCCGAAGGTGTTGAAGGCCGAGTACCCTACAAAGGTCCCGTAGCTGAAACTGTATTCCAGCTTCTCGGCGGTTTGCGTGCAGGTATGGGCTACTGCGGTGCTGCTACAATTCCCGAACTCCAGGAAAACGGCAGATTCGTAAGAATCACAAACGCAGG
>JAZQIL010000241.1:0-6280 GCA_045541055.1 Oscillospiraceae bacterium
TTACTTTTCCTCCCGTGTCTCATTTACTCCAGCTTACTCCATAGACTAAATTGCATTTTCTCATCTGCTCTATGGAGCTGCTTAGCCTTTATTATACACAAGATTTTTATCCTTGAAAAGTCGCTATTTTATTTTACGCTTACAAGGAAGAGGAATACTACCGCAATCATATTGAACCATATTTCGACAACATGACAGATAATGTCATCTGGCATGGTCCAGCAGTCGGTCAGCAGATTATCGGACGTGAAAATATGATTGAAGCATGGAAAAATTCGCCGAATCACCTGACATTTTCACTTGGTGATATTGAAGCACAATATATCCAGACTTCTTCTTCATCATGTGAAGTATTGCTGATGTATGTCGTTACAACACATTATCCAAACGGTGACAATATCCCCCTGTTTCAGCGTACACAGTTCAGCTGGGCAGACATCAATATCACCGATGAACAAAAACGCCGGAAGCGAATCACTAAAATTTTCATGATTCATATTTCCAATCCGGTCGAACAGCACAGCACAGATTTCATTTACCCTGAACATTACAATATGCTTTATAAACAGGCAGAAAAGCCCATACAAGAGCCCCGCATCAGTTTTCGAGGAATGGACAACGCATTTTATGTCATTACAGTAAACTCCATTATATGATGGGCAGAATCTACACCAGAACAACATTGTCTAATTCATTTGCGGGACAGAACACTAAAAGTAAAAACAACAATTACAGAAATTGAAAAACAAACAAAAGACTTGCTGCGTCGTGTGCATTTCTGTTATATTGTCAATCCGCTTGATGTGGTATCTGTCTGGAGGTTTAAAGTCCCCTTATCGGACGGTTCGGTTCTTCCCATACCAGAAAAGAAATACACAGCTGTGAAAAAACTGCTGCTCGGAAAATGAAATCAGGGAACATTCCGTTCCCTGATTCTTCTTACTTAATCATATTGGCAATTGTAAAGTCTTTTGTTTCGCCCTCTACAACAGTACCGTCCTGTGTGGTGTAATACGGTGTCACTGTAAATGCCTTTCCGAATGCACTGTTCGGAATATTGTTCAGTGCAAATGCTCCCATATAGTGAGATTCTTTTGAGAATACGCTCGGCTTCACTTTGCTGCCGCCGGCATTGATTGCGGAATAAACTTTCGTCAGTTTCTGGTCAATTGTCTTGCTGGTGAAAGTAATCTTGAAGCCAACATTCTGATATTTCAGTGAGTCAAGCGACGTAATGAAACGAATAGAAGTTGATACACTGCTCATCTTTGTATCGCTGGAAATCTGTGCTTTCACGGTCAGAATTTTCTCGTCAATAAACTTCGCATAAGCCCTGCCGGAATTGTTAGTATAAGGCTTAGTACAGGTCGAATCGGTGAACCAGCCAGCGAAAACTTTTCCTTCTGCTTTGGGGATAATATTGTTTTTCTTGAATACTGCAACATCTGCCATGCCGTTCTCATCAATCGGATTGGTGATAACATATTCTGCGCTCTGACTTCTGCTGTAGCAAGAACTGCTTCCGGATGCATAAACTCTTACTCTGTAATTGCCAACTTCGGAGGGTGCTTCATTCAGCAGTTCATTCGTGTCAGCATTGTAATAATAATAAATTACTTTTCCGATAGGCATGCCATTGATTGTCGGTTCATGTGCTGTGCCGTCATAAATATAGCTGTCCATGTGAACCGTAAAGATCTGATAGGATTTTGTCGAAACTGGTGCTGTGTACTGCGAAACTGTTACACTGCCAGCCAGTGTAGGAACGAGTGCATAATTGGTATTTCCCTGCACCTGATACCATACATGGTATGTGCCAGCCGTGTCTGCTTTTATATTTTTGATATTGTCTGTCCAGTCATCACTGGCAGAATCAGGGGCTTGGTCAGTTTTGGTGACTGCATAGTACATTGTTCCCTGACCGTCAGTGACAGAGCCTTCTGTTTGAATAAGTTTCAATGCACTTCCGTAATAAGTAAGACTCGATTTCAGTACAGGGGCTGTTGTTTCAGATACTGCCTTATTGATTTTCACATTGACATAATCAATTACAACATCATTATAGTTTGGATTAGAGATAGTAATTTTTGCAGAATATTCACCTGCATTGATGATTTCCTCATCTGTATCTGATTTTTTTACTGTTATAACTGTTTTTTCATTTGTCAGCAAAGTAGCTGCAAGTGCATTGTTTGCTTCTGGTGTAAATATGAAATCGCTTTTGTCCAGTTCTTGCGTATCATAGGTGATATTTTCATTTTGTTCTGCTGTGATAGTGACGGTTGCCCTTCCGATTGTAAATGGTGTTGTATTTGCTGTAGGTAAAGCATAATTGTCGTTGTTCAGCTTGCTTGCTGTGGCTGTGTAATTATTTCCTGCATCGGTCTGTTCACCATCTACAATGATACTGCATTTATCACTATTTACAAGTCCTGTTGCTGTCGCTGTTGGCTTCTGTGCTTCGCCATTGTAAGTGAGTGTGGTATTTTTCCAGTCAATTCCAATCACTTTCGGCTCAACATTCAATGTGCCATTCACAAAAGTAATTCTATAATTATCACTTGTCAAGCCGCTTGGAGTAATAGTATAACTATTGCCCACATTGTCATACTGTGTATAGCTGTAAGCATAAGCAAGCGTGCCGCCCAAAACATTAGATGTTTCACTGTTCACAAAGCCGCTGTAAGTCACACTGTCATTTGCCGGAGCATCACCGTAAGTAATTGTTTTTGACTTTGCAGTTATAGTAAGTTCCTTTTTCGTAATGCTGAACTTTGAAGCAGTCTCTGCCAGTGAAATTGTGTAGTTTGTATTTGTATTATTCAGTTCAGTAACATCATAGGCATATTCACCAGCATTTTCGCCGGATTTACGATTCAATGCACCTGATAAAGTTTCCTCTTTTACAAGACCGCTTGCTGTATAATCATATTTAGCAGGGTTATTATCGCCGTAAACTTTTGATTGATTTTCAGCTGGAGTGATAGTTACTGTTTTTTTGATGATTTTAACTGTTGTATTGCCTGTAACCTGAGTATAATTATCTTTTGTAATTCTGTAGTAAATTGTATATTCTCCTGCATCTTTAAATGTTGGATTTTCTGTAGAATAATTTGTGCCATCTGTACTGTATTCGATTGTGACAGCCTCCGGACTCGTCACATTAACAGAAATGTTGTGTGCATCGCCATCATAAATCTTGTCATATCCTGATGCTTCATAACTGATTGATTCTGTATTGATAGTCAAAGTCCAGTTTTCATCTGTGATAACTTCATTTTCTGAGGTTGCATTGTAGTTTGTGCCGTCAGCTACTCTCACACCTACTTGATAAATTCCTGCATTAACAGGGGCATCTGTAGTCCAGTCAGTATCGTTAGTTTTGTAAACGACTGTATAACTGCCCATTCCATTGATAGTATTTTTCTTTTCAACAGTCACGGGGTGTGTATCTTTATTATAGGTCACTGTTGTTGCAGAATAAGAAAAATCATTTGTTGCTGGAGAAGCTTTGTTGATTGTAAACTTTGTTGTATTTGCTGTAGGCAAAGCATAATTGCTGTTGCTTAATTCGCTTGCTGTGGCTGTATAATCCTTGCCTGCATTGGTCTGACCGCCTGTGACAGTGATTGTGCATGTATCTGTATTGTACAATTCTTTTGCTGTCGCAGTTGGTTTCTTTTCAGTGCCATCGTAAGTAAATGTTGTATTATCCCATTCAATGCCGATTGTTTTTTTATTGACTGTTAGTGTGCCGTATGCAACACCTTATCAACGGAATATTTGTTAATCGGACGATTGGTTTTACAAAAAACTGAAAGGACGAAATAACGATGATTGATGCACTTTACAACTATCGACAGGGGGATATTCACTCTGCTGAGTTTTCTGACGAGTTTAACAAGCTCTGCATACCGTTTGAAGATTCGCTGAGTGAGGAGCAGATTGATGTGTTTCACAAGATACTGGACTGCGTGAGCGATACCGCTGCCGCTGAGATGAGAGTTGCTTACAAGGTCGGTTTCAAGGACGGCGTGGCTCTGATGAGAGAGCTTCATGATTAATATTATCATAACATAAGCAAAAGGGCTATGTTCTTCGTAATCATTGTATGGAGGGCATAGCCATGATAATTATTTACTGCCGATATAATAATGCATAATAATACATGAGAAACTTTATCCTTACGGGGTGAACCGCTTTTTGCATTTTTCTCGGTGAAAATGGAGAAAAAATACAAATTTTCGATTGACTAATTGTAAGGATTGTGGTATAATTACAATATAGATAGTAATTATTTGAAAAACACGCTGAATGAAAGTGAGTAATAATTTATGATAGATAACAAGAAAGAACAGGAAAGGGCTGAGCTGCACCGAACGATATGGGGTATCGCTAACGACCTGCGTGGTAGTGTGGACGGTTGGGACTTCAAGAATTATGTCCTCGTTATGCTGTTTTACCGCTATATCTCAGAAAACTTGACGAATTATATCAATGCAGGCGAAATTGAAGCAGGCACTCCCGATTTTGATTATACAAAGCTCTCGGACGATGAAGCGGAGACTGCCCGTGACGATATGGTGCAGACTAAGGGCTTTTTCATTCTGCCGTCACAGCTTTTCTGTAATGTGCTTGCAAAGGCTGATGCAGACGAAAACCTCAATGAAACGCTTGAGGGTATCTTCCGCAGCATTGAAGGCTCTGCACAGGGCTGTGAAAGTGAGGACGATTTCAAAGGGCTGTTTGACGATTTCGATGTGAACAGCAATAAGCTAGGCGGTACTGTGGCAAAGCGTAATGAGCGACTTGTCAAGCTGATGAACGGTGTCGCTTCAATGCAGTTGGGCGATTATCAGGAGAATACCATTGATGCGTTCGGTGATGCCTATGAGTATCTTATGGGTATGTACGCTTCAAACGCAGGCAAGTCGGGCGGTGAGTATTACACTCCGCAAGAGGTGTCTGAGCTTCTCACAAGGCTTGCAACAGCAGGAAAAACCGAGGTCAACAAGGTCTATGATCCTGCCTGTGGCTCCGGCTCTCTGCTTTTGAAAGCCGCCAAAATTCTTGGCAAGGACAAAGTGAGACAAGGCTTTTTCGGGCAGGAAATAAATATCACAACATATAACCTCTGCCGTATCAATATGTTCCTGCACGATATTGATTTTGACAAATTCAATATCGCTCACGAAGATACCCTCGTGGAGCCGCAGCATTGGGACGATGAACCTTTTGAGGTCATTGTATCAAATCCCCCGTACTCAATAAAGTGGGAGGGCGATGCTAACCCTCTGCTGATAAACGATCCCCGTTTTTCGCCTGCTGGTGTACTTGCTCCGAAATCAAAGGCAGATTTAGCTTTTATCATGCATTCGCTGTCATGGCTCGCCAATGACGGAACTGCTGCTATTGTATGTTTCCCTGGCGTGATGTACCGTGGCAGTGCGGAGCAAAAAATACGCAAGTATCTGATCGACAATAACTTTGTTGACTGCATTATCCAGCTCCCCGACAACCTGTTTTACGGCACTTCTATCGCCACCTGCATTATGGTGCTGAAAAAGAACAAGACCGCAAACAGCACACTTTTCATTGATGCTTCAAAGGAGTGCGTCAAGGTCACGAACAACAACAAGCTGACCGAGGACAATATCTCAAAGATCGTGGCAGCGTTCACGGAGCGCACGGACAGCGAATACTTCTGCCGTCTTGTGCCTAATTCCGAAATTGCCGAGAATGACTATAACCTGTCCGTTTCGACCTATGTTGAGCAGGAGGACACAAGAGAGGTCATTGACATTGCGGTGCTGAATGCGGAGATCGCTGAGATCGTCAAGCGTGAAGATGTGCTGAGGGCAGAGATTGACCGAATTATTGAGGAGATTGAGGAGTAAATCGTGAGTAGTTCTGATAGTATAAAGGAAAAGAATGAATACGATACATTTATCAAAGCCTGTGATTATTGTGAAAGTCATAGCGTAAACATAAGAACGCAGAGTATTATGCGTTTTCTTAACGGAAGGCGCATTAATAGAGCTAAAAATGATAGACCTGATATTATAACCACTTCATCAAAAGGCGGTAAAGAGTATATTATTGGTATTGAAATGTTTTATATCGACCAGAACTCCAAATCAAAAAGAGGTCGTTATAGCTCAAAAAGCCGTGAGAATAAAAAACAACTGATGAAGGTTTATGATAAAGGTCATGCAGAATTAGGAACTGTGCAGAAATAATTCATATATTTTGATATGAATATTCCTATAATAATGCATCA
>JAZQIL010000242.1:0-8606 GCA_045541055.1 Oscillospiraceae bacterium
GTTCCCCTTATCATATCATATCTGAATACGGAACCGGTAAGGGAGCAGTCATCTAGTACTCCGTCTTCCATCATTCCTTTTACGGCATTGTCATGCATCGCAAACATCTCTTCCATATTGTCAAGGATATACAGTTCGTGCACACTGACCGGTGAAATATAAACCACGTTCCTTTTCAACCGCATACAAAGTTTATCCAAAAAATCTATGCAAAGAATCATATTCACCCCGAATGACGATGTCTCTCCTGTATATGCATTAAAGCAGGTCATTGATTTAATGTCCGTGTCTTCCATGACATATACAATTTTTGGTCCTGTTATGTCAAATTCAACACCTGTGACAGAAATATCCTTTTTCTGCATGTTAAATATTGCAATTTTCCACAAATCATCCTCTGTTTTATAGGCTGTTCTGTAGTCCTGCATCAGTTTATTTGTTACAACCATGGAATAATCCTGCTGGATATTACGGTAATATACGGACATGTCATGGAATGGGCGGTGTGGAATATCTTTCAAAAACTCCCCATTGCCTTCCGTCCTGATAAGACATGGTATAATTCCGGTTGTTCCATATAATGCATCTGTGTAGATTTCCAGAACAGGCATTTTTGTTTGTCCGTTTTCAATTAATTCTTTAAGCATGGATGTTTCCTTTGACAACACGTTTAATTCATCCATTACGCCTGCAAGTCTGGCCGTGATGCTGTCAATCAATTCCATTCTTTCTTTCATTTCTTTCTGGTTCATGTGTTTTCCTCCTTAAATATCCTAAAATATGCTTTTACAAATCCTGCTCGTCATTTATAAAAGTTCTGTTATTAGAATGAGGAATTACTGGGAAAACAAAAAAGACAGATACCGGCAGTCTAATCCTGCATCTGGTAAATGTCTTTTTCTTTATTTTAGTCACTATACTGGAATTTTCCCCTGTGGAACTTTAGAAGTCCCCGCCGCCTTCACATGTGTCATCATTGTAACCATCATCGAAATCGTCGTAATACATTCCTGCCTCCAGGCCTGCATCTGTCCGGTCTTCGCTGTCGTCATCCACGTCAGACAGGAAAAAACCCTCATCTTCCATTGCGCTTTCATAATCGTCCCTTGAAAATCCCTGTTCCTCAAGACATGCTGCTATCTCCTCTGCATCATACCCCTCATCTGCAAGGTCTTTTATCTGCGCTTCAATCTGTTCCTTCTGGTATTCCATCTGGTCTGTTTCGGATTCGTACTGGTTTTGTTTTCCCATGGCTTTATGCCTCCTTGTTTTATTTACTTCTAGTATGATAAAAACACTGGATAATATTTTTCCGCATTTTTACTTTCCTTACGGCACGCGGTTTGGTAAAATGGTCGTATTACCAAAGGAGGAATATCTATGATTTACTATTTTGCTGTCGAGAAAAACATCTCAAACACCAGTGCACGCGGGACAAAATACCTGATGAAAAAAGGCGTCCGTTATCCTTACGAACAGCAAGGAAAAGAACACGGGTTTACGGATAAACACAAGGCTGAACTGGAACTGAAAAACGCTAAGGAATTCTGGAGGACCTGTACCCACAAGTTTCCATCCGATATATGGGAACACTACCTGGAAGAAAAGGAAATGTAATCCTGTATTGATTTACCTGTACACATGTGATACTATAACTTTAGTATCAAAAAGATTTATTCTTTTGTAAGGACGCTGCTGCGGCAGCGTTCTATTTTTTTTTCTTAATCCGCATATGCTGCTTCAAGTTCCCCGGCTCTGTCCATTACCTTCCACACATAATCCGTATAATTTCCCATTTCCGCCCTCTCTGCCGCGTTTCTGGTTCCGTTATACCTCATGAGCGCCCAGTGTATGTCACCACCGCAGAGCCCTATGTACTCATTCAGGATGTCGCACCCGGTCAGGATATTGGAATATGGGTCCAGCAGGTCCGTTACACCCAGCTTTTCCATTCTCTCCCTGTGGTATTTTTCATACACCTGCATAAGACCCTTACAGCCCAGTTCATTTACCAGTCCTGCTCTTCCATCTGATTCCGCCTCAATGACAGACACCACAAGGGGCACGGAAAGGTCAGGATAATAAAGGGATACGATTTCCTCCGCATATGACACGTACTGCGGGTCAATCCATGTTTCAGGTATGATAAGGGAATTTTCCGGTTTGTTTGCGGGAAGTGCAACTGTTTCCTTTTCTTCCATTTCCACTGTTTCTGTCACAGGCATTTCTTCTGCCACGGATTTTACCTGTCTGGATACGCCGGCTGTACCCGCTATTCCATACTCCTCCCACCCGTTCCATTCCCCAATCATTTCCGGCTGGTTTCTTTGGGAATGCATTTGGGATAGCAGCAATATGTTCGTTATCAGGACTAATACTGCAGCCACAATAAAAGGGCTGGTTTTCTTTTTAGCCATGCCTTTACTCCTTTTCTGTCCCTGCATCTGTTCCTCCACCTGTTCCTGTTACTGTCTCCTCCCCGCAGGCACACCTGTATATTTCCCTGTTCTCTGCTTTCCATTTTCCGTCCCCGGTTTCTATCCAGTCCGTTCTTACCGTTTTACCCCACTCGTGCACATGCTCCTTCGGTTCTTCTGGGACAGCTGGGTTGTTTTTCGGGACTTCTTTTGGAATTTCAGGGGCAGCAGTTTCTTCATTTTTACTACTTTCTTTTTGTTCTGCCGCATTCTTCCATTTTTCTTCCATATCACTTTCCATATTCACCCCTGCAAGCCTCCACATGCCTCTATATGCCATGCCTGTATATGGGCAGGATATGAATATGTTATGGATTGCTGCCAGAAGCAGCACCGCTGACGCTATCACTGTTACATTTCTTTTTATTTTTTCCCTGCTTTTTTCCATTTTTTCTCCTTTTTCGGTCATTTTTGGCTTTTTTGGGGCCGTTTTCACGTTTTTTCTTTCTTTTTCCTTAGTATGCGCGCAGTTTCTCTTTTTGCTTTTTTCTGGACAAATCTTTTCTTCCGGCCTTTTTAGTCACTATTCTGATACCTCTGTCCAGTTCTTTTGGAAATTTGCTTCGGTTTTCTATTTGGCATGTCCGCTTCAGGATGATTTCTGGTCTTTTTCTGTATTTTTCCTTGGTTTTAGTCACTATTCTGTTCCTTTTTCCTTTTTAAGGGACTTTACACGGTCTTTATGCAGGAATTCTTTAGGGAATATAGTCACTATACTGTTATCTTTTAGTCACTATTGTGTTTATAATATAGTCACTATACTGCAAATATTTTAGTCACTATACTGCATATCTCTTAGTCACTATACTGATATACTTTAGTCACTATAATGGAATTCTGTTCCATGTTTTAGGTTATTTTGGGGATTATCAGGGGATTTATACAGTCATCTGGATACCCTGTCTGAATATATCCTGTTTGCCTTTCAGGACAGGATTGGAAATTGTTTGGAATATTTTAAGGGCAGGAATAAAAAATGCGTTCAAATGCCTTTTAAATGGTTTTAAATAGGTCAAAAAACGTAGGTGAATGTGTAATTTTGTTCTAAAATTTACCCAAATTGGTCCCAAAAGAGGGACTTTGATAAAAAGAATTTTTCTTAGCTCTAAAGAGCGGGGTCTTTTAAAATGCCCGGTTTCAGTAAAAACACCCCGTTCCTGCTTATTACAAATCTGCAATATAATATTGGGAACTTGTGAACCATCCACCAGTTAAAGAGAATGAAGTTTTTGCGTTTTTTAAACAGAACACAATTGAAAACTGTAATTATATTTAATTTTTTACACAAAAAAAGAATAGTCGTCATTCCAACAACTATTCTTGTATCAGAAGAATGTTTATTAAGTTTTAAGCCGCCTTCTTTACTTTAACTGTTAACTATTCTCCGTTATATGCCTTGCGGCGCCAGAAACGGTTACTGGCAATAAAAGAATATCATAAAAAAATCTATTCTCATATTATGTACATTGTACAACAATAATATGATTATGTCAACAATATTATGTTGAAACATCATTTTTTAGAAAGAAAATTCCACTCCTGTTTTATCTTCTTTCAGTTTTAATACCGCATCGAATTTCTTTCCGCTTTTTGCCATAAACCCCTTAACAGGGAAATCTGTTCTTCCATTTCTGATTAATTCTTTTATTTCCATGTCAGAAAGCATTTTTCCGGCAATTGTTTTCCACAGGAGAAACCCACATTCCTTACTGCATTTTATTAATTTGGGATTATCCGTAAGGGTACTTCCGCATTTTGGGCATGACAGGTCATTTTTCACGGGACCATCTTTGCTTTCAAACTGGAAACTGATACCTGTCCTGCCATCCGCACATGACAGGATGACAGATGCATCAAATTTCTTTCCTGCTTTTGACTTAAATCCGCGTATGCATTCTGTTTTTCCTTCGGTCAGGAGCTGGCGGATATGTGTTTCTGTCAGTTTTTTCCCTGCAACAGTCCCGATAAAAAATCTGCAGGATTCCTGATTTTTTCTATTATTGTTTTCACATGTAAACCCAAACGTCGTCTTTTTTATCCTTCCCTTACAATCAGGACATGTTACCCCGTCTATATAATCTGTATCTGTATCAAACTCAAAGGAAACCTTCTTATTGCCCTCTTCATCTGTGTCCAGTTTTAATACTGCATCAAATTTTTTTCCTGACTTTGACTTAAATCCCCTGATTTTCCCGGTTGCTCCTTTTTCAATCAGTAATTTCAGTTGTGTCTCTGTAATTTTAATACCTGCTATTTCACCAATACAGAAAGTACATCCTGTTTTGTCAGGTTTGTAATTGGAACATCCATATCCGAAAGCGGTTGTTACAATATCTCCTCCGCAGACCGGACAGAACATCCCTGTCTTTTTTCCTGTTTCAGATGCTGCAAAATCACCCGTGCTGAATCTTCCTATTCTGCTTTTTAGTTCTTCCATTAAATCCTGGTTAATCATTTTCACTGTTTCATTGCGGATAAATCCTTCCATTTCCTTACGGTAAACGTTAAAATCAACCTTCCCTTTTGCTATTCCGTCAAGCCCTTTTTCCCATGATGCTGACATTTTGGGGTTCAAAAGAGCTGGAACTGTAAGGTTTACTATTTCATATACCATTTCCCCGAGTTTTTCCGGTGTAAGCACCTGTGTTTTTTTGTTCAGGTTCAGGTAACCGATTCTGACCAGCTTCTTTATTATGTCAGCTCTTGTCGCTGACGTCCCGATTCCACATCCCTTAATCTGCTCCCTGAGTTCTTCATCCTCAATCAGCTGGCCGGCATTTTCCATTGCAAGAACCATGGAACCTGATGTATACCGTTTCGGTGGCGTTGTTTTGCCGTAACGGATGCTGTATCCGTTCACCTTTACTTCCTGTCCTGTTTTCAAGGAATCAACAGCGTTTAAAAGCACTTTTGGTTCTGTGCCTGCATCTCCTATGTCTTTCTGGGATATGCCTGTTATTTCCAGGAATCCTGGTGTTTTAAGTGTTTTTGCTGTTGAATGGAATTCCTCGCTGCCCGTTTTTACAACAAGCTTAACCGTCTGGTATTCGGCAGACGGATAAAATATACTTAAAAACCTGCGACAGATTAAATCAAACACATCCCTCTGTACAGGACTTAAGGCTCCTGCCCCTGTCATGTAACCGGTAGGGATAACTGCGTAATGGTCAGAAATTTTTGTATCATCAACATAAGGTGTACCGGTTATGCCACTGTACATTTTGTTCCGGATTATGGTTTCTGCAAACACACCGACAGGCTGGTAGTTTTTTAAACCCTCGATGTTTTTCCAGATTTCCTTTGCAACGGCACTCGATAACACCCTTGCATCTGTTCGTGGATACGTTGTAAGCTTCATTTCATAAAGTTCCTGTGCAACCTGCAGTGTTTCATCCGGGCTCAGCTTAAAACGTTTCGTACATTCAGCCTGCAGTTCCGCAAGGTTAAACAAAAGCGGTGCCTTTTTCTTACTTATTGTTTTATCCAGTGATTTTACAATGGCTTTTTCCTGTCTGCAGAATTCAATGAGTTTTTGGGCATCTTTTTCATTTTTAAACCCGTTTTCCTTGTAAAGCAGCGGCGACTGGTAGTACATGGAACCTTTTACAGCTTTCCATTCTCCAACTATACCGCCATCCGTAAAACTTCCGACAACACGGTAAAACGGGGTTTCCTTAAAGGAACGTATCTCTCTTTCCCTCTGCACCACCATTCCAAGGACACACGTCATGACACGTCCCACTGCGATGGCTGTGTAGGATTTTGTTCCCGCTGCAGTATTAAGGATGTTTCCATATTTAACAGACAAAACACGGGAAAAGTTTATTCCCATGGCATAGTCTTCCATTGCCCTCATAATACCTGAATCACCCAGGTTTTTATATGCAGACATTGGTTTCGCCTCACGAATCCCCCTTTTTATTTCATCCTCGGTCTGTGAGTCAATCCATATGCGAAGTTCTTCCATTCCTTTTCTGACCCCGCCAAAATTACGGATATTTTCCTCAATGGTCTGTCCTTCCTTTCCGGCATCCCCGGCCCAGTACACGCGGTCAATGTCTTTTCGCATTAGCATTGCGTGGACAATTTTATACTGGTCCTTTACGCTGGAAATAACATTGTATTTATATTTTTCCGGCAGGAATGGCAAATCTTCCAGTTTCCATTTTTTGTATTTTTCATCATATTCCTCCGGATAGGACAATCCCACAAGGTGTCCGACGCACCATGTAATGACATACCTGCCATCCTCAATGTATCCATTATTTCTTCCCTGTACGCCAAGGATTTTTGCAAATTCCATGGCAACGGAAGGCTTCTCCGTTATTATAAGTGATTTACCCATTTTTTTCCTCCAATGCATTTGTCGAATCTGTTTCGATAAGAATAAGGTTTGTTGTAAGCACCTTTCTTATTAGTGCCCTGCACTCCCTGTTTTCCTCGGTTTCATACCCTGTCTCATCTATCCACATTAAAAGAAGGACGTATTTGGGAAAATCCGGGAAAATAATGTTTAAAAGCTCTTTCTTTTCCGGAACATAATCCATGGCCTTAAAATTCATCATCTGGAAAAGTTCCATGTATTTGTCATAATCATCATAGGTGCACTTCACCTGCTGCATAATTTTTCCCTCCACTGTGTTTAAAGTTACACTCTTAGAATGATAAATTTGGATTAAGGAATTTTTTGGGACAGGGAAATTTTATAAAAATAATACCTGAATTATTGATTTTGATGCAGATTTCTGATTACATATTGCAATCAAAAGAAACAAGGAAAGGAATAGGTGACGTTATGGGTGGAAAAATTCTCGAACTTGAATCTGAAAGGCTTTTGCGAATTGGTAAGAAATATGGCATAAATGCTGTAATACATTGCAAAGAAAATGAAAACAACATATAATATATATACAGCACTGTGATTTTGTTTTTATCTTTATTCATCATACTATTCTATATGGTATATACAGAAGAAAAGGAGTAAATAGCATGATAATAATTACACCTGTGTTTATGGGTTAAGTATTTTGAAATTTCTTTAGCATATACCAAATAAAAGAAGGAAGGTAACAATATGAATCAGTCAAGTCTGGCAAATTCAATCGAATCTGTTAATGAAAAGATTCGGTATGATGCAAGTGTAAAAAAAGTTTTAGCAAACAAGTATATTTTAGCATGGATTTTAAAATATACGGCACCTGAATTTGGACATTATGATATTGAGACCATTAAAAACTGTATAGAATCAACTCCTGAAGTTGCTTCCACACCAGTCTGGCCAGGTCTTACCAATAAAAATACCATAACAGGTATTTCAACGGAAAACACAATACCAAATGAAGGAAAAATCACATTCGATATCAGGTTTTTTGCAACCACACCCCAAAAAGAACATGTTAAAATAATCATTAACGTAGAAGCACAAAACAATTACTATCCTGGATATGACCTGGTAACAAGGGGAATATTCTATGGTGCAAGACAATTGTCAGCACAGCTGGATACTGAATTTACAGTCAATACAGACGACCTCGTCAAATATGACAACCTGAAAAAAGTATACAGTATCTGGATTTGCATGAAATGTCCAAAATATGCACAGAATACCATTACAAGCTATGATATAAAACCAACAAAGCTGTATGGAAACTTTACAGGAAAATCCAGATATGATTTAATGTCTGTAGTCATGGTCTGTTTAAATGATGACGTTAATTCAAAAGAATCTTCGGAATTAATCAGGATGTTAACGGTTCTTTTGGCAAATGAAATTAAATTTGAAGAAAAGAAACAGATTCTTGAAAAATTTAATATTCCAATGACGGCAGATTTTGGAAAGGAGGTAGCAGGTATGTGCAATCTTAGTGAAGGAGTAATGAAAAAAGGAATTCAGGAAGGTTTACAGCAAGGAATTGTCGCACTTGTGGAATCCTTAAGAGAAGTAGGACAGACAAATGATGTCATACTTAATAAGCTCATGGAGAAATTCAGTCTCTCTGAAACAGAAGCGAAATTATATCTTTAACTTTATTGTAGAGTAGGTTAGAGGGCATTTGCCCTCTTTCCCCTCATCAAACCGTGCATGAAGTTCTCCCTCACACGGCTTTCCGACATTCTTCTTTCTACAGC
>JAZQIL010000243.1:0-2657 GCA_045541055.1 Oscillospiraceae bacterium
CCAAAACTTATTCAGCAGGGGTTCGGGGAAAAATTTCCCTGAGAAAAAATCGTACTTTGCGGGACTTGTTACCACAAAGTACTTGCTTGCTGGTAAAGTTTTCAGAGCGAAAAAAATCAGATGAAACAAAACCAGCAAGCACGGCAGAACAGTGCCACAAATTTGAAAATTTGTTCGCTTGTTCTGCATCATTTCTCAGGGAAAATCCCTGAACCCCTTATCATATTTTTTTCAGAAGTGAGTGAAAAAAATTCTCTGAAAAAATATTTTTTCTCACAAGGGTCTTAGGGAAATTTTTCCCTAACAAGTCGTGGTATAGGTGGCTTTTTAATTTGTGAACAAATTATGAAAGGTAACCCCTATACCCTTGCTTGCTGGGTTTGATTTCTCAAAATTTTACACGGTTACTTCTATCAATTCTTTGTCACCAAACTGCACATGTTTTATTCCAGTTTCTTTTTCCTGATTAAAGTTGAAAGTCAGAAGATAACCTTTTTTCAGATGATGATAATCCAGATAGTCAGCGAGCTGCTGTTCACCTTCAGCATGATATTTTTCACCATGCCATACTTTCATTTCAATGATATGCTGTTCACCCAAGTAATCGACAACAACGTCTGTTCTTCTGCGATTTCTTGTTTCGGCTTCAATATAAAAATTTCCCGTGCCGTTGATAATTGGTCTGAGAAAAAGCAGGAATAATTTCCGTCCTTCATGTTCCTGAAAATCTTCTGGATGTTCTCCGTACAGATTGATATAGACCTGACTGAACCGCTCCAGAACCAATTCCATATTTAGATGACCACTGCTGATAAATTCAGGCTTGTCTGTTTCTCCGGCTTTATAGATTGGTGCTTTCTGCATCTTTCTGGAAGTCAGAAAGGCATTATAGATTCTTGTTTCAAACATACGATTTGCAATTTGCACATTGCCATCAACCACTTTAAAAAAACCATACATCAGAGCAAGGTCAACAGAAGAATCATCTGGATTATATGCCAGCTTGTCGCCGCTCATCAATACAGAATATACACTTTCTTTCAGTTCTTCATCATCTTCGAGCTTGTTCATCAGCGACTCGAACAGCATCGTCTTACTGGAAACAATCATGCTGACCGCTTTCACAATACTTTCTCTGTTCCAGACAGACAATTCTTCATCTATGATTTTACAGATATGTGATACCAGAACTGGATAGCCAGAAGTGTATTCATAGATAAGTGCTGATAATTCTGGAATGTTCATGCCCGTCTGATGGTCAGCTTCATATTCTTCCAGCATTCCAGCAATGTCTTCCGGTGAGAAACTCATATCTACATCAAATTTAGCAGCAATATTCCATGGACTATTATGTTTATGTTCTGAATCCGGTCTGATTTTCAGTTTCAGATTACGAATGTCATGTACTCCAGCAAGAATTACTGATTGAAACATTGATTTTTTATTCCGGTTCAGATAATACCCTCTTAGTTGTGACAAAAAATCAATAAATATTTGATTATCTGATGCTTGGTCTACCTCATCAATCATCAAAACAACAGGCTTTTCTGTTTCAGCACACCAATCACTTAAAACGCTAAATAAATCTGAAAGTGAATATTTATTTTCATTTTCGATTTTCTTCATACTTTTTATATCATGCTGGATTTCTTCGCTCATATACTTTCGACATTCTTTTATCTGCCATAATTCACGAGAAAATGCTTTGACAAATATGCCTGCACTCTGATAATCATCATGGCTTATGAATTGAAAGTCCATGCTGACAACAATATATTCTTCACTCAGATACTCTTCTAATGCAAAAATGGTCGTTGTCTTGCCATACTGCCTGCCTTTATTGATAGAAAAATACTTTCCGGCATCAACCATCTGCTTTATCTGAGCAAGTCTGCTGTCAAGATTCACCATGTAATGGCTTTCCGGGTAGCAAGTCCCTGTAATATTGAATTCTTTCATAAAATCACCTCATAATTTCAGCTTATCCAGCGGATTTTTGTATAAGCCGTGTTCATTTTTCCAGTTAAGCAATATCAAATAACACTGATGTGCTTCCTTCCGCACTGCAATATCAAGCAGTTTGTCAATGGATTTTCCGATAAGAGAGAGACTTCTGTCAGAGTCAAGCAGTACATTTAGTAAATCTGGATGATTGTATCTGACAAACGAAGAGACAGATTTTCGGAATTCCGAATCTGTCAGACCCTCAAACGACTTCAGACCATATGCCGGAACATATCCATACATGACACGATACCAGCCACAAACCTGTACAGTATCAATCACAACAGTTTCCTTTTCAGCTCTGGAACGAGTGTATAAGTATTTACTTTCCATGTCCGGAAAAGTCTTCTTAGAAAACATTGGTAAGCCTGTAGAACGGCAATAATCTGCTGTATATGTATGTTTATGCTTATTATAGCCTTTTTCATGTGCCTTATGCCATCCATGTTCTGCTTCAACAAAATTTTCGTTCACTTTTTATTCCCTCCATTATAATACAAATTCAGAAATCAGGACAGAAGTCAATCTGATTCATGCACATACACATATGTGTATACGCATATGTGTATGTCATAAGCCAAACTCTTTCACTTTCCGATAGAACCTGTTCGGCTTCATGTTCAGCTTCCGCATGGTCGCTTTTGCTGTCTGCT
>JAZQIL010000244.1:0-5417 GCA_045541055.1 Oscillospiraceae bacterium
GACAGACTCTGTAATTCCTCATCGTCCAGGTTCATAGCAATTTCGCAGATTTTATCCACCAGCTGGAGCGTTGCAAGCAGGGTATTCAGTTTGAGAGTACCTCTAAACAGACGGAATTCAATCGTGTTGTGATTGCACAGATTGACAGCGTAATATCGCCCATAATCGCTTTTGGCTTTGGACATTACCTCGGATGGCGATGGTTCATATCCGTGACGGGCAGCCCAGCGGTTTAAGGCACTTTCTGTTCTTCTGGAAAATTTTACCATTTCCAACCAATGATGTTCCACAAAGTACAGAATTCTGGAGATAACTTCTTCCTGTTCATCCTCTTCATCGCCAAAAGCATCACGATTGACATGAATGTGCAGACCACAGGTTGAAGTTTGATGTGAACGATAGCCCATATTGACAGCAGTTTTCAGAATGTCTTCCCAGTTAAATTCATTCAGATGATAATCCAAACTCATAGGATGTGTAACCAGTTCCAGTCCGTCATCGAGACTGCTGTCAGTTTTGATGTAAAGTCTCTTTTCATTAGCAGTATTGGCGATTTCAAGTAGTTCCTGAGCGTTGTCTGTATCTCTTCCGCCTTTGTCAACTTCCAGCTCTACCCCTAAGAAACGTTCACCTCTGCCATAGAAAACTGGAGATGGCTTGTATGAATAATTGCGAATTATCTGGGTTTTCTCGTGATAACAGCGTGAGCAGTAATATCCATCATCGTATTCGTGCAGGTCATCTCTGTGAATCAAATCATCGCAGCTGTCGCAGTGGGCGTAGAACTCATCGAAACAGGATTCACAAAGGCATCTGTCATAATCCGAACCATAAGCATCGACATCATAAACTAAATCGCCGCAGCACTCACATCTGGAACACTCGTTTTCGGCGCATCTATCACAAATAGGCTCATCATAAACAGTTGAATAGTAATCATTGGTAATAGTTGCACCACAGCAGGTACATAAAGTTCTTTCTTCTTCCATTGAAAATTCCTCCTCAAATAATAAATATTATAAATTTATTAGCCGGGTGAACCCGGCTAAATATCAGCTTACTTTGAATGAATGTAGTTAATCACTTCGGATTTAAACAGAGCCAAATGCTCCTTCTTGCAGGTCGGATTGACAGCACAGCAGACCTGTTCCGCATGATTAAGTGCTTCATACAGCATGTTCATGTCGACAGCATCACTGACATAGTTATTGCTGTAGCTGTAATCCTGATGATGGTGATGATGGCTGCAAACCTCGTGAAGCAGGAACTTTGCAGCTTCTTTTGCAATGTGACTTTTGATTCCCATAATTACATTTCCTCCTCTGTGTAAATAGGTTCATTGACATATAGTCTTTTTTCTTTGAGATACTTAATTAACTCCGGTTCTGAGATATAGCTGACGAATTCTGACCATGACAGATTCTGCATTTCGCTGTCAGTGAGACTCACTGCAAGGTCACAGATTCTGTCTACCAGCTGCAAAGTCGCCAGCAGTGTATTCAGTTTGAGTGTACCTCTGAACATTCTGAATTCGATAGTATCGCAGTTGCAGAGGTTGACAGCGTGGTATCTTCCATAAGTGCATTTGGCTTTGTTCAGCAGCTTTTTCGGGGTGGATTCGTACCCGAACCGTGCTGCCCATCTGTTCATGGCAGATTCCGTTCTTCTGGAGAATTTCAGCAGTTCGTTCCAGTTCTGTTCCACAAAATACAGAATCCTTGAAATCGCCATATCCTGAGAAACCTCATTAGTTCCTAAAGCTGTACGGTTGACATGCACATGCAGTCCACATGTTGTGGTCTGATGACTCCGGTATCCAAGCTGTACAGCTTTATGAAGCACATCCTCCCAGCAGAAATCATCGAGATGGTAGGCGAGCGTCATTGGATGGGTAACAATCTCAAATCCATAGTGAAGACTTCCGTCATTTTTGATGTAGATATGCTCGTCAGTATAGTTGCCTTCTTCAAGGATTTCAAGCGCATTGTCATCATCATGACCGCCTTCATCGACCTCTAACTCAACACCGAGGTAGCGTTCACCTTTGCCATAGAATATTGGATTTTCGGGCTTATATGAATATTCACGGATGGTGTGATTCTTTCTGCTGTAGCAGTCGTAGCAAAAGTCCATATCATTATAAGCATAGGTATCGTCCTGATGCAACAACATTCCGCAGCAGTTACAGTGATAATATTCGTTCTCGTAACAAGAGCGGCAAACGAAATGCCCGTCATCTGTGATGGCTTCATTGTTATAAATCAATTCATCACAATTTTCACAGCATCCGCATTCATGTCTTCTACAATCGTCGCAGACAATCTCATCACCAATCCAGGAGTAATTCTCTCCTTCGGGGATGATTTCACCGCAGCAGTCGCAGTATCTTACCTCTTCTTCGTCCATAATCTTTCCTCCTCATAATTTGTTTAGTCTTCAGCAAGCAGTCCGGCAACAATTCTCGCACCGAGCTTCATACCTTCTCTGGAGTTAACAGTAGCTACGGCATGAATCAGGTCTCCGGCAATGTCATTGAGCCTGTCAGCTTGTTCCTGATTCAGCTCCTGTTCACAGAAAGCATTCAGTTCTGCTAATATTCTGCCGTACTGTTCTCTGGAGCTGATGTGTGGGTCAAGGTGTTCTGCTAGTTCGCTAAGGATATTCATTTAGATTCCCCCTTTCTGAAATAAGATAAAATAATTACCCCTGCCTTTCGGCAGGGGCGTTTTGTTGGATATTTGGCTGATTTCAGTACTCCTCAGCCAGGAGCATAGTCGAATAGTCTTCACTATCGATGACGTAGACTTTGGCAGTGATGCCTTTCAGCACTGGAATGAAATAATTCATGCAGTATTCCGGCTGTTCGGATTTGTGGACAATGTGCTGCATACCGCCGATGTCATTCAGTTCAAAGATTTGAAAGTAATCTTTGGGTTCAGGCATTCTGTCGATGCATTCCCAGAGAAACAGCTGAATCTCAAATGGAATGGATTCATTCACACCTTTGGTCAGATAACGCTGATTGTCAAACATAACAATTTTCCCTTTCTATAGAATTAAATCATATCTATGATTCATGTAAATGATATATATATGAAAATTCAAAAAAATAGAAAGTGTATGACAAAAATTGTATACTACAAAATAATAACAAGTGAGCCGAAGGCGAACGCCTGTAATTATAGTATATTAATGCTATGACAGAAGGAAACATGAGTACAAGACAGATACAGAAATGACAGTATTATGGCTCTTTGTTAAATTCTCATAGAAAGAAGATGAGTGAAATGTGGAAACCTTTCGGCAGAGCTGCACCGTATAAGAATTCGCAGACTAAGAAAAATATCCGAAAAATAAACGAAGAGAGGTAATGTTTTATGATTCCTGTAATTGTAATAAGGAAACATTATAAATTAGAAGACGATACTTATTTGGAACACGGATGTGATTATGTTATGGATGAAAAGGCGATTCGCCCTGGCGGATATGGTGTATCCCCGTACAGCCTGCATGATGCCTGTGAACAAATGCTTGCAGTAAAGAAATACTATGGAAAGACAACAGGCAATCAGCTGATACACCTGGTGGTATCCTATGATGACCTGGTAAAAACCGAAGAACAGGCATGTGCTTTAACCTGCAGGCTGGCTGCCTATTATAAGAATGATTACCAGGTGCTGTTCTGTACACATGAGAAGGACAGAAGCTGTCCTTATTATTATTATCATATGCATATGATGATAAATTCTGTTAGTTACAGAGACGGAAAGATGTTCATCAGTGATGTTAAGAGCATGAACAAATTCTGTGAGTATGTGACAGAGATAACCGGACGAAGAAGCCGTCTGTACTTTTCAAATGAGCGTAAAGTACAGGAAGCCATGAATAAACGATATAAGAAAAAATATTAAGGAGTGTGTTATTTATGAGAAATGAGTTTGAGAAAAAGGACAAGGTTGCTTCTGTCAGACTGACTGAGGAAGAGCATATTGAATTTACAGAAGCAGCTCAGAAAGAAAGATTAACATTAGGCGGTTATCTGAGAGAATGTGCCAGACATCGGAACAATTCACTTGAACCGTGTCTTGTGGTACATATGCAGAATGTAATGAATACTGCTGTGGAGCTGATACTTCGGTATGAACCACAGAACACAAAAGCAGTTGAAAAGCTGGAAAAGGAGATGGAAGAATTATGGAACAAACTGAATTAACCGTAACCATATGCGGAAAAGATGGATATATCCATAAAAACAGTGTTTCTCTCAATACTCCCAGAGAGGTTTCACATGCGTATTATGGATTAAGTGGAAACCTGAATAATATGACCTGTCAGATGCAATGTGTCCAGCGATATTTCAGCATGGAAGAACCAATGGAAATGCTTCATCTTGTTGTGGACTATGGAACACTTGTAAAGGACGATGAAACGGCTGCTGCGTACAGTGTATCGTGTGCGGAGTATTTTGGTCAAACTCATCAAGTTTGTTGCTGCACTTATCAAGATATACCATCACTCAGATACTATACACATATACTGTTAAATCCCATCGGCTATCTTGATGGAAAAGTATTTGATGCCAATGGCGAGAATATGGCTTCGTTCTGTGATTATTTGTTTCATTTGTCAGGAGTACCCGTTAAAGCGATATAAACAAAAATGCCCGGTATCAAAGCCGGGCAAAACTTATATTATTCTATAATTGCGCCTAATCTGCGTAGAATTTCCTTATTTTCAGGGACAAGATAATTTGCATCCTGAAAATTACAGTTCCTGAAAGACTGTGGATATGTCTCGATAGATAAAGCAATTTTTTCACCAGAAAAAGTGTATTGTATCAATTCAGTCTGATTATTTTCTTTCAGAATGTGTAACAGAAAGCCACTATCTGAAAACAAAACTTTCTGTATCTGATTTTCTGGAAGTTCTGTATCAGTCTGAGTTGAGATATGTATCAGATGAACATGATTCTGATATTGCATCACACAATATTCTCCGTCAGGCGAAATTGTTGCATACTCAATAAAAGATGTATCAGGTACATATAATTGTTCGGTTATGTTCGATTTCAGATTCCATTTGAAAATATCATGTTCTGTACAAAGCAGACATGCCGAATCATCCGGAAGAAAAGCGGTATCAAGCAGCATATCATCAGAATGATATTTCTGAATCAGACTGCCGTTCAAATTCCAGAGTATCACCAAATGAGAGTCAAGTGTCAGAATTTTCTGATTATCATGTGAAAATACAGCAGTTACGAATGAATCACCGGAATTATAGTCATCCTACTTGAAAGGCAGAACAATCTAAAAGATTTGAAAAGCAGCAGAAATAGCATCATCCAAAGAATTGTAATCATGAATATGCATTCTGAGCCAATGCTTCAAGGTATGCCAGAAATTTTCAATCGGATT
>JAZQIL010000245.1:0-24688 GCA_045541055.1 Oscillospiraceae bacterium
GCATGATTTTTTCTCCTGTTTTTGCTGGTATGGTTTTCTTTTACACTTTTAATTATACCACAAAAACGGAGAAAAGTCAGTAGTTTTTAAACTTTATTTGCATTGTAAAATAGCCATTTTCTTTATTTTACAATCACCTAATTGTATGTATACATAAGGAGGTATTACATTATGAAAGGAATACAGTATTACAGACCGAATAGTGTTTCTTTAGATGACAATACAGTACTTATCAGTGGACAATGTGCCCGAATCAAAGCATTGCACCTTGCAGAACAGCTGAAACAGGCAGCAAGAAGACGGTGCAAGACCATTGTGATTGATTTTGGGAGGACGGGGAACTTCTCCAGTATTCTCGACAGTTGTGGCTTTCGTTTACAGCATACCTTTGTCACTGGAAGAGATAACTATGCACCTAAAGAAACACCAATTCGTGAAGCAGTCTCAAACCTCCGAACTCATGCTCGTAGGTTGGGATATGAACATTCTTCTTATGCACAGATGACAGCTTTCCTCAGTTTTCTTATAAGTCTTGATTCTGGAAACTGTCATAGTATTCAGCAATTGCTCCGAAAATTCAGCAATCAGGAAAAGCTGGAGAAAGTGCTTCTCTCGCTTGTAAAAAGCAGAGCAATTACCGGACAGGAAGCTGAGGATAGTATCCAAATTTATCTTGAGTATGCTGCAAGTGGTATTACAGCGGATATGCTTCTTTCTGAACTCGATTTCATATTGAAACCCAATATCGGTGCAAACACATTTTCACTTTCTGCACTTAGCCAAGGAGAAGCTGCTGTATTGTATGCAAGTGAAAATAATTCCACTGATCTTAATGATTATATGGCTAGGCTTTGGACTTCCGATTTGATTCATATGTCTGATAGTGACTCACTCTTTATCGTAATCAATGCTGGGCATCATCCTCAGATTGATAGGATGTATGAATTAGTAGAAACTATATCACATAAGCCAAATGTGAAACTCTTCTATAGTTCATATGATATTTTCTCAGGTATAAGCACAGACAAAGCTAAAGCATTTTCAAAGCTTTTTAGATATAACATATATGGCAGACATGCTAATGACTCAGCTCAGGCGATTAGCAGTATGTTTGAGGAACGATGGCTGACACAATTTAATTATGCAGATGCTCATAATCAACGTATCATGGGTGAAAGTTTAATCGATAAGATACTGGGGACAGATCACTCCACGACAGTATCAACTTCTCTTGTTAAGGAAAGCATCTTCCCTGCTTACAGCATCGTAAATCTTACTGATTATGAATTCATTATACTTGATACATTGACAAATGAGGTTCAGTCATCAACCATCTAAGGAGGCGACGGTATTATGAAAGTTAAAAGCATTCTTGCCAGAAGTATGAGCAGAGTATTATTCGCAATTTTTTATATACTTGATATTGCAGGAGTCTATTATTTTACTGGTGATATTTTTTATACAGCTATCAGTACAGCAGCTATCCTTGGAATTCTGGCAATCCAGATGGGCATATGTCTTCTGATGCTCAAAGTACATTCGATTAAAAACTCTCCACGGGATGATGCCAACTATCTCCAGAGTTGTATGGATGAAGTGATGCGGAGAAGTGTCGCAGTCGGACATAAACGTAAAAAAATCCAACTATGGATAGCAGACAATGAGGCACTGAGGTGCTATTCGGTGGGCAATAACATCATTGTTAACAAGAGTATGCTTAGGCTTGGTGACAGAACGATGCTTGAAGCAGGACTTGCACATCAGTTGAGCCGGATATATAATTGGGATTCAATATTTTCATCATTCTTGAAACTGAATATTCTTGCCGGAATGTGTGTATTGGGCTTAAGCATGTTCAGTTCGGCAGTTTCTACCATCTTAATTGTAACTATTATTTTTGGCATAATTTTTTCCTCGTGGATAGGGTTTACTGCTGGAACGGTAACTGGAAAAATAATAAAATGGTGTTTTAATCTTGTGATGCGGGCATTTTACTACATCAGCAAAGCATTTTCAGCGTTTCTTTGCCGCAGACAAGTATTTGAGGCAGACCGCTATACAGCTCTGTTAGGATATTCTCGTGCAATGGTGAGTTTATTTCAGTTAGAAGAACGCATGGAACGGCACACAAATCAAACAAGCTGGATTGAAGAGCTTCTTGACGATAGTCCCTCACATTATCGTCGTATAGTACAGTTTGAAAGAATGGAAGAAGAAATTGCAAGGCTTGAGCAGACTGAGAATAATTACGAAGTTATGCCTTACGAAAATCCGTTCAGCTGATTTGTAAAGAGGAGGAATATTATGCATAGATCATATACAAGAAGTTCAACGAAAGCGACGATGGATAGAACTGCCCACTATAACGAAAAAGGCCAAATGCTTGACCCTAACACACATGAACCGATACAGGATAGTAAGGTCATTGGTCATCCAACCGGGCTGGAATGGAGAGGCTTTGAATCCTATGGGGAAAAATCGGGCATGACGCAGGCTGAGATGAATGAGATTCAGAATAACGGTTCAATGCTTCAGTGGGAATCAAATGGAAGCAATGGTGGGCATACATTTGAAGAGCAAGATCCTAATGCGACAGCACTGAATACTGCGAATTACTGTTATTTGGAAAACCCACAGTATCAGGAAACTACTTATATCAATCCCCCCAGTGCCGAGGGAGAACCATGGACTTTGACGACAGAAAACACACAAACAGGTGTTGAAAGCCAAGTGGGAACATTTAATCCTGATTTAGGTGAAGTAACACCAGAGAGTCAAGCTGCTATTCACAGTGCAGCACCATCTTATAACTCGGAGACTTCCAGCTCAACTGACAATGATATGAGTGATTTTGGTGCAGGAGACAGCAATGCTGATGCGACTGGAAGCTCAGCATCTGCTGGTGAGAGTGCCGGAAGCGGAAGTTCAAGTTGCGATGACAGCGGAATGACGATGTGATAACAAAATAGATTTGGAGGTGACATTATGTTTGAAGAAGTAAAAAAAGAACTGCTTGGACCGCATAGTTCCGATATGGAGTCTAATAGTAACGACATGAGTGATTTTGGAAATAATGCCACTGATGCTGTCAATACCTTTAATACTGATGGAAGTGGCTTGGGTAATGATTCTTCATGCAGTGCTGACAGCGGAATTGGAGACGGTTGTGGAAACGCAAGTGATGCTGGCTGTGGAATGTCAATGTGACACCAAATAAACTGGAGTGTACTGCTTGAACCGTATATAAGAAAGGAGAATTACTATGGCATTTTTCAATGAAGAGGTATACAAAAAACCAGAAATACTGCATGTTGAAAAACCAATGGCATTTTTGTCCGGAAAAGATATTTTTGGAGAGCAAATTTTTCACATACCACTCAATGATATGCATCTGCTTGTTCTTGGAGCTCCAGGTATGGGAAAGACAATTCAGATACGCAAAATTTTGGGTCAGACAATCCAAAATCCGGACAGTACTCACATTGTGTTTGACCCCAAAGGTGAGTTTTACAGAGAATTCTATAGAGAAGGTCAGGATTACGTGCTTTCGCTCTTTGATGTTGCCGGAATCAAATCCAACGTAAAGTGGAGTCTTATGCAAGATGTTGCAAGTGATACTCATCCGGAAACAGCAATTCGTGAGATTGCAAAATCAATCTGCAAAGAAGCTATAAAGCGGTCTCATGCTCCATTTTTCCCTGAAGCCGCTGAAGCCTTAATGTCGGCTATATGGATTATGATATACAGGCACTATAAAGATAATCTTCCAACTAATGATGTTCTAATTAGTAAAACTAAAAGCCTGACCCGTGAACAGCTTCTCAACGAAACCTCCAGGACGATAAATGGGGTTAAAGTTAATGCTGACCTTTATCCAACAATTAACGAACTAACAGACCCAAAAGGCGGTGTTGCGACTGCAAATATCAGACAGGAAATGGAACATATTTTGGATCAGGCATTCAATCCGGAAGGAAATTTTTGCAGTAAGGGCAATTTTTCAGTTATCAACTTTGTACGGCATTCCAAAGGCAAAAGGCTGTTTCTGATATATGATTTTGCTACCGCACAAAGCTCCCGGCTTATTATCGGAACACTGCTGAATCTCATGATGAAGGAATCACTGTCTATAAATCCTGCAAGAAGCCTTGCACAGAGAACATATTACTATCTTGATGAACTGCCTGTCCTGCCTGATAATATTTCAAATCTGCAATCTTTATGCTGTTTCGGACGCAGTACTGGAAACAGAGTTATCATCGGGATTCAAGGACTGTCACAGCTGTATGATGCATATGGTGAAGATAATGGTAATGCAATTCTTGCAGCCTTTACAGATAACATCATCATGAGGGCAAATGACCCGATTACAGTTGAAAAAATATCCAGACGTTCGGGACAAAAAACTGTTATGCGCACAAGAATGGGCTTTACAAGGGGAAGTATTGATTCAAAGCCAGAACAAACCTATGCTATTCCAGAGGATGTTATGTCCAATCTGGATGTCGGACAAGCAATTCTCTCTATTCGTGGAAATAAGCCTTTCTATATCGAATTAGATGAGTAACCTCAAAAAAGTATGCATTTCAGATGACCAAACACAAACGAGAATCCTGACTGAATTGAAACAAACTATTCAGCAGTGAGCTGTAAATATCCCATTAAATGTTCTTATACTTCTTTTGAAATATGTTATATATGCGGAGCACTGCAAAGTTCAGTACTCCGTTCAATTTGTCTTATCCTATAATTAGGCTATGAGAGTTGAGATAGTATGAAAAAAGCTGTTGCCTATGCTGTGAAGTCAATGTCTAAAAACATAGAAAGGTAACTTGAATCATTTTCGATTCAAGTTACTTTTTTTATTTGAAAATTCAAGCATGTAACACACATTGGATTTCAATTCCATATAGATAAGATTGTACCAGCTACGATGTAGTGGGAAAATATATAAGCATCGTCAATCTAGTTTCAATTCCATATAGGTAAGGTTGTACTTGGGGAGGATGCTTCAATAAAACACGCGGGTATACCGAACTTCGTTTCAATCCCTCATAGGTAAGGTGTTACTTGACGAAAGTTTCATCTCCGCCTTTATCTGCAAAGCAAGTTTCAATCCCTCATAGGTAAGGTGTTACCAGATGGTAGAATACATCGATGACGTAGTGCGGTATGTGTTATATGTTTCAATCCCTCATAGGTAAGGTGTTACTCGGAAATTTACAATTGGATAGACAAACTTAATAGCTGTGTTTCAATCCCTCATAGGTAAGGTGTTACTCCAAAGCCAGATAATACAATGTCATTCGAAGAATTATGTTTCAATCCCTCATAGGTAAGGTGTTACTCATTTTATTTTTCTGCTGAAAATATGGTGGATTTTGAAAGTTGTTTCAATCCCTCATAGGTAAGGTGTTACAAGCAAGTTATAGAAAAGATGCCGCATATTATGATGAAAATGTTTCAATCCCTCATAGGTAAGGTGTTACACATCCCCTCTGATAATCGAGCAGTCTTCTGATGAATTATGTTTCAATCCCTCATAGGTAAGGTGTTACCTGAGTACGTATACGAGGCTGTTGAAGTCCTGTATGTTTCAATCCCTCATAGGTAAGGTGTTACAACAGCAAAATCGCTGTTTTTAATAGTATATCACAAAAAAGAAGCTTTGTCAACCCTGTTTTTTCTGTCGATGAATTTTTAATAAACGCAGAAAACACCGAAAATATGTATATTCTTTCGGCACATCATCTTGTTCAAATCATCGACAGAAAAAAGAGCTGAAAGTTGCAAATTCAAGTGCAATTATATTCATTTTTATCGTTTCAAAGCAGCATTATCTGCGATTTTACGCACTTTTTCATCGACAGATTTTTCAAGTCATTCAGTCACATCAAACATTCCAAAGCCCTGCGAAGTTTTGACACCAAGTCCGACATCGTATAGAAACTGAAGATATTCCGGCTCTCCGCAGAGCTGGAAAATACCATGGTAAGCGGTTATCCATGTTCCTTTATAATTCGTAACTACTTTTTTGCCTGCTTTTACCGGCAGTATATCAATCGATGTCTGCGGTTTTGTATCACAGCACGCTGTATATTTATTTTCAAATGCTTCCCGGATTCTCCTGATAAAGCGGACATCCTGCGGAGAATAGTAAATTGTTTTTTTATCTTCTGTCTGTTCTTTTGCAATAATCGGTGTTACCGTCCGAATTTTTATCAGACTGTCAGTAATTTGATAGTCAAAACCTTCCATTTTCTTTACTTGGAGAGTATTTCTTCCGATACGCATAGTTCCCGTTTTAAAAATCGCATCTGTAATAATTTGCATAAATTCACCGGAAACACTTCTGATTTCAAGACAAATATCTCCCTCAAAGCAGAGCTTTTTATCATGGAAATGGCTTTTTCCCGTCAGTTCACCGAATGTGAACAGCTTATACCCTGCATTGCCGCCATAAGCAGTATCGTGCAATAATTCTGCATATTCAGCATCTTCCTCAGCCAGCAGTGTAAAGATGGCTGACTGAATATAATAATTATAATTGACGGGGATATCAATAATACTGGTATTATCAAAAGTAAGCAAGAGCTGCATATGTTGTCTCCTTCACAGTGCATTTCAGCTTTCTGTTATTTTCGGGCTGACTGTTCTTTTTTCTTTTCAAGTTTCTGAATTTCTTTCTCATCCATTCGTACCATTGCAGGAAGTGTGGGATTATTGGAGGTTGCTACGGGTAATTTATATTTAACAGACCAGGAAGTAGTTGTGCCGTTATCTCCCATGGAGCGGTTGGCAATAAACCACTGATGAGAAGCTTTGGAGTTTCTGCTGCCTTTTCCGTCATCAGCAATGGGATAACAGATATCGGCTTTCTTTTTCTTCATGATATCTGAAAGCCCATCAAACTTTGTCATAAGCATAAATTCTTTATACGATTTTTCACTGGTATTAAAAGAAACAGCAGATATTTTTTGGTTTATCTGTTCATGATTGATATGTTCGATATGATATCTAAGTGAATCAGTGTCAAACGAACGGATTTCAAGTCCTGTCACAACAAGTTTTACACTGCCCAGTCCGAGTGGTTTACCATGAGAGAGTTTATGCATCTGAATACCATTTTCATCATTTTCACCGATTGCAATTGCCCATAGGAGTTCCTGTAGCTGTTCTTCGGTGATTCTGTCAAAATAGATATCAAATGAAAAACGGCTGTCAGGCTTACAAAGTTCCATTGTGCTGTTGCGCTTTGTTTTTTCAGATGACTGATAATCTGAAAGCTGTAATTTCGGATTATGAAAATAGAATTTTCGTCCTCTTATTATAACAGCACACTTTTCTTTCTGGGGTATTGTCTGTGATTGGGTATCACTAAGTTTCACACGTTTATAGTCTGTAATCTTATAATCATATGTCCAGTACAAAGCACTATCCGGTCTGTCTGTGTAAAATTCAACAGCAGTTGGCTTAGGTTCAGCAAGTTCCTTTAGTGTAACGAATCCCATTGAGTCAAATTTTATTGCATGAGCATCTGAAAATCGGAGTTTGCTTGCATAAGAATATCTTTTTCCCTCTGATATAGAACCGAACAATGCACAGGCTTTGCATAGAGTCATATTCTTCTTTCTATCCTTCTTCTTATCTTCAGCTTCTTCCTTTTCTTCTTCAAGATTATATTTTGCACAGGATTTATGAGAACCCAGCAAGTCATTTAATCGGTTATCAAATACATATCTGCCCATCTGTGAAGGAGAAAGATAAACATAATTCTTTTTCTCATACTCAACAATTTCATAATATACAGGGTACAGCCTGCCATCTTTTCGGATACCATATGTCAATTTAGACTCATATTTCTGAAATGAACTTTTTGGGGCTTCATATATTTTGATATTTTCAAGATAGTTTTCAATGGCTTTTTCAATATTTGCACACTCAATTTCATCATTGGTACTGCGAAAAATCTTTGCTTTCAGCTGTCTTCCATCGATAGTATACCATGTTCTGCGGACAGCTTCATTTTCTGAAATAGTTTGTCCGTTATCTCTGCTTGTACGGGCATCAAAAAGATGCCATGCCCCGTCCTTAAACTGAATCAGTCCCGGATTGCCTGGATTAGCGTGTCTTGCTGAAAGAATGTTATTGTTGTTTACAGACAGACAGCTGTTGGTGATTGTTTCGTAGGCACTGCGGAGCATACCTCTGAGCTGGCTTCCAGGAATGACCGGATTATCTCCAACTCTGAAAAAAGGAAATGTTTTGTGTTCATTATTGTCCACAGTAACATTTTCTGTATCGGGAATAGCAAACGGAGTTCTTGCTATTAGGGTTACCTTGATTTTGCCTGAAAGAGTACCATCAATCGGTTCTGTTCTCTGAACATCAGAACCAAGACTGACAAAGCTATATGGATTAATAAAACGAATTTTTTCCGGAGTTTCGATCCATTTAAACATTTCCTGCACTTCCTTTCTGAATGAATCCAACGATACGGAAATCAGAAATAATTACAATTCCATTTTCATCATATTCAAGATAGTTCCTGATTTTGATTTTTTCTGCGTTTTCAACAGGCAGTTCATATTTGCCACCGCCTGTTGTGATATAACAGGTGCCAATCGACTTCGTAGAATCGATATCGAGATAATGTTCTTCATCATATGTTCTGTTGGAAAATTTACAAAGAAAATCATCCGGTTCATTTGAAAGTACCTGTTTGAACTTAGAATCGTTGATATACCGCCATGTGAAGTCATTTCCTATGTTAAGGCGAAAAGCCTTGAATTCCATATCGGCAGTAAAAATTCTCAGTTCGACAAGATGCTTGATATCTATATTTAATTCTGAGCCACAGTAAAAATAATTGGTATGAACCGCATAAACAGTGCATTCATTGCACAGATAGCTCTTTGCAACAGTCATAAGGTCAGATTCTGCAATTTTTCCATGTTCACTAATAAATTCTTTCATCATTCTTCTGCCTCCAATAACAGCTCTGCATCCTCAAATTCAAGATTAGCTGTGCAGTCAGCACCATCTACGGTTAAGCTGTCAATATGAAACAATCCACGACCTACTGAAGTCAAACCGCCTACTGCAAGGAATCCATGGTGCAAATCCAAAATAACTGCACTAAGAATTGCCTTTTCTTGGTCTGTTGCATCATCTTTTAATAATATATCGAGCCTAGTTTCTCCATTATATGAAGTTCTCTCTGTGTACAGTGCTGAATCTTTTGTTGCAGCAGTGAAACGGTCAATAGAATTTCTGGTAATAGTTTTTGCGGTATTGTCAGTTATTTGGCATTCTGAAAAGATAATTCTTGATTTTTCTGTGTTGCCATCCTTTTTTACATATCCGAACAAAGCATCTGCTGCATCTTCACCGGCAAATTCTGTATATCTTGCTCTGAATGCCCCAGCCCAGGAAGTACCAGGAATTATGCTTGTTCCGTTTTTCAATGCAATATGCTTATAATCTGGAAGTGTTTCTCCGTTCTCACCTACATCTGTTGAATACTCACGTATTGAAATTGCAGTTTTTTGAACTAACTGCAATGAGATTTTGATATAACCAGTACTGGTTTCTTTTATAGCATATATTTCAATGCCAGCCCATGATGATTCGACATAAGGGTCAAAATCCAGCCATAAATCAAGCTGTGCAGGTTTTTCTAAATCAAACACAATTTTTTTAAGTGATGAAATCTTTACAGCTCCATACCCTCTCGATGTTTTTGTACCAAAGCGTAAAAATCCAGCACTAAGTTTTGACAGCATTTCTTCAATCAAATCGTCTATATTTTTTTCTTGGTCTGCGATTTCAAGGAATGTAACAAATTCAGCTCCTGTTTCAATCACTTCCATATCAAATTTTGCACCATCAACGCCGACTTTATTCTCAAGCTTTACACTATCCCGAACACTTGATACTCCATCTGACAAAAGATACCCATCATAGAAAATTATTTTGCTGTTCTGGGATTCATTTCCAGAGACCGTTCCGAAAATATTGTTTTGCAAATCTTTTTTGCTGTCAAGTGTATGCCTGAATACACCTGCAATCGAAGATGCCGGAATGTAGGGCTTTCCATCCTTTCCACGCACGACATCATGATCTGTTGATTCATTTCTGCCGTTCCCGATAGAGAGAGGAGAGGCAAGCTGCATTTCTATTCTATAGTAGACACGTCTTTTCATTGCACTGCTCCTCCTTTATGCTCTTTGTGAAAGTATTTTGCAAGTGTAAGAATAATCAGAAGATACTCCTGCTTCTTTTCCCATGTTTTATACTGTGGGTCACTTTCCCATTTATTTGCAGCATCCTTAATAAAACTATCAGCAAGTTTTCGCTTTGTAACAGATTTTACAGAAGCGATTCTTCGACAAAAATCAGATTGAGAATCTGATTGCTTCAACATCAGTGTGATGCGCCCGATGTAAGCAGCACCCCATTTTTGAAAAGCATCCTTCCTGTCAAGGGCATAAGAAATTGCATCATTTCGCATCTTCTCGTCCTTTTCAAGCATTGTAAACATATTACAGATATCAATATGGTTATCTGAAGAATCTGTGGTTAAAGCTGTAAGAACAGGAGTTTCGTTTTTCATCAGTTCACCTGCTTTAAACACACGAATCTTGCCATAGCCTTCATTTTGGCGACCACCTATATACATGATTTCATCTAATTCAATATTATTTTTACAGATTGTAACAAGCACACTTCCTGCGGCAATCGCTCTCAGGTGTGTACGCTGCATCCGCATGACGGACAGATAGCCGGAAATCATTTTATATTTCAAACTGCTTTCAGGTTCTAAATTTTTTTCATTGATTCCCAGTGCATTGCAAATTTCAGAAATATCAATCATATTGCCAGCCAAAGCATCAGAAATGAGTGCATCCGATTCAAAAAGATATATTACCTTATCTCCTGAGTGCAGAGCAATTTTCCTGTGAGCAGTCGGAGATACATCTGATTTTATGAGCGTGCATCTTGAATATTGTGCAGTTTTGCTTCTGCCAAACGAGAGCTTTCCATCCGTCAGAAGTTCATAAACCGCTTTGATATAAGAGCCTTTTCCTGTGATAGTGCCCATGAATAATTGTCCTTCCTGAAGACAATTCTGCACATACAATCCTCCGTCCTGATTTCTGAGGTTATTGTGATACACTCTTTCGGTGAAAGGCTTTTTCACTTCAAGTTCAGAACTGATATAACCAGTTTTCAAGGGCTTTATGATTTCTGTTCCTCTTTTGGTTACTGTCATATCGATGATGGAATCATTTTGTTTTGTCTTTCCGAAAATTTGAGGGACTGGAACAAAGGGACAAAAATCAGAATTTGTAATATATAGATTTGAAAATCTGACATTTTCGCTCAGAAACAATTCATCAAATTTATCATCTGCTTCATGAATTTTCAGATACTTTCCGGCTAATGCACCAACGACAGCCTGTCCGCTGATATAATCAGCAGACTCATCAGCAGACTGTGTGGGAAGCATCAGACATTCATCAAGCCGAACAGCATAAGTAATAGTATAATCAGAATTCACATCTATATTTATTGGCAGTGTAAATGAATCAGTGCTTATATTTTTATCTGATAAAGTACACTTTACACAGCCGAAGCCACGGTTTCTCTTATATCCCATATGTCTGAGTGCTTTGCAAATACGCCTGAAATCCTCCAGATAGATGTCATCAATTTCTATATTAGCACAGAATACAAGATTCTGAGTTGGATTCCATGCCTTATATTTTGAGACATAACGCATAAACCTCAGCGTATTTTTCTGGGCAGCACCGGAGGATTCAACAGCGGTGGATGCCTGTGTATCTGTGAATAACTCTGTTACACGACTCGCAGTCAGTCCGTTTTCAATACACATCCTGCTGAATTCGGGATATTCTTCAATTCTGGCATTTTCCACCCTTAATGCTCCTGTGGATATATCTCCGGAAATGCCAAAGATTTTATTCACTACATCGCATTCATCGCCGTAAATATACACTGCAGCATCTCTGAGGCAGCCTTTCAGTCTTCTTGTGGGAATGTACGGAATTCCCAACTGGTCAACAACAATGTCTGTGTCAATCGTTGTTGCATATCCATCCCCACTGGAAGCACAGAAATTTGATTTGAGTTCAATTCTTAATTCATGCATCATCTGTATTTCCTCCAAACCACAAGTCGTATACAACAGATATATCATAAATCATTCTCTTAAGCTGTTCTGCGTTGTCCTTATATTCATCAACAAGTTCATTAAATCCTGTAAAATTTCCTGCACGGACTCTTTGAATATTGAAGCGATAAAAAGATTCTCCTTTTACAACAAAATCTCCGAGATTTTTAACATTGCTTCTTCCAACTGTGCTGAGAATTCGACCAATGCGAATAAACTCATCGAATGTTATTCTGTTGTAGGGTCTAAGGGTATATTCGTTCTCCTGTTTTTTACGAATTGCATCCAGTTCATTGGTAATTCCGGAATGACAATAATGAAAGTCAATATAATTATCATTATTGCCTGGCTTATGAGATTCTTTTTTCCCCATTTCACAGCAACTCTCTGCAATTTCATACACATCCGCAAATGGAGCATGACTATGGAAAAGAGCAATACCGGCACAGGATGTGTTTGGAGTATTAGGGGAAAGCTCAGGAGTACCTGATAACTCATCAAAATAAGCTTTAATAATATCCAGTGCATCTGAGCCACGACAAATAATTGTAATTTCATCTCCACCACTGACAATAATTCGATATTTGTGAATTTTGTAAGGGTGGCTTGCAATCAGTTCTGCATCTTCTTCATTTTTTTTACGAAGACAGCGTTCAATTGCAGCTATGGGGCGGTCTACAAAGTATTCATTCGTATGAAGTGAAAATTCTCTCAGTGCCATGACACATTCAGCATAATCATTTTTTCCTTCGGTGCAGTTCTTGATTTTGTTGCCCATATCATTGCCATCAATGTAAATAACTGCAAGAATACTGTCATTACCTTTTTCTTCGACAAGTGAATCAAGTTTTTCAGTACTGAGTTCATCACTTTGTGAAAAGTAATCGAAATATGCTTTTCTCTTCAGTTTTGCTTCCGTTGTCAGCTTTTTGCCTTTCCCATCAGTTGTAGAGAGGGGCATATATGATAATCTGTCTGTTTGTGTAAATGGCAGCACGTTGCAGAGAACAGAATGAACACCAAGTTTTTTGGACTTTTCCTTTGCTAAATACAAATTTGCCCTATCTTGATTGAAATTATCTGTAGTTTCAACAAAAGCAGTAATAATACTAATTGAGTAGGAGCGTTCAAGCAGGATATGTGAAAAAACTCTGTTGGCTTTGATATATGTTTCCTGATCCTTAAAAAGAACATATAGATTTCCGCCACCTTCATAGATGACTGTTCCGTCAAAGCCATTTTCAAGAAATTCCTCTTTTCTAAACGGCTTTTTTCGGATTGTATCTTCTCTCCATGAATCGCAGATATTCAGCCTTGTTTCATGAATGAGAATACGATACACATTAGCCAACAGCTTCGATGCACCAGCAATTTCACGTATTTTATTTGTTCGATAAATATATTCCTGCTTGCTGCGACAATCGTAGATAGCTGTAATCATGCCTTTTCTCCTCCAACTATTTTCTCAAGGAACGCTTTTCTTTGTCGATCAAGTGTACTTTGACTATTGTTATCATCTGGCATACCTAAAAAATCCAAAAAGACTGCATTAAGAAAAGGACTCCCAAGTACTGCATTTTTTCCACCCCATCCCCACATTCCAACTGTTCGTGTTGAAATTCTACGACGTCCCTTTTGAAGGTTTGCTTCGTCAATCTGTGCATAAGTTTTGAAGGGGGTGGCCTCAATGTCTGACAAACTATGGCATGTTTTTACTAATGTATAATCAAGAAATTTCTCACTCATAACATCAAACGCTTTTCTTTGATTTATAGGAATAATACGATGTCCACCCATTTTCGCGAATGTAACATACTTATCAGTGGCAAATAACGGAAAATAAATGCGATGTAGACCATTGTCATCGTCATCGTTCCTATGTTCCATAATTTCTTCAACACAAACAGACATATTTAACACATAACTTAAAAATCTTAGTCGAGTATCTACTGCCGATTCAACATCTCCTTTGAAATCTGGCATATCAATAGGAGCTTCGTTCCCTTCATCGTCTGTTTGTATGGGCATATCAATAACTCTTTTTTCATATTTTTTCTGATTTTCACCATTTTCATCGACAGTGCTAGTTACTTTATAATCAGTAGTGGTGATGTCTTTTACACTGCACTCCAGCCTATATTTTAAATAGCCATAGAAATTAGCATTTTTAATGTCACCTGAATATTCCGCATCAAACACATTTAAACTGTCTGACACAATTCTTTGAAAAGCATCTTCAAATAAAGTCCATCTTTGCTCAGGAGGGTATATATTAACAACAGGCCATCTACAAAAGGCATTAAACAGCGAATTTCGTAGTGCCTTTGTATAGAGTATGATTGCTGCTTGAGCTTTTAACGCTCGATATTCTGTTAAGCATTTCGTGTCCTTCTTTATGATTGAAGCCTTATTCATAATTTCATTCAAAAGTATCATGATGAAATAATCATAAAAGGTTATAGATTTGCTTATATCGAACTTTCTTTTACAAATATCGAATGAAATTGATAACAAATAAGACGTTTTTTCTACGCCATCAAACATTTTTCTATACTTCAGGATGTCTCTGTTGGAACACCAGCACAATGAATCTTTGATTTGTAGAGACTGTATGATGATACTAGCTTGAGCTTCAATTGATTTAGCTAATGATGCATTAGCAGAGTCATGTGACAACTTGAAATATTTACTCATTAATTCGTTCAGTTCTTGCTCTTTTGTCATTTCACCGACTTTGTTTTTCATTGATTGCACCTCATTTCAATATATTTTTGATTATTTCCATAGGATTCTCAATCTTCTGTTCAGCCATAAGCCGGACAGCTTCATCAATATAGAGAAGCGATGTGATGTCATAAACTTCCATATTTCCATTGTTGTGGTCTTTGGCACCATAGACAATGCAGCCGATGCTGACATTCTTTCTGATACGGTAGGCATAGTTCAAAGCCATAATCTGAATAAGCGGGAACGGCTTTGAACCATACGTAATGCAGGCATACAATGTATCACTATCTGCTGTGTAGTCAATCAGCTTTCCGAACAGTTCAAGTTCTGTGTTGATTGCATTATTGTAGGGGACTCGCACTTCCTTGAGAGTATATTTAAACCCTTTCTTGCTGCTGAGGGCTTCAATTTCTTCTTTCAGAAGTCCGTAGTTGTACTCTGCATTCTCATAGTCAGATACGATTGTGATAAGCTCAATTTCCTCATCTTTTTCCACATAACCATTGATGGCAGTAATAATCGGAAAACTGGTAGGGGTGTCATATGCCAATGTTTGATTATCGGCGGCTTTGTAAAGTCCTTTTTCAAGTCTGCCTTTAGGCTGGTATGGACAGGTCATAATAAATTTTTTCATTTTAGTAAAATCCTCCTATTAAATATATAATGATTTGATAAACTCAACTGATTTTCGGATAACAGCCTCAATCTCTGTGACAGATAGTTCATTAGAAACACTATATCCCATGTCGCTGAAATATTCATCATATTCATCTGCTATGCGGCTTTCTTCACTTGCATGATTTAAGGCGTTTCTAACGTATCGTTTGACATATATAAGAGGTCTGAGTATGTTTCTCATATCGTCAACTGAGATTTTTGAATTTACTGTATACATAGTTCTGTTTTCATTTAATACCTGCTTCAGATGTTCAACTGCATTTATATCTGCTGCGTTCCATACTTTGGGAGAATATGGAGTAAATTCACCTTGCAGAAGGCATATATATTCTTTCTTCTGTAGCAATCCATTAATAAATGCTTCTGCATTAGTAGCTGCACTCCAAAATATATCAGAATCTGCAAAATCTCGCAGCTTGGTGTTTTGCTTTTTGACCTCAATCTCATCTGCTGTTCGCCTGATACTCGGTGCAGAGAAAACAGCATTTTTGATACGAATTAGATTCAGGAGTCCCTTCCGTTCATCAGGAGTTAGCTGCTCTCTGATACTGAGGTCGTTTATGCTGTTTGCAGTACATATTTCTTTATAAACAGCATAATTATTATTTTTTAGCCTTAAAAGCAGATTACCGATGGGATATTGTGATAATGTGATACTGGTTGTGAGCTTCAAAAAACCATTATACAGCAGGTTGTAGTAAATATCAAAAGTTTTTGGAAAGCTAGTCGTATGAACAGTCACAGGATTGTAGGATAATATCCCTGTACTAAAGAGAAATTCTGGCATTTTCTCTACATAGATTGTAACAGCTTGCTGAATCATTCGATTGTCAAGACACCATGTAATTACATCAAGATAGTCAATCTTTTCACCGTCTCTCACGCCGAATTTTTCTCTGATTACGCCTGAAATGCTCTTGAATAAAACCTCCGTTTCCACATCAGTGTGCAGATTTTGGATGTTTATCAAAATTTCATTCAGTTCACTAATAAGGCTGTCAAGCTTGGAAGTCCTGCATAGTGTAACTTCGTCAGAAAATCGGTTCATTACATCAATTGCCCTTTTTATATCAGAGTTATTACAGTCAGCAAAGAAAAGAGCCAGTTCATTAGAGTTTCCCAATGAAGTAAAAGTATTTGCAGCGTTTATAAGATTGAACATATTGTATGTAGCAGTAATGTCAACAATTCTGTTGGCTTTAGGCGATTCTTTATTGTATACAGAATACACAGCTTTTTGAAGCTTTATTCCAGAGTATTCCAGTATACGAACGACAGCCAGGAGAAAGTAAACTGAATTACGGAATCCGCCAGTTGTATCAATATATATCCTGTCGCCTTTTTTAGTCTTTTTTATAATTTCAGCAATAACCTCTCCAAAAGTTCCGGTAAATCCCACATGCTCAATCAGCACGCCTTTGAATCCGTTTCTTCGGCAGTAACGTCTAATTGTCTTCTGGAAGGCAGTAAATGCCGGTTCAGCCTCTGTAGTTGTGACTGCAATAATTTTGCATTCAGAACCAGTATTTTCAGCGCAGACGGTATTAAGAAGGTATTTGACAGGTGCTTCATTTGTATAGCGACCCTTAATACTTCCCATATCATCTGTACTATAATTTCTGAAAGAAACATCACTACGGATTTTGCTGATGTTAGTTAAAATAATATTAGACAAAATACATCACTCCAATGCAAATTATTAGGTTATTTATGACTTTCGGCACAAATCTACAAAATTAATGCTGAACTGTGAATGCCCATAAGCATATTATATCATATCTAACTATTTTTTTCAAGTACCTGAAGCAATTTTTATAACTTTTTTTGAACATCAAATGCTATTTGATTGTAATATTTCAATCATCACAGTCATCAAAACCAAATAATTCATCAAATTTCTTTTGCAACTCTTCTATCAGCTTATCGGAATTAGAATCATCACTTGAAATATCAGAATCTGTTTTTTCATTGTGGTTATTATGTGAATTTAAGGCTTTTAAGGGAGCTTGAATCTCCCTTATGAAGTCTTCATGGCGTTTTCTGATTGAAGTCATTTTACAACTATCTCCTTTCATTTTTTTCAGCTTCTCGTAGTTGCTTTTCATAATCCAGCGTAATTTTCTGATAATTTTTGTCATGAAGTACATCATATCTCTTTGTTACCACAGGCCGCTGTCCACGTCTGAAAATCACCTCCTGTCCTAATGGCATATAGAGGACATCCTCAAGCGGCATATTGAGGCGTTCACTAATATTTCGGCAGGTTTTAAGATTCATGCCGCCCATATAGACATAAGTATCACAATTATCAATGATTGTCACAGCATCCTCATATCCATACATCCGTTCGAGTTGAGCTTCTGACTGAAGAAGCAGCATTACACTAATTTGTTTCTCACGAAAGATTGAGATATATTCCGGAAAGTTCAGAATTCGTGAGCCAGTGGCGAAATCGTCTGCAAGAACGCTCACAGGAATGGGAAGTTTTCCACTTGGCAGTGATTCAGCATATTCAAACAATTGTTTGAACATCTGTGCATAAAACATATTGATGAAACAGTTCAAAGTAGGATTTACCGCTGACGTTGTGATAAAGAGAATAGTCTTATAATTAGCAATTTTCTCAAAGTCCACCTTGTCTTTGTTAGAAATCATTTTTCGCAGCTCTGGGGAGAAAATTGTATCAATGGTTGTATTCAGTGTTCCATACACACAGCTTGCTGTCTTGATTGGAAGTACTTTGAAAGAGTTCCAGCATGTCACAGCAAAACAGTGCGGAGCTTTCTGTGCAATTCTTGAAAATTTTGTATCAAGGGATGTTTCAATGCGACTTCCGCCCTCCGTAATCGTAAGGCTGTCATTCAGCTTCAGTACATCGGCAAATGTGGGACTCTCTTCTGTCATCAGCACATAGGAAATCAAAGCAGAAAGGAGGCTTACTGAGGCATCGTCCCAGTATGGATCAGCGGTAGTATTATCTTTTTTGGGATTCGCTTTTACAATTGATTCAGAAAGAAAGGTAATATCTGAGTAGCTGGATACATAAGCAAGAGGGTCATATGCAACATTGCTTTCAGCAGGTTTAACAAAATTAAGCTCCTGTACAGAATAACCTCTCTTCAGGAACACATTCCTATACTTATCGACAAGTCTTCTTTTGGTACAGGCAATAATCAGGCTGGAGTGAAATGCTTCAAGGAGGCGAGGCTCCATGATGGACATTGTCTTGCCTCCTCCACTGCTGGCACAAACAATCACATTATTATTTAGACCTGTCTCATTACAGTCGGTACTGAAGACTGCATTTGAACCTTCTCCAAGAATCATTCTATCCGCCTTCATGACTTATCCCTCCATCAGTTTATCAAAGTTGACAATTTCGTCTGCAAGTCCAAAGTCTACGCTTTCTTCAGGACTATAGTAATGGTCAAAACATGTAGCATCCTCAATCTCCTTTACAGTCTTACCAGTGTGCTTTGCGAGAATCTTATTCATCTTATTTCTGGTATCCATAAGACTGTCAGAAATTGAACGTATAGAAGATGCATTTCCACCGACACGACTTCCCAGAAGAGGTTCATGCAGCATTAGTTCACTGTGAGGAAACATATACCTGCCATGATTTCCACTTGCAAACAGGAGAGCACCCATAGAATAAGCTGTCCCCATACAATACATACGAATCGGTGTCTTGCACGATTGAATGCAATCATACATGAGTAAGCCAGATGAGATTTCACCGCCTGGACTGTTGAGCAGTACATCAATAGGTTTACTGCTGTCCTCCTTGCACAGGAGAAGGATTTGTTTTACAAAGGTACATGCCTTCTCCTGATTGATTTCGCCCTCAACAAAAATCTTACGCTCTGCAAGAAGCCGGGTATCTATGGGGATAAGCGTAATTCCGTTGCTGGATTTTACCTGTATATTCATGTGCCTGTTCCTCCTAGTATAATAATGATATAGTCAAAAGACGGCTCAAAGATAGACAATCAGACGAAGAAAAGGTATAATAAAGAGGACAGGATAAAAAATGAGTTCCTCCTAGGGAAGCAGATTTTTACCTGCTGATACCTGCAATTAAGTCAATTAGTCCATCCAATGAAAGTACATGATTCGGCTTGTTGGGAGCCGTCTGGCAGCTATACCTGCATCACATGCTAGGCTGTGTATTCATTGAAATGGAATGGATGCCTGTCAGAAAGGAGTCTCTTATGACTGAAAATAATTACATCTCGGCTGGCATAGATGTTGGAGCTGATTTCAGCTATATGTCCATTGCACTGCCAAACCGGACACTTGTGGGCAAGCCTTTTAAGATTACCCATGCAAATCTGAATTCTCTCGGTACTGCCTTGGAAAGAATCAGGGAAACAGAAAAGCAGAATTCACTGAAAGCACGTATCTTCCTTGAATCTACAGGTATTTATCATTATCCGCTTTTCCGCTGGTTCAGTAATGAGGGATTTGATGCTGCTGTCATCAATCCGCTCATTACCAGCAGCAATAAAAATTTCAATATCCGAAAAGTGCATAATGACAAGTTCGATTCCAAAAAACTGGCGTTGCTCGCACTCAATCCGGAATTGAAAATTTCTGTCATTCCTTCCGAGCTGGTTCTCAGCATCAGAAATCTTGTCAGGGAATATTATCGGCTGAGAGACTGTCAGTCTGCCTATGTCAACAAGCTGACCGCTGCTTTGAAAGTTTCTTTTCCTGAATTCATCGGTGTTTTTTCCAAAATCACTATCAATACCTCACTCTCTTTGCTCAAACGCTGTCCAACAGCAGATGCCGTTCTTTCTGCAAGAAAATCAATCATTCTCAAAATGATTAAGAAAGAATCCCATTTTGGTGACAAATATGCTGAAGAAAAATATCAGAAGCTGATTCATGCAGAAAAATCGGCAAAAACATTTAGCTGTTCTGTTTCCAGTGATGCTGAATTGATTCATTTGTTTATTTCCTTCATACAAAATTATGAGAAAGAAGTTCAGCATCTCTTACAGAATATCCGGCAAATTATGGAATAACATTCAGAAGAAACTTTTGTGAAACAAATCCGGCTTCTGGAATCCATCAAAGGATGCGGCTTCCTGTCTGCTGTCACACTGATGTGCGAAATTGGCGATTTCAGTGTATTTTCTTCTCCCAAAAAGCTATATGCCTATTTTGGTCTTGACCCTGAAGTGAAGCAGTCCAGAAAGTTCAATGGCACTGATGTGAAAATTTCCAAGCGGGGTTCAAGGCTTGCCAGACGGGTTCTGCACATGATGGCTCTGAACAACATTTCCATATCCAAGAACAAAGTCATCAGAAATCCTGTGATGCGTTCTTTCTATGAAAAAAAGTGCGTCTCAAAGCCTAAAATGGTCGCTCTTGGTGCTGTCATTCACAAGCTCTGCAACATCATTTTTGCTGTTCTCAGAGACAACAAGCCTTTTGAACTCCGTACTCCGGAACAGCATTGCTCGGCCTATTTAACAAATCAAAAATCTGTCGCCTGAAAATTTTGATTTCTCTTTTTATCAGGCTGTCGCTTTTTTTCTTTTCAGTGACAGTCTGTTCTGTCATACCTGTTTTTTCTTTTCTTTTTAATTGTTAATTTTTTGTGAACTTTTGTTTTTCCCTATCGACTTTTCTTAGCTGGTCTTTTTTATCGAACAAATCTGTATAAACTTCAATGGTGTCTGCATCATCAGTGGCTGAATCTGCATCATCCTCTTCAGTAATTCCGAAACGTGAGGCAAGGTGAGATACCATCGTTTCCATATCACTATTCTCTGATGCACCCGCTTCATCATCACTAAGCAGTTCAGCCAGAAGACTGCAGATGTCACTCTCACTATGCTTCTCACATTTTTCAACAGCGGTCTTACCAGAAGTGCCGTTAAAAATGATGTCTACAATTCCGGAGCCGTAGCGGTCAAACATCATTGCAGGGCAATATATGCTTCTTTTTACCATCTCAGCAGTAGGAGTAACTCCTTCGCAAAGAACATGTACTTTAAAGCGAACCTCACCATCATCTTCATCAGCCCCCAGCGGACTGATTGCATAAACGAGGTATTCATCATCTTTGATATCGACAATGTAATTGACTTTCTTCAGTTTTCCCTTAAGTCTCAGCCTGAATTTGAAGATGCCACGCCGCTCATCAAACGAGAAGTGCCAATCGTCCTCATTAAGGAAATCACAGACTGCATTGGCGATATTCATAGAATAATTTTTTTCTTTCATAAAGCAATCCTCCTAAATAAAGCTAATAGATTACATATCGGCAATTTCATAATCATCAAGCCGCTTTTTGTGCTGTGGAGCATCAAACAGATCAAGATTGTATTCATAAGCAGTGTACTTAGCCATCTGAAGAATGCGTTCTCTCAGTTTCTGCTGCCTGATCATACCAGTTCTGTTGTATGCAGCTTCTATTCGTTTTCCATTACAATATGCCTGATAGATTACTCTTGAATAATACTTGGTTGTGAAGAGATACATCTCCTGCTCGTGAACTTTGAGATAAAAATCGAGCGTGTTAAAATCGTTCTTCTTGCAAAACACCTTTGCATTCATTGTGTTTCTCATAATCTTTCCCTCCAGTTGCTTTCTCTTGGATTAATTCATTGATTTTCGTACATATCGTTTGTGACCTTCTATAGAATTTATATACAAATACCAGATGTTTTTTAATACCTCCGAAAGAAAAATTTGAAAGAGCTTGAGAAAATAATCAATCAATACTCTCTGAACTTTACAAAATTAAATGTCGATATTTTCTCAGTTCCATTCGGTGTCTGTCTTTCTGTAGTTCTTCGTTCTGAACAGCCATACACCACTTTTATGCCCATTTTCTTCAGCATTGTCACTATACAGAAAGTTAATCCAAATTCACCTTGACACATTACCGCAGATGGTTTATAAGCTGTAATTTCGGCAATTAGCTGTTCAGAAAGCCTATAAATCTCAGTCTCATTCAGCGAACTGTCTACTGCGGGAAAAGGAAAATCAACAATTTCAGCATCAGCAACGATAGTGTTCACCGCCTCTTTTTGTTCCTTACTCCAGTTAACAGATGCGTGATTTGATAAATTTATAAAAATATTCTTTTTAGTACTCATACTTCTATCTCCTCTCAAAAGTTCTATAAATAGGCAATTGTAAAAGTCAGGAAATTGCTATAAAAATAGCTTATTTGCGGAGTTCTTCAATCAATTCCAGTTTCGGCTCTTTAAGGTTGATTGTGCTTTTTTGCGGAATTCACGCCTTGTTGTCGAAATAATGCTAGAAAAAATTTGTCTCTAAACACCTTTCACCATTTCCTAGTATAGTAGAACGTTTGCGCCGTACTGTATCATTAGCCGAATACAGTCGCTGTTGTGGTTTTGAGCTTCTACAACTACAGCTCCTGATGTCAGAAATATTCAATTTTCAAGCTGCTTTCTGTCTGTTCTCTTTGTGTCTCTACTAACTAATATAACTTCGGAGTGAATTTTTTAATATTATATACGAATTTTGTATAAATGAACAATTGAATTAAGAAAGCAACCACTTTGTTTGTAATCTATATACAAAAACGATGTGATGCAAATGCAACTTTCAATTCGGAAAATGAAAAAGCCACTCTTCATTGCGTAGAGTGGCTTAACAGTAATTATTCAATTTTTCACCCCTATAAGGTAAAGTCACGACACACATCAGTCGGCAGCAGTGTAATATAGAGGAAATGTTTCAATCCCTTATTGGTAAAGTCCCGACTCGAAGACGATAAGCCCGAGTATAAGCCCATTATCGGTTCATGTTTCAATCCCTTATTGGTAAAGTCCCGACAAGTTCTTGATAATTCCGAATTAATGCCTAGCAAGGATGGAAATTTGTTTCAATCCCTTATTGGTAAAGTCCCGACAAAAAATAGATACGGCCGGACACGCTATGCAACCTTCTGTTTCAATCCCTTATTGGTAAAGTCCCGACTTACGCTTCGGGTTTCCGCTTTTTAAATGATATGTTTCAATCCCTTATTGGTAAAGTCCCGACAACGGTAAATCCGTTGTTTTTTATAGTATATCATAAAAAAGCACTTTTGTCAACCCTGTTTTTTCTGTCGATGAATTTTAAACTAATTCTAAAAAGCTCGAAAACATGTACAATCATCAGTCCCAACAAAGCAAGTAAATCATCGACAGAAAAAAACGCAAAAAACTATTGGAAATATAAAAAAATGAGGTAAATTCATCATTGAAAGTCGGTATTTTTAGCTATTCTACGCACAAATTCATCGACAAATTTTTGAGTAACTGTCAGATGATGTGTTCATATAGTGGAATTATACCAATCTGCTCTTTTGAAATCACTATCAACAACTTAAGAAAGAACTATAGATTTGATTTTTTGTTGTGATGGAATTTAGAAGAACGTGGATGTAGGTAACGTGGAGGATTGAGATTTGGACGAATGGGAGAGGCAGAAGCAGCCGCTTCATAAATAATGGCATTCACTTTTTAAATGCGTTCCTCAGGAGAGTTAGAAAATACAGCCAGTGCAAATTGTTCACGGAAAGAAGCAATGACAAGATTCACATTTGCCTGATAAGCATATTTGTTATTTTTTTCTTTTCTTGTTTCCTGAATTTTCAGGTCAGCTTCTGCTTTGGCAATCGCTGCCATATTCGCCAGGTACATGGAAATCCAGAAATCCTGCATAAGGATATTTTTAGTAAATCCGCTGAAATTTGGAAGTTCCAGCTTGTTTTTGACAATATCATACTTCACTTCCACAGGCCATCTTTTGAAGTACAATGCAAGAAATACTTCTGTTTCCAGATCGAAAAGATTGGTAATTAAAGTTTCTGTTTCTCCGGAAGGAAGTGTCAGTTTCACGACACGGACAGAAATACTATACAGATTGAGGAGACTGCTTCCTATCGGAGCTGTATCCACAGACTTGCTGACTATAAATGAGCAACTGAAAAAAATGCACAAAAAATAAAGACAACCGGCTTCAAAAGAGTTATAATGTAATTGCGAAACATATTAACTCAAAGGAGCGGTTGTCCTATGAATATCAGTATACACCATTCTGAAACAATTT
>JAZQIL010000246.1:0-39931 GCA_045541055.1 Oscillospiraceae bacterium
CTGAAAGAACAGGCACAGAAAAAGCCATTTTTAGGGATTTGTTTAGGAATGCAGATGCTTTTAACAAAAAGCTATGAATTTGAAGCATGTGACGGCTTGAATTTGATTTCCGGTACAGTTGACCGGATTCCTGCAAAAGATTTAATTATTCCGCATATGGGCTGGAATAAGCTTGAAATTCAGAATCAATGCGCTTTATTGCAGAATCTGCCGGAAGAAGCTTATGTCTATTTTGTACACTCTTATATGGCGACCTGTCAGAATGAGAAAAATCTTTCCGCATGGGTGGAATACGGCGGTAAAGTGCCGGCTTTAATTACAGATAATCAATATGTATTCGGCGCACAGTTTCACCCTGAAAAAAGCGGTGAAGTCGGTTTACAGATTTTAAGAAATTTTGCAAATTTATAATAAAGGAAATTTTAATTATGATTATTTTACCTGCAATTGATATTAAAGACGGAAACTGCGTGAGATTAGTTCAGGGTGATTACGGCACAGCACACAAAGTCGCTGAAAATTATATGAAAACCGCTCAGGGATTTGTACAAGCCGGTGCAGAATGGATTCATATGGTAGACCTTGACGGCGCAAAAGATGCAAAGCCTGTCAATACAGAAATCTTTCTTGACGTTGCAAAAAATACAAGCTTAAAAGTAGAAGTCGGCGGAGGTATCCGGAATCTGGATACCGTAGAATCTTACTTGTCTCAGGGAATTTCAAGAATCATTTTAGGTTCTGTCGCTTTGAAAAATCCGGAGCTTGTAGCACTTGCCGTGAAAGAATATCATGAAAAAATTGCTGTCGGTATTGATGCCAAAAACGGCTTTGTTGCTGTGGAAGGCTGGTTAGATGCTTCTACAGTGGATTATATTTCTCTCGCAAAAGAAATGTGTAAAATGGGTGTGCAGACAATTATTTTCACAGATATTTCTAAAGACGGCACACTTTCAGGAGTGAATCGGGAACAGCTCAAAGCTTTGCATGATGCAGTGGACTGCAATATTATTGCAAGCGGTGGTGTTCATACCATGGAAGATATCAAAGCTTGCACAAAAATGGGCTTATACGGCACAATTTGCGGAAAATCTTTGTATCAGGGTACTTTAAATTTAAAAGAAGCCATAGACTATACAAAGAAATAAATTCAGAAAGGAGCGTGAAGTATGCTTGCCAAAAGAATTATCCCTTGTTTAGATGTGCGTGACGGAAAAGTCGTCAAAGGTGTGAATTTTCAGGGAATTAAAGAAGTCGGCGACCCTGTGGAATGCGCTGCTGAATATAACCGGCAGGGTGCAGACGAAATTGTGTTCTATGATATCACGGCTTCTCATGAAGGCAGAGGTGTGATGCTTGATGTGGTCAGAGAAACAGCTAAAAGAGTTTTCGTGCCTTTAACGGTCGGCGGAGGAATTAAAACAGTAGATGATATTCGTGAAACACTTAGAGCTGGAGCAGATAAAGTTTCTGTCAATTCTCAGGCAGTGCAGAACCCTCAGTTAATTCGTGATGGTGCAGACATTTTCGGCAGTCAGTGCATTTGTGTCGGAATTGATGCCAAAAAAACAAAAGCTGGTAACTGGACAGTTTACATCAATGGCGGAAGAATTGATATGGAACTGGATTTGCTTGACTGGGTCAAACAGATTGAACAGCTCGGTGCAGGAGAAATCTGTTTAAATTCCATTGATACAGACGGTGTGAAGCAAGGCTTTGACTTGCCTATGCTGAAAGCGGTTGTTGATGCTGTCAGCATTCCGGTCATTGCAAGCGGAGGTGCTGGAAAATTAGGCGATTTTGCAGAAGCATTTGAAAAAACGAACTGCTCCGCAGCATTAGCCGCATCACTTTTCCACTTTAAAGAATTAACTGTCGGTCAGGTAAAAGCAGATTGCAGAGACAAACATATCATTGTCAGAACATGATATGAAATTTTTATTATCACAAGGAGGATATATTATGGATTTTACAAGCGAAAAGTTTCAGAGAAAAATTGAACCGTTTAAGTGGACAGCGGACGAAGACCAATATACATTATATTTGGAAGCTGGAAATGGCTATCTTTCTGAAATGTTTGAAACCAGAAAAGAAGAAGGCTTTATTGGAAACGGTTACGACTGGGAAGCCCTTGCAGAAATTTTCTTAGCAGAAATCTATGAGGGAGAAGACGACAGCTTTGAATTCGATTCCGAAGCGGATACATTTGTAGTATACTCCGAAGATGGAAAATCACTTTCTGACTTTGCGTTAGCCTTTAAAGACGCTTGTGAAGATGCGGATTTAATCGCTGACTTGTTCAGCCGTGCAGAACTCAGATAAAAATGCTCATTACTTATTCTGATTCTGATGATGAAGAAAACATTATCAAATCGGGTGTAAATGCGATTGCTGAAGTCCTGAACGGAACAGATACAGATAAAAAATTAAGTTTGCTGTTTTGTTTGGATAAGTTTCTTGACCCGTGGTGGGGGTACAATTTGCCTTACAGAGATGAAATTTTTACACTGCTCGAACATGTGATTGTTTCTGATAGTTCATTAGATGTCATTGACGAGGCAATGAGTTTATTCGTGTATGGCGGTGAACCTTATCCGATTTTGAAAGAGAATCTTAATAAAATTCCGGAACAATGCAGACCAGATGCAGAATATTATATTCATGAGGGAGAAAGAATCATGAACTGGATAGAACTCAACAAATATTTTGAAAAAAGTGAATTGATTCCAGCAATTGCTGTTGATGTGCATACCAAACAAGTGTTAATGCTGGCTTACATGAATAAAGAAAGCTTGAAAAAAACGCTTGAAACGGGTTATACTTGGTATTGGAGCAGGTCACGGCAGGAGCTTTGGAATAAGGGCGCAACCAGCGGACATTTGCAGAAAGTTGTTTCCATTTTCGCTGACTGCGATGATGATACCCTTTTAGTTAATGTCGAACAAACCGGAAATGCTTGTCATACAGGGGCTTACAGCTGTTTCTTCAAGCAGATTTACGGCGAACCGGAAGTAAAAAATTAGTCACAAATCACAGACTTTCTGAATAGGATATAGTATTATGAAGACAGGAGGTCTGTGATGATATGAATTTCGATACATCTCCCACGGCAGAAGAATTCGACCGCCGTCCGAATACACGAAATGCTGTGCCGATTAAGGTCAACAGAGTGTTTGACAGTTGCAGTGACAGGGATTGTATTTCTAATGTTCCAGTCATTTTAGACTGTGGAGAACTTCCTTGTAATGTACAGCTTGTGAAAACAAAGTGTGTCAGAGTGGCAGATGTCTGCATGAGAGTAGAGCCTGTACCATTTAACAGAGGGTTTTACAATATTGACCTGACATTTACGTTCAGAGTGGAATTGCTGGCTTACAGCTGTGCATGTGACCAGCCGAAGCTTTTGAAGGGAACAGTTTATGCAAGCAAAAGCAGTATTCTTTATGGAAGTGAATCCAATACGCAGACGTTTTACAGCAACGGCTGTCAGACTGGTGTAACAGATGAATGCTGTGAAGTTGTGAATTTGCCTACTGCAAATGTGCAGGTAGTGCCGCCATTAGCATTAGAAACAAAAATTGGTACAGTTTGCCGGCAGTGTGACCCTTCTCAAAAACCAGATACGCTTCCGCCGACAATGCGGACAGTAATTATGACATTAGGGTTGTTCTCTGTCATTGAACTGACAAGGCCTGTAACGGTGATGGTACCTACCTTTGATTATACGATTCCTACCAAAGAATGCAATATCGACACGGAAACGCCTTGTGCAGTGTTTGACAAAATGCGTTTCCCGACAGAAGAATTTTCACCTATGACATTAAGTGATAATCATTCAGAAAATTCTATTGGCTGTGAATGTGGCTCATAATTGAAATTTTATCCGTGTGGGAAATTTTCTCGCACGGATACTTGTATTTTAAACAAAAATATGTTACAATAAGAATAGGCTAATTATGAAACTTCAACAAAGGAGCGTTTTAGATGAAAGTAAGACAGTATCTTCCCACTGAAAAAATTAACGATTTTTACGTCAGACCAGGGATTTATTTGCTGAATGGTGCAACACCTATCGGAGATGCAGTGAATTTCACAGTACGTTCTGCAAATGCTACTGCATGTTCTATCGTGTTATTTCATCGAAAAGAAAGTGAACCGTATGCAGAAATTCCGATTCCGGATAATTATCGAATCGGTGATACATGGTCAATTATGGTTTACGGCATAGATGTTTATGAAGTGGAATATTGTTATCGTCTAGATGGACCTTATAACCCAAGAAAAGGCTTGATTTTTGATAAAAACAGAAATGTCCTTGACCCTTATGCAAGGGCGGTGACAGGACAAAGTGTCTGGGGCGAAAAAGTAGGCGATTACGGAAGTTATCACGGAAGAATTTATTCAGGACAGTTTGACTGGGGAGAATTTCCAGAACAGAAAACACCACTTTCAGATTTAATTATTTATGAACTGCATGTCAGAGGATTTACAAAGCATGATTCTTCCGGTGTGCGTAATCAGGGGACATTTGCAGGAATTATTCAAAAAATTCCTTATCTGAAAGAACTTGGCGTGAATGCGGTTGAGTTAATGCCTGTTTTTGAATTTGATGAAATGGACGGCGTGCGAGAATATGAAGGAGAAAAATTATTAAATTACTGGGGATATAATACCACTTGTTTTTTCGCACCGAATACGAGTTATTCTTCTAAGATTGAATTTAATCATGAGGGGGACGAATTGAAACTGCTGATTAAAAAGCTGAATGAAAATGGAATGCTTGTCTTTTTAGATGTGGTGTTTAATCATACTTCAGAAGGAGATGAACAAGGACCAGCATTTTCATTTAAGGGGCTGGATAACAGCGTTTATTATATGCTGACACCAGACGGGAAGTATTTTAATTTCAGCGGCTGCGGAAATACTTTTAATTGTAATCATCCTGTTGTACAGCAATTTATTTTAGATTGTCTGCGTCACTGGGTGATTGAATATCGAGTGGACGGATTCCGGTTTGATTTAGCATCTATTTTAGGGCGAAGCGAGGACGGCAGCCCGATGGCAAATCCTCCGCTTTTAAAGAATTTAGCTTTTGACCCGATTTTAAGCAAAGTGAAACTGATTGCAGAAGCTTGGGACGCAGGCGGATTGTATCAAGTCGGAAGTTTTCCCTCTTGGAAACGCTGGGCGGAATGGAACGGAAAATATCGAGATGACTTGCGTAGTTTCTTAAAAGGCGATAATGGCAGGGCTTGGAGTGCCACACAGAGAATTATGGGGTCAAGAGATATTTATCCGCCTGAATTAAGGGGAAACAATGTATCTGTGAATTTCATTACTTGTCATGATGGGTTTACACTGTATGATTTATATTCTTATAATCGTAAGCATAATGAGAAAAACGGCTGGAATAACACGGATGGTGACAACGCTCAGGACAGCTGGAACTGCGGTGAAGAAGGCGAAACACAAAATGCTGAAATTAAAAATCTTCGCATTCGCATGGTCAAAAATGCCTTTGCAGTATTGCTATGCAGTCGAGGTGCTGCAATGTTTCCGGCAGGAGATGAATTTTGCAATACACAATTCGGAAATAATAACGTTTATTGTCAGGATAATATCACCGCTTGGCTGGACTGGTCAAGACTGGAACAGTTTCAGGAAGTATTTGATTTCGTGAAAGCAGTAATCGCATTCCGCAAAGAACACCCTATTTTAAGAGAAGATACAACGCCTTATGCAAATTTGCCGTTTATGAGCGTGCATAATTCTTTTCCGTGGAATCAGGAATTCCGGAATGATACCCATGTAATTGGCATTATGTTCGCTGGTCAAAAGCTTGATAAAAGTGCAGATATTGTATTCCTTGCCGTCAACGCATACTGGGAACAGCAAGTGATGCAGCTGCCTGATTTGCCGGACGGTCTGCACTGGAGTGTGAAATTTTATACAAATGTTCCGCATATTCCCGAACAGGATTATAATCTCTTTGTTCACCGAAATGAAAATCAATTTTACTTGTCAGCAAGAAGTGTTATGATTCTGACAGCGGAAAAATAAGCACAATATACATTATTTTTTAAACAAATCAATTTATATCTGTATTATTTCACAGAATGTTCAGAAAATATTTACACAGAAACAAACTTGTTTTTTTCTTTAGCTATTGACGGAATCAGCAGAATGTGGTATAATTTATTTATATGATATATTATCTATTGCAATATCACAAACCGGAGGGTAAAATTTATGGAAACAATACAAGAACTGACTTTACTGCTCAGTCAGACGGAAAATCAGGAAGAGCGGATTACAATTTCTAAGAAAATTATCAGTTTGTTAAAGACACAGGAAGCTGTATGGGCTGCGTTCTGTCCAGCAACAAAGCATTATTTCCTTGCAAATGAGGAAAATCAGCTGACGGCTTATCTGTTTTCTACAGAAGAAACTTGTCAGGCTTTTGTTGAACAGATGCGCAAAAGACATATTATTTTAGAAGCACAGAAAAATGAAACAAAATTCAGAATGCCTTTGCTTGGAGAGCTGTTTCGCTGTGGCATTACACAGATTGTTCTTGACAGTGCAGAAAATTATTTTGCCATTCCTCTGCATGAACTGATTCAGATTCCGGATTATAGCAACCTTCCATTAGTACAAAGACCTGTACTGAATCCGGCTGTCACAGGAAAGCTTTTACTGCTGATGCAGGAAATCCGTTGGGGAAGAGCAGATGGCAATACAGAGCTTGATGCATTGCAGGAAATTTATCATTCTCCATTCTTTCACCCGTTCAAAGCTGCTGAAAACGGAGAACCTGAAAAAGCTGGTGTTTACAATATGCCTGACGGCGGAAGCCTGTTTATGGTCTTTACAGACATGGTTAGTTTACAGCTTGCCAGTCCGGCAGGTTATCCGCAGGCGAAAATTGTTCGCTTTGCCGAAATGCATGAAATGCTGACAAGCAATCCGGATAAAACTGGTATTATCATTAACCCCGGAAGCGGTGCGCCTATGCTGTTGGATTTACAGCTTTTAGAGCTGACACAGAAGTCCGCTGAAGGTGATTTTTCCGGAATTGAAGTCCGCAGCATGAACGAGGACAGCGGTAAACTTATTGTCACAAAACCTGAAATGCCTCCGGATGATATGATGAATCATATTACAGAATATGTCAAAGAAAAAGATATTGTGAAACGTATCTGGCTCAGAACGATTCGCAAGGAAGAAGAAATCCGCCCACATTATTTAATTATTATTGAATGGATGGACGGCATCGAAAAAGAACAGAGAAAACAAATCCGCCGTGAAATTTCAGAAATTGCCCTTCCGTTTGCAAGAGGTCTGCATATTGAATATGTATCTTATCACTATGACCACGGCAAGGCTTGGACAGGCAGTTCCGAACCATTCTATATTGCAGAACTCCCCGAACCGGAAATTTCCGTTCCTCAACCGGAAGCAGAGAATAAAGAGAAAAAAGAAGCTCCTAAGAAAAAAGGATTTTTCGGACTTTTCGGAAAGAAATCATAATCCCGTTCCGGACTGGTGCAGATGCATTCAGTCCGGAATCTTTTATGAAAATTTGAAAAAACTATTGACAAATGAACGCCTTTGTGTTATAATATATTTGAACAGTTATTCAAATGTTCAAATATCAAGAGAGGTGATTTTATGAGAGTGATTTATCGTGTGGAACATCTGCATTGCCCTCGCTGTGCAGTACGGATTGAAGAACGTCTCCGTCAACTTGGTCAGGTCAAAGCAGTGAGTTTATCTTATTCCTCCAGTCAGTTGCATTTAACTGTGAATAATACAGAAAATTTGCTTGAAACAGTACAGTCTGCTGCTCGTGAAGTAGATGAAGGCGTGATATTTTTAGATAAAGAACATGCCGGCCATCATCATGCAAAGGATTATGCGCAGGAAATGAAAAAATTTAAGTGTAATGACCCGAATTGTCACTGCTGTGATTATCTCCCTGAAAAAGAACCTGAAGAACCTACAGTGATTTCTGAAAACAGCAGAAAACTTGTTTATGACGTGGAAAATATTGATTGTGCTTCCTGTGCCGCAAAGATTGAACATGCAATCAGAAAGTTGGAAGGGGTGGAAGCTGCAAATTTATCCTATGCAACCGGTCAGCTGCATCTGAATATTTCAGAAAATATAGATGAAAAGGCTTTATTAAAACAGATTAAAAAAGCAACGGCTCAGATTGAAGATGATGTTGTTTATCATAAGCATGTTGTCGGAAAATCAGCCGATTCTGAATCAGAAACACACTCCGGTGAACTGGTGATATATGCTATTGGTGCAGTGATTTTTGCAATAGGTATGCTCATTCACTGGATAACAAAAAGTGATTTGTTGGCTGGTATCTTCCTGATGGCTTCTTATGTTCTGCTGGGCTGGGAAGTCGTCTGCAATGCGTTTAAAAGTCTGTTCAAAGGACAGATGTTTGATGAAAATTTCTTAATGACAATTGCTACTGTAGGTGCAATTTGTATTGGTTCATGGGAAGAGGCCGCAGGAGTAATGTTATTCTATCGGACAGGAGAATTATTTGAACATATTGCTGTCGAACGAAGCAGAAAATCCGTTATGCAGGCAATTGATATGCGCCCTGAAACGGTACAGAAAATTTTCAGTGCGACAGATATTCGCACTATTCCCGCAAACCGTGTGCAAAAAGGTGATTTGCTTCTCGTCCGTGCAGGAGACAGAATCCCTGTAGACGGTGTCATTAAAAAAGGGGAAAGTTCTGTTGATACTTCTGCAATGACCGGTGAATCTGTTCCAGTTACAGTAACATCTGGCTGTGAAGTAATGTCCGGTTGTATCAATTTAAATGGTGTATTGGAACTGGAAGCTTCTGCTGGTCTGAAAGATTCTATGATTACCAGAATCCTTGACAGTGTGGAAAATGCTGCTGCTGGTAAGCCTAAAATTGATAAATTTATTACAAGATTTTCAAGAGTGTATACGCCTGTTGTAGTAGCCATTGCAATATTAACAGCGGTGCTTCCTTCTTTCATCACAGGAAACTGGTCTTACTGGGTATATACGGCTTTAAATTTCTTAATGATTAGTTGCCCCTGTGCTTTAGTATTAAGTGTACCATTAGCATTCTTTTCAGGAATCGGCGCAGGTTCGGCAAAGGGCATTCTGTTTAAAGACGGTGTTTCATTGGAAGCAATGGAGAAAGTCAAAGCAGTTGTCATGGATAAAACCGGAACACTTACAAAAGGAACATTTACAGTCACCGAAGCCGAAACAGCAGGCTGTCACACAGAAGAATTATTTCAGTTATGCGCTGCCTGTGAAAGTTATTCTGCACACCCTGTTGCAAAAAGTATTTTGACTTATATGCAGGAACAGGGAATAAAATATCAGCCTGCTAAAATGGTTCGTGAATTAGCCGGAAGAGGAATTATTGGCAAAGTGGAAGAAATGCAGATTGCTTGCGGAAATGAAAAATTGATGCAGGAACTTGAAATTTCTTATCCTGAAAAAAACAATGCAGGTACATGCATTTATGTTGCTGTGGATAATGCTTATTACGGACGGTTAATTTTATCCGATATTCCGAAAGAACATTCTGCTGAAACAGTGAAAGCTTTCCGAAAACAAGGGCTTTATACAGTGATGCTGACAGGAGACAGTTCAGACCATGCACAGAAAGTCGCTCAGGAATTGGAAATTCAGGAAACACATGCAGGACTGTTGCCTACAGAAAAATTGGAATATTTGAAAAAAGTCCGTGAAGACAAAGGCGCAGTCATGTTTGTAGGAGACGGCATTAACGATGCGCCTGTTTTATCTGGTGCAGATGTGGGGGTTGCTATGGGTGGCGGTGCAGATGCTGCTATGGAAGCCGCTGATGTTGTTTTGTTAGGGGAAGACCCTAAAGCATTACTAACTGCCGGAGACATTGCAAAACGTGTCAATCAGACTGCAAGAATTTGTATTTGGTTTGCACTGACGGTAAAAATTTTAATTATGCTGTTAGGATTTTGTGGATTTGCGAACATGTGGCTGTCTGTTTTTGCAGATACTGGAGTGACAATTTTATGTGTATTATTCGTATTGTTCCGGATTCACTTCTATTACAGGAAAAAATAAAACAAAGCACGGAGTTTGTAAAAATTCCGTGCTTTTTAATCATTCTGCAAATTGCTTTATCAAATCAGGAAGAGCAGTTTCAAATTTTACACCGTACCAGTGAGAGGTATCTGAAATTGTATTTTCAATTGATTTTACTGTAAAGTCCGCAGCTGTTTTTGCTGCTTCAAAAGCATTCTGACCATGGAGATATGCACCTACAAATGCAGAAGCATAAACGTCTCCCGTTCCGTGACTGCCTTGAGAAAGTTTTTTATGCTGATAATATTGCATTTTGGTTTCGTCTGCAATGACAACTCCAGTGGTTTCAGGGGTATAGCTGATACCAGTTAAAATTATTAACTTTGCGCCTGCATAATGCATTTTTGAAACAAGTTCCTGAATATAGGTTTCATCATAAGCAACTTGATAAGCAGTATCTGTTAAAAGGCAGGCTTCTGTTAAATTGGGAAGTATTACATCTGCACCAAAGCATAAAGGTTTCATAGCATTTGCATAGGCTTTGTCAAATGCAGGGTAAAGTCTGCCGTTATCTGCCATAGCTGGGTCAACAAAGGTAAGCGCATTTTCCTTGCCGTGTTTCTTGAAAATATCTTTTACGTAATTCATTTGCTTTTCACTGCCGAGATAACCTGTGTAAAATGCATCAAACTGAATATTTTCTTTCAGCCAGTAGTCGGAAATCACAGGCATATCATCTGTTAAATCACGACAGGTAAAATTTTTGAATGCTGTATGTGTCGACAATACTGCTGAGGGAAGAATACAGGTTTCTATTCCACAGGCGGATAAAATCGGCAAAGCAACTGTTAAGGAACACTGCCCCACACAGGAGACATCTTGAATGGTTAAAACTCTTGAATAATTTTTCATGATTACATCACTCACTTTCTAAAAAATCATAGCATAAAATAGAAAAGAAGTCAAGAAGAAATCAATTGTTCTGCATATTTCACAAATAATTTATTCCAGATTAAGAAAAAGTCATTGACTTCTACAAAAAAATATGCTATAATAAAATTGCTATTTTATTCAGAAAGAAGGATTTTAAATGGGCTTATTAAAAGCAGTGTTTGCTGCTGCAAGCGGTGTGATGGCTGACCAGTGGAAAGAGTTTTTCTACTGTGAAGCGATTCCATCAAATGTATTAGTGACGAAAGGACAAAAGAAACTTTCTTCTAAATGGTCTTCCAATACAAAGGGTAGTGATAATATCATTTCCAATGGAAGCGGTATCGCAGTCGCTGATGGGCAGTGCATGATTATTGTTGATAATGGCAGAGTGGTGGAACTTTGTGCAGAACCCGGCGAATATAAATATGATACTTCTACAGAACCAAGTATTTTCTCCGGAAGTCTGGGAAACAGCATTAAAGAAACTTTCAAAAAAATTGGTGAAAGAATCGGTTATGGCGGTGATACTGGTCACGACCAGAGAATTTATTATTTTAATCTCAAAGAAATTATGAATAATAAATTTGGCACACAAAATCCTGTTCCATTCAGAGTTGTGGACAGAAATATCAATTTAGATGTGGATATTTCTATCAGATGCAATGGTGAATATACTTACAGAATTGCTGACCCGATGCTGTTCTATACAAATGTTTGTGGAAACGTTTCTCAGCAGTATACTACTGACCAAATCGCCGGAACACTGAAAGCAGAATTTTTAACCGCATTACAGCCGGCATTTGCAAGAATTTCCGCTCAGGGTGTGAGATATAGCGCACTCCCCGGATATACACAGGAAATTACTGACGCTATGAATCAGGCTCTTGCTCAGAAATGGAGAGAAAAAAGAGGAATTGAAATCGTTTCTGTTATGATAAATTCTGCAACTGCTTCCAAAGAAGATGAAGAGTTAATCAAACAGGCACAAAGAGCTGGTATGCTTCAAAGTCCCGGTATGGCAGCAGCTACTTTAACAGCTGCTCAGGCGGATGCAATGAAAGCGGCTGCTGCAAATAGTGGTGGTGCAACACTTGGCTTTATGAATATGAATATGGCTCAACAGGCAGGCGGTTTAAATGCACAGGCACTTTACCAGATGCAGGCACAGCAACAAGCACAAATGCAGCAAACATCCAGTTTTACCACTGTACCAGAAAATGCCGACAGCTGGACATGTGCTTGTGGTACGAAAAATTCCGGTAAATTCTGTTTAGAATGCGGCAAGCCCAAGCCCGTTCCTAATGGATGGACTTGTACCTGTGGTGCTTTCAATCAGGGAAAATTCTGCCCTGAATGTGGAAAGCCGAAACCTTCCAGTGTAAAAACTTATCGTTGTGATAAATGCGGATGGAAACCAGTTGACCCCTCTAAACCTCCAAGATTCTGTCCGGAATGCGGAGATGTCTTTGATGAAAATGATTTGGTTCAGGAATAAATAATCAATACAGAAAGGCGGTTTTTTCCGCCTTTCTGTATAAAGGGGAGAATGTTACATATGTTTGAATTTATATTAGGCGGATGCGGTACTGGAAAATCAACTGAATTGATGAAACGGATTCAGAACGATTTGCAGAATCATAAAAAAGTCATGCTGATTGTACCAGAACAGTTTTCATTTGAAGCCGAAAAACGGCTTTATGACTTTCTGGATGTGAAATTATTCAATCAGATGAAAACATACAGTTTTTACACACTTTCACAGGATATTCTTTCAAAATGCGGAAATACCGGAAAAAATTATGCTTCTGAACAGGAAAAACTATTATTTTTATATCAGGCTGTGCAGGAGTGTACTCAGAGAAATGCTTTAAAAATTCTTTACAGACAGCACACACCGGAAGCAATGCTCAGTTTACAGAGATTAGTTGCCAAAATGCGAAAAGAAGGCATTACTGCTGAAAAAATGTATGAAATTTCTCCTGTATTTACAGATTCTGTGCAATTAAGAGAAAAAACACAAGATATTGCAGAAATTTTATCTGCATATGACAGAATTTTACAGTCACATGGATTAAGTGATAATTTAAATGACCTGACAGGTGCAGTGAGATTAGCAAAATCACATGGCTTTTTTAAGAATCAGGAAATTTATCTTGATGAATTCGGAACATTTTCAGGCGACCAGTATCAGATGATTCAAGTAATGATGGAACAGACGGATAAATTCTGTATTGCCCTTCGAGATGAGCGAAATGTTCCAGTATCCAGCCGTATCTTTAAAAACGGTCATCAGACGTTTTTAAACTTGAAGCAAAAAGCCGAAGAATTAAAAGCAGATTCTGTGAAAACAGATGATTACCTGCAATATCACCGTTCCGGTTATGAAGATTTAAAAGCTTGTGCAGAACAGATTTTCAGAGGACAGAAAAAACAAAATTTATATCAGAATCATGTGCATGTGTTTCAGGCAAATGACCCAGTTTCAGAAATTGAATATATTTGTGCGACAATTTATCATCTGTTAGCGGCACAGCCTGACATGCAGTGCAAAAATATTGCTATTGCTGTGAAAGACCCTGCTGTGTACCGTCCTCTGCTGGAAAGAGCTTTTGCAAGGTATCATCTGCCTTATGACATTGCAGCGGAAAAATCTATTCTGCATAAAGAACTGATTCGTTATTTTCTGACACTTCTGGAAATTTTATCAGCGCAGAACTGGCACACAGATATGATTCTCAAATATTTGAAAAATCCATTTTCTGGTTATCAGGCTGAAACAGTTGCGATGTTAGAGCATTTTTGTTTTACATGGAGTGTTGACAAGGACGACTGGACAAAAAGCTTTTATGCTGAAGAAGAAAAAGAATTAAATCAGCGTTCAGAAGAATTCGGCGGTCAGGAACTGGAACAGCTTCGGCTTGCTGTCATGATGGAATTTCAAAACCTGAAACAGCAGTGTCAGAATGTCGATATCCGAAAAATTTGCCGTGTAATATACCAGCATATGACCAAGAAAAAAGCAGATTATGAAGAATATTTGAATTCTGATATTCTCAAATTAAATGAATTCGCTACTTTATGGGATATGCTCGGTCAAACAATGAATACTGTCGTCAAAACAATGGGCAGTGAACAGCTGAATTTAAAAGGCTTATATCAAATCTTTTTAATTCTGTTAAAAAATGACAGCTTTTCTGTACCACCGGAAACATTAGACAGTATTCGGGTAGTAGAAACGCTTTATGAAAGTTTAACCGTTCGTTTAAATGCGCCGAAAATAGTATTCGTTCCCGGTGTCAGTGACGGCATATTCCCCGGAGAACTCCAGAATACAGGCATATTTACAGAAAAAGAACTACAGCAGTTAGAAGATTATCATATTCACATTGCACATCTGCTTCCGGAATTGTATTCCGATGAACTTTTAGTCATTAACAAAATATTAGCTTCTCCCTCAGAACAGCTTTATCTGACATATCCCGAAATTAATGCAAAACGGGAATTAGCACAGCCTTCTGTTGTTATTGGAGAAATTTTCAGAATGTTTCCGCCAGATGCGCCCATTTTACAAAAACAAGATGAAATTTCACTGGATTATTACGCTTGGACAAAATCCTCAGCTTATTTTCATTTTGTACGGAATTTGCATAAAAATACCGCTGATGTAGAGGCTTTAAAAGAAATGTTGGAACATGACCCTGTTTACGCTTCCAGAGTGCAGAAATTAACAGATACGGTGATGGAAGAAACTGTCAGACCTTCTAAAGAAACCATGTATAAATTATTTGGCAATCATTTGACGGTATCCCCGTCAGGAATTGAAACATTCTATAATTGTGCTTTTTCTTATTTCTGCCAGTATGGTCTGAAACTTTACACTCCTCAAAAAGTAACATTAAATCGCCAGAATACAGGTAATTTTACGCACTACTGCCTTGAAAAAGTTCTTGAAAAATATCGTCAGGATTTCATCAACTTAACAGAAGAACAGCTCACAGAAGAAGTTAATCAATTAGCAGAAATCTTCAAAAAAGAAAATTTTTCACCCTCCGTGCTGAAAGACAGCCGTTTTCAGCTTAATTATGAAGTCACGATACAAAGCATTTTACAATTATTACAGCATTTACAGGAAGAACTTAAAAAATCAGAATTTATTCCCACGGCATTTGAGGAAAAACTTGGTATTCATGAACAGTTAAAGCCATATATCTTACGTGACGGCGAAATTCTCTGCAAGGGAAAAATTGACCGTGTAGACCTTTGTCGTACAGCAGAACAGCTTTTCATGCGTGTAGTAGATTACAAGACCGGTAAAAAATTTCTTTCTCCTGAAAAATTAGCTGCTGGCTTAGACATGCAAATGTTAATTTATCTGCTTGCTTTAGAGCAAAATCAGGCATTTGGTGCAGCCACTCCGGCAGGTGTTCTCTATTTGCCAAGCGGTCAGCCCTCGAATGAAAACTATACAGAACGAGAAAAAGAAAAAAAGCCTACAAAAGAAGAAATTCTTCACGATTTCTACCAGATGAAAGGTCTTCTTCTGGAGGAATCTGTCAAATATATGGAATCAGAAGCTTCTGACCCGAAACCTGTTATGAAACACAGTGACAAGGATATTCTGTTTTCCATGAATGAAACGCAGTTTGCACATCTGAAAGAACATGTGCAGAATAAAATCTGTGAAATGGCTGACAGGCTTTATGACGGTGACACAGACCCAAATCCTTATTTATATCAGGAGTATTCGCCTTGCAAGTACTGTCCCTGTGCAGAAATCTGCCCTAATGTGCAGAAAGATACTAAATCTCTTTCCAAAGCTGAAAAACAAGAAGCTTTAAAAACAGTGTTCGGAGAAAATGAAGAAAAACAGGAGGAAACCGCAGATGAACTGGACTGACCAACAAAAAGATGCTATTAACACACGGAACAGAAGCATTATTGTTTCCGCTGCTGCCGGAAGCGGAAAAACAGCCGTTTTAGTAGAACGTTTGATGCAAATTTTAGCTGACCCTTCTCCGGATACCAGAGTCGGCGCAGATGAAATGATTGTCGTCACTTTTACAAAAGACGCTGCTGCACAGATGAAACAGCGTTTAACCAGAAAAATTTCTGACACGCTGGATGAAATGAACCATAATGGCAGACAGCAGGACATTGCTTATGACTGGCTCATTCAGCAGAGAAGTGCGCTCAGTAATGCCAAAATTTCAACCATTCATTCTTTCTGCTTTGATTTCATTCGTGAAAATGCAGATGCTTGTGGTGTTTCTGCACAGTTTAGCATTGCAGAACCTGCAAGGGAACATATCTTTAAAAAAAGAGCGTTGCAAACTGTTCTGACAGACTGGACACAAAACAGAAGAACAGATATAAATTTACTGTTTAACTATTTCTGCGTGCAGGAAGATACCGAAATTGAAAAATATATCCAAATGACTGCTAATTATCTGAATTCACAGGCTTTTCCTGCTTACTGGATAAAAAAAGCAAAAGATTTCTGCCAAAAAGAAAATACAATCTTTACAGATGCTATCCGGAAATGTTTCTCAGAAGAAATGCAAGTCTGCATTCAGCTTGCTGAACAAAGCAGACCCTTTGCAATAGCTGCTTTTGACAATCCTGATGACAGAAAATTTGAAGATTGCCTGAATAAAGATATTAACAAATTAAAAGCTTGTCTGCAATATGTCCAGAATGCCGATAAAAAAACGCTTTTAGAAGAACCGCTCAAATATGATATTGCATTTTCTAAAATTCCAACTGTCAGAAAAAATTCTAAAGATTATGATTTGCTTGACGAGGAAAACAAAAATATTTATGCACAGATTCGTGACATGTATAAAGAAAAATATGACCACATTAAAGAAAAACTGTTACAGCCTTTGAAATTTTGGAAGGAAGACGAAAAAATTCAGAAACAGATAATTCCTCTGCTTTTGGAATTGACGGAAGACTATCAAAATGCACTTTTTGAAGAAAAGAAAAAGCAAAATGTACTCAGCTTTGATGATGCGGAACATTTGGTATTAAATGCCTTAGGCAGTGTAGACGAAGAAGGTATTTTGCACCGTTCAGAACTTGCAGAAATTATTTCTGATAAATATCAGTTAATTATGATTGACGAATATCAGGATTCCAATGACAAACAAGACTGCTTGTTTAAACTGTTATCTCAGAACTGCCGGATTTCAGAAGACCAAAAACTGCATTACGGAACAAATGTCTTTTTAGTCGGAGATATGAAACAGTCTATTTACCGTTTCCGTCAGGCAAATCCTGAAAATTTCAAAAAAGCCGTTCAGGACAGCACACCTTTAAAAGAATGTCAGGCGCAGGAAATGGCAGCTATTTATTTAAATCAGAATTTCCGGAGTGCAGATGGAATTTTAAATTTCATTAACGATATGTTCCGGAATGTCATGTCAGAAGCCTGTGGCGGATTAGTCTATGATGAAAATCAACAGCTGAATTTTGGGGCTGTGAATTATCAGAACTTGGGAAAAGAGTATCAGGGTGTTCAGATTCTTCTTCCGAAATCAGATGAAAACTTTTCTGGAAAAGATATAGATTTGCAGGCGGAATGTGCAGCCGATACCATCGCAAATATGATAGAAAATCGCTTTCCGGTTATGCAGTCAGATGGTACTGTCAGACCCTGTGAATATAAAGATTTTTGCTTATTGTTCCGTGCCATGAAAAAAGTAAAGCCGCTGACAGAAGTACTCAAAAGAAGAGGCATTCCATTTAGCTGCGATGATGAAGACAGCTTTTTAACTCTTCCTGAAATCCGGCTGATGATTAGTCTGCTCAGAGTAATTGACAATCCTATGACAGATATTGCAATGGCAGGAGTATTATTATCACCGATTTACGGCTTTACTACGGAAGATTTAGCTCTTCTGAAAGTGTTCGGTGAAAAAAACAATTACAAAAGAATTTATCTTCAAATGCAAAATTTCTCAGAACAAGAGAATTTCACTCTTGCGCAGAAATGCAATATCTTTTTAACACAGCTTGAACAAATGCGTTCTTTAGCGGATACCATGCCAATGGAGCAATTTATTTATGAAGTTTATGAAATGACAGATTATATGGCTTTACAAAGCCTTTATGAACAGGCAGAAGAACGCCGTGAACATCTTACTATTTTTACACAATATGCACAATCTTACAGAGAATCCGCTGACTTTAATGCACAAAGCAGTTTAAGTGGCTGGCTGCATTATCTTGACTACATGAGAGAAAGTAATGAAAAAATTCCTGTCAGTCTGGCGAACCAGAAAGCAAATGAAGTTTCTATTAAAACAATTCATAAATCAAAAGGCTTAGAATATCCGTTTATTTTTCTGATGCACACGGAACGAAAGTTTAGTGCCAAGCCTTCGCAGAATGACCTGCTTCCCTCAGAATCTGGCATGTTAGGCTTGCAGATGGTCGACAGAAAGAGATTTTTAAAAATAAAATCTGCTATCTATCAATACTTGCATTATGAATACAATAAACAGGATAAAAGCGAAGAAATGCGCTTGCTGTACGTTGCTATGACAAGAGCAAAACAAAAGCTCTTTTTAATGATGGACGAAATTTACACTGGCTGTTCTCCAAAAGAACATATTTGCAACAAGAGTGCATTTTTAGAAAATAATCCTGCTATGCTTCCAGTGCTGACCCCAGAATTAGAGAGTATGCAGGATTGGATATTAGCTTATCTTTTAGCCTCCAAAGAAGCGGATTATTTAAAATCTGCTATGGATGACGGACAAAATACAACTTCTCCAATGGCGGAATATCGTATCTGGAAAATGCACGCTTCTGAACAGACGGAACAACACGAACAGAAAAATATTGCTCCCACAGACGAAAATTTACTCCTGAAAATTCAAAAACAGCTTAATTGGGGATATACTTCTTTCTTAACAGAACTGCCAGCGAAAAGAAGTGTTACTTCTTTAGCACACCCTGAAGAAAGTTTCACAGAACAAGCAGATTTGCCTGACTTTATGCAGGAAGACGAAGAAGGCAGAATTCGCCGGCTCAAGGGCGCAGCAAGAGGAACAGCAATTCATAAAATGATGCAGTTTATGGATTTTAAAGCTGCTTCTGAAAATTTAACACAGGAACTGAACCGTATGCGGAATGCAAATGTTTTAGAAAAAATTGAGGCAGAATCAATTCGACCGGAAAAAATACAGGCATTTTTCAACAGTGCATTATATCAGAGAATTGCCAAAGCAGATACTGTTCTGAAAGAAAAACAATTATTTGTACAGATAGGGAAACTGCATTTACCAGAAAATTCTTTATTATTACAGAATTATCTTGGAACGGACGGTATTATGATTGGTACAGTGGATTTACTGTTTCACGAACCAGATGGCTGGGTCATCATTGACTATAAAACAGACCGTGGAAAAACAAGCAGTGAACTGATTGAAAAATATGCTTTGCAGTTGGGACTTTACCAGAAAGCAATGGAATTATTGCTGGACGCTCCTGTAAAGCAAGCCTATTTATATGCTTTTGAACTGAATGAAGCAATTGAAGTGAATCTTTCTGCAATCAAATATGAATCAGTATGAGGAATTTCTATGGAAAAATTGTTAAATCATATGATAGAGTCTTATCTTCAAAAAGGAGATTTTATCGGCGCAAATGCTGCTGTTTATCAAAATTATCAATGTATTTATCAGAATTCTTTTGGCATGGCGGACAAAGAACTGCAAAAACCTATGCAGGAAGATACTATTTTTCGCATTTATTCCATGACAAAGCCTGTAACTGCTGTAGCAGTAATGCAGCTTGTAGAGCAGGGAAAATTACATCCTGATTTTCCTGTCAGCTGGTATCTTCCTGCATTTTCAGAAATGAAAGTATATGATGCTCAGACACAAACAGTTCGTTCAGCCAATTCTGAACTGAAAATCCAGCATCTTTTAAATATGACTTCCGGAATGCCTTATGCTGGAAATGCAACGTATACTCAAAAAGCATTAAGCCGTTTTTACAAAGAAATGGAAACCAGACGGGATGGAGAACATCCTGTCCGGCTTCCTGAATATTGCCGGAAAATTGCAGAAATTCCTTTGGAATTTGACCCCGGTGAAAAATGGGAATATGGCATTTCAGCAGATATTTTAGGCGGAATTGTACAGGAAGTTTCCGGAATGGATTACAGAGATTATCTGTTTCAAAATATTTTTTCCCCTTTGAAAATGACAGATACTGATTTTTATGTTCCGGAAGAAAAACAAAACCGTTTTGCACAGGCATATCAGCCGGCAGAAAACGGTTTGGCTGTAGATAAAGCGTGTCATTTAGGATTAAATGATTTCAAAACGCTTCCGGCATTTATTTCCGGCGGTGCAGGATTATGCTCTTCCGTTCCGGATTATGCCAAATTTGCAAACATTTTTGCAAATGGAGGAGTTTCCAAAGAAGGCACAAAAATTTTGAGTGCAAAAGCTTTAGATTATATCAGAACTCCCCAGATTGGCGGAAAAGCTTTTCAGGAAGCGCAGGACTGGGATTCTTTAAGGGGCTATGCATACGGCTGTCTCGTTCGTGTACTGACAAATTGTGCAGAAGCCGGAACACTTGCCAATTTAGGAGAATTTGGCTGGGATGGCTGGACAGGCACTTATTTTTGTGCTGACCCGAAAGAAAATCTTGTTATTTTATTTTGGATTCAGACAGCTTGTGCAGGTACATCACCAGCTGCAAAGTTAATGAGAAATATTGTTTACAGTAATATTTAATACAGAACTTTTTTAAAATCTTCGGCATAGAATATAACATCATCTCGAAAGGAGAATGTTCATGCCGAAGATATTTTTAAGTCCATCCGCACAGGAATACAAACATGCTGAAAATAGGTAATTTCAGCATGTTTGTATGTAATGTGTGTGTAATACAGAATTTTTATAAAAGGCGGTTGACTTCCGCCAGTCTGTCATTCACGGACAAGTGTGTATATTCAAGTGTTGTTTCATAGTCCTCATGGCCAACAAGTTCCTGAAGCATTGCAGGACTGAGTTTCAAGTTTGTGAGCCTTGTAACATAAGTGTGACGGCAGCAGTAAAGCTCCAGACAATTCCGGAAATGGAGTTCTGATTTTTTGGCTTTCCAGTCACGACGCAGAAAGTAAGGTGTGCGGTAACAGGTAAGTGTTTTTTGCTGACTAACAGTTAATAAATATTCTATTACAGGAATGATTTTATCAGGGAGAATAATTTTTCGTTTCCTGCCTTTTTCCGTTTTAATGCCGCCTGTAAGATAATGCTCCTGCAAATGAATGTGTTCTCTCTGAACAGTGAGAAGTTCTCCGGGACGCATACCAGTATAGAGCATAATCAGTAAATGTGCAGTAATAGGAGAGGGGGCTTTCTGATAATCTGACCAGAGCATCTGAATTTCAGTTTCTGTGAAAATTTCCCGTTCTGAGCGGACATGTTCCGGAAGTTCAATATAAACGGCTTTATTTTTCTGAACATAGTCGTCACGCATTGCAAGCACATAAAGCTGGGAAAGTAAATTTTTCATATCTGCCTTGGTATCATAACTTGAACCATATTTATCAATTAAATCCTGTAATTCCTGTACGGTAAGTTCATCAATTTTCCGATAGCTGATAGTCTCTTGAATTTTATGATAAGCGATTTGATAAGATTTTTGTCTGGAAGGGCTGAGTTTTGGAATTTTGGTATTTTGAAACAGTTCCCAGAGAGAACCAATGGTAATTTGTTTTTTCTTTTCCTGCCCAAACTGGAGGACTGCTAAATAGGCGAGAGCATCTTTTTTCTTATCAAATCCGCCTTTTGTGATACGTTTCCGGCAGCATTTACCATTTTTGATATAATAGCCAAGGGTGATTTCTGCCTGCCATTTTCCATTTTGACGGCGATAGACCGTTCCTTGACCATTGCCACGTTTTTTAGGAGTATGTTCTGATTTTCCCTGTTTTGCACCGCAGTGATTGCAGAAACAGCTTTGTTCTGGAATTTCTTTATGACATTTCAGGCACTTCATGCGCATCACCTCAATCATATTATAACATATATCTGAGAAAAAAGCAAGACTGGAATAGGACAAATTTTCTGATGCATATGCTGTCATGAGGTGAATGCTGATGACAATGCAGGAGATTATGCATCTTGACAGAGAATTTTTAATTCCAGCAGAGATTGCACCATTATTAGGGGTAAAACCTTATCGGATTAACATACAAGTCAGGGAGGACAAAGCGAAAGGGATAAATAGTTTTTGCTTTCCGACAATTCTAATCGGGTCAAGAGTGAAAATTCCAAGACGAGCTTTTATAGAAGGCATGACAAAGGCAGATTTTAAAATTTAGTACGATACACTCTTGCTTCGTAAGGGGTGAATAGTGGAGAAGTACCATCCTGACTGGAGTCATTGCAGAGTACTAACTGTAATTTCTGAGAGGCATATTTTTTCGGAAGGCTTACTGTAACAGGTTCTTTGGAGAAAGAGCAGATAATTAGATAAGCGATATTCTGATAAACACGTTCATACATATAGATAAATTGATTTTTGGGGAAAAATTCGTGATAACTGCCGAATAAAAGCGTTTTACTATGTTTGCGCATAGCGAGACACCGACGATAAAAGTTTAAAATGCTGTCAGGGTCAGATTCTTCTGTTTCAGCATTGACAGCAGAATAGTTTGGATTAACATAGAACCAAGGCTTTACATCTGAAAATCCGGCATAGGCAGAAGAATTCCACTGCATAGGCGTACGGGCAGAATCACGGCTGGAAGCGTGGACACGTTTTAATCGTTTTTCTTCCGGTTCAAAGGTCAGAAGACGATAGTAATTATTTTTACTTGCAATGTCATTATATTTATCAATAGAGGAAAGATGAATATTTGTCATACCAATTTCCTGCCCCTGATAGATAAAAGGTGTTCCCTGTAGAAACAGATAGCTGACAGCAAGCATTGTTCCGCTTTTGCGGTGAAAATGTTCATTACCATAACGGCTGATAATTCTAGGATGGTCATGATTTTCGAGATACAACACATTCCAAGACTTTCCAGCTAAGGTATACTGCCATTTGGAAAGAGCCGATTTAAAGCTTGTCAGCTGGAAAGGTCTTTGTAAATATTCTGTCATAAAGCAGTCTGCAAGCATATGGTCAAAAGAAATCATCATATCTAAAGATTTATGCTCACCAGTCAGATATTGAAGCGCAGAATGTACTGTTGTCATAGGACCTTCACCAATCTGGAGTGCATGGTATTCCTGAGCGACCTGACGGAATTCTTTCATATATTCGTGAATATGAGGACCATCTTTATAATGCATCATTCCATTTGCAAGCGGAACGAACGGTACGCCGTTTGGAAGGCCGTCACGTTTTGAAATGAAGTTGATAACATCTTCCCGAAAGCCGTCTACGCCCATATCGAGCCAGAAACGCATAATTGATTTTACTTCTTCACGAACTTTAGGGTTATCCATATTCAAATCAGGCTGTTTTTTAGAGAAGATATGCAGATAGTACTGATTTCTCTGCGGTTCATACTCCCAAGCCTTGCCTTCAAAGAGAGAATCCCAATTATTAGGCTTATCACGCCAGATATAGTAGTTGCTGTAGGGGTTATTACGACTTTTCCGGCTTTCCTGAAACCAAAAATGTTCATCGGAAGTATGATTGACAACTAAATCCATCAAGACTTTTAGGCCGAGCGCATGGGCTTTATGGAGTACTTTCTGAAACTGTTCGAGTGTACCGAAATCAGGATGAATATTTTTATAGTCTGAAATGTCATAGCCATAATCAGCATTCGGGGAGGGATACAGCGGAGAGAACCAGATACCATCTACACCGAGAGATTTTACATAGTCTAATTTTTCATAAACGCCGTATAAGTCACCAATACCGTCATGATTGCCATCAGCGAAGCTTCTTGTCCATATCTGGTAGAAGCTCATTTCTTTAAACCATTCAGTTTTTCCCATTTTTCTTCAAACCCTTCTTTCAAAATTTCTTTTTTATCTTTGAAATTCTGACGGACTTCATAGAAATGTTTTTCAGCTTCCGCAAAATTTTCGAGCATACCAGCGTGAACATCCTGATAAATTGCTTTTGGTGTATGGAAGAGATGATAGAGGGTATCCATTGCATCAGCAGTGACGTTTAAAAATTTATCAGATTTTCCATTTCTTCTAGGTTTCAGCTGACCAGCGTGTTTCATTTCCAGTACAGTTTGGTATCTATGGAGCGCATTCATCACACTTTCTTCCCAGGAGATGTAGATTTCATCCATAGCACGCTGACCAGTCTCATGCATCTGTTCCGGCTGAGAGGAAAGTTCTGTTAAGAGTTTAGCAATTGATTCACCAGATTCTTCTACAAGATAGCCATTTCTGCCGTGAGTAATACCTTCCGCAGCGCAGGAACCCGAAATTAAAACGCTGGCTAATCCGCAGGCAGCAGCTTCACGGACAACAATTCCATTTGTATCATAGGTAGAAGGAAATAAGAATAAATCTGCACGAGTATTCCAAGCTCGAAGGACATTTCTATCATAGACAGAACCTGTAAAAATAATTCGTCCGGCAGAGTGTGTTCCATTCTCTGTAGAAATCATTCCATTTTCATCACGAACATCCATAGAAATGCCATATTCTTTGACAGTCTGCTGAAGTTCGGGCGCATCTGCACCAGTACCGATGAAAACCATTCTATAATTGATATTTTGTTCTGAGAGTCGGCGCATGGCATCTAAAATTAAGGGAAGGCCCTTATATTTCATCATTCTGCCGACAAACAGGAACATTGGCACATTTTGAGGAAGGTCAAAACCTTTGACAGCTTCCGAAACTAAGGCATCCTCTGCACGGCCTTTTGCAAAGTCTACACCGTTAGAGACAACACGAATCTCTCCTTCATAACCTAACGCACGGAGGCTTTCACCTGCGCCGTGGCTGACTGTCCAGACTTCATCGCTTGCAGAAATATTTGTAATCATTGCTTTGACGACTTCTTTCTGAAGGTGTTCTGACTTGATAGCACGGGCAATATCTACATCATATTTTGTATGATAAGTAAAAATGATAGGAGCATTTGTTTCGTTTCTGAGGATTCTGCCCATGATAGAGGAAACCGCTGGACAGTGTACATGAATAATATCTGGTGAAAACTGTATCATTTCACTGACGGATTTTACTGCTAAAGGATTTCCAGCACGATAGCCTTCAGCAATATCAGAAATATCAAAACTTTGATAGGGAATGACTTTATAAGGATAGCCGGAATAATCAGAATTTGGGTATTTCGGTGTACCCACAATGACTTTTGCATTTCCGGAATTTGTCATAATATTAGCATAATTGGTTACAACAGTTGCTACCCCGTCAATGATTGGCGGGAATGTATCATTTAATAAGCATATTTTCATAATGAAATCTCCTTGCATAGTAATCTATTTAGGCGATTGCAAAATTCAAAAAACAGCTATAAATAGTTGCTTTTCAAACTCTTGTTTTTTCTCCATCCCTCCACTTTTTTCAACCATAATATGGATTTTGACTGGAGAAATGGCTTATTTGCGTTTCGACCTATCTTTCTATTTTGCAATCGCCTATAGTAATCTATTTTTATTATAGCACAAAATCTGTTATTTTTCAACCATATTCACAAAAAATTTACGATAACAAAATTACAGATTTATCCAGATTTTCACTTGACAGAAAACGAGAAACATATTATAATAAAAAAGTATCATACAGAATATAATAAGAAAGGAAGATGGTATGAAAAAAATAATTTCGTTTGTGATTTCGATGGTGATGATAATAGGAATACTCATTTCTGCACCATCAAAAGGAATCATGCAGGCACATGCTGGAAAATCAATTGAAGAGGTAGCTCAGCAAATTACAGAAACATATCAAACAATTTATGCAAGAAATGACTACAGCAGTTTCAGCGGTATGTGTGGAATGTTTGTAAGGTGTTCCGTAGAACAGAGAGGTTTAACTTCTTCATGGGAATTGTCAGGAAATGGAAATCAATGGTTTCCAAGGATGCAGAAACTTTCTAAAACTTCACAGGGCTATACAATTGAAACAGTAGCGGGAACAAACTGTATTGACCAGCTGATAGCAGCGCATAACGGCAGAAATCTTTATGATATTGTAGTTGGCTTTTCACAGGGAATGAGTACAGCAGGAAAATTATATGGACATGTATTGTTCATCCATGCAGTTATCAATGGAGTTATCTATTATTCTGAAAGTTTTCCTAGTTCCAGACTCGGTGTAAAGGAAGGGGAAATGATTCAGCTGTCTGTAGCAGAATTTAAAAATTACTATTTAAGTAATGGCTGTGTATTTGCAGGAGCAGGGCATTTCTACAAAGAAGGCGAAGAAGAGGAAGAAGTATTTAGTAATAATACGCTTGTTCCATCAGCAATCACACACTATGATGGTCATATTTATGCAAGATATGATGTATTAACGGCTTATGAACAGGCAGAAAAAATTTGTCAGAATATGGGCGGTCATTTGGTTATACTGGACACGAAAGAAGAACATGAGGCAGCATCTGTATTATTGACAGATATTTCTGAAAAAAGCTACTGGACTGGAAAAACAGATGACCCTGATGAAATTGTTCCTCTATGGAGGACAGAGGGTACACCAGATAATGCAGAAGATAAGAAAAATGGCTTTATACTTGAAATTGAACCCATTACTTATGTAAAAGCAGAAAAATATCAGAATCATCTTTATTGTTTATTTGAAGACACACTCAGCTGGTTTGAAGCAGAAGAATATTGTCAAATGATGGGAGGACATTTAGCATCTATCAACGATTCAGAAGAAAATGCATTTATTCAATCATTTATTCAAAGCGGTGAAAAAAATGATTACTTTATTGGTCTTTATGACCCTGAAAAAAACCATACGTATCAGTGGACAACCGGCGAAGCATTGTCATTAGAAGGAAAATGGGGAGATAATCAGCCTGATTGTTATGAAGATGCAGAATTCTACTGTGAAATGTATAAAGACAGCGGATGCTGGAATGATAGAATTGCTTACTCTGACGGTACAGTCGGCTTTATCTGTGAAATTCCGATATGCGGCGCAGGAGATGTTAATCATGATGATATTGTTAATCAAGAAGATATTATTTTGCTTCAAAAATATCTGCTGAATTCTGAGATATTTTCATTAGAACAGTTTCGGGCAGCGGATTTGAACGGAGACGGCAATGTCAACATATTTGACAGTATTATTTTAAAGAAAAACGTCATTCAGCAAAATAACAGGGAAATTTCATGAATAAAACTGCAATTAGAAATTTCGCTGTCACTGCAAGACAGAAACTGACAGCAGCATTGCCAGATGAAGAAACAGCTTATCTCTTATTTTTCTATCTGACAGCACTGCGCTTTATGGAAGTCAACAGTGCAGGAAAAAAAAGAATCTTCACAGATGAAAATGGACTGTTTCAGCCGATTTGTCAGGAAGCACTGACAGTACATTGTCAAGACTTGCATCAATTATTTCCAAAAATATTTAAAAAATTAGAATTATTTCCAAACGTACTGTTTGACAAAAATGGTGTCATTGCAGATATGATTTCTATGATTCCCAAACAGGACTGGAAAGAACAAGTTCAAATTATGGGCTGGCTGCATCAGTACTATCATTCCGTACAGAAAAATAAAACATTTGCGAACCTCCGGAAGAATATTAAAATTCCGGCAGAAGAAATTCCGGCAGTGACACAGCTTTTCACACCGGAATGGATTGTTCGCTATATGATTGAAAATTCTTTAGGACGGCTTTGGCTGGAAGGCCATCCGGATTCTGAAATAAAAGATAACTTATCCTATTATATGGGAGAAGCTCCTCAAAAAGAAGCTGTTCAGATACAGCTTGCACAGCTTCAGAAAGAATATCAGAAAATAACTCCCGAACAGATAAAAATGATTGACCCTTGCATGGGGGCAGGGAATATTTTAGTATATGCCTTTGATGTGCTGATGCAAATTTATCTTTCCTGCGGATATACTCCACAGGAAGCCGTCAGAAAAATTTTAAAGCATAATCTTTATGGATTAGACATTGATAGAAAAGCTTATGAATTAACTTATTTCGCCTTAATGATGAAAGCAGAACAGTATGACAACGATTTCTTAAAATATTCGGATATTTCTCTGAATATTGCATGTTTTGCAGATATTCGCACAGCAGAAAGTACAGAGTTTTCAGATTTATGGAAAGAATTTGCAGAACAGTTTTCTTATGCAGACAGCTGCGGTTCTTTGATACAGGTCACTGCGCTGAAACAAAGAGATTTTCCACAGTCGGAACAGCTCTCTAAAATGCTGAAAATTTATGATATTCTGAATCAGCAATATGATATTGTCTGTACAAATCCGCCTTATATGGGAAATTCTGGTATGAATGCAGAACTTTCCAGCTTTGTGAAAAAACATTTTCCGGATAGTAAAAGCGATTTATTTGCTTGTTTTATGGAACGATGCGGACAGCTTACAAAGGAAAATGGATTTTATGCCATGCTGACGATGCAGTCATGGATGTTTCTGTTTCGGTTTCAAAAGCTACGCAGACGTTTAATGCAGCATGATGTGATTAGTCTGCTGCATCTTGGAATGAATGCCTTTGAATACGGAGATGTCGGCACGATTGTTCAGGCAGCAGCTTTTATTATGAGACGTACAGATTATAACGGCTATCAAGGAAGTTATTTAAATCTTTGCAGTATGCCGAGTTCAGAAGAAAAGCGAATGGCTTACTTGACCAGAACACAGATTTATACCATTGACAAAAAGGCTTTTGAACAGATTGTTGGCTGTCCTTATGCTTACTGGGCATCTGAGCAGGTATTTCAATTATTTGCAAATGAAACGCTTGGGAGTGTTGCAGAACCTCGTCAGGGTATGACAACTTCAGATAATAACAGATTTGTCAGAAAATGGTTTGAAGTACGGATAGATGATATCTGTTTTAACGCACAAAATAGTGAACTTGCACAAAAAAGCCATAAAAAATGGTTTCCCTATCATAAAGGCGGAGGATATCGAAAATGGTATGGCAATCATGAATATCTGGTAAATTATGAAGATGATGGCCGAGAATTAAAAGCATTTCATGAAAAGCTCAATCAAGTCAGTACCGGCGGACGTATTAAGAATAAAGAATATTATTTCAGAAAGTCGATTGCATGGAATTTTATCGCAGCTGTACCGGGGTTTCGGTATTGTCCGGAAGGGTTTATTTTTGATGTAGCAGGTTCTTCTTTATTTACAGAGGAGGCACAGACAGAGTATATTCTTGGATTTCTTTGCAGCTGTGTTGCTAGATATTTATTAAATATTTTAAACCCTACCATGAACATTCAGGCGAATGATATTAAATCCTTACCGTATCTGTATCAGCCAGAGGAAAAAATCAATAAATTAGTCTCAGAAAATATTATGCTATGTAAGCAGGACTGGGACAGCTTTGAAACAAGCTGGGATTTTGAACAGCATCCATTATTATAAAAATTATGACAGAAAGGCATATTATGAACGTTTCAAAACGAAAAATAAAAAAGCAGAGAAAACTTCTTTCAGTTTTACTCTTAGTAGCAATGGTGCTTACGCTGATTTTAGGGATATTGCTAATTATCCGGCGTTCTTCTGAACCGGAGCAGGAATTGAAAAAAGAACGGCCTGAAACGACTCAAATCATAGAAACAGTTCCAGAAACAAAACCTCCTGAAACGATTCCCGAAACAACAGAAGAAACACTTCCTCCAGGAACAGTGACCGAAATTGCATTAAGTTTTTATTATGCTTCCATGCAGGTAGGTGATGATTCAATCATGCCAGTAGTACAGATGCAGCCGGAAGATGCATTGGATTTATCAGAACAGTGGGAATCTTCTGACGAAGCAGTTGCTGTTGTAGACGAGGAAGGAAAAATTACAGCTGTCGGAGAAGGAAACTGTTTGATACGTGTAACTTCTGTCAGCAATTCTAAAGTCTTTGCAGAAGTGCATATAACCGTTTATCCGGAAGGAGAAGAAATTCCAATTCCAACAGAAGCCTATGATGAAGAAACTAGAAAAGATATACAAGTGATTCATGGTGTAACTTATGTACAGGGAGTTATGCTGGTAAATAAAACTTATCCATTGCCTTCAACATATAATACTGGTGGATTGACTTCGGAAGCGAATAAAGCCTTTTCAGCGTTAAGAGCCGCTGCTTCCGAAGAGGCAGGATTATATTTATTTTCACATTCTGATTTCCGTTCTTATCATACGCAGACATATGTATATAACGATTACTGCAATCAGTATGGAAAAGAAGCTGCTGATACCTTTTCTGCAAGACCCGGATATTCTGAACATCAGTCAGGGCTATGCATTGACGTGAACTGGCCGGGTGATGCTTTCAATGATACGCCGGAAGCGGTCTGGCTGGAAAAGAATTGCTGGCGATTTGGCTTTATCATTCGTTTTCCAAGAGGAAAAGAAGAATTTACTGGTTATAAATACGAATCATGGCATATCCGCTATGTTGGAAAAGACTGGGCGAAAAAAATTTATGACAGCGGATTATGTCTGGAAGAATATTTTCATGTCACTTCAAAATATCCATAATTTTGAAATAATTGACAATGTGTTGAATTTGTGCTATAATAATAATATCATTTTCGAGATAAAGGAGTGAATCTTCATGAAAAGGAAAGTATTAGCATTTGTGTTAGCACTCTCTACACTAATGACAGGCTGTAGTCTGTTCCAAAAGGAAACAGCAGATTCTCAGTCTGCAAGCTCTGAGGTCGTTAGCAGTTCGGCAAATAATGCATCGCAGGGAAATCAGAATGCAACCCCATTAGCATTAAGTGCTGCGGATATTGTCTATCTGGACAGACCAGTCTTACTCGCCAGTAGCTATGTGCCTGAGGATACTGCCCTGATACCTTCTGTATCGTATCAGACAGCAGCTGCTGACTTGTCTAACGTATATCTTGGCGGTTTTTATCTGAATGATGAAGAAATGCGTCTGCTGGGACAGAATGGCTTTGTCCTCTCAGAAGATTATCAGCATGAGTTCTTTCAAAGATACGAAATGAACCGTTATCAGATGCTCGCAAACTATGTGACAGTGGATTCTATGATGCATACCTATCATTTGTATTTTGCACATCTTCTGAAAAAAATTGAACGGGAACATTTAAGCAGTGATATGAAAACTGTTTCCCAGCAAATGCTTTCTAAAGCGCAGGAACATTACAATACATTGCAGGGTACAGAATGGGAAGAGGCTGCGCAGACAGAACTGGCTTTCTTTGCAGTAGGACTTTCACTGCTTGAACCAGATGCAAGTATTCCTGATGTGGTTTCTTCTGAAGTCTCTTCTGAACTCTCTGCAATTTCCAATGCATCAGGCATAGAATATTCTGCTATTTTTGAAGGTGTAATGGAAGATTATACACAGTATATTCCAAGAGGCTATTATGATACTTCTGAAGATTTGAAAAAATACTTTAAAGCCATGATGTGGTATGGGCGCATGGGATTCCGGCAGGATAATGAAACATTAAATAGAGCTTCTGTATTAGTGACATTAGCATTAGACGGAGAAGCTTTAGATTTATGGTCAAAAGTTTATGCTGTCACATCATTCTTTGCAGGGGCAGCAGATGATTTCGGCTATTATGAGTTAAAGCCGTTAATTGATGCCGTTTACGGAGAAGGCTGTACAGCAGAAAGCTTGATTGGCAATGATGACCTTTGGACGACATTTCAAACTGTTTGTCAGGAACTTCCTGCACCAGCGATTAACTCTGTACCAGTCTATGAATCTAATACAGATGAGGAAAAGGCTGCTGCACAGAAAGGTTTTCGCTTTATGGGACAGCGGTTTTCCATTGATGAATCCTGTTTCACACAGCTGACTAGCCGAGCTGTAAAGGATAGAATTCTACCCGATGCGCTTGATTTTCCAGCAGCTTTAGGTTCAGATGCAGCACTGTCGATTCTGGAACAGCAGGGAGATACCAGCTATCCGAACTATATACAGAATATGCAAAATCTTCGTCAGACAGTTCAAAATGCTTCTGTTTCTTCATGGACAGCAAATTTATATTCTGCATGGATTTATACGCTTTCCCCCATGCTGGAAAAGAAAGATACTGCTTATCCGCCTTTTATGCGTTCACAGGAATGGGAAAGAAAATCACTTCTTTCCTTTGAAGGAAGTTATTCTGAATTAAAACATGATACGATTTTATATTCTAAGCAGATGATGGGTGAAATGGGCGGAGGAGATATCTCTGATTTTGATGACAGAGGTTATGTAGAAGCAGAACCGGTTGTATTTGCCCGTTTAAAGGCACTTGTTACAGCAACAACAGAAGGCCTTTCCGGCTATGGGATGATAAGTGCAGAAGATAAACAAAATATGGATATTCTCGAAGAACTTGCTGGAAAACTTGAAATTATCGCTAAAAAAGAATTAAGTGGTGAACTGCCTACAGAGGAAGAATTTAATTTAATTCGTACTTTTGGCGGACAGCTGGAACATTTCTGGGAAGAAGTTATGAGAGCAGAATATCCAGATGAAATGTATCACATGCCTGAAGAACATCCTGCTGCTATCATTGCAGACATTGCGACTGACCCGAATGGCACTTGTCTTGAAGTCGGAACAGGGAAGCCTTTAGAAATAAAAGTGCTTGTAGAAGTAGACGGTGTTTTAAAAGTTGCATCAGGTTCTGTATTTTCTTTCTATCAGTTTACTTATCCAATGTCTGACCGTTTAACAGATTCTACATGGCGGCAAATGCTTGGAATAGAAGTTGGTGGGAATAACTCATACGAAAAAGACCCGAATGTACAATATCCTTGGTGGTATACAGATTTAATGTATGTCTGGTCATATAACTAAGCGAATTTTACTGAGTATCAGTATGATACTTTATTTTGTTATGTGCGGGGGCGTTTTGACACATCAGCAGATGAAAATGCGTCAGCTTCCGAAATGGGTTACGCTCTCTAAGAAGCTCGAAATAGTACAAATACAACAGGAAACTATTTCAGTCAGCCTCAAAGAAGGCATTTTAAAGCTATATTCAGAGCAATTTGAATATGAATCAGACAGCACTTGGATTGTAGCGGACTGTATTTTTCTGGACGTTGACCACGATGAAGAAACGGAAGTCCTGCTCCATGTCTGGAAGCAAGGCAGTTTCGGAGAATATCAGCCTTTCTGGAGAAAACAAGATAATCGAACTCTTTATTCTGAGCATTTATTTCTTTATGAGTGGGATAAGGAACGAGCTGACCGCCTTGACCCGAAATGGATGTCTTCTGCAATGCCTGTTTATGGGAAAGTCGTTTCAGAAGAAGCAAATGGAGATATTTCAATTCTGTCTCCGGACGGTTCAGAAACGCTTTGGCGTTGGGAAGACTGGGGACTGATACTGATTCAAAGTCAAAAAAGTGATGAGCAGTAAAAGCTGTTCATCACTTTTATTCGTTAATTTTGCAAAAAATTCTGTTATGATTTTAGAAGCTACTGTTTCAATTTGAACAGTACCAAGAGCTGTATTCAAAAAACTTATGATGCATAGTCAAAGAAAAGTTTGCGGGTCAGTTCATATCGGTCATTGTCAGAGTTACATCCGGCAGCAATGGAAAGATAAGTTTTTTCATTTTTTTCAAATGCAGCAATCAGGCAATTACCAGCATTTAATGTAGTACCAGTTTTCACACCAACAGCTTCTTTGCAGTAGTAAGGACTTGACTGATTGAGCAGTTTATTAGAATTTGTCCAGGTAATATTTTCACCGGAGGCAAAGACAACATATTTTTGTTCTGTGCCGATGATTTCTTTTAGTTCAGGAACAGTCAGCACGTATTTTGTTAAAGTCAGGAGGTCTTTTGCGGTTGTATACTGATTTTCGTCATCCCAGCCATCAGGAGTTGTAAAATGGCTGTCTTTCATACCGATTATTTCAGCGAAAGCATTCATCTGACCGCAAAAATATTCTACTGCCTGCGTATCGCTGAACTGCTCAGAGGGATTTAAAGCTCTTGCTGTAGAAACGGCTACTGTATAAGCGGCATCATTTCCGGAAACAAGCAGCATTCCAGTAATCAGGTCATAAAGTTTTAATTTCTGACCGGAGGAAATAAAGCTGACACTTGAATCTGGCTGTACCATAGAGATTTCAGAACCGACTGTAAATACTTCATCTGAATGAATATAGTATAATGCAACTGAGGCGGTCAGTAATTTTGTTAAGCTTGCTGGTGCAATATGTGCATCAAGATTGGAACTGTACAGCAAATTATCCTCTTCCAGACAATAAAATGCAGCGGATTTACATTCCGGATAGGCTGGCTGTGTTTCAGATTCAGTCTGTTCGGAACTAGTTTCTGAATCTGAAACTGTTTCGGAAGCTGTTTCAGGTTCTGTTTCTGTTTCTGTCTCTGTTTCCGTTTCTGATTCTGTTTCAGGAATAGAGGAAGATTCTGTTTCTGTGCTGAGAATCTCTGTAGATTCAGGTGCTTTTCCACATGATGTCAATAAAAGTAAGATAAGTGTACTGGCTGTAAAAATTTTTTTTATATACATTGTTTCTGCCTCCTGATGATATCTGAATTCATTTCTATATACTATTATATACAATTTTTGATATAATGTCAAGCAAATATGAAAATGAAATATTACTTGCATTTTGTAAAATAATATGTTATAATAAAAATATGACAAAAAAGACATGAATTGAGGAGGATGTCTGAATGTTTACATGGAACTTTCAGTATATTTCAAAGGCGAGACTGGCAGATGCATTTCAGCAGCTGATGCTTGACCCGTCACAGGGGGATATTTTAATTCGTATTCATACATCGATTCATCTGGAAGAAGAAGCAGTGGATATTGCCAAATTTATTGCACAGCTTGTCCCAAAAGCACATATTTTCGGAACAAGTACTTCTGCTGTTATCTGCTGGGGAAAATTGATGCAGAATCAATGTATCGTTTCTGTGACACAGACGGAAAAAGGCTCTATCCGCACAGCATTACTGCCGACTTTTGATGAAAATGACAAGCCTATTTCGGAACATGTGCTCTGTCAGCAAATCAAAGAAACTGTATTGGATGACCAGACAAAACTTTTACTGACATTTCTGACTGGAAAATATCTTAATGTGTACCATTTTGTAGAAACGTGTAATACCTATTTCCCAGGAGTACAGATGATTGGCGGGCTTGCAAATACTTCTGAAATCAATTTGAAGAAATTTCTGGATTCAGGTTTTATTTTCAATGAAAAAGGCTGGACGAATAAAGGGATTATTTTAGCAGCAATCGGCGGAAAATATGTGGAAAGTTACAGCTCTTATGCAACCGGTGTACAGGCGATTGGAAAAGAATCGGAAATTACAGATACATTCGGAACTTGTATTCTCTCCATTGATGGAAAAGATGCTGCGGAAGAATATCGTATTGGAATCGGTGACGGAATCAGAAACAGACCGGAATTGACGAATTTATTCCCTTATGTGTATTCGGAAACAAGTGATATTCCAATTTTTGTACGTTTTTCGGATAACCAGAGTATTAGTGATGTATTTGATGAACATGCTCCAATCAATCTTTCCCATTATGCAGAACATCCTGATATTGATAAATATCAGAAACGTGAAATGATTAACGCTAATCATAATGTCAAAAAAGGAAAACGTCTGAAACGTGCTTTTATTTATGACCGGAAAATTATTTCCGATAATCGTGCATTATTCCGCCATATCGAAAATTTCAGCAAGGCAGAAACACTTTTTGGCTATTCCTGCATTGCTCGTTCCATGATTTATTCCAACTGTGTGAAATGGGAGCTTTCTGCCTATGAAAATTCCAATATGTGCGGATGTATCACAGAAGGGGAAATTGCACATGTCAACGGCAGAAATACATTTGCCAACTGCTCTTTTGTTGTTTCTGTATTCGGGGAAAAGCCTTTTACACAGGAATATAATCCTTATGCATTTTCCTATACAGATACGCTTGTTGCAGATAATCAGGAATTATTAGAGTATTTATGCGATATTGAAAACCAGTTTATGCAAAGTGAACGCTTTACTGCAGCGGACAGCCTGAAAGCCTTTGTACAGGACTGTGAATTAAAGCTGCTTTACTCCGAAAATGAAGATATTCCAAATGCAGCAGCAATGAATATTGATATTAAGCTCAAAGGCTATGACCGTATTTGTATGATTAACGTTTTCGAAACTTCCGGAATGGAAACTGTTTTTCCAAAACATATGATTCGGCTGACTTATAAAAATTATATTACCAGCTGTGTGACCTATGCAAGAAGTAAAAATTATAAAATTTACATTATTGACAAATGGCATATTGCAATCGGTGCGCCATCTTATCTCGTTGCTTTATCCGAATTTGTCAGTGATATGAAGAAACTGCAGAGAATTTTATTTGAAGCAACTGAAGATTATATTGCAATTGTGCCGATGTTCTGCGTGATTGACGATTGTACTGTAGATAATTTAAATTCAGTCTATTCTTCTGCGAGAATTGAAATGATGCAGAAAAATATTCAATTCTATGTGCGTGATGCGAAATTCGGAATGCTGGATGAAGAAAGTATTCGGGAACGCTATCACATGGTGAATGTTATTAACTATGCTATTGCACATGATAAAGTCATTCCTTATTTTCAGGGCATTTATGACAATGCTGAACAAAGAATTCATCACTATGAATCTTTAATGCGTCTGGAAGATGAAAACGGCAAAATTTATTATCCCGGCAGTTTTCTTGATGTGGCGAGGTCATACGGATTATTATATGATTCCATGTCTTCTATCATGATTAAAAAAGTCCTGTGGAAATTTAATGACATTGCTAATAAAAGTGTCAGCTTAAATCTCTCTATCCGAGATATTAAAAATCATGAACTGATTGATTATATCTATGAATTTTTGTCTACTGCTGACCATCCGGAAAATTTTGTTTTTGAAATTCTGGAAAATGAAGATATTGATGATTATGCAGAAATGATTGCTTTTGTAGATAAAATTCATGACCTTGGCGCACAGATTTCGATTGACGATTTCGGAAGTGGATTCTCTAATTTACAGCATATTGCAAGCATTCACTCAGATTACCTGAAAATAGACGGTTCTATTGTCCGTCATTGCTGTGAAGACAAAGAAGCAGAAAATTTAATTGCTTTAATGGCAGACTGGAAAAAACTGAACACCAGAGGAATTAAAATTGTCGCAGAATTCGTTGAAAATCAGGATATTCAGGACAAGCTTTTAACTTATGGTATTGACTATTCTCAAGGATATCTCTTTTCTAAGCCCGCCCCAGATATTGATGATGATTAAAGGAGCTTATAAGCATGAGAAGAAAAGATGATAAAAAAATTATTGGTTTGGTTCTGGAAAATATTTTTACAGATTTTTCTAAAGAACTGATTCAAAGTGTATCCGATTCCATTCCCTCTAATGAAAATATGCGTCTGATTGTCCTTGCCGGAAAGTATGAAGGCGAAGAAGTCCCTGTTGATGAAGAACGACGCATGTATTTAATGATGTATAATTCTGTGTTATTACTCGAAAATATGTGCGATTTTGACGGAATGATTATTCACATTGGAAGCATGAATCAGGAGAAAAAAGACCACATTAAAAATAATTATCTTAACCAGATTGAAAATGTTCCGAAAGTATTCATTGCTTCTGATTTGGAAGGGGAGACCCGTGTGAATTATGACAATGAATCTGGCATTCGTGAAGCAGTGGATTATTTAGTCAATGTGAATGGTCTTTCCCATTTCTGTATGCTCGGTGGAAGAGAAGATAATGTCGATTCCTGCGCCAGAAAAAATATTTTTATACAGTGCCTGAAAGAAAACAAAATTTCATTTTCTGAACAAAATTATCAAAAAACAGATATGTCCGAAAACTGTGAGACGGAAGCCAACAGACTGCTGGATAAAAATCCTGATGTACAAGCCATTTTCTGCGTCAATGACTCCGTTGCAAAAGGCTTGTATGCGGTAATGTATGCAAGAGACCGTATCCCCGGAAAAGATATTCTTGTATTCGGCTTTGATAATACCCACCTTTCCAGCCAGATGATACCACCGCTTTCCTCGATTGGAGCAGATAATGGCACACTCGGCAAAAAAGCTCTTGAAGTTCTGTTCCGAAAAATGAACGGTGAAAAAATTGGCCTGGAATTTGTACCAACCAGACTTTATGGCAGAGAATCATTTTATTATGAAATGTATGACTATACGGAATTAGATTTGATGAATGCAAATCCAGCATTTATTTATAAAATGTTCGATGATTGCTTTTATCGGTATAAAAACATCTATATTGACAGAGAAGCCGTTAATTTAAAACGACTGTTCTATGAATATATGTCTAAAATGCTTACAGCAATGCACAAACGATATATGAGTATTGAAACTTTTAATGAAATCAGCAGAATGATTGATAAATTCTTTGAAAAAGGCGCAATGGAATATACAGATGCTTCTAAATTAGTAAAAAGTATTGAACGCCTTCAGGCTGGTATCAATACACGGCAAAAATCAATTGCTGCCAATATGATGCTGAACAGATTATTCCTCAGAATGAAAGACCAAGCCATTTATGCACTTTCTGAACAGAAAACAAAACAAATTGCCGGTTATCTTGAAAGTATCAGAATGGAACAGGAATTCATTATGACTAGTATGTTCAGTAGTGATTCCCCAGAAGATAAAACTGAAAAAATTTTATGTAACATTGATAAGTTAGGATTGAAAAATGCAGCAGTCTATCTGTTTGATACGCCGTTTTATCTGACATCTAAAAAAAATCCACAGCAGTTTCCAGAATATATTCGTCTGCGTTGTGTCATGAAAGGCGGAGAACTCTATCTGCCAAGCAGACAAAATTGCCATGTCAGCGATATTTTTTCAAGAAATGAACTTTCCTTAAAATGTAAAGGATATGTTGCATTCACATTATTTTACAGTAAATGTATTTACGGCATTCTGTTATGCGGACTGACTAATGATATTTATAATAGGGGAGATTATCTTGCTTTACAGCTGAGCAAAGCAATTTATTTCCACGATATTCAAAAAAAATTGGAATCTTGTTCTGATTAAAAATCACCTCTGCCTGTCTGACGGCAGAGGTGATTTTATCAATAAACAAATTATAATTCTTCATTGCCTTCTTCATCTGTGGGATTTGTAATTTCTTCATCAGAATTTACAGTTTCTGGTGTATCCTCTCCAAGTTCCTGTTCACCATATTCGTTAAAATTTCCTTCTACATTGATATTTTCATTATTTTGATTAACCTCAGAACGAGAATTTCCATCAGCCTCTATGGAAGGGTTCTCTGCATCACTGCCTTCTGGTACAGTGTCAGCATTTGAAGGCACTTCTTCATTACCAATTTCCTGATCACCATATTCGTTAATAATTGGTGCAGCTTCAGATTCAGTAGGATTCGGCTGTCTGATTTCTAAATCACTTGCTTCTGATGCAGAAGCAGAAGTTTGTTCAGTATTTTCTACATTCTGTTTTGTAACGGCTGTTCCTGAATCAGCTGGTTTTTTATCCTGACAACCAACTGATGCACAGCTGATTATCATAAATAACAAACATAAAAGACAGTTTTTAATTTTCATAATGAAACTCCTCTTTTCATAGGGTAACGACTCCATTTTCTGTAAACTGAAAAATCTTATCACAAATATTTAATGCTGCCGGACGATGTGTGACAATAATGACCGTTTTATCTGTCATCTGACGAAGATTCTGTAAAAGCTGCCATTCTGTTGTTTCATCCAATGCGCTGGTAGATTCATCCAGCA
>JAZQIL010000247.1:0-6417 GCA_045541055.1 Oscillospiraceae bacterium
CCTCTCCAGTTCTTTGTAATCTGACTGAACATTCTGTGTTCAATTTTATTCCATTTTGATGTTCCTGGTGGAAAATGACAGACACTGATTCCCTTGCTTTTTTAGTATCGCATGATGTCTGGAAACCATAAAATCAGATAACAAAATTCCGTCTGTCTGATTTCTGCCGATTGGAATTTCTGTTTTTTTATCAAGAGGAAATCTGTGCCAGTTTTCTGTTTTAGAAAAGGAAGTGCTGAAAATTATCACAACTGCCTGCGGATGAGGCTTGTTCAAATCTCTGCGGTCTATTCTCAGCATATCGCCATCCTGAAGTTTTACAGCTTTTGAACCTCGTTCATTCATTTTTTGCATTTTCGTACCATTATAAAAAGTACTGTTCAGGCTGTTGTCATCCCTGTAATAATAAGCATCTTCTGAAAAGAAAAAACTCCCATGTTTTCTGGATACAATACTGGATTCCAGAACAATATCATTTTTGAATTCAGTATTATCCCGTCCCATTTTCATATCACCATCTAAAGTAATAACTCTGACATTTTTGTTATTTTCCAGAATCAGCAGAGTTGCCGGTTTCGGAGGGGGAGCAGTATAATAGATTGTTTTATTGTCCATAATAAAAGCACTCCTTATGAATTGTTTCTTACCTGAATTTCTGATACACAGGTATCTTCGTATTTATTTCCGGAATAAGTACTTAAAATAGTGATTTTTAAATACTCTGTATCCACATTGTCCAACGATATGACGGACGGCTGTTCTGTATAATCACCATTTAAAACAACATCTGTATATGTGCCGTTTGAAAATTCAATCCTGCATTCTTTGATACGGCAGTTTTTATAGAATAATTCTTCACTCTGACACAGACCATTATAAATGATAATTTCATTCAGACGCTGTTTTCTTTCTGCATAAAGCGTAATAGATTCTCCGGAACCGCTGCCACTGACACCTTCACACCAACATGTGGAATAATCGTCGTCAATCGCCCTGTATGCATCATAAGTATATGTTTTGCCATCTGAATGAATCGGATTCAGTGTGCTGCTACAGGAAGCTAATGAGAATGAGGGAATCATATCCACATATTCTTCTATAACTGGTGGTACTGTTTCGGGAGGCAATGTTTCCGGAGGTGTTGTCTGGGGCGGTGCTGTTTCAGGTGACAATGTTTGTGGTGATGCTTCAGATATAGAAGTTTCACTCGACAGCATTGTTATTTCTGAAGGCTGATTTACTGGTGATTCAGCATGATAGGAATTGTTTTGTTCTTCATTATTGGCAAACATCAGTTCCTGACCGCAGTTCGGACAAAAAATTCTGCCTGTTTTAAATCTTTCAGATGAGATTGAAATCGTATTGCTGCATACAGGACAAACAGCCTGATAGGTATATTCTTCACTGGTATCGTTTCCTGATGGTGGTGCTGTTTCTGCTGCTGTTTCAGATTCGAGAATGCTCTGTGTTTCAGAATCTTTATTGTCTTTTAGCATAAAAACAAATAAAACTGCAATACAAAGGAAAACAGCCAGTACACAGGCAATCATAATTAATGTCTGTGAACTTACTCTTGCATCCGGCTGTCTGATAGGTCTGTAGATATTATCGGTAATGGGTATTTCATTGGCATATTCTATTGGAACATGTTTTATCTTGGGAGCAGCTTCAGGAATAATCACTTCTTCATGACGAATTAGCTGTTCCAGATTGATAAGCAAATCATCTATCGTCTGATATCTGTCAGCAGTTTCAAATTCACAGGCTTTCAGAATAATTTTTTTTAAATCGTCAGAGCCATGTTTAGGGGCTGGCAGCTTCGTTCCGTTCATCCGGATATCAAGAGCACTGTCTGCATCACATTCTGCATCTTCAAATGGAAAATACATATCATTCATGAATTGATAAAGACAAATTCCAAAAGAGTATAAGTCTGCCTGACAGGTATATTTTTTATCAATTTCTGTTTTGGCACGATAAATTTCAGGTGCAATATATCCATACGCACCGGCAAATGTATGTGCGGTAGCTGCTTCTTTTGATACATTAAAATCACCCAGTTTATAATCTCCGGTATCAGATACAAAGAAGTTTTCAGGCTTGATATCCCTGTGAATAATTCTTTTTTCATGTGCAGCTTGGATGCCTTTTCCGATATCCAGTGCGATTTTAAGAACATCCTGCTCTGTAAAAGAAATATTTTTAGCTGCTTCCGAAAAAGGGTTTAACAGTTCCATTTTCAGGAGACAGACATATCCCTCTATCTTATCGTTAAGTATGACCGGGCGTATTATATGTGAATAATATTTCACAATATTCGGGCATTCATTTAACTGCTGCATAATTGCAGCTTCTTTTTCTACTCTTTTTTTCTGATTTTCAATAAAGGTTTGTTTCTGGCTGTCTGTATGTCCTTCTTCTGCTATCAGTTCCACTTTCAGTGCTGACTGAATCATCTTGCTCCCTATTTTTTCTTCTATCATGTGTACAACACTAAAAGCACCTTCGCCAATATTTCTTTTTACAATAGTCACATTCTCACCCAGAAACTTTAAAAATTTCTCCATATTTTGCTCAAAATATTTTGAAAGTTCATTTTTATTCATAATAAGTCCCTTCTTGCTTCTATTTACACTACTTTCCAAGAAAATTATGAATTAGATTAAGAAAAGTTCCTTAATTTTCCATATTTTTGGGTTTGAAAGTATTTTTGCTAGTTTGGAATACACTATCCACAACTTAAGACAAACCTAAAAAGAGAAGAAACTACGAGTATGACGTAAAATTTTCTCATGTACGAGTTGCTAAACTATTGTAGATTGAAGATAGGCTCAATATCGCATAGCTTCTCAGAAATAGGTTTTCGTCTCAATTCCTTAAGTTGTGAACAGTGGTTTGGAATATGACCACCACTTTCCCAGTTTTTTCATGGCTTGAAAATCAAAAATAGCAAAAAAACAGATGTCAAATCAGCCCCAGAATAGCTTTTGAGACCATAATAGAGCCAGCAAAAGACGTTGTTATTATATGCTTTAAGCTACTAAAAATTTTTTTGCCACTTTCGTATCGTACCCCAAAAAACTACGAAATATTGGCACTTTTCTTAAGCTAGTTTATGATTTTCTTGGAAAGTGGTGAATATGACACGAAAAGTGCAAATTTCAAAGCATGAAAAAACTTAAAAAGTAGTGTTTTATTTATAAAAATAGGCTGTTGCAGCATTCATTGTGGTACAACAGCCCTCACTTAAGACTCATAGATTAAGATGATTTTTAATCGTCAAAATTTTTTTCTCTTTCTGAATCCCCACATAGCAAGCATTGCAGGAATCAATCCAACAAGTGGTCTTGTGCCATGGTCTCCTGTAATAGGAGAAGTTGTCGTTTTGGAATTTGAACCACCACTACTGGAAGAACCAGAACTTCCAGAACCGCCAGAAGAGCTATTTCCTCCAGAATTGATATTGGAAACTGTATTTACCTTGGCTGTATCTCGCTTGTTATCGGTCGTTTGAGCAGGATAAGCAGTCGTTTTCACCAAAGTTTCGTATGTTCCATTATTGTCATTATCTGCATAAACTTCCAGATTGTTCTTGTTATTGGTAATTAGAACATTATCTGCATCAGCAGTGAAAGTCAGCTCAACAACTTCATCAGTGTTATTTGCGGTAATGGTCACATTTTCCATGTTGTCGCTGTTCAGTACAATACCATCTGTTGTTTTCTCCATAGATACAGCATTTGTTTCATTTCCGCTTGCAGATACTGTATACCACGGCATAGTGTAATAGCCTTCATTGAATGTCAAGGCAACTGTGTAGTCGCTGTTATCTGCTTGAAGTTCTACTGCCCCAGCAGATTTCATATCCACCACATTAACCTTGCTACCACCAGCAGATACCATACAATTAGTATAAATCATGCTGAAATCGCATTCATCTGTATTTTCAAGAGACAGCGTAATATCTTCATCTTTAAAATCATCAGCAAAATAAGTAGTAAAAGAGTTGCAGGGGATTTCATTACCATCAGCATCCAGTGCTGTGCCGGCATCCGGAACGGTATAGGTATATAAATCGCCTTCACCCTCACCAAAATCTGAAATCTTTGTGCTTGCATTTGATGTGCCAATACGAACATTGCTTTCTTTAGCATAATAAGAAAGAAAATTTATTTCATAATGTTCAGAACACATACTGCTTTTTTTACCTGTTTTATAATCAACAAGATCCAATTCTTCTGAAGAAGATGACACTGTTGAAATATCCGCTTTTGTTACATTATTTTTTCCATGTACTGGTTCATACCACCAATAATTATAGTCCTTTCCAATGTACATATAAGTAGGGGTATAAAACCAACCTGAATTTGTTTGCGAACAATCATAGATGGTGATTCGATACTCATAAAAATCTGTATCTTGCCATTGTAAAAAATCCTTGTCCATCAGAACATGAAGAAAATTTTGCTGTTCCTACTACATAATCTAAAAAATCTGGATTTTTTTCATGGATTTCCGTAATTTCACCATCAGAATTGATAAACAGCACATACTGTATTTTCTCATATAACTCACCACTTGGGTCTGCACTGGATGAAGTAGTAATCACCCCATAGGCTTCATTTGTGCCATTGCCATCATAATCATGATATTCCCACACAGATATAGTACCATAAGCTTCGAGTTTTGCTTTTAACTCTTCTTCGCTAAGCTCCTTATCGGAATTGTCCGCATTATAGCCATCATAATTAAAAGAATTGTAGGAATCAATCAATGCTTGCTCTAATGTATCGTAATGATTCATCAATACATTGACCGTAGCATCAGCATCTGCAGAAGCTGTAAGGTATATGCTACCATCTGTAAAATTGCTAAACACAAAAGAGGACGAGAGAATTAATGACATAATAGCAGACATAATACGTTTAGATTGCATTTTTTATCACTCTATTTCTATAAATAACATTTCGCAAAAGAAGCCTTTTGCGAAACACCATACCGAGTTGCAGAAATCTGTGATTCGGATTTTTTATTTTTTGTGAAAAAATAGTTTTTCAGTATTCTATATTACTCAATTTTAGAGTAAAAGTCAATATCACTATGCACCAGGATTTTCGCCTATAATTTGTTGACTATTGACATTCAATTTATGAGTATGGTATAATGATGATATGGGGGTTGATGAAAATGGTTGAATTACGATTAAGATTAAGAGAACTGAGGAAAGAACGGGAGCTGTCACAGGCTGAAATGGCAAAGAAACTCGGTGTTTCCCAGCAGACCTATTCCCGTTATGAATCCCATACAACGGAAATTCCACTGAAATTGTTGATTACTCTTGCTGAATTGTATGATACCAGCACGGATTATCTGCTTGGCATTACAAATCAGGATAAAGCCTATCCCAAAATAACGTAAAATGACCGTCAAAAAATAAGGCGATAGTGATTTTGAATACGAAATAACGGAATTTGACCGTCAGAAATTCCTTGACAAAAAGGCAATCCTATGGTATAATGGGTGTTACAGAAGGGGGCGTGGAGCTGATGAAAGCTATCCCGATTGGTGTGGAAAATTTCAAGGATATTATCACATCCGATTATTATTATACCGACAAGACTTTGCTGATTCGTGATTTGCTTGACAGCGGTGCGAAAGTCAGCTTATTTACCCGTCCGAGACGTTTTGGCAAAACACTTAATATGAGTATGCTCAGATACTTCTTTGAGAAAACCGAGGAAGATAACAGCTATCTCTTTAATGGACTGAAAATTGCTGATGCTGGTGAGAAGTACATGGCATATATGGGGCAGTATCCGGTGATTTCTATTTCGCTGAAAGGTGTGCATCAGTCAACTTTTGAAGAGAGTATAAAGGATTTCAGAAGAATTATTTCAACGGAATTCCGCCGTCACAAAGAAGTGCTGAAGTATACAGAATTATTTGACAGTGACCGTGAAGATTTTCTCAACATATGTAACAAACGAGGAGAAAATGATATTTATCGTTCTTCTTTGAAATTTTTAAGTGACCTCCTCTATGAAATTCACCAGAAAAAAGTCATCATTCTGATTGATGAATACGATGTTCCGTTACAGAATGCGTGGCTGAATGGCTTCTATGACAAAATGGTAGACTTTATCCGCTCATTGTTTGATGCCGCTTTAAAAACCAATGATTCTCTTGAATTTGGTGTGATGACAGGCTGTCTGCGAATCTCGAAAGAAAGCATTTTTACAGGAATGAATAATTTGAATGTGAACTCCATTTCAGAAGTACAGTTTTCAGAATATTTTGGGTTTACAGACGCAGAAGTAAAGGAGATGCTGAACTTCTATGGTCTGGAACAATATCATGCCATTGCGAAACAATGGTATGACGGTTATCATTTCGGCAGGACAGAAATGTACTGTCCCT
>JAZQIL010000248.1:0-3383 GCA_045541055.1 Oscillospiraceae bacterium
AATATTCACCTTATCGTATTCATCATTCATTTCAAGACAGGCATAGCAGCTGTCATAAATAAGGTCTCCCACATTGTTTCTGCTTGTGGCTTCCATTACATAATCGCCTGAAACATTAAGTGTACCATTATAGCAGTCAATCACACCGCTTTTTTGATATAAATCTCCACCAATTGTAAGAGTATGCCCATCTAGAGTAATTTCGACATCAGAATTAATAATCAAGTTTCCATACAATGTGACATCACTTGTAAGAGTCCACGACTCATCAATTATACGATTTGTGTACATATCATTTACTAATTGGCTGCTATTCAAATTATTTATTACATCTTGTTCTGTGACACTGGTAGTTTTCGTGTTTCCTATTCTCTTTTTGAGTTTGGAATACTCCTTATCATTTGGAATCTCATCCAACCATCTGTTATATACATTTGTTACTATAAAATCAAGATAGTCTGCATAATTCGAGCGTAGTCCATTTAAAACACGAACATATCGTTTATATTCATCAGCATCAAATTTCTTGAAAATTTGATTGATAAGACCCTTTTCATTCAAGATTTCTCCATATTGCAGAGAATAGTCGCAACCTTCCATATAAATACGCATTAATAATTTAAATGCTTCGTTATAAAGCTTTGCATTTTCATCTGTGGGATTAGCTTTATATCTTGATTCATATGTTTTTACAAGAGCCACAGTTTGATCTTCTATTTCATAAAGTGCATTCATAGAATAAACACATTCTACATCTTCGTCAGTTGAAAACAAAATACCTGAACCTAATTTTCCGAGTTCTTGTCCTGTTTTGACTGCGATAGCAAGTTTAGCACCAGCAACATCAGCCAAAACCGTAGCCCAAACATCACTCATAATTTCATCTAAAACCTTGCCAAGAATTTCTCCGCCAAGAAGTGATTTTACAAGAATATCATTGTTATAGCAATCATCTAATGTACATCTCATTTTTTCACAGGCAATCAATCACTCCGAATGCACTGGATAACTCGTTGCATAATCTAAGCTGACCTGTTAATTGATTAAACAAGTCATCTCCTATTTTAATCTGATCAAGTTCTACCAAATCAATTGTGGTATATTCATCTAATGATTCACAATACTCAAAAATTGTTTCAAATGTGTCAGCTTTTACCGAACTATAGGTGCTATCAAGCGAATTAATGATCGGGAAATTATTAATATTTCCGCAGATTGCATCATATAGTATAGTTTCATAATAAGCAACAGCTTTGTCTGTTTTACTGCCCACTTTACCGTCAAATGTGAGAATTTCCCATGCTTCAATAAGCCCCATATAAACCGTACTGTTTTTTCTATCTTCTACATACTTCCTATAGGGAAGATAATAATCACGGTTAATATAACTTTGAGCATTTTCAGCGGTTGTCAGATAATCCGCCAGATATTGATCGAAAGTGTTGCTATTTGATGCTGTAGCGGTAAGCATTGATGATGAAAATGTAACCATCATTACGACCACAATAAGAATGCTGATAATAGCGGACTGCTGTACTCGTTTCATATAATTCCCTCCTAAAATATAGTAAGTAATAGCATGAAAAACACATATTTTTATTTGATGAGACATTTTTATTATACCATGTGTAAATAAATTTGTCAATATATTACAGTGATCCAAATAGGATTTTGTAATTTATAGCCAATGCTGACTGTTCATAATTATGCAACTTGCTATTACCAAATTTAAATCCAATTAAATTAGATACAAATAGTATAAAGGTAGCTTTGTAATTTGTGATTAATCTTTCGCAGATTACAGAGCCGTTTTTATCTAAAAGCATACTAAAAATTAATTTTCCATACAGGTTCTATGGTGTTCTTTCAAGAAAATTCATATGATTTTTGAATGTTCTTGTCGCCTCTTCTATTGTTAAAGCATATAATTTTTATAACATTTCGAGTGAAATTTACATAAAAATTAACAAATATATGCTATAATAAAAAAGAACGGTAGAATATGGTCATGCAAATGTGCATAGGTGCAAAAACACAAAAATCTAAAACAGAAAGCAGGAAAATACATAGTGGCATTTAATCAGGAATTGTATGAAGTAGGAGCAAGAATTATAGAACGAAGAGAGGAACTGGGAATGACGGCAACTCAACTGGCGATACAGGCTGACATATCAGCCAGAACACTTTCTCAGATAGAATCAGGACAGAGAGAGGCGAAAATAGGTACACTGGTGGCAATTGCTGCGGCATTGAGAGTATCTCTTGACTATCTTCAGCCGAAAAAACTTGATCAGTACTCAGCGATGCCAAAAGGAATGCCTGTTCTCGCTGCAAGGATTAATGCAAAATTACCGGAAAATCAGAAAAAAATTCTCCAGATTCTTGCAACAGTTATTGAAACTATATAACCGCCCTTGGTTTAAGGACGGTTATTTTCTATTTTGCGACCACAAATATATAGTTAAATAACCCTAATCTTTTGTTATACCATATTTTTTGAAAAAAAGATATACCATGCACGTCAAAATTTCAAAAAAATCTTGACGTGGACGTTAATTCTTTTGGAGAAAAATCTGATACAATAGAGATACAGTCAAGGGAAACCAGACACAGAGTCAAAGAAACAGCAGATTTTTTGATTTGAATCAGTTTGAAATAACCCTAATTTTTTATTATACCATATTTTTTGAAAAAAAGATATACCATGCACGTCAAAATTTCAAAAAAATCTTGACGCAGACGTTAATTCTTTTGAAGAAAAATCTGGTACAATAGAGATACAGTCAAGGAAACGAACTGGACAAGCCTTGTCTCCCCCTTGAACTGTAGTTGCTGTGACATTGATTGGAGACCATCGCATCGAACGCAACGCAATGAATCGTACCGGCAGCCGCAAGGACACTGTTGATTTAGCAAGCAGGGACAGAGGCGATAAGGACGGTGCAATGGAAGAAATTGTTGCTGACCCTTATCGCAGAGCATTTAACTGGTATGACGGTCGCATGGGCGAAAATCCGCTGGATGCCATTGAACGCCGTGAAACAAGAGAAGCAATGCTGGCAGCTATGACGGACAAGCAGAGAGAAGTATTTATCATGTATTACAGAGATGGAATGACACAGGAGCAAATTGCTAAAGTCATTGGAATATCTCGTCGAACTCTTAGGGAACATCTTACAAATGCATTAAAGAGAGTTAAAAAATATTTTTGAAATTGACCCGCCATTTAAGATACTCCCACGACAATATATGAGAGGGCTTAATAAATCTCATCGCAAACAACGGCTGTGGTAACTGCCGCAGCCGTTCCGTTTATATCGGTCACAGACCAGAACAGAAAGGAAATGCTTATGCCTACACCAAACAACAGAATTCCGAAGAAC
>JAZQIL010000249.1:0-8462 GCA_045541055.1 Oscillospiraceae bacterium
GTTATTCTTATGACAGGAGCTGCTCCGACAATTAACATGACAGCGACCGGTGCGAACATCAAAGCTCTCATCAAGGCAAAAGGGCTTAAAATTGTGGATATTCAAAACGGCTGCGGATTCAACAAACCGCAGGCAGTGTTCAAATGGCTGCGTGGTGATACCATGCCCTCAATTGACAATATGGTGATTCTGGCACATATGCTGGATGTGACAATTGACCAGATTATTATTCTCAACTGAAAACTTCACTTAATATAAGTGGTAGCAATGGCGGATTCGTCTAACAGGTACAGGACACATCCCTTTCAAGGATGTAATACGAGTTCGAGTCTCGTATCCGTCACCATTCCGCTTCGTCTAAAGGCAGGACACCTGTTTCTGGCACAGGTAATGGGAGTTCGATTCTCTCAGCGGAAATCATATGCCTTCGTAGCTCAGACGGTAGAGCGCAGGTCTGAAGAACCTGGCGTCGCAAGTTCAATTCTTGCCGGAGGCATTAAAAAAATTCCGTTTCGTTTAATGGCAGGACAGCGGTCTTTGAAGCCGAGAATGGAAGTTCGATTCTTCCAACGGAAATTATAAAATGGGAGTGTCGCATAGCGGCAATTGCACCTGACTGTAAATCAGGAGACTTCGGTCTGCGCTGGTTCGAGTCCAGCCACTCCCATCATCATGGAGAAGTGGCTGAGTGGCTGAAAGCGACAGTTTACTAAACTGCTGTACGGCATTCCCGTACCGGAGGTTCAAATCCTCTCTTCTCCGCTATAGAAAAAATACCTGTCTTTATGCCAGATTGATAATCTGGCATTCTTTTTGCTGTGCATACTGTACGGTTCGGTATGCACCTCCCGACTCATGCTCGATACAGCATAAAACTAAATCAGAACGGTCAACCATGTATTGATTTCTTACTTGGAAGGCAGACTTGTAATGAGTATCCGCTGAATACTGGCAGATTTCAATTTCATCATAAAGATTCAGAAAGCTGTCCTTATGATTTTCTACGTTGCTGTTTTGATAAGGCAGAACAAGTATCAAAGAACAGTTGATACGGCTGTAAGTTTTCATTACTCTGCGGATTGTGAGAGCAGCCATCAGGTCAAATTCTCCTGTACGCCCAATTAAAAATTTGACATAGCTGTGATTTTTCAGAATTTTATAGACTTCATGTTCCAGATGTTCTTCTGCGGAAAGTGGATTCAGCAGACTTCTGTGTCCAAACAGGCTGACAGTATAAATATTCATTGCTACTACTCCTATCTACTTAAAATCCGTATCTTCTATCATTATAGCCGATTATTGTTGTTATGTCAATAGAAATTGAAACAATGATTAGGCGAAAATTCACCTGCATATATTATAATTGTATGTAGGGGTGATTTTGGTGATAGATACAGATTTTGTTTCTGAAAGAATAGCCGCATTGAGGACAGCAAAGAATATTTCAGCGAGGGATATGAGCCTGAGTCTGGGACAGAGCCAGAGCTATATCAATAACATTGAAAACAAAAAAGCTCTGCCGTCAATGCAGATGTTTCTGTACATCTGTGAATTCCTGCATATTACTCCGGCAGAATTTTTTGATGAAGAGGTAAATGCTCCTGCGGCTTTGGAAGAAACGCTGGAAGCATTGAAACCACTGAAAAAAGAACAGCTTCGTCTGCTGACTGCTCTTGCAAAGGAAATGAAATAATCTGCACAAGTAATCAGCAATATCTTTGTTGGTTATGGTAATGGCTATTTTCTGTTATTTATGGTATGATAGTACATCGAAGGGAGGTGTGCTGTCATGCTAAAAGAGCTGTATCATGGAGATATCAGTCCGTCAGAACGGAAAGCCAGTCCTGCCGATAAGCAAACACAGAAATGGCTGAACCTTTCAGCAGAGTTTGAGCGGACACTGACACAGGAACAAATTAAAACTTATCACATACTCAGTGATATGCAGGGCGAGAATGCTTCAAAGGATAACGAAGCCCTATACATTCAGGGTTTCAAAGACGGGGCATTGCTGATGATGGAAATTCTTGGAGAATAGAAAACAACGACCACAGCAAGGGAAGATTATAATCATTTCCAAAGCTGTGGTTATTTTTATATGGTTACAATAGGTTTATGATTAGGATAAGAAAAAATGATATATACAATATGTATAATCCAAAAGTAGAAAAAGTGTGAACGCATTCATAATTTATGCGATATTTGGACAGTTTGCACAATCGGAGGGGGTAAAAGTTATTTATTTAGCAGAAATGACGGAAAGGGGATTGACAAATAGTAATTTCTGCGCTATAATAATCACATACTGTGGAGTCCGAAATTCATTGATATAAATCAACTCACATTTCAAGTTGTGGAATCATCTCTCAATGATAACATTGTCCGCTCATCGGGCTTTTCCGTCCATGCTCTGTATGATTTATTTTTCTTTCAGACAGTCCGTTTAGTCTTCACTGGTAAACCGACTGCCTTGGTCAGAATTGATGATTTCAGGCTTGCCATATTGTCTGATGGCTTTCTTCACGTTTCCAGAACAGGCACAGTATCCACAAAATGGATTATTTTTGTAATCTTGTTAGGTAAATATACTTTTATGATGAAGGTGATAAAAAATGAAACAAACTAAAAAAACACTGTTGCAAAAAGCATTTGCTACAATTATTTCATTGACTTGTATTTTCTCTATTTCAAACATAAGCAGTTTCTCTGCAGTAGGCGAAGAGTATTCACAAGACGGAATTGATACTTCTTTTTCTGTAATAGAGGATAGAGAAACAAATAAATTTAATGCTGTTTTAACTATTTCAAACGCTAACAAATTTGATATTGAAAACATAATGTTTGATTTTGAAGAACCGACAGGTTATAAAATAGTTGCTGAAACAATTCCAAGTAAGATTGCCCTTTTAAAAAATGGTGAACCAATTACATTAAGTTGGGAATATGAGAAAGATAAACTGATAAATACGGCAAGTATTTCTTTAAACAACAGTTCAAGTAGCAATTCAGTAAACAATAGTAGAAGTTTAAGCAATAATTTAAATAGCAATTTATCAAACAGTAGCAGAAGTTCAAACAATAATTATTCCAATAATACTCAGTCAACAAAATCTTCACCAGTTACAGATGATAGTTTCCCATTGTTACCACTTTCGGTCGTATTAATAGTATCTGGAATAATAGCTAGAGTATGTTTAAAAAAGAAAAATGGAAAGCAGCTTCTGTCGTTATTCCTTGTTGGTACAATGTGTAGTAGTTCTCTCATTTACTTGAAAGAATTCCCTGTTTTAGCAGAGGCTAAAGTCCATTCCTTTACTATTGAGGAAGTTGTAAACAATATAACATTTAAAGTCAATATCAGTTATTCTTATCAGTCTAATGAATCTAATAATGACGAGAAAGAATCAGATTCTTATAGGTATTATAAGGAAAATTCAGAAGAAGTCGTTGCAATTATTGATGCAAGTAACCCAGATAATTTACTTTCGGGAGCAGAAGCTGTTGCTTTATTAAAATCTAAAGGCTTTGATAAATGTCCTGTAACAGTTTACTATGATATTAATGGAGAATACATTAATGAAAGAGAAGTTGAAGAAAATTCAACAGAAAAATATCCTATGTATCATACATTCTACTATTCAGAGACAGATATCATTTGGAAAATTATGATTATAGGGAAAAGCGTTGTAGCCGTTCCAATGTCTTACATAGTTGATATAAATCCTGAATCGCAAGTTATGTTCTCAGAATCAGAAACTATATCTAGTTATAGCATTGATGACAAGGCTTTTTATATTACTATTCCTAAGAGAGCTGCTGTTGATGTAAATATCCTTGATATAAATGCTGAAAAACTTAAAAAAATAACAAATGAGGAGGTAGCTGATTATGAAAAGAATTAATGTATTCTTAAAAAAAGCAGTTATATCCTGTATGCTTACATCTGCTTTTCTTTGTAATTTTATTTCATATCCTGTAATAGGGTCAGCAGCTTCAACAAAATGGGATACGAGATCAGACCCTTTAATTGTAGTTTCTCTGGGTGATTCTTATTCTTCAGGTGAAGGTATTGAACCATTTTATGGACAAAGTAAAGATTTTTTTGAAAAAGTTGAGGACGAAAATTGGTTAGCACACAGATCACGGAAAAGTTGGCCTGGACTTCTTGATTTTTCAGAATATTATGATAATATAGAAGGAACATTAAGCGGATATAATGTTATAGATGAGGACTACGTTAAGTTATGTGATTGTAAATGGTATTTTGTTGCTTCCTCAGGAGCGACAACTGAAAATATTACTGATAAGGTACAATCTAAACCTGTAAGTCTCAGTTACCCTTCCGATTACGTTTCTGATTGGAGTGGAGATCCTTCAAGTTGGCCTATATATGAAGATAACACAAAATCTATTCCTGTACAATCAGATATACTTGACAAACTCGGTGATACTGTTGATTATATTACTTTATCAATCGGTGGAAATGATGTTAACTTTAGTGAAATTGTTGCGCAATGTGTCACAGAAAGTCCAACGATACATTATTTGTTCTGGAATACTGCCACGCATAAATATACTCCTACTCATTTAGAACAACAATTAAATGCCCTTTTATCTGACGATAATAAAAAGACTTTAAAAGAAAAATTTTCGAATGTGTATACTGAAATTGCAGGCAAAGCACCCAACGCAGAAATTATTGTAGCAGGATATCCAAAATTATTTGATAAAGATGGCAAAGGACTTCCTATAGCTAAAAGCGAAGCTGAACTTGTTAATAATAGTGTAACTGAACTTAACAAATTAATAAGCGAAGTTGTTTCAGAAAAACAAGAAGACGGAATGAAAATACATTTTGTTGATGTTGAAAAAGAATTTGACAAAGATGGCGACCATCAAGCATATTCTTCGGATAATTGGATTAATCCAGTTTGGTTACAAAAAAAATCTGAAGATTTAGAAGATAGTGGTGTTGGAAGTGACTATTCAATTCACCCAAATGAAAAAGGAGCGCAGGCATATGCACGATGCGTTAATGAAACAATAAAAGAAATTGAAGAAAAAGAAAAAAGAGGAACAGTTTCTGGAACAGTTCTTATTACTGATTCTAATGGGAATGATATTCCCGTAAGCAATGCAGAAATCTATGCATTTAAGCTTAGAGATGATGGTAGTTATAACTCTAATTACATATACACAAGTGGCATTACTGATGAAAATGGAAATTATAGTCTAAAGCCTCTTCCGGTTGGTAAATATAAGATAATTATTTCAGCTGATGAATATGAAGGCACTACATTTGATGCAACTATAAGATACGGTCAGTTAGGTAATAATGGTGAAGTTTTAATAGATAATAGTATACATGAAAAGACATATTTGCCTTCTCCTAATTCTACATTTGGTGTATTAGCTGGAAAAGTATGTAAGGCATCTGACCATAGTTCACCAATCGGCAATGCTGATATCAATGTACTCACTATGGATGATAGTCTATATTTATCGTCTGTTACTAATTCGTTAGGAAATTATGAGTTAAATCTTCCTGTCGGAGATTATAAAATTAACATTTCAGCTGATGGATATATACCTTTCGAATGTTATGCAACTGTAACAGAAGACGATATTACATATCTTGAAACATTCTTGATGGTACAGGGGGAAGAAGGTCAAATTGGTATTGCAAAAGGTAAGGTATTTGATAGCTTAACAGGTAATGGGGTAGCTGATGTAATTTTAACTCTATATAAAGGTTGGAATAATCCTAAAAATACAGAAATGATTTTTACATCAATTACCAACTCTTCTGGCGAATATTCCGTTGAACTTCCGTATGGTAATTACACTGTTTATGCTGAAAAAGATGGTTATATAACATCAAAATTTAATATTGTTGTTCAGGAAGGAACAACAAATGAACAAAATGGAACACTTATTCCAACATTTATAGATGATGAGTATCATTTCATCTTAACATGGGGGGAAAATCCCAATGACTTAGATTCGCATGTTGAAGGAAATTTGTCAAATGGAACTCCATTTCATGTTTATTATAGACACATGTCTGATTCAGATGGTAATATTATAGTATGTGAACTTGATGTAGATGATACAACAAGTTATGGCCCAGAAACAATAACGCTTACCCCAACAACATCAGGTGCGTATTATTACTATATTTTCAGATATGATGGTAAAGGAACTATATCTAATTCTGAAGCCAAGATAGTAGTATATAAAGGCAAAGAAATGATAAAAATTTTTAATGTTCCTACCAACCTTGGTGAAAGTGATTATTGGAATGTATTTGCTATCAAGGATGGGGAGATTATCGTACAGAATACCATTACAGATTCAGCTGATGTAAATTATGCAGAATGATAATAAAAATAATTGATATAATTGAATCCCAAATTAGTTTTTAATTGGGTGTTTACGATAATTTTGGATACGTCCGGGAGAAATGATAGAAACAATCAAACTGGATGAACTCCCTTGTAAAATGAGTGATGTAACAGTACGTTTCACAGCGGTAAATCCGGCAAATTACAAAATCAGCAGCGGTGTTTTTTCTATGAACACAGTTATGCATATTGTAGACTATAACGGCAATATGCTTGACGAAAACGGAAACTGGGTCAGTGCAGGATAAAAAATACAGACCACAGCAGAGAAGAATTGTAATCATCTTCGAAGCTGTGGTCGTTTTTTATTTTGTTATATAGAACATACATTTGCTTTTCTACTTTAATGTGCTAATAGGTACAAAATATTCATATGAAGCACTTAATCCGCCACACCCAGCCATTGTTCTATTATTACCATGACTTCTTCCGTTCTTTTCGCACCGATACCCTTCACTTTCCGTATGTTCTTTTCCAACACACGCAAATCCAAAGTGTGGTGATTATCAACAGTATCTTCCACACAACTATTTTCCTGATTTGAAACGGAATTGTCTGATGAATTTTCTGAATCTGATGCGGCAGATACAGCTTCTTCTGCCCCTTTCTTCCGACCACTTTCGTAGATATCATTAATTAGACTTTCCAAACTTGCCCTGTCCATCTTTTTAATCGTTTTGTACAGGTTGCGGTCAAGGAGAGGAAGTTTATTCTCTGGTGGGGTTGTAGTGGATTCAATTTTCTCATTTACACTTTTCAATATATTTCACCTCTCTCTGCGGATAATTTTAATAGCTTTAACGGTGCTGTTGAATATTTTGTTGAAAGATGTGGAAAACTTATTCTATATGCTATCACGCTTATAACTGCCATCCAGCTAATCACATATTTTTTGAAGAAATCTTTTCCCCATGAAATAATTTTTTCTGTATATACAACTGTTCATCTGCCAAAGCAATCAGTTGTGCGGCAGTCACGGCATCCGTGGAACATTCCGTATAGCCTGTGCAGATTGTGATTCTTGGAATCAGGTCAGCACAGCTTTCACGCAGGGTATCCACTTCATTTTGAATTGTCTCCTGAATCTGGATATCTTTCTGAATAATCAGTACGAACTCATCACCGCCATATCTTGCACAGAATCCATGCAGTCTGTCTGAAACATTATGCAGTGCATCCGCTACAAGCTGGAGTGCCTTGTCTCCCACCAGATGCCCGAACTTATCATTTACCTGTTTGAAGTCGTTGATATCAATCATATATAATCGGAAAGTTTTTTCTGCTGAGGCATTGTGTATCATATCCTGAAGAAAGATTTCCATGCGTCTGCGGTTGTTCAGTCCTGTAAGTGCATCGGAGTAAATCTCACTGTTTTGTATTTCCAGAAAGGCTAGATGGATTGCCAGAAAGATTCCCAGCGGTACAATTGGTGTAAGCGGCAGAATTCCTTCCAATACTGCTGCGATTGACGGCAGGATAATAAACAGCAGCGGCAGACAGTATTCTGTTTTAAGCCTGACCTGCTTGTTGGAAATACTCTGTACAAAAGAATAAATACCGCTTCCGAAGAGCTGTATCAGGGTCAGCACAAGATGGAGCGCAAAGCCCTTTCCAAGCTGATAGATTCCATTTTCGTCAATATAAAAATAAAAGTCTGTAAATATGGACAATATTGAAAGGAAAATATCCAGAATTGAAATAGTGTAATGCATTATCCGTAATGGTTTCAGCTTTTTAGCATGATTCTGGTCAATACGGAAAATCACAAAAATACACCATCCAAGTATCAATATGGAAACAGCGGTTAATCCTGCCGCATTTGTGATTTTGTTAAGCATATCGCTGAACGGAATTAAACTGCCCTGCCCCAATGCCCAGAAACTGTCACTTATCAGATAAAGGATAAAGAACAGAGTCATTCTTCTGAAATGCCGCATTTGAATATCTGTGCCTACATTTTTATTCGCTTTGATAATGATACCAATTGCAAAAAGAATACAGAAAATTTCAGTAATCAAATAGGAAATATAAATTGCTTTATTATCCATTGTTTCTGCC
>JAZQIL010000250.1:0-14197 GCA_045541055.1 Oscillospiraceae bacterium
TTGTTCTTTTGTAATAAGTTTTACATCTTCCATTTTTCGATATACCAGCTGAGAAAGTGCTTTTCTATGGATATATTCTTTTTTCCCTGTATTCCGGAGCTTTTTGCATGTATCAGTCACCTGAATTGCTGCAGGATGTGCTTTTGCTCCGGCTGAAGCATATCCTGCAGCACCATCACGGGAAATCATCGAGAGATTCGGATATGTACTGAGCCATCTGCTTACTTCACCGCTCTCTCTTGAAGGAATCATATCAATAATTCTGTAAGTATCCCAGTCAACCATTACAGTTCCATAAGAATATCGTTTTTTCAAAGCAAAATCATCAATACAGATTCTGAAAACTTTTGATTTATCCACAAGTAATGGAGTTTTTTTTAAGCAGCATACAAACAGAACTTACTTCAGAAGAAGTTTTCAATATTCTTTCAATTAAACGATTTGTCTTTTGGGCATTCGCTTCTGCAAAAGTATGCTGTTCTGAAAAAAATTTATGACTGCAATCAGGATTTATACATTTCATTTTACGAGTGGTTACCATTAAAACAGTTTTCCAATTGCAAATTGGTAAATCTTGTATCTTACGAATGTGATAAGAATGTATCTTGTTGGTTTCTGATTTACAGTACGGACAAAATATGCTTTTTTGCACTGAAGATATATACAATATTATCTCTGAATCTTTTATCTGTGTATCACATAATTTATATTTTTTATCTAACGAGCTTATTACTGCATCCATTTGTTATTACTCCAAAATTTATAGTCAATATTATTATATCATTTTTATGTCTTATTGTCAACTAACTTTGGAAAGAGCCTATTTTACGCTTACAGTTCACCGAGGAAGACTACACGGGCTGGCTAAAAGAAAAACAAATCAGACAGAGCATGGACGGAAAAGCACGACGAGTGAACAATGTCATTGTTGAGCGGTGGTTTCGCAGTCTGAAATGCGAACTGATTTACATCAATGAATTTCAAACTTCACATGAACTGCATCAGGCTATTGGAAAGCTATATTCACAGCTACAATACGAAATGCCCACATTCATCACTAGATTATCATTATCCAGTTGACTTGTACCTTGCTACCTAAATCATAGGCGGAATATACAATTTTGAAAATTCATTTTTGGACGGTTCTACAGACCTTGTCCCGTCACGATAATTTTCTTCTTTTAGTATTTCTTTTACAGCAGAACAGAACTAATTTCAAAAAAAACCTTGCCTTATCACAGGCAGGGCTTTTTTTTAAGAAAATTCTCTCACCGGAACAAGCTTTCCGGTAAATAATGCTCGTGCATCTTCAAAATCAGAAGCACATGTGGAAAGTGCAATGAAACAATCCTCTTCGGAAAGTTCCGTTTCTGTCAGATATAAGCTGTTTTCTTCCATAGCCGTGAGCCATGCTGTATTGTCAGCCGGAATATCATAAACAGAATCATAAGCACTGACAATGACAAGTGCAAAAAAATCAATGCGGTATAAACAGTCTTTTGTAAAAAGCCAGCCATAACGGTGCTTTTCAAAATTATCTCTGTCTTTGAAAGAACGAATATCTCCAAACATGCCATACTCCATATTATGCCCGAATAAAATATTTTGCTTATCAGAAAAATCATAACTGCAATGATAATCTAAAAAAATAGTACCCAGTTCATTGGGTGTTCCGTCCGGAGCATGATGTAAATAATACTGATTGTCATTTCCCTGCACAACAGGATAGTCTATTTCAGAATTTGCAAGATAAATCCAGCCAATCAAACTTTCAGAATAGTTTGATGCAATTTTGAAACGTTCCGTAATTTCAGTAATTTTCTGTTCAGAAAGACAGGGAACGGAAGCGTCTTCCTCTGCCGTTCCCAATGTTTCAGGCTGATTGAAAAATTCTGTCTGAATGAAATCAGTTTCTGTTGTTACAGGAGGAATTTCTGATTCTTTCAAAGTCTCAGTTACAGTCAGTGTAATATCCTCCTGATAAATTTGTTTATAAGGTTCTGTCTGGATGGCGGAAATTCCTTGACTGACGTGTTTTTCAGAAGGAAGATGACTTAGAGATTGTTTCCTGAATGCTGTATATCCAAAGGAGGAAAGTACCAGCAGAACCGCCATCCAGAACCGAACAGATTTCAACATGATGTTTTATTTAAATCATATTGTCAGTATCGGTTTCTTTCTTATTTCTCAGGTAGAGAGTAAAGAGGAAGATACCAGCAGAAGTGATGAACAGGAACGGTGCAGTGTCAAACAGAAGACCTGTTACGGAAACGTCTCTTAAAGTATTGGTGATGGTTACATTATCACTGTCTAATTCCATAGTAATAGGATAAGAAGTATTATTTGAAGTATCCAGTGAAGCGGTATCAGTTTTTGAAATGGAAATAGAAGAACCTGTTTGAGTAAAATCGCTGTTTACCAAATTCTTTGCTATACCATTGAAAACAGCGGAAACGGAGTATACATCGTCTGTATCGTTGGTTTCTGTTACCATGATTTTTGTACCAGCCGGCAAGCCGATGAGACTAATCATATCACCATATTTTAATTTAAAGTCAATGCCTTCAATAGTTACAGCATTGCTGTCCCATTTACCTGCGGTTGTAAGACTGGTTAAGGAGTGAATCGTACCATCATTGATAGAGAAATTAGAACCGCTTGTAACAGTGTCATTACTCAGCTGAATTCTGAACGGGAATTCGTGCAGTCTGTCGGCAAGGTCACCGGCAACAAGCTCTTGCACATCTACATTGTAAGTACTATAATAATCGCCCGTAAACTTAGCTGGAATAATGGTATTGCTGCCGTCGTTATCACCCTCAGCAGTGGTAACAAATCCTTCAATTTTTACGTCTTCTTTTGCTTCTTTTTTGTATGTGATACTGGTGTTTGCTCCGTCTCCAGTGGATCTCAACAGAACATAGCCATAAATAATGAGATTGTCTGCCGTTTCATTGTACTTTGTGTACACATCTAAGAAAATAGTGTCGCCTGCTTCGCCTTCTGTTACACCGGAGGCAATGTATGTTGCATCTGGAGTTACTTCGGTTATCTCGTAACGATAAACACCCGGTTCATTGTCTGTATCATAAATTTTGGAAGCATCAACTGTAATGTTCATCTGTTTTGTTGCTTTGTAACCAGAATTGGATGTATAGGGTACACTATTTGCTCTATTTGTCATTTTCAGTGTAGTGTCATTGCCAAACGTGATTGTACCAGTTCTGAAATCTCCCTCTTCTTGATTTTCTTCTGTGGGAGCTTCCGCATCTCCGCTGTCAGTGATAGAGGTAAGGGCTTCAAGAACACCCGGACGGACAGCAAGGATAACAGCCTCGTCATTGGAATCTTTTGTGCTGATGCTGGCATTTGTCACATTTGCAGAAGAAATCTTATATTCATATACAATACTTGGTTCAGGAATTCTTTTTTGTTCGGAATTGAAAAGTAGAATATCTTTCTTAATTGGAATTTCAGCAACTGTTTGGGAAGTTTCAAGCTTGTGTGCAGGGAGTGAGTCAATAGTCGGAGAATCAACAGCAAATACACTCACAGAAGCTGTCATTGCGGAAGCAGTAATTACGGATGTCAGTAAAGCAAATGCTTTGTTCATAAAATTAGTTTTCATAATACCAGTCCTTTCTTGAATATAAATTATTTTTTTCTGGATTTGCGAATGTTTGATTAAAGCATTGATTTTTCTGATGAATTTTCCTCCTTTCGTTTTATAGCAGTATACAGAATTATTGATGCCAGCAAGATGAAAATTATCAGAAGATAAGGTTTGTGTTCTTCTGCACCTGTTACCGGTATTGGATAAATATTGACAATTTTAATAATAACATTATTATCAATATGGGTAGCAAGCTTGTTTCCGTTTACAATGACATCCTGACCATTTACAAATGCGGTCATTCTGTAATTTCCTATAGCTTCTTCTGTGATTGTATAATCACCCTGCAATAAGCCGTAAATCGTGATACTGTCACCGGAATGCAATGTCAGTGAAATTTTATGGCCAGAAGCGGAAATCATTTCATTTTCGCCATATCCGCCGATATAATAATCACCGTCCTGCAAAGTATCTGAAAAGATTGTGAATAAATACTCTGATGAACCTTCGGAAGCATCACCGGCAACTTTTTTCTGGAGTGTCAATGTATAGCCACGGATTTGATATACTGCATAAACTATAAGTTCGTCAGAAAACTGATAGCGTGTATTGGCATCTCCGAAATGATATTGCAGTGCATTGTCTGCATAGCAGAGAGAAATTGTTTCTGTGTTGAAAGTTTTCATACTGCCGTCTGCATTTTTAATACTGATTTGGGATAAGTCCAGTTTAGAATGTTTTCCGTTATGGTCGAGCAAATCAGGAATCAGAAATGCAGGATTACTGGGGGTACTAATCTGAGAAACAAGCAGTTCATTTTCACAGGAAACCGGAAGCAGTTCATTTTGTGTAATGGCACTGCCATTTCTCATAAAGTCTGTGCCGTTCTTCTGGAGATGGTCAATCGGAATCAATTCTCCTGTTTGGGGACTTTTCAGCATATACCGAATTGTCGGTCGTTCAAAATATACAAAGTATATTTCATTATTTTGCAATCGCTGTGTATTGTCATTATTTAGATAATAACCATATTTTGAATCGCTGACAGCTCCGAAAGAAAGTGAAGTGATAGGGAAAGAAAATTCTGCTGGAGTAACAAGCTGTTCCTGATTTTCAGTTCCGGCAATGATACCGCAGAAACTATATTTTCCGGTTGTATCATTGAGGAGTGTTTCTGTATCAATACTGGAAAAATCCCATGTATTGCCGAACGTATGTGTATAAACAGATTCATTTTGAGTTCTGAGTGTATCACACTGCTGAATGCTTCCATTTTTTGCAACAGCAACATGAATTTGCTTTTTCAGCTGATGTGTATTTGTGTAAGTAATTATAACAGGTTCTGAATTGGCAGTTGCTGTATAAGAGCTTTTATATTCATTATCACCATTTTCAGCATCATTTGAAGTCAAATACTCTGTTTTGTGAGTCTGTTGAATTTCAACTGTCTGAACCATCTGTGTTGTTTTTACTACCTGATAGTAAACAGTATAGGTATACCCGTCAACTTGAATTCTGTTTCCGGTACGTTCATAATCTATTGTTATCTCCGAAGCAATCGTATCATGAAACAGCAGGAATGATTCTGACTGACTGTCTGAAAGTGACAGTTCTCTTGAAGAAGGCGGGTTTTCTGGGTCTGAACTTGGGTCTGAACTTGTTATCACAGAACTTATTATCTCTGGTGAATAATTATTATTATTTGTGATTTCAATATAATTACTACCATAACCATTGGTTCTGTAATAATATATTTTTGTAGTGGTAACAATTTTTTTGTTTTCCATTTCTGCATGATATGCAAATTCTTCTGACATATCTTCCGGCAGACCAATTGTTTTTTCAGTAAGATTGACAATCACAGGGGAGATGTCATAATAAAGAACGTAAAGCTTTATATTAGAACCGTAGTTTTGCCAATCTGAACCGTTAAGCGAATACTGGAAACCTTTCCAAGTGTTTCTGATTTGCAGATTTGGTCTGGGGTTGTCTGTGTTGAAAGATTCTGTAATCACATGCAAGGAATTTGTTGTTTCTGCGTTGCTGTCACCAATTGCATAGGAGTAATAACTCGGCTGATAATTTGTACTTCTTGCCCATGCAAGCGGTCGGGTGACATTATCCTGCATTTTGTAAGCCGTTGTGGAAATATTTGCAATTGTCGGTGCATTGCTGTTTAGTGGAGTAACTTCTGTTAAAGTGCCGTCAAATGAAACTTTCTGATAGTTGATAGGAATTTCTCGTTCGCTTGCGTAATACAGGAGATAAACAGCATCGGACGTATCAAAATTATGCCATGTATTGTCAGAAGCATATTTTACTTTCACTTCCATATCCTGTGCATCATATTTGATTGCCTGAATCTTCTGTTCTTCTGAAAGGGTTAAATAATCTTCTTCATCATTTCCTGCTGTGCAGGCGAAGACATATTCTTTACCATCAATTTTTGTTTCATCTGCATAGGCTTTTGCATCTTCCGGAGTGATGAAAGAAATTTCTTCATTTTTAAGGGTGATATGTGTAATTTCGGATTTCAGCCAGTCATCACGTTTTACCCAAGTCTGGTTTGTTACATCAACAATATGAATGGGAATTTCAATCGGTGCGTCCCAACAGCCGTATAAAGTGAGTTGCCGTTTAGGGATGCCGTTGTCTTCTGTGTAAATTTCGCCATACTGGTCTACCATTTCTTTTGTGATTGGTATACTGAAATCAAATGGCGTTTTCATTACTCCTGCAAGTGTCTGCTTGTTAAAAGACCAATATTTGAACATTTCCTGTGTACTGTCTGAAACGGGAATATATTCAGGCTGAGAAACCGCTGTGCCAAGCCGAACCGGAACATAATATCTTTTTTGTTCAGTACACCACAGATAACCTGATTCTGTCCAGTCACCGCCCCAGTTGGCATGACTGTTATTTTTATCGAAATAGAAACGGAATTCCCATTGTGCATAGAGTATAGTCGGTTCGTCTGTATCTACATAGCAATGAATGCTGTTTTCTTTAAAGAAATTTCCGTTTTCACCGTTTGGAGTGGTACTCCAGCCGATAAATGTGTAGCCCGGATTGGAAAAACCTATACCGTCTGCCAGCCGAACTGCGGAATTGTTCATCAAATCACTGACAATCAGCTGATTGTCTTTTATCTTGAATTCCGTTGTCAGAGGGTGTTCTGTTCCTTCTGTGTAAATAACAGATGCCTGACCGCCTCCATGTTCTAAAGCTCTGTTGTCTACTGTGCCTCCGTTGGGGTCGTAAATGATTTTTGCATTTCTGATTTCCTGATAGACTGCATCTAATGTGATAATACGCTTTGTTACAATATTTCCGGTTTCATCAATCTGAGAAACAGAAGAAGCAAAACTGGAGCTGAACTGAAAGCTTTGTCCGGGGTAATAAATTGTTTCTGAGGGGTCATTTCTTATTTTCCAGCCTACGAAATTCATTCCGTCCGGTGCAATTGCTACACGGGTAATCACTACATTTGCATGGTCTGCATAGTCGTCATCATCAAGAAATTCAAAAGTTTTTTCGTTGCTGTCCTGCGTGTCAATTGTTCCTGTTCCGGCATGATAGCTGATATAGTATGTTCCAAGCTGTTTCCAGTGCAGTCTGAGGTAAGTATTTTTTGTAACATAAGTGCCGAAATTATAAGGCGTTTCCTCTCCTGTAACCGGATTAACTTCGTACCAACCCAAATAACGGTATGCACCGTCTGCTTGCCGGTATCTTTCATCACTTGTTGCAAGTAAACTATCTGTCGTATAGAATGCACCACGGTTGTAAAGGGCATCTTCTTCGGGGGTCCATTCTTCTCCAAGTCCGTAATAAGCTCTGTTTTGGAGTGCATAATAGTAATTGCCGTTTACATCTGGTTCAAAATTTCTGACACAAGTTTTATATTCTTCAATCGGGTCGCCCTGATAAGGTTCCCAGAACCAAGTAGCTTGTGAGCCGGTTAAAGCACCGCCGTTCGGGTCGATTTCTATTTTGAACCATTGTGTCTGCCAGCCGGCATAGACACGAATCGGGTGAGCGGGCATCTGGGTATAATCCTGATAATTTTCCCCTTTGTTTCTGTAATAATCGGCTTCTTCCTCTGTGAATGCAACAGGTGTGGAGCAAGCTTCATCTGCATACCAGCCTGTAAATTCATAGCCTTCCGGAGCAGGAGGAGAGTTAGGAACAAAGTCTTCTAAATTCTGCTGAAACAGGATAGTTTTACTGCCAATGATATTACCATTGAACGAATCAACAAATTGAGCTTCATAAGAATTTCTTGTATAGTAGAAATATAATTCACTATGCCAGTCATTTTGCCATCCTGCACCATCGGTGGCACTTGCATTTTGTATCGTTCTGGTTACATTGGAATTCCCAGCAGTCGCAATTGCCAGTCTCGAAAATCCCTGTAATTCAAAGAAGTCATCATTATAAAATATATAGTTAAAATCATGTTCCACGGTTTCCATATTTTCATTATAGGGGATAAACTGTCTGTTGCTGAATGCTCTGGTATTTTCTGTTTCTGGCAGAGCTTCCACATAGTAGTGGAATTTTCTTTTAGCATTTTCCGTTTCTTTATAAGTGAATGTAATATCTTCATTCGGCATGAGTAGCATTTGTGTAATTCTTGCCCTATAAGTATAAGAGCCGGACGGTTGCCAAGAGGTATTTTTTCCGGTATCTGTTCTCGGGTACTGGTGGTCGTCACTGCCTGTGAAGTTCCAGATTCCGCTGATGTCAGAACCATAAAGAGCCTGTACACTATGAATTTCTCTACTACCATTTTTAAAAATAAATTTATGTTTATTTCTCTTGTAATAGACATTCAGAATTGTTTTTCCGTCGCCTCTTACGGTTTTGTCTTCATCAGCTGTGTCAAATGAAAAACCAGGAAAATCGAGATTTTTATAATCCTGTGTGACAGAAACATTCGTGCCTGTCAGTGCTTCAAGAGTATTATAGCTTTTTTCAAAATCCCATGTTCTTTCATTTGCCGGAATATCCACTGCATCTGTTTCATTTTGTTTCCAGATAACAACTGTATATTTAGACATTGCCTGCTTCCAGTGTGCATAAAGGGTAACTTGAATAGTTTTCGTCTGTCCCATATCTTTGAAAAATAGTTTGTTATCACGGACTTCCAGTGTATCTGTGGAAAGATTCTGAACGAGATTCAAATTAGCGTCTGTCACTGGTGTCTGCCTGTCTGCATACCAGCCGTCAAAGGTATAGCCTGCTAAAATAGGCGGTGTTCTTCCGGAAAAGCTGAACCCTTCCTCAGATGAGAAGTAAAGAGGCGGTTTGTAAGTTGCTCCGGTGTAATGCGGTGCGTTTTCTTCCGGACCTTCTTTGTTGGTATTAAATTCCAGCCAGCGTATCGGTTCAAATACCGGATATAAACGGGTTGTTTTAGAAATCCGGATTGTATCTGTCTGAATTACCTGTGCAGAAGAAGATTCTGTATAAGCTTTGATTGCTTCCTGTGTCTGGTATTCTTCCGGTACAACAGTCCAGCCTTTGAATGCCATCTGTAAAGGTTCGCCCTGTACCTGTGTTTTATCATCATAATTAACGCTTAAATCACTGATTGCTATTTCCGCAGATTCTGTTACAGAATTTCCGTAGACATCTGTCTGAGAACCGCTTATCAGGTCGCCTCGTCTTGTTGCGCAAACAGGGAATCTTTGTGATGTTCCGTTATATTCATCATGGAAAATTGCATAGACACAAGATTTAAATACAGCCCGAAGTGTGACTTTTTCATTTTGTGTAACAGCTTGTGCCTGATTGAAATCATAGGGCTGTTCTGAAAGAACATCATTTTTTGAAACAAACCAGCCTACAAATGTATACTTACTGCTGATATCCGCTGGTAATTGTGGGAAAATAGGCTTTTCACCATCTTTTATAGTTTGCTGGCATATCATTTTAGAGTTTCCGCTGGTGGTTTCCGTGCTGGAAGTAGGGAAGTAGTAAGGACGATACTCTGTATTATCCATAGGATTTTCAGGAATTTCAAAATAATAAGTTCTGAGCGGAGTAACACCATTATCTATTTCAAATATAGAAAAACTTGGCGTTTCAAATGAAACAGAATCCTGTTCAATTTTAAAATTCTTGATTTCTTCACGGATACCATCGTCATTGATATGCCATACACGGATTTTTTGATTTTTAGAAGTGGCTTCACTGATGGCAGTATTGGTAATTTCCACCTTGATAGATGTATGATTTTCCGGCTGAAATTCTTCTCCGTTGCTGTCGGTAATAGAAATATCATAAGCACAGAGGGTATCTTCTGAAAGATTTTCATTATTTTGTACAATAACAGAAGCATCAGCGGGCATCATGCCATTCAAAGTAATAACTTCCTGTGCATGTTCTTCGGGTGATGTACTGATTGTCTGATAGGTCAGTTCATCTGGCAGTTCGTTTGTTTCTATGGGAATACTTGCAGTTTCATCTGCAACAATGTTCAGCATTGTTGCAGGCACAGAAGATACTGGAAGCATTACACTGATGATTACTACAAGTATTCTTTCCAGCAGTGTCTTTTTTTTGGTATTCATTATATTATCCCCCCTTTTATTATTTTTCAGGACGTTTCCCCCTGTATCGCAGGCAGATAAAATCTATTACCCATGCGGAAAATGCAATCAGAATCATGATACCTGTCCATTCATCTCGAATGCTCATGCGACCGTTCCAGTCTTCTGTCATAAGAAAGAAAATCACAGAACCAATGAAAATAACACATTCTATAACAAGTCCTGTCCTGCCTTTTCTGATGAAATGTTTCAAATCTTTCAGAATCTGCATATCTTTGTCAGAACTTTTCTCTAATTCCCGAATTTTTCTTTTGGAATAAGAAAACTGTCCGAATTTATTTTTCATTGCCCATAATGGCAGAAATGTTAAAAATATGCAGATAATACATAACAGATTCAGCAATGCCCATTTTTCCTGATGCAGTTCATGACCGGAAGCTTTCAGCGACAGAGGAAATACTTTTGGCTTTGAAATATTTTCAGCCTGCAACATGCGTTCTTCTGCATTGCCGTCTAAGGTTTCCTCCCATGGCTGAATACTTGCAAATAAAACAACTCTGCCGTTTGTGACTGCATCTGTACAGGTAGATAATCCAAGAATCTGTGCATTATCCAATGTTTCCGGAATTTCTGAATGATTGACAGAATGTTCCCTGATATAATCACATAGCAATGGATACTTGCTTTCTGCATCGGACTGAACCTGATAAATAATATCTTCATAAGCATTTGTCTTGATACAAGCTAAGACTTGAATTTTATAGTCTCCCTCTGTAGTCTGGAGAATGCCTTCACTGTGCGAAGCAAAGAATTCAGAATCCAGATATTTTTCAATATCGCTAAACATTGCACCGCTGTTCATATGATGACCATAAATAAGATTATACCAGTCACCAAAACCGCTGTCATTTTCTGAGGCAAGATAGATAGAACCGCTTAACGTACTGTATCCGAAAATATCTTTGTTCAAATATTCCAGATTATCATTTCCCTGTACAACAGGATAATTGATATTTGTACCAAAGAGTTCAATCCAGCCGACAGTATCAGAATTGATTTTTTTCAGTTCAGAAAATGTTTGTTTCTGTTCTTCTGAACTGCCGTGCGGAGATGGTCTGTATTTCAGTAAATCATAAGAAACAAATGCTGTGCGGTTTGTATAATAAATATCATTTAAAATATAAATACCGCAAATCATAAAAATACCAGAAGCAAAAGCTACAAATGTCATCAGCAAGGTATTGGCAGCTTTTGCAAATCGTTCAAGCTTTTTCATTGCATACGCTCGCCTCTCTTATAAATTATTTCTTCTGATAATTGCAACAACCTTTCCGCAGATTTCATGAATTGTAACAACACCGTAATAACGGCTGTCTTCTGCTCCGCTTCGGGCATCAGCCAGAATAAAATACTCATTTTCTCCAAGCTGTACAGGATAATTAACAAAGCCCTCAAATCTGGGAGTAGTGTTTTTTATTTCCGGTTCTGAAACAAAATTTCCGTTGATTATCAGCTGTTCAGAATCTGAAATTTCTACCGAATCACCGCCAACTGCAACAATTCTGCCGATATAGGTGGTGTCATTTTTAACCAGAACAACAATGTCCTGTGCATGATAGCTATTATTTATCCGATAATACAGTAATAAATCTTTTGCCTTGATATTAGGCGACATATCTGTATTAGGGGCATTCATTACACCAACTACAAATCCGAAAAGAACCCACAGTACTGAAATGACAATTAAAAAATTCAGCAAAAAATTTTGAATAGGATTCATCGGAGATTTATTTTTCTGCATCAGTACATCACTTCTTTCCATGTACTAAAAAAAGTCCGGTAACCTTTCTGATATAACTTATCAAGAAAATTAATTCTTGAATATATTATATCATACCAAGTGTTACCAGACCGTTACCCAAATGTTACCAGAGCGTTACACGGAACGTTTCAAAATAAACAAAATGCTGACTTATTTTTGTGCATATTTCACAACCATAGAAATTCTTCGTTAATTTTTTCGGGGTCGCCCTCACATTGCAGTGCGTCAATATCGACTCCAATCTTGCCGTATTTCTTTTTAATGATGTATTCTAAGCCAATTTCTGCAAGGCATTTTCTCATGTCCATGATAAACTGCCGGAGATGTCCCTGCTTATTCGGGTCACCGTCCCACAAAACGCCAAGCAATTCCCCATTTGTGCAGAATGCTCCCTGCTTGTAAACCAAATAGGCAAATAATTCAATCGTTCTGTCACGGCTGAATTCAAACGGCTTGTTATCCAGAAACAGTGCAAATGGACTGCACTGCACTCTTAAATGGCTTTTTACAGATTCCAGCGGAAAACGAAGATTATGCAATTCATGAATAATATCATTTTCACAGATTGGCTTTGTTAAAAATCCGCTTGGGTGGACACTGTAAGCTTCTAAGCTGTATTCAGGGTGACCAGTTACAAAAATGATATTAAGATTTTTGAAATTTTCTTTCAGTTTATCAGCAACAGCAATACCATTTAATTCCGGCATTTCAATATCCAGAAAAACGATTTGCACATTATACTGATTCAATAATTCCAATGCCTGCGACAAACAAACAGCTGTCAAATGTGTTCCATGTGGGTCAATTTTTGTCAGCATCACTTTCATCAATTCTGTAATTTCCTGCTGGTCATCAATAGAAAGTGTTATCATTTTATTCACCTCAATCTGTTTCTTCTATTGTGATTCTTGCTGTTGTTCCGTTTTCTCTGGAAATAATTTCCAGATTTCCGTTGCTCATGGATTGCAGTCTTGCACGGACGTTTTCCACACCGATTCCCTTTCGTTTAGTTTGCTGTGGTGTAATATTATTTTTTCCGGAACCGTCATCAATCACTTCAATAATAATTTTCCTATCTTTTCGATAGGTATTGATTTGCACAGTACCGCCTTTTTCATAAGTGCCGATACCATGCCGGACGGCATTTTCTACAAGAGGCTGGACAGACAGGGCAGGAACTGAAAAATCATCACATTCAATTTCATATTCCACAACCAGACGCTCTTTATAATTCTGCTGTTCCAAGGCAAGATATGCTTCAATATTTGTCATTTCCTGTTCAAAACGAATTGTTTTGGTATCGCCAAGTGCTTCAAAATGTGACTTGAGATACAATGAAAAATTTGTAATGCTTTCATAAATTTCAGGGTACTGTATACATCTTGCACGGAGAGCCATCAGGGAATTGTTAATAAAATGTGGCTGTATCTGTGCCATAAGTGTCTGATTCTTGCTTTCTTCCAGAGAAAGACGGCTTTCTGCAAGAAGTACCTTTGCTTTTTCCAGTTCATACACATTTTTAATAATAAACTGTGCTTTGTTTTGTTCATAAAGTATAAATACTATCAGAGCCATAACAGAACTGATAATATTGCTTGTTGAACTGAAAAAACTTCCGATACAGCTTATCAAAGGAAAAACATCAATAACAATAATAATCATTCTGAAAGTAGGATTCATTTCTTTCCAGTTGAAAAGTATTACAAGCCCGATAAATAAAAATGTCCCTAAAGCAATGCCATGCCAAAGAAAATTTCCCCACAGATAAGCAAATTCATTTTTATCATTGATTTGATAAAAAATATTTTTAAATGGTAAGAATAACACTACCACTGCTAAAAACATCTGTAAAACCTGAAAAAACATAATTGCTTTTTTCAGTGTAGGCATATTCATTCTTTCAGCCAGATATTTCTTGAATGCCTGTAAAAGAAATGCATTATAAAATCCGTTGATAAGATAAGAACAGAATAAACTGACTTGAAGTGCAGTTCTTCCAAGCGGTGTAGTATCTCCGTTAAACAGATGAATTAGTATTCCAAAGATATCGTACAATAAGATAGTAATATAAAAAACGACAAAGTGTTTTGACAGGGAAATCCTTGTTTTAACAAGATAAGGTTTTCCCTTGTAACTTTGAATCCCAATCAACAGCATTAACAGTATCAAAGAAATAAATACTTCATTCATACATTCTACTACAAT
>JAZQIL010000251.1:0-2910 GCA_045541055.1 Oscillospiraceae bacterium
CCAAGGAGTTGGAGAGATATTTTGTCTTCCTAAGACCGCTTGGCCTCCGACTTAATGCCCTGAATGCCCTTGTTGCGGCATTGCAGGAAATTGCAGGTGAAGAAACCAAAACCGAAATTGGGCAGTTTGTGGAAATCTACACACCGCCTGAACTCGAAGAAGAAACCAGAAAGCAGCCCGAAAAGAAACAGCCTGCACCCGCTGAACCGCAGAAAACGGAAGTCACACTTGACGATGTCAGAAAAGTGCTTGCCGAAAAATCACGCATGGGCTATAAAGCCGAAGTGAAAGCACTTGTAAAAAACACGGTGCGGACAAGGTATCTGAACTGCCGGAAGGAACCTATGCAGAGGTGCTGAAGGAGGCTGAACAGATTGGAAGCTAAACATTCTGAACGCTCTCATGCGAAACTGTCCGCCTCGTCAAGTGCCAGATGGCTTGCCTGCCCGCCGTCAGCCCTGCTCAATGCAAAAGTAGCCGATACAGCATCAGATTTTGCAAGAGAAGGTACCTGCGCCCATGAACTTGCTGAATTCAAAGTGAACAAGCTCCTCGGTCACAACGTGCGTGACCCTACAGAAAATCTGGATTTCTTTGATGGGGAAATGGCGGAATGCACCGACAGCTACGTGCAGTATATCGCCGAAGAAACAGCGAAATATCATCAGCCTGTTGTTATGGTGGAACAGAGACTGGATTTTTCTTCTTACGTTCCGGACGGATTCGGCACAGGCGACTGTATCATTGTTGCTGATAAAACGCTGACTGTCATTGACTTCAAGTACGGAAAGAATGTCCTTGTATCGGCGGAAAACAACTCGCAGATGATGCTGTATGCGCTCGGTGCATTGGAGCTGTTCGACATTCTGTACGACATCACAGAAATCAAAATGGTGATATTCCAGCCGAGAATGCAGAACGTCAGCGAATACACGATTCCCGTCACAGAACTGACAGACTGGGCGGAACATACACTCAAGCCGACAGCCACACTTGCCGCTGAGGGCAAAGGCGAATTTCAGGTCGGCGAACACTGCCGTTTCTGCAAGGTGAAAGCTACCTGCCGGAAACGTGCAGAATATAACCTGATGCTGGCACAATACGACTTTGCAATGCCTGCGGAACTTGAAGATACTGAAATAGAAGCGATTCTTGAAAAAGCTGACAAGCTGGTTTCATGGGTGAATGACATCAAGGATTATGCTCTTTCTCAGGCACTCGCAGGAAAACGGTGGATAGGCTGGAAACTGGTGGAAGGTCGCTCCACCAGAAAGTACACAGATGAAAACGCTGTTGCAGAAGCAGTCAAGGCGAACGGCGCAGACCCCTATGAGCATAAGGTTCTCGGTCTGACTGCCATGCAGAAACTGCTCGGCAAAAAACAATTTGAAGAACTGCTCGGCGGATTGATTTATAAACCGCAGGGCAAACCAACTCTTGTTCCAGAATCGGACAAGCGTCCGGAATGGAACAGTGCAGAAAATGATTTCAAGGAGGAAGATTAACATGGCAAAAAAACTCAAAAACCCGACAAAGGTCATTACAGGACCTGGAACACGCTGGTCTTATGTAAATGTCTGGGAACCTAAGTCCCTGAACAATGGTCCGGAAAAATACAGCATTTCCCTCATCATTCCCAAGACCGACAAAGAAACAATCGATGCAGTCAATGCCGCTACTGCGGCTGCTCATGAAAACAGTGCTGCCAAACTCAGAGGCAACGGCAGAAGCGTCCCTCCGCTTTCGGCAATTAAAACGCCCCTCAGAGACGGCGATGTAGAACGCCCGGACGATGAAGCCTATGCAAACAGCTATTTTCTGAATGCGAATGCCACTAATCCGCCCGGCATCGTGGACGCAAGCCGCAAGCCAATTCTTGAACGCAGTGAAGTTTACAGCGGATGCTACGGCAGAGCTTCTATTACATTCTATGCTTTTAACAGCAACGGCAACAAAGGTATCGCCTGCGGACTGAACAATCTCCAGAAAATCCGTGACGGAGAACCGCTTGACGGGCATACCCGTGCAGAAGATGACTTTGCCGACTTTGATGATGATGACGATTTTCTTGACTGATTAATTGAACAGACGGGCGGGCGTTTGTGGCATACGCTGTGGGTGGGTTATTTAAGGAGAAAAAATGGAATGTATTACAATTGATATTGAAACACGGAGCGACCGTGATATTATGAAATGCGGTGTCTATGCCTATGCAGATTCGCCTTATTTTGATATTTTATTATTCAGCTATTCGATTGATGGCGGAGCTGTGCAGGTGATTGACCTTGCAAACGGTGAAAAGATACCCGATAAAATCCTGAAAGCGTTTGCTGATGAAACCATCATTAAACAGGCGTTTAACGTCAATTTCGAACGTATATGCCTGTCAGTATATGTGCAGCAGAATTGTCCGCAGTTTTTCCGGAGTTATAGTATTGATGAAGATACTGTCGGGAATTATTTTAATCCTGCCGGATGGCACTGCACTATGATACACAGCCGTTATTTAAGCCTTCCATCTTCTTTGGCGGAAGTCGGCAGAGTCCTGAAAATTCAGGAGCAGAAAATGGCAGAAGGCAAGTCTTTAATCAAATTTTTCTGTGTTCCCTACAAAACAGATGACAATGAACCCGAGTTTCATAATCCGGTGCTGTATCCTGACAAGTGGGAAACTTTCAAGGCATATAACAAGCGTGATGTGGAAGCAGAAATGGAAATTGACAGAAAACTTGTGAAATACCCTGTTCCGGATTTCGTCTGGGAAGAATTCTATATTGACCAGAAAATCAACGACAGAGGTATCCGCATTGATTTGCAGCTTGCTCAGAATGCCATTGCTTTGGATGAACACATCAAAGCTGAATTATCAGCGGAAATGTGCAGGCTGACAGGTGTGGAGAATCCAAATTC
>JAZQIL010000252.1:0-11324 GCA_045541055.1 Oscillospiraceae bacterium
TCCACCGTATCCAGACATAAAAAATTTTCAAATTTCAGGGTATCCACCGTATCCAGACATAAAAAATTTTCAAATTTCAGGGTATCCACCGTATCCAGACATAAAAAATTTTCAAATTTCAGGGTATCCACCGTATCCAGATGCCCAAAATCTTTTCTCCCCTTGATTTTGTTAGACAGACTAACAAAAATACAAAATTTACCAAAAAATAATAAAAAAAAGAGGTCATTTTCATGGCAGAAAAAACTTATATCGGGTATGTAAGAGTATCCACCATAGACCAGAATGAGGCTCGCCAACTGCAAGCACTTGAAAACTTCGGTCAGCCAATGCACAAAATTTTTATTGACAAGTGCACTGGGAAGACTTCTGACCGTCCGGAACTGAAACGGATGCTTGACTATGTGCGTGATGGTGATGTAGTAGTGGTGTCTGAATATGCTCGTTTGGCTCGTAGTAGTTCAGATATGCTCCGTCTTGTAGATGAGCTGCAAGCAAAGGGTGTAGAAATCATCAGTCTGAAAGAACAACTTGACACGACTACTCCACAAGGCAGATTTATGCTGACGGTATTTGCTGGATTGGCAGAACTGGAACGTGAAACCATTCGTGAACGGCAGCGTGAGGGTATTGCTATCGCAAAAGCAGAGGGGAAATATAAGGGTAGACAACCTATGCCTGTGGATGAAAAGCAGTTTCGTAAAGAATGTGCCAAATGGAGAGCCGGAAAACAGACAGCAGTTGCTACTATGAAAAAACTTGGTATGAAACCAAACCGCTTCTATAGGAAAGTCAAAGAATTTGGAGTGTGATTTTTGAAAAATAAGATTGACAACAAATATTTTTTGTGATATATTGTAAAAAAAGATTTTGATAGGATGAAGGGGGAATAAAGATGGCGAAAGAACCTGTAGAATACCTGATAGAAAGTTACTATAAGGATATATTTAATTACTGCCACAATCGGCTGTATGGTGATTTTCATGCCGCTGAGGACTGTACACAGGAAGTTATGCTTGTTTTGTATAAAAAAGTGAATACTCTGGATATGTCAAAAGATATTCGTCCGTGGCTGTATTCTGTGGCAGATAAAGAAATTAAGACATATCAGCGAAAAAAAGTGGATACGGTGGACATTGAAACTATGGCTGAACAACTCTCTGAAAATCCGTTTGAGAGTAGTGTACTAGATGTTCTTAATGAGGATGAACGGCAACTAATAAATGATTATTTATCTGGTACAGACAGAATGAAACTTGCAAAGAGAAAGAATTTAACCCTTGGAGCATTATACAAAAGAATTTCACGTATCAAAGAACAATTATCAGAAAATTTGTGCAAAAATAACAGGCAAAAAAAAAAATAGATAGTTTATTTGGTTATTCATACAAAAATGAAAATCGAATGTCAGAAAACACTGATTTTCAGACGGTATATATATAGAAGGGGAAATTTATGAGAACTTCAAGTAACGATTTTCTGGACAAAGATTTCAAAGAAAAATCTATTCAGGAGATAAATAAAATGTTGGAAGAAGAACTGAAAAAGCCTGTTAAAAAAAGAAACTACGATAAGATTGAAGAACTTACAGGAGCGTATGCTGAACTTATGGGTACAGAGGCAGAGGTGAGAAACGCTATGCAGCGTTGTCTTTTGGAACTCAAAAGTAAAGCAAGACCTAAAAGAAAATTTACACGCAGGATGAGAGGTACTGTTATTACTGTAAGTCTTGCTGTAATGTTATTTGTTATGAATATTATTACAGTGTCAGCTTTTAATATGAACGTATTTTCATTCATAGTCAATGTTGCTAATGGTAGCTTTTCAGTAGATTTTTCTAAATCTCCTAATAAAAATGTTTCTGATAATTCTATGAAACTCCCCGTAACGCCTAGCGACCCTTATGGGATGATTGCAGAATGTGCTAGAAATGGTATCTATCCAGAAACACCACACTACTTGCCAGATGGATTATTCTTGATGGAGACGGGAGCAGAGGATTTACAAAATTTTGAAAAGTATGTTATGTTTAATTTTATGGGCGAAAATAATCAAAGAATAACTTTTGGATATGACTTATTTGATAATTCAAATGTTATGCAAGGTGCAAGTTTCCCCAACGATGAGCATAATTTTCAAGAAATAAAAGTAAATGGGCATCCTGCACTTTTGGCTGAAGAAAAAAAAGACAAAGAATTCACACTAGTATATTGTTGTGATGAGTTATTAATGTGTCATTTTTCTTGTTGGAATATCTCTGAAAATGAAGTAAAAAAAATAATCGATTCATTTTATTAAAAAATAATATAAAGATTTAGTTGAGGTGATAAAAATGAAGAAATTTTTGTCTGTTCTGAGCATAACTAGTTTGTTAGTATCTGGAATTACTGGAATACCAGTAAGAGCAGCAGAAACAGAAATTACATCGTCCGTTCCCTTGCTTTCTGTGAATCCACTTTTGACTAATGCTGCAAGTCAATCTGTTGATGAAAATGAATTAGTAAATTTGAATGGACTGCTGTACCGAGATAATCTATTGGTTGGTGTTGAAGATACTGATGTTACGTCTGTTTTTATTCCAGCAGAGATAAATGGTCAGCCAGTAGAAATAATAAGTGTTGACCACCAGAATGATAGTGATAAAAATATTTTTAGTGATTGTAAAAAATTAGAAGAAATTATTGTGGATGAAAAAAATGAAAACTATTTAAGTATAGATGGTGTTTTATTTAGTAAAGATAAAAAAAATTTATATGTGTATCCGCCAGCGAAAGTTGGTGATTATGCTATTCCAGATGGGGTAGAAAGAATTCAAGAGTGTGCTTTTTCTCATTGTCATGGTCTGAAAAAGATTATAATTCCCTCATCGCTGATAGAAACGGAAAGTTCTAATGCTTTTTATAATTGTATAAATTTAGAAGAAGTGATAAATCCTATTCCAGTACATTCAACTTTGAGTTTTTGGGGGTGTACAAATTTAAAATCATTATCTATAAAGCCAAGTTCTGGCACTAAAGGGATTAGCATTTGTAAAATGCAAAACTTTCCTTTTCTTGAACACTTTGAAATTTCTGGAGAAGCTGAGATTCAAGATATTTTAATTGGTAATTGTCCTAAACTAAAAGAATTTAGTTGTTTAGATACAAAAGCCATTGAAGAAAAAAGGAAACCTTCTTTAAGGGTAAATAATTGTGAGAATTTGGAAATAATAAAAATTGATAATACACGGAATACTGAAATTCTCAGATGTCCTAATTTAAAAAATATAGATATGACTGATAGACATACCAATGAAGTGGAATATACTTTTACTTTAGAGGAACTACCATTATTAAAGTCAGTTTCTATTTACGATAATTTTTATAATGTTAATATAAAAAATTGCAATTCATTAACGGATATAATAGTAAAAGATTGCGGTTTTGAAAAACATTCTCCGCAAAAATTTACTCTTGATAATTTGACACTGTTCAATACTATAAAAGTCTATAGTGAAAATCAAAATATTCAAGGATATGAATTTGATTGTTCTGATTGTAATGAGTTTTCAGTATATGGATATTCTTCCAATGAAGTATTAAAGGACTGTTGTAATAAATATCAAATTCCTTTCATTCTACTTGAAAATACCTCTGAAGAAACTAGAGGGGATGTAACTGGAGATGGAAGAATTGATATTCTGGACGTCATTTCTATTAATAAAGCCATATTAGGAAAAGAAAATTTAACAGATTCGCAAAATAAAGTCGCAGATGTAAATAAAAATGATAAAGTAGATTCGTCAGATTCCCTTATGATTCTGAAATACATTGTTAGATTAATTAATTCTTTTGATGTTTAAAAAAATTCCTCACTTCAATCTCCATGAAGTGAGGAATTTTTATTTTGTTATAATTTTAACCCTGCTTGTTGTTCAAATTCTTCAGTAGTCATGTGTGCTTCTTCGGCTGCTTGTGTCAAAGAAAGCAACCCCTTTTTCACTAAATTAATGAGCATTTCAACTGCACCTTCTTCTCGCTGTTGAGCGAATACTTTTTCTTCGTTATATTCCGTGATACACATACGCTTCACCTCCGCTTGATTTTCCAAGAGAAACGACTTAATAACAGAATCATTAGGCATAGCAGTTAAAGCAGCATCTACAGCTAATTCCAGACTACCCATTGTCTTTTTGTTAGAACGAATCTTATCCATGAGCCACGAGTAATCTTTCAAAGACTGGCAAGTCTCCATAAGTTCTTTATTCTGTCCGTAGTTAATATTTATCATCGTCACTTTTACTTCAATATCAGGGTCAGAACCTTTCGGAAACGAATCAGACAGTTTCAGAATGGTTCTGTCCTCTTTTTTATCTGCGCCATTGTAGAAACAGATACACTTCGGAACAGGGGCTTTCTGTTGTTTAGAACTGTAGATATAATAATCGTCAGAAGTTTCAACATATTTTGCATAAACCATTCCTGCATAAATCAAAATACGCATAGGCAGATTAGGATTGAAAGTAGACTGCTGTTCCCAGAAGTTCATAGTTTCTGTGACAAGGAACGAAGTATCATTTTTCATTCCCATATATACAGCATCTTCAATCGTAGTAAGCTGAATATCGTTTGGATTGGTGTAATTTGTTCCGTTAATAGCATTATACAGGCTTAAAGTCCATTCCTTATGTTCTGGATTTCCGAAGATAAACTTAAATAATCTGTCACGATATTGACGATTCATACCTTTCTCACTCACTGAAATCACGTACCTTTCCTACTTTTATTATAACATTTTTTTACTTGGATGTCAAGAAATAGTAATTACTTATTTAATCATTATAATTAATTACCGCCCACGAAATATTTTCTTTTTCGGTGTATCTGGAGTTGGTCTAGGTTCTTCTTCTATAACTTTCTCTTGTTGTTTCAGTGAAAATTGTAATGGAGTTTCTACATCGTCTGTCTGGTCTGGGGATAACTTAGAAATAAGTTGATATTTTTTCAAAACTTGTGATATTTTTTCTCTTACAATAGGAACTAATTTAGGAAAATAGGCAAATTTATCATCTAAATATATAGGAATTGGATTCTCATCCAATAACTTAGCTACATCCTGTCGTCTAGCTTCAGGAACAGCCTGACACTCATCAGAGAACGCTCTAAACGCTGCTGAGATACTTTCAGGAGTAATGTTCATATCCATATATTCTTGAAGCCGAACATTGTCTTGATATTCATACTTGGCTTGCTGTTCCAAATAAGTAAGATTTTTTTCTACATACTCCGAAAGTAATTTGAGATTGTTTTCTGTTGGAGTATTGCAATCAAATTTTTTTAATAGATATTCATGTCCATTTTCTATATGAACATAGTCTTGCAGAAAATTTTTAGCGTTTCTCAAATTTTCAATTGCTTTTTCTTTATTTTCTCTACGTTTTCTTTTTGAAGTGAGTGAAAAAATTTTTTCGTATTCCTGATTAGATTGCTGAACTACCCTGACACAATCCTGAAATTCTTCCCAATTTTTCTTCGCCAATTTTAGTTCATCACGTCTATCAGTTTTGAAATGTCCATATTTTACCTTGTTAGAAATGTACACTTGACGAACGTATTCATCACGGAGAGTAATAAGCTGCTGAACATCATACTCAGCAATAGTTTTTAATCGGTCAATATCTTTCTGATAGGATTGTAACACCAAATCAAAAAAATGAAGTCGCTGATTATCTTCCTTGACCTGTCTGTTATATTCGCACCTATCGGAAGTCAAGCCCATCTGCTCACGCTTTCTGGATGCATACCCTTCATGAATCTGCGGAATGATTTCTTTTCCCTGCCGTTCATAACTCCGGTGGTCTATCTTCTTTTCAGGAGATAAATATTTGTTACAGCAAGCCGACCATTCTGCTCTCCATTCCTCGACACGCTCCGTTTCATTCCAGTTGTTGTAATCTATCTTGTAAGATTTATATTGTGTTCTGCCGTTCTTGTCTTTGTTTTTCAGAGGAATCTTATTTCCGTTTTCATCAAGCACATATTGTTTCCGGCTTTTTGCTGCCCATGTTCCCTTTTCAGTAATACTCCGGACAGTACACATAATATGTGCATGAGGATTTCCATCCCCCTTGTCGTGGATATTCCAGTCACAGCACATTCCTCTATCTGTCAGTCCCTTTACATATTCCCGGACAAGCTGAATCTGTTCATCACGCTGTAACTCATTCGGGATTGCAACAAGGATTTCACGGAATAGTCTGGAATTACTTGCTTTCTCTACCTTATGCACAGCATTCCATAGCGTTTCACGGTCGGCATACTCCTTTGGAGCATTGACACACAATGAAATTTCACTGTGAACGACACCGCTTTTTCTGGTATAATCAAATGTTTTTCCGATTTCATCATCTTTCAATTTCGCTCCGGCACGGTAAGCCGCTGATGCAATAGCTGACTGTCCTTTTCCACGACTGCCGACTTTAATCTCCAAATAATAGATAGCCATAATATTTGTCACTCCCTTCTGATTTTTATAATGGGGGGTCTGGGGGAACTCCCCCAGCGCAACGGAACGCCTGAAAAATATCAGCAAGCTGATATTTTGAGGGTGTGTAGTTGCGCCCTTGCAGGGAACTTAGAAAAATTGTTGTCCCTAAAATAAAAGTATGCTCCCCCATTAACCACAAGTATAACACATCCTGAAAAAAATGTCAATAGCCACAAAAAGCACTTGACGAAATAAAAAAGATATGCTATAATAGAAAAATGAAAGGAGTGCAATTAAAATGCCTAAGAGTACTAAGAGTTTTGAAGAACAGCTTGCTGATTTAGAAAAAAAACAAAAGGATTTGAAAGCGGAAAAACAAAAATTGATTGCCAAGCATAAAGAAGAAGAACGAAAAAGAGATGCACATGAAAAAATCTTACTGGGAGGAGCGGTACTAAGTGTTCTCGGCAGACCATATATTGAGGGTGACGAAAAACGGCTGAAAGAATTTCTGGAAAAACAGGAACGAAACGGAAAATATTTTACCTCTGCTATGAACAGAAACTTGCCCTCTCCTGCTCCGGAAGTAACACCAGAACAGAACGATACTGAAAAAAATGACGGCTCTAACGATACAGAAAATGTAATGAATCAGTCAGACTAATTTCAATGCCTATAACTCATTTGGTTATGGGCATTCTTTAATTACTGAATAAGCAATTATTGTTTAATAAAATCAAATTGCTAAACAATTTTTCAAAAATTTTTATTCAGTCGGATAGACTGAAACAATTCCGAAAAGCGGTAAGCGAATCACAAATAATGGCTCTTTTTATCTGTCCGCTGTTTTCTCTCTGGTGCATTCTGTATTTTCGTCTGGCTATCGCTGACCACAATCATGACATTTCCAACACTTGCCTGAACTCGCTTAGAATTATCAGAATCATAATAAGTTATCAGATAAAATTTTTAGTAAAACTATTGACAAATTGGTGAAAATATGCTATAATAAAAAATGCCTAGATGTGAAACCCTAGTTTTTTGCATTTCGTTCTTTTGGGGACTGGGTAGGCTGTTTGCGCCTCAACTTTTTAGTTTAGAGTCAGGCGAGAGGGTCGGCAAATTAGTTGGATAATGGTGTCGGGTTTCTCACGGTGTTTACTGCTCGCTTTAGCGGTCGATTAAAGCAGGGTTGCTGTTGAGCCATAAAACAGGGTACTGCGTGTGCAAATGCCACCTTAAGCAGGGCAATGACGTATCCTAAGCCGTCAGGTTATTGCTGTATTATCCTCCAGAAAGCAAGGTATGCTATATACCACAGGGAGCAAATGCTCTCAATGGCAACTTCTTTGTGTTTGTTTCATGAGTTTTAACCGGTTATCATATATATAGGCAGGCACAGGAAGAAATCAATTCGATGCATCGAAGCGATTTTATATCGGCATTTATTGAAATATCAGTATATGCAAAAAAAGAAATACATAAAAAAAGAAAAAAGGTGAAAAACCTTTAGAAAGTTTATCCAATTAAAAAGAACATATGTTCTTTTTTTTTATTAGTGAAATAAGCTGATAAAATTAAAATATATTACTTTATCCATCAGGGCATAAAAAGTCAACCTACAAGTAGGCTGACTTTTTTCAATTAAATTTAATTGGGAGAGTTAAATTCTAACTGGTTCATAGTTTCCGGATGATTGATTATATCCGTATATAATGCGGTGCTTGCGGGGAAGTTTTCTGACTTTCTTTGAACTGCGTGAACCGTCCGTCTTAATAAAGTGCTTAATATACATCGTATATCCTAATTTTTCAAGGACTTTGGCGACTTGTGATGTGCTGTACTTGGATAATTCAGGGAACAGAGATTTAAATTCAGTCGTTGTCATTTCTTCTTCTTTAATTTCACAATCTTTTTCTGGTGTAGATTGGTCTGCAATAATATCTTCCACCTCTGTTTCGCCTTTCATCGGCTTGGTGAACGAATTATTTCTCTCGTCAAGTGCTTTCTTTTCCTCATCAGTAAGGCGGAAACAGCTTGAATAGGTTTCGCCCTCCTCAATTGCCGTCTGAACCAAAGTGTAGACCTGCGCCCAGAGTTGCAGAGAATCGAAATTTTTCAGATTTTTTACATCAATTTTTACATCAGGACTAAGCGGAATTGTCGCAAATCTGCGGTTTCCGGTCTGGTCAATCAAAAATTCGGCATCATTGACAGTTCCCACAAAAGAAGTCATTCGTGCATAACGGATTGCACTTCTGGCATAGGCTGGGCGGTATTCATCATACGCTCTGGAGAGAACTGCCTTGACAATATCAATGTCTTTCTTCATGGTACTGCCGATTTCGCCTAGTTCGCATATCCATTTGGCAGTTGCCTCAATAATACTGTCCTTATTTCGGGGGTCAAGGCATACACCCTCACCGAAATAGTCAGCTCTGTTCATGTGCAAATCCGCTAAATGCTGTAAGAAACGTGTCTTTCCTGCACCCTGTTCACCCTGAAATACAAGCACAATATCAAGAGAAAACGGATTTTTCATAGTGTTATACAGTCCACAGACGGTCTGCATGAGCCACTTTCTGAATAAAATTTTGCTCAAGGTGTCCGTTTCGGCAATCTTGAACATATCGTAAATCTGCTGAATGCGGTCTACACCGTCCCATTTCACGGACTGAATCTTGTTCAAAATCGGGTTCACTCTGTTTTTTCTTCCGATGCAGTCCAGATAATCCATAATATTCTGCACACTGCACTTCTTCAGATGTTTTTGCAATTCATTTTTTATCAGAATAGGAGCATTATTGCCCTCCGCTCCCTCAAAATAATCAGGAAATCCGAGATATTCCATTTCATGCTTGACAATATTGTATCTGACCTGATATCCCTTGACTTCAAGATAGTGTTCCAGATTCTCAATTGTCAGCATACCAGAGCCGTCAAAATCATATGGAGATTTGGGCTTTTCTTTCTTTTCAGATGAGTTCTGCACATAGTCAGGTTCATACATCAGGCGAACGTCTTTCCAATGCTTATCCGCACAACTGGCATGAAAACAATGGTAGCAAAGTGTTCCGTCTGCTTTCTGGATAATAGCTGCATCTTTCCCCTTGTGAGTTTCATCAAACAGACAGTGTGACAGAATATATTTTGTACTGCCGTCTGTATCATTTACTACACTCTGCAACGGAATACTGTACTTAGTAATAAATTCGTTCAGGTCAAACTGTCCTTTTTTCTTGGATTTTGTCTGCTGTTGTACCGGAACAGTCGGAGCAGGGGCAGAAATTTTGACAGGTTCAGCCACAGCAAACGGAAACTCGTCAATCAGCTTTCTTAGACAGGAAATATCATTGATTTGCGGCGTTTCTGGAGTAGCATCAAGAATTTGTGCGTTTCTGTGCGGTCTTTCCGGAATAGAAAAGCCTTTCTGTGCCAATGTTCCCCACAGTTTGCAGATTCGGGCAGGGTTATACACAGTCGTATCCACATCAATTTTATCATCGCTGAACTTCTCATGCAGGACTTTCAGGGCAGTTTCCCATAAAGCCACGTTTTCAGCGGTATTCTCTTCATTATAGCGATATACAAGGTGCATACCGTTTCCACTCATCGCAACAATGGGATTCTGCCACCCTCTGGACTGCAAGAATGTGTAAATCTCTCTGGCTCTAGCTCTGGCTGATTCCAGTTCCACATCAGAACTGCTCACACCTGACATACGTTTCGGGTCTAAGTCAATCAGAAACCAACACAGACGAGTAATTTCATTGTCTTTGGTGGTTGGTGTTACGTTCTCGACAAACTTATCATGCTGTTTTCTGGCATAGCAAGCATTATCCACCGGATTCATGGTGATGAAGATATTGGATGCCTGTGCCAATTCTACTTTCTTGTATCCTGCCTGATAGTTCTGCAATGCTTTGATAGCTGTATCTACATTCATGAAATATCCGCTGGCATTGTAGCTGCCATTGATGATACGGATTTCAAAAAGTTCTCCATTCGGATGCAGAAGTTTGATTGCTCTAGCTACGGTGTTCTGGTCAAATTTAAAAATTTGCATAAAAAATCCTCCGTTTCTTTTTTTCGGAGGGCATAACTCAATTATATTTCTACCAAAAAAATATATTTTTCCGCTTGACAGCGTACCATTCATATGTTATAATATAAGAAATGGATGAGTAGATGGATATTTGAGATGCTACCTCATAATATTCGTACCAACGAGGTGAGATGCGTTGGCAACTTGATTTACAAATCCATTTTACCACATTGTCGCCTGCTTGTCAAGTACGAGTAGGCGATTTATTTTTTTCGGAGATTATTTTACTTGAAAAATTTCTCTGGATACGGTTAGTTACGGTATGGATACGGTACTTTATTTCTACACCGTATCCACTTTTTATTGTATTTTTTTATCTATTTTACGTTATTTTTTAAATTATATACTCTATGTGGATACGGTGGATACGGTGCTTTTATTAAAAATAGCAAGATTTTTTTTATTTCTCAAGAGTAAATAGACAAAATTATAGCAGAAAAGAAAATATATATATAAAATTTGCAGAGCCACCGTATCCAACCGTATCCACGATGCCTTTCATAAGGGTACACGCTCCCTACAAAGTCTTGTTTTGTGTCATATAAGTTCGATTTCTCTATTTGACATATATTTTCTGATATGATATACTTATATCGGGCAAAAAGTAAGGGTATCCACCGTATCCAGACATAAAAAATTTTCAAATTTCAGGGTATCCACCGTATCCAGACATAAAAAATTTTCAAATTTCAGGGTATCCACCGTATCCAGACATAAAAAATTTTCAAATTTCAGGGTATCCACCGTATCCAGA
>JAZQIL010000253.1:0-3071 GCA_045541055.1 Oscillospiraceae bacterium
AAACGAATCGGTACATAGGCTTATTGTCGCAGAAACAGGACATGAAACCATTTACAAAACCGTCAGAATATGGTATAATAGAAACAATATAAACCAATCTGACGGAGGTGAATGTATGAACCCCGAAAACTATCGTAAACTGAAGCTGTTAAAGCTCTTGGAACTGCTCCGACAGGAAACAGATGAGAACAATCCAATGGTGACAAATGAGATATGTCGTCGGCTGATGGAAATGGATATCGTGTGTGACAGACGCACATTAGCGACAGACATCAAACTGCTCAATGAGCAAGGATACGAAATACAGTCCTGTCAGGTGTGCAAAGCAAAAGGTTATTACATTGCCGACCGTCGATTCAGCATACCGGAACTGAAAATGCTGATTGACGCTGTTGAGGCATCGCACCTTCTGTCAGAGAAAAAGACACAGGAACTGATTGAAAAGATTGCGGCTCTCGGCGGCAGCAAGCAGGCAGAGGTGCTGACAAGCAACATTGTCCGTTTCAATACCGTCAAGCCAACAAACGAGTGTATCTACTATACCATTCAGATACTGGAAGAAGCCATCCGTGAAAAGAAGAAAGTGACAATCCACTATTTCCATCTGAATGAACGTCGTGAAAAGGTGTACCGTTCCGAGAATGGTATCCACACAGTAGAGCCGATTGCGCTGGTGTACAACAATGACAGATACTACCTCACCTGCTATAATCCGAAGGCTGACAGGAATTACAATTACAGACTTGACCGCATTGAAAAGGTAGAACTTCTGGTCGAGCCGATCAGCAGCAGAGCAAAGATCCGAAGCCGGAGTGTTGCCAAGTATAATGCACAGGTGTTCAAGATGTATGGCGGTGAAACAGTCAAGGTGACGCTTGTGTTTGATGCTCGGATGATCGATTATATATACGAAAAGTTTGGAATGAATACAAAAATCCGTCCATGCGAGGATGACAGTTTCACTGCGAATGTAGAGGTGCAGCTCAGCCCGACATTCTGGGGATGGTTGTTTCAGTTTACAGGACAGATGAGAATTACTGCACCGGAGTGGGCGTGTGATGAATATATGGGGATGCTAAGAAAAGCGATTAATATTGAATGAAGGAAATTGATTTGTACCGCAAGGAGGCGATACCATGACTGTCGATACCAAAGAACTCGTCACAACCATAGCCTATCTCATCGGCGTGAGAAAGCACATCATCGAGCAGTGCTTTGACGCAGAATGTCACGACACGCTGCAAAGGCTGTATGCCCACAAGGGTGCGACTATCATCCGCTATCTCTGCAAGCTCCGCACCACGCTGTTTCAGAAATTCAAGAAAACCGATACGGAAATGCGGTATAATCTCATGAATTTGGACAGGCTGGAATGGTACGACCACGACAACATCAAACAGCTTGCAAAATGGGGTATCAACGTCATCAAGCCGAATTACCGTGCTGAACAGTACATGCACGACCTCACCAAGCTCATCAGCGAGAATATTGACGCTTGCTCGGAACTGTTCTATGATTGGGTAAACTGGGCGTACATACGAGAACTGTTCTGCATTCCGAAGTACACGAAGAAGGATGTGCTGAAGAAGGAATTCGAAAAGTACATGGCGAATATCGACAAATATCCGTTTCAAATGTATGTCCATTGGATTCCTGTTGACGCAGGCAGCATCCTTTACAGCGACGGCAAATTCCTCAGTGTGATCTACAAACAGCACGATGACCATTTTGACGATTACACGAAATATCGTGACGCTCACAGCGAAACGAAAAATAACATCTATGATTTTGTGAAGCAGAGTAACCATACAGCGCTTGTGGTTGACTGTGAGAATTCCGATGTGTACAAGCTGTACAGTGTCCTGCGGAATCTGGACGCGGATGAGCTGAACAAAATTGAGAAGATCTATCTGTATGATGATTACCACACATCCATCGGCTGGGACTGGCTGTATCAGTTCACGAGCATTCCTGTAGAACATGTGGAGGTACAGCGAGTGACCGACAGAAAGTCACTTGTTGATATTATGATGACCGCAGGTGTCTGCAAGAGTTATTATGAGGATGGCATTGATTCGTTTATTCTGGTGTCCAGTGATTCCGACTACTGGGGATTGATCTGTTCACTGCCGAAAGCAAAGTTCCTCGTTATGTATGAGTATGCCAAGTGCGGTTCTGCTATCAAGAATGCCCTCTCCGAGCATGGTATCTATTACTGCTCGATCGATGATTTCTGCTCTGGCAATGTGGAGGAATTCAAGAGAGCTGTGCTGTTTGATATTCTGGGGAAGTATCTGCCCGACATTGTGTATCTCAACGGCAAGGAACTGGTGCAGCAGATCTATGAGGAGGCTCGGATCACGGCATCGGATAAGGAGAAAGAGGCGTTCTTCCAGAGATATATCCGGACGCTGAGTCTGAAGTGCAATGCGGATGGCACATTTGAAGTTGTGTTGAGGAAATGAGGTGCAACATGGAACAGAAAACACTGGATAGGGCTACATACAAGAAAATTAAAGGCATGACCCGTGAAGAAATGCAGAATTTCTTCACCAACTATTACAACAACGTCATGGAAGATGCAGAGACTCCGACGCTTGATCTTAGTGAGCTGAGGAAGGAAATCGGCAGTATCAAAGGTGTTGGTGAGAAGCGGCTGGATGAGATTATGGCGGTGATTGAGAGGCATTTAGGCATAAACTGAATATGATCAGAACCACTGACACTCCGTCGGTGGTTTTGTTGTTTCAAAAAATATTTCCGAAAACGTTTTAGAATAGTAGCGAGACTATTGACAAATCGTACCATATCGTGTATAATAAAGGAAAGATTTGTAAAACACAGCTTTATATAATGACAAGGAGGGGATCGTCATCGCCAGAGGAACCAAAAACCGACCGACGAAAGAAATGATCGTTCAGATAGCATCCAAACTATATATTGAAAAGGGATTTACAGATACCAGCAACAAGGAAGTCTGTGAAATACTGAATATCAGTCCCGGCAATCTGACGTTTCATTATCCGCAGAGAGAACACGTTCTCACCGAATTTGTCAAGGAACTCTGCGAT
>JAZQIL010000254.1:0-12222 GCA_045541055.1 Oscillospiraceae bacterium
ATTTCACCCAAATTGGAATTATACCATCTCTCCTTTATATGACTGATTTATTTTTGCACAGTTCCTTATCATAGCCCATGTTCTACAATCTGCATAATCTTCTTTGATAGTTGCTTGTAGTTGTAGTTAATCTATAACAAAACTGAAAATCACATAAATTTGTTTTGAATTATTTCTTCAGCCTTATTATATGCATTTAGTAATGTTTGCTGTGTAACATTATCACCTAAGAGGGCACGCTCTAATTCTCTTGATGCCTCAACATATATTTTGGCATAGCTTTCAAATGGAATTGTTAATGCTATTACATTTCCTAAAGCAGATAGCATAGAAAAAAGAAGAATATAGTTTTCACCTACCATAGCACAATAAACTACAATAAATGTAGTACAAGCGTTTGATATTTTTAGTGCAGTTGAAATGAATGTGTGTGCATTGAATAGTAGTCTATAAGCTGTTGCCTTTCGATAGAAAAAGATAAAATCAGTATTGTAATTTTGAAATGTTTTTTTTATTATTCTTTCTGAAGGATTCATTGAAATAAACAGCACTATGGCGGATATTAATCCGGTCAGAACCAATATGCTTACAAATAGAATTACAGAAAAAAGTGAGGAATTAGTTGAAACTATGGTAATCATAGATGCCATACAAAGCCCCCCTTATTGTTTTATGTTGATTTTAAATTAATTACAAAAATTTTAATACTTCACACTGGCTGCGATTACACTTTTGGGTGTTATGTTATCAAAATTCTTCATAGTAGATTACCTCCTTAAATGAATTTTATTGAACGGCTGTGATACCATTATGCACTTGTTTTTCCACACTTGTATATCAGTAGGAAAATAATATAGATATAAATTACTGTTATTGCAATATTGACATACATCATTCACAGAATATCATCATCACAACAAAGCTGACAGCAATACCACAAAGTGTAAGAATAAATTGCTTAGGATTTAATGCTCTATAAATTGAACAGTTTGAAAATGAAAACCAAAGAATTACCGTAACAATCTTCATAAAATGTTCAAGCTATTTTGCTGTAATTCCTTATCCCATGAATCAGAATAACTATTTTATTTGCAGAATTGCCGAAAGTATGGAATTTTATAAACTCTTCCTGAATGATTAAATAGTTTTCTTTATTTCAGTATATCACGTTTTTGAATATCTGTCAATAAAAATGCAGTAATCTGCACAATAATTTTATATTATCTTTGTTGGTTATAGTAATGGCTATTTCTCTTCATTTATGGTATGATAGTACACTGAAAGGAGGTGGCTGTCATGCTAAAAGAGCTATACCACGGGGACATCATTCCATCAGACCGCAGAGCAGACCCCAATGACAGAACATTGCAGGAATGGCGGAAACTCTCAGCAGAATTTGAAAAATCGCTGACACCGGAACAGGTTGAAACATACCACAGACTCAGTGATATGCAGGGCGAAAGTGCGGCAAAGGACAATGAAGCATTGTACATTCAGGGGTTCAAAGATGGAGCATTACTGATGATGGAGATTCTTGGAGAATGAAAGAAAGCTGGTGTGGAAATGATACCGCACCAGCCTATTTTTATTTGATGTACTTCAACGATTTAATGTGATAAACTTCGTAATCGTTCAAGGCAATTTCCAAAATCAGCCCATCATTCTTCTTACAATTGCGGTGCCGTTTTCTTTCAGCCACTGATTCCACTTGTCATATTCGGGATAAACACGATAAATCTCTTCATAAAATTTTTCTGAGTGATTCATATATTTTAAGTGGCAGAGTTCGTGAACTACAACAGAATCAATTACTTCCACTGGTGCAAGCATCAGCAGACAATTAAAATTCAGATTTCCCTTATCAGAACAGCTCCCCCATCTTGTCTTTTGATTGCGGATTGTAATGTTTGTGGGAATCACACCAATTTGAGGTGCATAGTATTGTACACGCTGTGGAATATATTCTTCTGCTCTCTTGAAAAGAGAAAGAAGTTCCTCTTGATAAGCCTTTCCGGAGCAGATGCCTTATTCTGCTGATAGGCTTCTTCAATGTCCTTTGCTTTGAACAGCAGAAACTTCATCACTTTTTCTTCCGGTGCATCATACGGCGCACGGACAATCACTTCACTATGCTGTACTTCTACAGTAATCATTTTTCTGTCGCTTCGGATTAATTTTACCGGAGTGGAAATGCCCTCTACATTCAAAATGTTATTGGGATACCTCACTTCTGTTAATTTCCGCGTAATGTTAGTTGATTCTGATTCAAGGATTTCTGTAATTTCCTGAATGGGCATATTTTTCGGGGCTTTTACATTCAATTTTCCTTCTTTTAATGTGACCTCCATTGTTTTTCGGTTGGCACGCTGTAATACTATCGGAATTTCAAGTCCTCTTATTTGCAAATTTTCCATATGCATACTCCTTATTTTCTTGTTGCTTTCATAGCATCTTACTCTTTTAAACATGACTGCTTTATTACCATGTAGTTGCTTATATCACACACCCAGCCACTGTTCTATTATTATCATGACTTCTTCCGTTCTTTTCGCACCGATTCCCTTTACTTTCCGTATGTTCTTTTCCAGCACACGCAAATCCAAAGTGTGGTGATTATCAACAGTATCCTCCCCACAACTATTTTCCTGATTTGAAACGGAATTATCTGACTTATCCAGATTATCTGATGAATCTTCTAAATCAGGTGTGGTTGTTGCTTCTGCTGCCCCTTTCTTTCGACCGCTTTCATAGATATCATTTATCAAGGTTTCCAGACTTGCCCTGTCCATCTTCTTTATTGTTTTGTACAGGTTGCGGTCGAGCAGAGGAGGGTTGTTCTCTGATGTGGCTGGTGTATCTTTTTTCTCAGTTATACTTTTCAATATATTTCACCTCCTGTGAATAATTTTAATAGTTTTAATGGTACTGTTGAATATTTTGTTGAAAGATGTGGAAAAATTATTCTATAAGCTATCACGCTTATCATCGGTATCCAGATAATCACATATTTTTTGAAGAAATCTTTTCCCCATGAAATAATTTTTTCTGTATATATAATTGCTCATCTGCCAAAGCAATCAGTTGTGAGGCGGTCACAGCATCTGAGGAACATTCTGTGTAGCCTGTGCAGACTGTGATTCTTGGAATCAGGTCAGTGCAACTTTCACGCAGGGTATCCACTTCATTTTGTATTGCCTCCAGAATCTGTGTATCCTGCTGAATAATCAGTACAAACTCATCACCGCCGTATCTTGCACAGAAGCCATGTAATCTGTCTGAAACATTATGCAGTGCATCTGCTACAAGCTGCAGTGCCTTGTCTCCTACTAAATGCCCGAATTTATCATTTACCTGCTTAAAGTCGTTGACATCAATCATATACAATCTGAAAGTTTTTTCTGCTGAGGCATTGTGTATCATATCCTGAAGGAAAATTTCCATACGTCTGCGGTTGTTCAGTCCTGTAAGTGCATCGGAATAAATCTCGCTGTTCTGTATTTCCAGAAATGAAAGATGGATTGCCAGAAAAATTCCCAGCGGTACAATTGGCGTAAGCGGCAGAATTCCTTCTAATACCGCTGTAGCTGCTGGTATAATAATAAACAGCAATGGCAGACGGTATTCCGTTTTAAGCCTGACCTGCTTGTTGGAAATACTCTGTACAAAGGAATAAATACCGCTTCCGAAGAGCTGTATCAAGGTCAGCACAAGATGGAGTGTAAAGCCCTTTCCAAGCTGATAGATTCCATTTTCGTCAATATAGAAGTAGAAATTTGTAAATATGGACAATATTGAAAGGAAAATATCCAGAATTGAAATAGTATAATGCATTATCCGCAGTGGTTTTACATTTTTGGCACGATTCTGGTCAATACGGAAAATCACAAAAATACACCAGCCAAGTATCAACAGGGAAACAGCTGTTAATCCTACGGCATTTGTGATTTTGTTGAGCGTATCACTGAACGGAATCAGACCGCCCTGTCCAAGAGCCCAGATGCTGTCACTTATCAGATAAAAGATAAAGAACAGAGCCATTTCTCTGAAATGTCGCATTTGAATATCTGTGCCTACATTTTTATTTGCTTTAATGATGATACCAATTGAAAAAAGAATACAGAAAAATTCAGTAATCAAATAGGAAATATAAATTGCTTTATCATCCATTGTTTCTGCCTCCGTTCCTTATTCATCTCTGTTAAAATAGTACACCCAACACCTCGGCCAGCTTATCAGCAATGCACTTTTGTTCAACGAGTGGTGGGAGGGGAACAATTAAACTGTGAACACGTTTAGACGAAAATCCTTGCAATCCAATTCCTCTGCCATCAATTTTTCCGGTTTCTTTGTATAACCACATCAAATAGTAGTAATATTTCACGCAGATATTTGATATATAGCCACGCAGTCTGTGCAAATGATTCTGAATTCTCATATCATAATCAAAATTCCAAATTGCAGACCGCCCTATGTCACCACCCTCACAAATTAGCAAGTCTCCTTTTGTAATAGTGCATTTATCAATTTCTTCATCTGTAAAGTACATTTGTTTTAGGTTTTTCAGTTCAAAATGTTCCCAGTAAACATTTGATGTCGTAATATAGTTAAGCAGTGTTCCTTCTTTATTTGCAGAGTTTAGAGCTTTTCCTGTATTGTGCTGAAAAATCTCACCTAAATATACCCACTTCCAACTACTTGGAATCTCAAACGGCACTTCCTCTGGCCTGATTGGTTGCAGGGGCTTTTCTTTTTTGATTTTTCCCTCTTTGATGAGTTTCTGTTTTTCAGTCTGAATGTGCTGATATAATTCCTCTGCTGTGCCATCGCTTTCAAGGTGTTCTGTGAGTTTTCCCTGAATACCTGCGGTGATGAGTTTTGCTTTCAGGCTTTCCACATCGGCGGTATATTTTTGCTGTGCTTCGTCAATGGTATCAAGAATACGGAAAATTTCCTCCACACGGGCGACAATGCGTTTTTGTTCGGCGAGGGGTGGGAGGGGGAGTTTGAAACCCATTAGTTCCTTTTTGTTGATTCCTGATACTGTCATTCCGTGACCTTCAACTCGCAAAGTTGAGTAGAAGTAAATAAAATAATCACCGTCAATACAGTCACTAAGCCAAATTGCCCTTAAATCTTGGTTAATGGCTGTAGGCTTGCAAAGTTTGACAATTCGACCTAATCCCATTCGCACGCAGATAATAATTGCATCTGTGTCAATTAGATTTGATGTGCTGTTTTGAAGTCCTGATTCGGTAATATGGTCTTTTGTATCATATAAAACACCATTTTTTACAGAAGAAAAGTCTTTTACACTCATCCACGGAATTGTACCACCTTCCCAGTATTCTTTTACTGTTTTACTGGGTGTTCCTCCGCCAATGTCTTTTGAAATGACATCACTTATTGTTGTCCATTTCCAATTATCTGGTATATGGAAAGGATTACTATCAGAATACGTTTTGATATGCCCATTGTTATCAAACGCTGTGCCGTCGCTTTCAAGCTGTTCTGTGAGTTGTCCACGAATTGCCAAATCAAGAACCCTGCTCCTCAGTGCTTTTGTATCAATCAAAGCGAATCCCTCCCAGAATACTGCGCAGAGTTGTCAGCGCATTGTTGATAACATCCGCCTGTTCCTGCATATCGTCTATAATTTCTCCGACTGTGCGCTCGTCTTCCTCGGTGAGGTCAATCCATTTGAAATTCAGGTCTTCACGCTGTGCCACTTCCTCCGCTGTAAACCTGCGCCATCTGCCGTTTGGATTCTCTGCGGAATAAGTTTCCGTTCTGTCCTGCATATGACCTGAGCAATAGTGCTCAACAAATTCGTCAAGATTTGCCCTTGTCATGGGCTTTTGTGCCATTGTGTGGTGAATGCCTGTGCGATAATCATATACCCAGATATCCTTTGTAGGCTTGCTCTTGTCAAAGAACAGCACATTTGTCTTGACACCGTTCGCATAGAAAATACCAGTCGGCAGGCGCAGAATGGTATGCAGATTAAAGCCTTTCAACAGCTTGTCACGAACTTTCTTAGTGGAATCACCGTCAGTCAATACGCTGTCCGGCAGAACGACACCGACACGACCGCCTGTTTTTACAATTGACATGATATGCTGTAAGAAGTTCACCTGATTATCTGATGTTTCAATAAATTCAGTTCTTACAGCAGATACAGCTCCGCTTCCCTGCGGTCTTGTGCCGAAAGGCGGATTTGTCATAATAACATCAAACATCTTGTCAGACTTATCAAGCAAAGAATCCTGATAAATGACAGGACTTTGCTCAACACCGATATCATGCAGATACAGATTCATAGAAGCAAGCGTGACAACGAGTGCCGTATTATCTGCACCAAAAAGAGCATTGTTTTTCAGAAATTTCTGTTTTCTGGAATCCTTGCTTTGTACACGCATATGGTCATAGGCAGCAAGCAGAAATCCGGCTGTTCCGCAGCAGGGGTCTCCGACAGTTTCGCCAATCTGTGGATTGACAACATCTACAATCGCTTTGATGAGCGCACGAGGTGTAAAATATTGTCCTGCGCCGCTTTTTTTATCCTGACCATTCTTTTCGAGAATGCCTTCATAGACTGCGCCCTTGAAATCGCCCTCCATCATGTACCAGTTTTCTTCCGATACCATTTCGATAACTTTTTGAAGATGCACAGGACGGTCTATTTTATTGACAGCTCTTGTAAAAATCGTACCAATCAGACCGCTTTGTTTTGCAAGCTGTGCAAGTATTCTCTCATATTCCTTTACAAGGTCATCACCGTCATATTCAATGAGGTCTTTCCATTTACAGCCGTCCGGCAGAGTGCTTTTCAGTCCCAGTTCTTCTTTTTCTGTATCCATTTTGAGAAACAGAATATAAGTAAGCTGTGTGATATAGTCAGTAAATCCTACACCAGCAGCGGACATGACGTTTGCGATATTCCATACTTTTTTCAGAAGAGAATCTTCTGCTTTCTGTGTTGCCATTGATTTACGCCACCTTTAATAAAAATTTTGATAATGCATTCATTTCGGTATTCAGCATAGTAATATTGCCAAATGCCTTGATTCCTTTGCGCCAGAGGTCAGCATCTGACTGATTGAGTTCGATTGCAGAAACTGCTCCTTCACTGACGATATATTCAGCGATTTGCCGCATGACACTGACCTGTTCTTCGGAGAGTGAACGCTGTGTCTGACCGCAGTACAGATTAAACCGCTGTATAAAGCCATTCATCAGAGTTGTAAGCTTCTGACTTTTCCGTAAGCATAGCGTACCAGCTGTATCAGATTTGTCAATAATTTGGCATTTGTCTTTTCATCCAGTTCATCGACAGCACTGGCATTGAGTGTGCGGTAATATTTCCACAATGCTTCTGCACTGAAATGCTTATCTTCCAACAGCAGTTTTTCGCTTAAATCATAAAGCATGGAGCTGGTAATGAGTGTATCTTCGGAGTTATAAATAATACGCAAAGCCTCAATATCGTCCTTATGCTCTAAAATGTATTTCTGAAAATTTTTGATGTATTCTTTTGCAGTTTCTACGGAAAATCCGGCAGAAATCAGCTTGTCGGGGTCTTCTTCTGTAATAGCGAGGTATCCTTTGTGCAGTTCCAGCAGTTTCTTTCTTGCTGAAATATTGTTCATCAGCCTTGCAATCAACTGCCATCTTGTCCGGTTTTCATCAGACGGACTAATAAACGCAGGGATCAGGTTTCTATCAAATGCATCACGAACAGCCACAGAAATATTTTTTGGTGAGAATCCATAATCATTTATAAATTCTGTCAGATGATACCCAAACAGCGGATTATTTTCATAGCGGTTGTGAATGCTTGCACAATAATCACGGAGCAGTATCAGGTTATCATCACTCAGCTCCTTATGTGAAAGATGTTCCAAAACTTCAAACAGAGTCAGCTTTTTGCCTGTTCCCGAAACAGGATTTACTTTTGGAATTTTCTTTTCATGTTCTGTCACACCGACAGCATCTACGATATAGTAGCATTCTTTAAAATTGGCATTGGGAGTCACTTCTTTGAGTTTGTCCTCGGAAATGGTACGGCAACCACGACCCTTCATCTGTGTGTACAGCACATCTGACTGAACATCTTTCATGAACAGGACAATTTCAAGTGGCTTAACATCCGTTCCTGTAGCTACAAGTGTAACTGTGACTGCAATGCGGAATTCTTTCTCTGTTCGGAAATCCCTGATTAGTGCATTGGAATCTCCGGCAGAGTATGTAATTTTCTGTACAAACCCTTCTGGTAAAATTTCATCAGGAAATTCTGTCTTAAATACTTCTTTTACTGCCTCAACTATTTCTGTTGCATGATTATCATCTTTTGCAAATATCAGCGTTTTGGGAATAGACTCCCAAGAAACCTCTCTGTCCGGATATAAATCACGGTAGATGGATTCCTTGAATCTTGTCAGTACTTCAATAATCTGACTGCGGTTGACGACAGTTCTGTCCAGTGCTGATGAATCATATTCCACTTGTCGCTGTGCAGTGTATGATTTTAATTTCCCAGTTCGCCTGACAGTTTCCTGCACAGTCGTTCCTGCTTTGATAGAACCGCCATGCTCTGTTATTTCTGTAACAATGCGATAAATTCGGGCAGGAACATTTACTCCATCATCTTCAGATTTCTCAATTGTATACTGTTCGACATAATTTCTGTTAAAAAATGCCTCCGCTTCCGGTGTGGGCGTAGCCGTCAGTCCGAGGATAATTGCCTTATTGAAGTAGTCAAGCACTGCTTTCCACTTCCCATAGATAGAACGATGGCATTCATCCACAATGATAAAATCAAAATAATCATGGGGGAGCTTTACATGATTGCCAAGATGAACAGTTTCATCTAAGCTTCTATCTTCAATAGCAGTATTATTTTCATCTTCAGCATCTTCGTTTTCATCAGAAATTTGCTGTCCTGTCATGACCGCATACAGTTTTTGAATTGTAGAGATGACCACAGTTGCCTTAATATCATTTTCTCTGCGAAGTCGTTTGATAAGATACAGGGAACTAAATTCCGCTTGCTTCTCTGTCAGGTTAAACTGGCTGAACTCACTTTCTGTCTGTCGGGCGAGATTATTGCGGTCTACCAGAAACAGTACTCTCTTTACAGATGTGTAGTTCAATAGCCGATAGCTTGCAAGGCAGGCAAGATACGTTTTACCGCTTCCTGTTGCAAGTACTGCGAGATGTTTTCTTTTTCCGTTTCTCAGACATTCTTCAAACCTGTTTTCCGCATGATATTGACAGTCACGCAGTGTTCCTTGGTTTAATTTTGGCAGTGCGCCGTAATCAGAGGTCTGATTGATTAAACGCAACATTTCCTTTGGAGAATGCATATCATCAATTTCGATATATTCAGTTTGATTGGCAAACAGATTTTTATAAAGAATCTTTTTCCCATTGGACATATATACAAGAGGAATAAAGCCATTACACCACAAGCCATACCATTTTTGCGGAGTATGTGCATACTGTTCCGCCTGTGTTTCCACATCCGCTTTTAACTCGTTTTCTTCACGTTTGGCTTCCAAAACAGCAATGGCTTTTCCATTGATAAATAAAAGATAATCGCTTTCAGTGTTGTCAAGCATAAGTGCTTCCATTAATGCTGTCGGATGATTGGGTGTAAATTCCTCTCTGGGTACAACAATCCATCCGGCATTGTCCAAAAAAGCGTCTATCCTTTTGCGAGCTTTTTCTTCTGGCAGCATGATAATCCCCCTCTCCTATATCTTAATACAATACTTCATTTTCCATTATACCACAAAATCAGGCGTTTTTCAAGCGTTCTTTCAATTTTGTGTTGCGTTTTGTGACCGTGATATGCTTGACAGCATAGGCAATGGCCTTTTTCATACCGACAAGAACAAGCATTTTCTTTGCTCTGGTGATTCCGGTATAGATTAAATTTCGCTGTAACATGATGAAATGTGTCATCATGACAGGCATTACGACAATTGGATATTCTGAGCCTTGTGACTTATGAATTGTAATTGCATAGGCATGAACAAGCTCGTCCAAATCTGTAATATCATATTTGACAAATCTGTTTTCAAACTGAACAGTCAGTTCCTTATCAATCGTGTTAATCTCTGAAATCATGCCGATATCACCATTAAAAACTTCTTTATCATAATTATTTTTTATCTGCATGACTTTATCATGCAGACGATAAGTCCGGCCGCCACGGTTAAGCCAAGATTGTGCAGGATTTAGATTCTGCTGTAAAAGCTGATTGAGATTAGCTGCACCGATAACACCTCTCTGCATAGGTGTTAAAACTTGAATGTCCGTTGGGTTCACATGACAGTATCTCGGCAGTCTGGACTGTACCAGCCCAACAATCTGATTTGCTGCCTGTTCCGGTTCTTCACATTCAATGAAAAAGAAATCTGTACCCTGCTGATTCTGCAAATTTGGGTACTGCCCTTTGTTAATTCTGTGGGCATTCATGATAATCTGGCTTGACTGTGCCTGACGGAAAATTTTTGTTAATCGAACAACAGGAAATTTTTCTGAATCAATAATATCTCTTAATACATTTCCAGCACCAACGGACGGGAGCTGGTCAATGTCGCCTACTAAAATCAATTTCATATGCAGAGGGATGGCTTTCAGAAGCGAATACATCAGGATAATATCAATCATAGAGGATTCGTCAACGATTAACACATCGCCGTCAAGAGTATTTGTTTTGTTCCGTTTATAGCCTTCTTCCGGACTGTATTCAAGCAGTCTGTGAATGGTTTTTGCTTCCATGCCCGTGGCTTCCGTCATTCGTTTAGCGGCTCTGCCTGTAGGAGCTGCTAAGAGAATCTTATTGCCAAGCGATTTCAGAGTTTCAATAATTCCGAGTGTCGTAGTAGTTTTTCCTGTGCCGGGTCCTCCTGTCAGAATCATGACTTTTGAAGAAACCGCCTGCTGTATGCCCTGTGCCTGTATGTCATCATACTGGATATTCAGTTTTTGTTCCAGTGCAGAAATATTTATCGTAACATTATGATTCAGAATTGTATCAGAATCGGCTAATTCCAGCAGTTTTTCTGCAATACCACATTCAGCATAATAGAAAGGCGGCAAATAGATAGCATCATCTTCAATTATCAGGTCATTCCGTGCAACGATTGCATTCAGGGCATTTTCCACAACGGGAATATCAATTTCCAGCAGTTCCTGACATTTTTTCAGAAGCTGTTCTTTTTCTGCATAGACATGACCTTCATCTGCAAGCTGATTCAGCGTGTATAAAATTCCGCTTCTGCATCGTTCAGGATTTTCTTTTTCAAAGCCAAGTTTGAATGCAATTTTATCAGCCGTCTTAAAACCGATGCCCCAGATATCATCTGCTAATTGATAAGGATTCTTTTTGACGGTTTCGATGCTGTCATTGCCATAATGTTTGTAAATTTTCGCAGCGAATGCTGTGCTGATGTCGTAATTTTGCAGGAACAGCATGATATTCTTGATTTCCTTCTGCCGTTCCCAGCTTTCAGAAATACGCTGAATCCGTTTTTCACCAATGCCCTCTACTTCAGATAATCGTTCCGGAGTATCTTCAATGATTGCAATGGTATCTGTCCCGAATTTCTGTACAATTTTCTTTGCATAGACAGGACCTACTCCCTTAATTAAACCACTTCCGAGATATTTTTCAATGCCATAGATGGTTGCAGGCACAGTTTCTTCCCATTTCTGAGCAGAAAACTGTGTGCCATATTTTGGATTATTTGTCCATTCTCCATCTATCAGCAGAACTGAGCCGACAACAGCATCTGCCAGATTGCCGACCACAGTGACTAATTCCTGATATCCTTTTACACTCACTTTCAGAACACTGTACCCGGTGTCCGGACTCTGAAATGTAATACGCTCCACAACACAGCGAATTCGGTTCATAATAATTCAGCTCCCGTTTAATTATATCAGTTACCATTATAACACATTTTCGGGCATAAAGCAAGATTTTTTTCTGCTACTGCTTCCGTTGTTACTCCTTCCATCACCTCTTCCGTTATCTTTACTGCTACCTCTGCCGTACCCCCATTGCGCCCTTGCGCTCTTGCGCTCTTGGCATCTTTTTGGCTTGATTTCGTCTATTTTTGATTTTTGCAAATTGCGCTCTTGCTTTTGCGCTCTTGCGTTCTTGCAAAAATGAAATATCAGAAATGTTGGATAAGAATATATTATCATCAAATC
>JAZQIL010000255.1:0-4019 GCA_045541055.1 Oscillospiraceae bacterium
TTGCATTTGTGCAGTATTCGCTGATGCCGTGGATTATCCGCATTGAAAAGGGCATTATGAAAGACCTTCTGCTCGAAGAGGAACAGGATGTATATTTTCCGAAATTCAATGTGGACGGCTTGATGAGGGGCGATTACCAGAGTCGCATGAATGCCTATGCAATCGGTGTCGGCAACGGCTTTATGTCTCCGAATGATGTGCGCCGTCTGGAAAATATGGATTTGATTCCGGAAGAGCTGGGCGGTGAAGACTACTATCTGAACGGCAGCTACAATAAATTACAGAATGCAGGTGCTGCTTATGGTGTGGATGAGCCGTCTCAGGAAAAATCGGAAGAACAGCCGGATACAGAGGAAGAACCGGATGAAAATCCGGAGGAAGAAACTGACGACAGATTCCTGCGACAGAAACGCAGGAAGAAATACAGAAATGGAGGTATGTAAATGCAGAAATTCTGGGACTGGATTCACGATGACAGCGGTGGCAGAGTTCTCCGCCTGGAAGGACCTATTGATTCGGAAAGTTTATGGGGAGATGAAATCACGCCGCAGGATTTCCGTGATGAGCTGTATGCAGAGGAGGGAGACCTGACACTCTGGCTGAACAGTCCGGGCGGAAATGTGTTCGCTGCTGCTGAAATTTATACGATGATTCGGGATTATCCGCACAATGTCAAAGTTAGGATTGCAAGCATTGCGGCATCTGCGGCGAGTGTCATTGCAATGGCAGGCGACACCGTACAGATGTCTCCGACGAGTTTGTTGATGATTCACGACCCTTCGACAATTGCTATGGGAAATGCCAAAGACATGGAAAAAGCTATCACTGTGCTGAATGAAATCAAGGAGAGCATCATCAACGCATATGCCGCAAAGACGGGACTTTCCAGAAATCGCATCAGCAAGCTCATGTCCGATGAAACATGGATTAATGCGAAAAAGGCTGTGGAGCTTGGTTTTGCAGATGAGATTCTTTTTGATGAGAAAACTGAAAAGAAGCCTGAACCGGAAAAGGAGGAAGAAGAAAATCCAGAAGAGGAAACACCTGATGAGCCGGATGAGGAAGGCGGTGACGAGAATCCGGATGAAGAAAAGAAAGAAAAAAAGCCGTTCAAGATGGGCAGTGACAATGCCCTGTGGCAGTACAGCACCCGTATCATGGGACAGACCATTCTGGGAAAAATCAGTGCCTCCGCCAAAAACAAAAGTGCGGACAAAACTCCCGATGACAAAGCTGACACACAGAAATCTTCCGAAGAAGGGGTAACAGTCAGCATTCCTGTCATCGGACTGGACGGCACAACCGCAGACGGCTCTGTGCCGTATGAAATTCTGAAAAGACAGCTTGCTTTCATGAAATAAGCAGACTGTTCAATTTTGCGACCGCCGGATATCTCCGGCAGAAATGGAGGAACGATATGAGCCAGATTATGGAACTTCGCAGCAAGAGAAACGCTCTCTGGGAGCAGACTAAGGCATTCCTTGAAAAGCACCGTGGTGAAAACGGTCTTGTAGAGGCTTCCGCAGTCGAAACCTACAACAAGATGGCATCTGAGGTGCAGGCACTCGGTGCAGAAATTGAACGTCTCGAACAGCAGGCTGCTGTAGATGCGGCACTCGCAGCACCGACTTCCAAGCCCGTAACCAATGCTCCAACAGGTGTAAATGACCGCAAATCCGAAACCAATCCGACTGCAACTGATGAGTACAAAAACGCATTCTGGAACATGGTGCGCAACAAGGGCGACCAGTTTGCAGTCCGTAATGCTTTGAGCATCGGTGAAGACACTGAAGGCGGCTTTACTGTTCCGGATGAGTTTGTGCGCCTGTAAAAGGCGATGTTTACAGTAGATTAGGCTCTACACCGCACAGCAGAGCGGTTGTCAATCTGCCTGACCGATGACAGGAAACTGGACACGGGAACACAGCACGGCAGAAACGCAGGAAACGCCAAAAGGATATGAGGCGAGTAGTACCTGCAATGACAAGGTAACATGAGGATAAGGCTGGATTGCCAAAGCAAAGGTTAGCTCCTTTTTCTGGGGAGGGTGTGGAAATTATCCTGAAACCACTCTCATGACCCCATCATAATATTGAACTCGTTATGGTGTCTGCTACAGGTCATGAAGCAAGCGTGAGACCACGTGAGATAAACCGAAATGCTATCCGACAGTTATCATTTGCCTATAAGCATCGTTAAACAGGGATTGCCTAAGTGGAAATGCCGAAAGGCTATGTCTGTTTGAGACTGAATATTCCATATGGCAACGGAGCTTCCGTAGTAGTCCGAGGTGGATAATGCCCACTACATGGCGAAGGGAAGCAGTTTGTTAATTCCAGAATAAAAAGATGAAAGGGAGGAGAAACCTCATGAATCCAACATCCGAAATTTTGGAGCGTGTCAATAAAAGTTCCTCGGAACATCATGACGGAGTTTTTACAAGACTCTTTCGCTACCTTCTGAGAGAGGACATTTATTTTGCAGCTTACCAGAAATTATATGCAAACAGTGGAGCAATGACTCCTGGGAGTGACAACGACACTGCTGATGGTTTTAGTGCTGAATATGTGCATGAACTGATTGAAGAACTGAGGTCAGGAAAGTACAAGCCGAAGCCTGTGCGCAGAGAATATATCAAGAAACAGAACGGAAAAATGCGCCCGCTGGGTATTCCGTCTTTTAGGGATAAACTGTTGCAGGAAGCAGTTAGAATGTTTCTGGAAGCAATCTATGAGCCGTTATTTTATGACCAGTCACATGGTTTCAGACCTGAAAGAAGCTGTCATACAGCTCTCGACCAGATAAAGACAAATTTTCGCTCGGTCAAATGGTTCATAGAAGGTGACATCAAAGGTTGTTTTGACAATATAGACCATACAGTGCTTATTAAAACGTTAGAAATTAAAATCAAGGACAGCAGATTTATCAATATTATCAGAGCTTTCCTGAAAGCAGGTTATGTGGAAGATTTTCAATATCATACCACAATTTCTGGTACGCCGCAGGGCGGAATCATTTCCCCTATTCTGGCAAATATATACCTGCATGAACTTGACCGGAAAGTCATGGAACTGAAGGCAAAGTTCGATAAGCAGTCAACACGGCATCAAACACCTGAATATCTTCACTTAGCAAAAAGACGGCAGACACTTCAAAAGAAGATTGACAGGACAAAGGGTGAAGAACGTGAGCTTGCAATCAAGGAGTACAAGGCGGTGTGCAGTCAAAAGCTGAAAACACCTGCCAGAATGTCCGATGATAAAAAGCTGGTATACTGCCGGTATGCTGATGATTTTCTGATTGGAGTCAGCGGAAGCAGAAAAGACTGTGAAGAAATTAAGGAGGTTCTGAGAGAATTTCTATCCACGCAGTATCATTTAGAGTTGAGTACTGAGAAAACAAAAATAACGCACAGTGCTGAACGGGTACGCTTCCTTGGTTATGACATTGCGGTACGCCGAAGCCAAGAAATAAAGAAAAAGGCAAACGGTGTGAAGCAAAGAACGCTGAATAACTCTGTAGAATTAACTGTACCTCTCAAAGATAAGATTACGCAGTTCCTGTTCAAAAACGAAATCATAGAACAAAAGCCAGACGGAGAAATCTGGGCGGTTTGCGTTCCGAGATTAAGACATCTTCCGGAAGTGGATATTGTGAACAGGTATAATGCACAAATCCGTGGCATTTGCAATTATTACTGCTTAGCAGCAAATTATGATAAGCTGAATTATTTCCGTTATCTTATGGAATATAGCTGTCTAAAGACACTTGCAAGCAAAAGTAACAGTACAACGAGAAAAATTATCCAGAAATATCGCTACAATGGCAAATGGGCTATTCCCTATGAAACCAAAAGCGGTGTCAAATATGCAAAACTCGTCTCGTTAGCTGACTGCAAAGCCGGTAAATTGATGTCCGACAGAGACCCATGGCAATACCAGCCCTTTGACCCGAAAAAGCTACAAGAAAAGCTGGACTGCCAAAAAGACTAAGGAAAACAGCCACACATTAGAAATGAC
>JAZQIL010000256.1:0-2488 GCA_045541055.1 Oscillospiraceae bacterium
CTGGTCTTAAAATTCAATGTCAGCTTGACGAAAATCGATATGAAAAAGGAATTAAAGTTTCGGATTCGGAATTTGATTCTTTGCGATTAGTTGGGGATGAATTTCACCCAAATTGGAATTATACCATCTCTCCTTTATATAACTGATTTATTTTTGCACAGTTCCTGAGCATCTTGAAAGTTGAATATTCCAAAAGGATATGAAAACAAATCCGCACAGATGAACACATAGCAGTATCTTGTGCAAACGCACCCAAAAAACTTGTCAGATTTTTTCGGTGCATTTGCAAACAATATCTGCTATAATAGAATCACAGCAAAGGAAAATTCCAATGCTGAACATCTTGAAAACTGAATCCCCTAAAAAGGAAAAGAAAGCAAACCTAAACAATTTAAGCGAATTTAGAAAGGAAAATGATTATGGCTAACTTGAATATGATTACTCCCGAAAATGAAAACTATGTTGACCTCTCCGAAGCAGTTGCTTTTGAATCAACAGAAACAAACGGCTGCCTTACTGTAATTGAAACAGTAAACTCCACCAGATTGAGATTGAATAAGTCTTTGATGGCTGATTTGGGCGAACCTGAGAAAGTTAAGGTTTTGTTCATCAAGAATAAGGTCATCTTCATTGCATCTGAGGATAACACTGCAATGACTATCAAAAAAGGCGGTATCATCTATAATACTGCCTTATCCAAAAAGGTAATGGAAATCTCCGGTGCTGAATTCAATGGCGGAAGCACAAAGATTGGTACTTACAATTTGCAGACCAATGAAGACGGTTCTGTTGCCGCTGTAGTAAGCTTCTGAAAATATTGTTAAGCAGTTTGTCCGTGCAGCATTTTTGCTGTACGGACTCCCATAAAAGCATTTATGAAAGGATTGGTTTGATTTATGAAGATTGAAATTTCCAATGAAGTTTTAAGTGTTGAAGATGGCAAATATACTGCTGTAATTGACGATATTCATGAATATGGTAACGAAGATAAAGTATTGATTAAGTTAAAAATTGAGGAAAAAAATGAAACTCTCCTCAGTTTCTCCAACATGGATGCACTCGGAAGATACCCTTGGAGTAATGTTTTCAAGGCATTGAACACAAATGATACTGATGATTTAATTGGTCAAAGTGTTGAATTCGAGGTTAAGAACGAAGAAAAAGGCGGTAACTGTTACTGCAACATTAAGAAAATCACAGTAGTTTAATTGGCTAAATTCAGCCGGATATGTCGCAAAAGGCATATCCGGCTGTTCCCCTGAAAGAGGTGTATGATTTGGAAAATAAATACCCTGATAAAGTAATTCCTGTTGATTTTAAACTTGAAAGAAACGGCTCTGTTTCGATTTCTACAAGCGATTATGTTACTCTCATGATGAGTGCAAAGACGTATACTATCGGAAGCGGAAAGAATCTAAAAGCTTACAATATCGTGCATACTTCCGCTGGCTTTGTGAACGTATGCCAGAAAAAATCCGGTGCTTTTGCTGAATGGATTTGCGACCCGTTCCAGATTAAAGCCGTTGTAATTGATGATAAAAACAGCTACTACGCTGAATTGGATTCCAGAGGAAAAACTTGTAGAATCCCGTTTGAATCATTTTTGCCGAATAAAATTCATACAGACCTATTCAATAAAGGAATTGCTGTTTCTGTGCAGAATAGAAATCATGAAATCTTATCCCAGCATTTACAGTGGCTATTGGGTAAATTTGAGCCACAGGATGCCAAAATGATACTTGGATGGAAAATGAAAGATAATCAGCTTGCGTGGTCTGGAACAAATACAGAACCTCCATTATTGCAGTATCAGCTTTCATTTCCTTCTGAAACGGAATATATCAATCAATTAAATAAATTGATAAATAAGTGTCCTGCATTGCAGTTCGTTCTGTGTGCTTCTGCTTCTTCCACACTGCTTGCCTATCTCAGCATGACTGAAAAAGTTCCCGTTGCTCCGTTTGGAGTATCACTTGTTGGAACGTCCTCAACAGGCAAAACAACAGCATTACAGCTTGCAGCATCACTTTACAGTTCCCCTGATGATGAAGTAGTCTATTCGGGCTTCTACGGCACATCTAATGCATTGATTCATATGTTAGGAAGACATCAGGGCGTTCCGCTTTGCTATGATGAATCAACAATCAGCAACAACATGGATAAAGGGAATTTCGTTTACGCATTTGTGGAAGGTAAAAGCAAACTTAGACTTGACCAGCAAAGCCAATTGAAAGAACGTGATAAATGGCTGTGTACCTGTCTTTTCAGTTCTGAAACACATCTTGTGGATATTGCAAAACATGATAATTTGGGACTTGGAGTTAGAATCATCAATCTGGATGATTACACCTATACGAAAAACAGCAAACACGCTGATGAAATTAAAACCTTTGTCGGAACAAATTACGGCATTGTTGGAAAATTGATTTCTGAATATCTTCTGCACTCTGATTCTAAAAAAGCCCTTACAAATTACGAGACAATTAAA
>JAZQIL010000257.1:0-5033 GCA_045541055.1 Oscillospiraceae bacterium
ACATTCTTAGATACACCTGGACATGAAGCATTTACTTCTATGAGAGCAAGAGGCGCAAATATTACAGATATTGCTGTATTAGTTGTCGCAGCAGATGACGGCATTATGCCGCAGACAGTAGAATCTATCAATCATGCCAAAGCAGCAGGTGTTTCTGTTATCGTAGCTATTAACAAAATGGATAAAGAAGCCGCTAACCCTGACAGAGTCCTCCAGCAGCTGACAGAATACGGACTTGTTTGTGAAGAATGGGGCGGTGATACTATCTGTATCCCAGTTTCTGCAAAAACTGGGGCAGGGATTGAAGATTTGCTTGAAAACATTCTGCTTGTATCAGAAGTGAAAGAATTAACTGCAAATCCTGACAGACTTGCAAAAGGTACTGTGATTGAAGCAAGACTGGATAAAGGCAGAGGCCCTATTGCAACACTGCTTGTTCAAAAAGGAACACTGCATACAGGAGATATTATTATAGCAGGTACTTCTGTTGGTAAAGTTCGTGTCATGACCAACTATAGAGGTGCTGTTGTAAAAGAAGCAGGCCCTTCTGTTCCTGTAGAAATTACTGGTTTAGATGAAGTCCCCAGCGCAGGTGATATTTTCGATGCAGTCGAAGATGAACGCCTTGCAAAAGAACTGGTAGACCAGAGAAAACATGAAGCAAAAGAAGCACTTTTCCAGAACAGTTCCAATAAATTGACACTGGATAACTTATTTAGCCAGATTGCAGAAGGTGAAACTAAAGAACTGCCGATTATTGTCAAGGCTGACGTGCAGGGCAGCGCAGAAGCTGTCAAGGCTTCTCTTGAAAAGCTTTCCAATGATGAAGTGCGTGTCAGAGTCATTCACAGTGCAGTTGGGGCAGTCAAGGAAAGCGATGTTATGTTAGCAAATGCTTCCAATGCAATTATTGTTGGCTTTAATGTCAGACCTGATAATGGCGCAGCTGAAAGTGCAGCCAGAGATGGTGTAGATATTCGCCTTTACAGAATCATTTATGATGCAATTGAAGAAATTTCCACTGCTATGAAGGGAATGCTTGCACCGAAATTCAGAGAAGTTATTCTTGGTAAGGCAGAAGTACGTGAAATTTATAAAATTTCCAGTGTGGGAACTGTTGCCGGCAGTTATATTCTCGAAGGCAAACTGACAAGACAGTGTCAGATTCGTATCGTTCGTGACGGAATTATTATTGCAGATGACCACATCGCCGGACTGCAAAGATTTAAAGATGCAGTGAAAGAAGTTTCAAGCGGTTATGAATGTGGTATCAGCCTTGAAAAATTTAATGACATTAAAACCGGAGATATTTTTGAAGCCTATATTATGGAAGAATATCAGCCGGAATAAATATAAACCCATAAGGGGGAAATTCAATTATGGAATATACCAGAATGAGTACAAAAGATATGCTTCAATATTGTGATGAAGCACTTGCTTGGGAAGAATTCGGCCCTGTCGATATTTTCTTTTTTGAGTCTGTAAAGAGAATTCTGCTTGGACAGTGTTCTGCTGTAGAAATGACTGCTGAACCAGAAGAGCCAGATGATTTCAAAGAAGTCGCTGTTCCGATTCCTGCCGAAGAAATTCTCAGTTATGAACAGACAAGTGAACAGCTTGGTGAAGCAATTGAAGGAGAAACATTTTTTGAATCCGGTGATTCTGATTATGTTATGACAGATTCTGAAACTGAAACACCTGAAACCGAAACTGACGGAAAGGAAGAAGCTTAATGCCTAGTTTTAAGAACAGTCGTATGTCAGAAGATATTCACAGAGAACTGACAGATATTTTCCGTCAGGTCAAAGACCCCAGAGTCAGCAGTATGATTTCCATTGTGCGTGTAGAGCTTGCCGGAGACGGGTCACATTGTAAAGTATATGTTTCCAGTCTGCTTGGCATGGAAGATACAAAACAGTCTGTAAAAGGCTTGCGCAGTGCTGCTAATTTTATCCGCAGGGAACTGTTTGCACGGCTGAAAATGCGTAAAAGTCCTGAATTGACATTTATTGCAGATGATTCCATTGCAAGAGGTGCAGAAGTTACTAGAAAATTAACTGAAATGACTCATACAGAGGAGGAAGAGAATGTCGAATCTGATTGATGTTTCAGCAACTGCAAAATTTTTGAAACAATGCGAAGATGCTTATATTTTGATTCATATGAATCCGGACGGTGACTGCATTGGTTCAGGATATTCTTTACAGGCAGTACTGAAATTATTGGGAAAACGTTCAAAAGTCATTTGTGCTGACCCAATTCCGGAACGGTTTCAGTTTCTTCTGCCGGAAGAACCAGAAGAAGAGTTTGAAGCAAAATCCATTCTTTCTGTAGATTGTGCAGATGAAAGCCGTTTTGGCACATTGCAGGAAGCATATGCCGGAAAAGTACAGTTATGTATTGACCATCATATTTCAAATGATGGCTTTGCAGAAAATTTACTGGTAGAGCCGGAAGCTTCCTCAGCATGTGAAGTGCTTTATAAAATTTACCGTGAACTTGGTGTGAAATTTACAAAACAGATTGCAGAATGTTTATATACGGGCATTGCAACAGATACAGGCTGTTTTAAGTTTAGCTGTACCGGAGCAGATACACATCTTTTTGTTTCAGAAATTATGCGTGAATTTCCGGATATTCGTTATGATTTAATTAACAGAAATATGTTTGATGTGAAAAGCCCTTCCCGCATTCGTGCGGAAATGATTATGCTCAGTCAGATGGAATATCATCTTGACGGTAAATGCACTATTATTTGGGAAACTAAGGCAATCTGTGAAGAAAATCATATCAATCAGAAAGATATGGAAGGTCTGACAAGTTTACCACTTCAGCCAGATGGGGTAGAAGTTGGCATTACCATTAGGGAACAAGATAATAATTGGTATCGAATTTCTCTACGATCAACAGATAAGGTCAATGTTTCAGAAATTTGCGCTTTATTCGGTGGTGGAGGGCATTTCCATGCTGCCGGATGCAAATTGCAGGGTACGCCGGAACAAGTGCGTGAAACGCTGTTAAATGCCACAGCAAAGGCTTTAGCAGAATGAACGGTATTATTTGTATTGACAAGCCGGCAGGATTCACTTCATTTGATGTGATTGCAAAATTGCGTGGAATTTTGAAAATGCGCCGTTTGGGTCATGCAGGAACGCTTGACCCGATGGCGACAGGCGTACTGCCGGTATTTGCTGGATATGCAACAAAAGCTTGCGGAATTCTGCCTGATGAAGAAAAAATTTATCTTGCAGAGTTTCAGCTTGGCAAAGTGACAGACACACAGGACAGTACAGGTAAAATTTTAGAAACGCATGATTTCTCACAGGTAACACTGGAACAAGTTTTAAATGCATTGCCTCAGGGAAATATTATGCAGATTCCGCCCATGTATTCGGCAGTTTCTGTAAATGGAAAACGGCTTTATGAATTAGCCCGTGAGGGAAAAGAAATTGAACGAAAGGCAAGGCCTGCAACAGTTATTTTATTAAATTATTCTGACTGGAATCCTGAAACAGGTACAGGAAAGCTTGAAATTCAATGCAGTAAAGGGACATATATCCGGACATTGCTTCATGATATGGGGCAAACTTTAGGCTGCGGCGCAATCATGACCGGTTTAAGAAGAACTTGTGCTTCCGGATTTGGTCTGAACGATTGTTATACACTTGAAGAAATTCAGAAATTAGCTGATGAAAATAAAATTTCTGAAATTTTCATTCCGGTTGAGAACGCTTTTCAGGTCTTGCCAAAGATTTTATTAAATGAATCGCAGACAACACATTACAGACATGGTGTGAAATTAGGCTTATCTCAGCTTAGAAATCAGATGCAGGAAAATCAAGAAAGATATGCTGTTTATGGAACACCGGACGGATTTTTAGGGACGGCTTTGGCAGATGCCGAAAACGATTTACTAAAAATTGAACGTAATCTCTGTGAACCGAGAGGAGCAAAATCATGAGAATATATACAAGACCTACTGCTATTGCATTAGGTGTATTTGATGGTGTTCACCTCGGACACAGAGCAGTTTTGAACACAGTATCTGAATTATATAGAAATCATGGCAGATTGTCGGGGGTGATTACATTCCGGACAGAAACTATGATGTCTCAAAAATCTGCTTCGGGGTATCTTTATTCCACACTGACAAAAAGTATATTGTTAGAACAAGCCGGAATGCAGTTTGACTGGCATTTGCCGTTTGCTAAAATTAAAAATATGGACGGCAGAACGTTTGCAAAAAAAATTCTGTGTGAAGAATTCTATGCAAAAGATGTCTGCTGTGGGAAAAATTTCCGTTTTGGAGAACATGCTTCCTGTGATGTGCAGGATTTGGAACAGTTCGGGAAATGGTTCGGTTTTCGGGTGCATATCATTGAAGATGTCATGAAAGACAATGTAAAAATTTCTTCTACAGAAATCCGGAAATTATTATTAAACGGCGAAATTGAAAAGGCAAATGCATTTTTAGGACAGCCGTATCAGATTTGGCAGGAAGTCACACACGGCGCACAGCTGGGCAGAACTATTGGCTTTCCGACAGTGAATCAGTTATTTGAATCCGGTCAGCTTGTTCCGAAATTTGGTGTATATGCTTCTGAAACGGTACTTTCAGACGGCAGAAAATTTCATTCCCTGACCAATATCGGCTTGAAACCAACTGTAAATTATCAAGGTTTGCCACTGGCAGAAACTTATATAGAAGGCTTTTCCGGCGATTTATACGGGAAATTTCTAAATGTGAAATTATTAAGATTTATCCGGCCGGAAATGAAATTTGCTTCTGTACAGGCACTTACAGAACAGATGACAAAAGATTTACAATCCTGAATTTTCTGCTTTCTGTCACATAACTGACACATAGCTGTAGTATAGTAAAATTCAGAAATTAGGCGATTGCAAAATGCAGAGCCAAGATAGTAAAAGGAAGTGATGAAAGAAATATGAGAATGAAAGAGTGGATTTTTCAGGTGTGCAAAGAAAAAACAGGCACAACAAAAAGACCGATGGGACATCAGTCAGAAAAAATA
>JAZQIL010000258.1:0-24545 GCA_045541055.1 Oscillospiraceae bacterium
AAGCCTGGGAGAGGGTAGTATGGTTACAATCAGCGGCAATATAGCAACAGCGGAACCTGTGTCAGGTGGAGAATGTGTGAAATTTCCACCCCAGCTGCTTGCAGGGTGTGAAAAACAGTTGAAACAAAAAGGAGAATTAAACGATATGTCCAATAAAAAGCAGGAATTCCAAAAAGAACGCGCAATAATGACAAAGGATGATATTGCGGAAATACTCAGGGAAAACCTGGAAGGAGTCTGGGAAAGATACCAGGAATCCAGGGGAATTAAAAATGGTGACATAACACCGGAAGCAGGCCTGGAGTATGACAGTCTGATTGAACAGATGGCAGTATTTATCAAGACACAGTCTGACAGAAACCTTCCGGTATTCCTGGATGACGGGGAAAAGATGAGGGATTTTGAAGCCTTGTCAAAGGAGGAATTTCTATCCATGTACAGTTACATTTCCGAAGAAGAGTATGAACACACGAAGGAGATGAAGGAACTTCTGGAAGATTAAATACAGAAACATGAAAGGAGCATGACATGGGAAGAAGACCACTGGCAAATTTAATAGCCGTAACAGTAACACTTGTTTTAACCCTTGCGGGAATATGGAATAAGGATATTGTTTCAACCATCGGTTTCGGTTTATTATTTATCGGACTTAATAGTTGAAATTATTTAAAAAAATAATATGCTTTAAAACAGTCAGGATTAAACGCCTGGCTGTTTTGTCCATATGATGCATTTTCTTATTTTTTTATCATTCTATTTATGATAAAATAATAAAAATATGAAAGTTAAAACAGAAGAAAAATTTTGGAGAAAATTAAAAGAATATGGACAGAACATCGAAATTATTATCCAGTGGATATAAAGTATATGATTCCTGTTATGAAAATGCAGACAATATTGTTGCAAGAGCAAAAGAACAAGGTTACAGGGATGTAAAAGTACAACGGGTTAAAACAGATACCAAAGGAATGAAAATGTTTCTGGTATGGGTGTTAGAATAATAAACTGCATCCGGGGAAAATTTTTATAAAAAAGAGATAAATTAGTCAGGAAGATTGGAGAAAATAAAAAATGAAAAAAAGAATTGAAGTATTAAAACAAAAAATTGAAGACATTCAAAATGAATGGAGTAAAAGTCCTAATTATGACGGATGCATGGCAGAAGGTGTAAGAGGAATGATAAACGCACTAAACATTATAACAGAAAAAAACTGGACGTTTAATGAAACTGGAAAATTAGTAATTTCACCTTATCAAACAGAATAAAAAAATAATATTAACAGATTTGGGATTGAATATATGGCAAGACAAAAATATATTGCGAGATTACCTGTAATAGCTGCGGAGCTTTATTAAAAGGCAGCGGATATTACAGGAATGCTTCCATCATATCAAGGTTAAAAGAGAACGCAAATGAAAGCGGTTGGGTATGGAATGAAGAATTTGGTGGAAATTTATGTCCTTGTTGTCAGGAAGGATTAAAGAATAAAACGAAATAAAAAGCATCACATGAATTTGATTGTTTTACAAAAAGGAAAATATGTTTATGAAAAAATATTGTTTAGGTGTTAGAAATAACGCAGAACATACATACAGTATGGTCTTGCAGACAAAATATAAGTGGATGGCAAAGTTAATTTCCTTATTATTTAGACTTTTTGTTAATGAAGTAGATATTTCTATGACAAATGATGTGGTTATTAAAAACAATGAACCGCCATTTGCAAACCAATATCTACATAGAGAAGATGTTGAAGATGAATATTTTTATATCTGGCGAGGCTGGTGGCAGCGTGTAGGAAAACTCATTTATGATATATGGAATGGGAAAAAATATTCGACGTGTTTTCCATTGAATAATTATGAAGAGCAAGAGTTCGAAAGCATTTATACACATGAGGAATATTTGGAATAATAGTTTTAACGGAAGATTGGAGTTGATAATATGAGAATTAATTACTTTTTTGAATTAGTAGAAAGAACAAATGAGTTCAAAACACTTGTAGGAGAGGCAATCAAAGTAAAAGTTACAGTATCTTATGATGGAAATGTTTTGGGTGATGCACAGACTTTGGAACAATTTCTGAAAGTTATCGGTAAAGAACTAATGGATAAAATTGAAATAGGAGAAGTGCAGAAAACATCTTCTTTGAGAGAATTTAAAATTGCATTCATGGACGGTGACGAGAAAAAGAATATTAAACTATTTGTTGAATAGTCTTGAATAATTGTTGTACATATGCGACAAATATAGTAGTTTGTGAGGGGATAGAAGTTTTAGCAAAAGGTACTGGTTATGGAATAGGTACATTTAAAGGTTTAACTGAACTTTCTAGCATAAGTTTGCCTAAATCTTTAAAAGTTATAGAAGCCTATGCATTTTCAGGGTGTACAGGTTTAGTGGATGTAGTAATACCTGATAACGTAGAGATTTTAGGAACCTCTGCTTTTGGTCTTTGCTCTAATTTAAAGACTATAGAATTATCTAACGTAAAAGAACTTCAAGGATACGTTTTTGAAGGTTGCTCTAATTTGACTGATGTACATCTTCCTGATAGTTTAGTATATTTAGGTAATATGACATTTTATAAATGCATTAGTTTAACAAGCATGGAGATACCAAAAGGTATTACATCATTAGGGTCTAATTTATTTGAAGGTTGCACTAGTCTGTCTACTATAATAATACCAGATAGTGTAATAGATATAGGGGAATCTGCTTTTAAAGGAACGCCTTGGTTAGCTCTTAAAAAACAGGAAAGTGATTTAGTAATAATAAATGGAGTGCTTATTTGTGCACAAGATATTAATGGTAATTTTACCATCCCTAGTAATGTGAAAAAAATAGGAGGTAGTGCTTTTGAAAACTGCACAAACTTAACCGGTATTACTTTCATGGAAGGAGTAGATTACATAGGTAAGGGGGCTTTTAGAGGTTGTACAGGTTTGACAAAAGTAGTCATACCAGAGAGTGTAAAAATTATTGATAAGAGTGCCTTTGAAAATTGTTCAAACTTAAATAGTGTAGACGTTCCATTTGGTGTTGAATCTATTGGTAATTATGCTTTTAAGGGTTGTTCAAAATTTGGAATAATAGTTTTAACGATAGATTGGAGTGGGTAAAATGGAAGAATTAAGATATACAGATGCCGAATTAGTTGATATCGAGAAATTAATAAAAAATGCAAGAACTGAATAGAAAATTTTAGATAATATAATGGATAAGCTATTAAAAAAATGGACGAATTAGGTATTGACCTTGATGTACTAGCAAATGCAGAAAATGCGGAGTGTCTGGATGAGGCAATAAATTGTTACATCCGTTATGGAGAATTTACACTCAAAGGATTGATTGAGGAAATTAAAGAGCAGATGAAATCATGATAAAGAAGGTATTTGGAAAATAATCCAGATGCCTTTTTTATTGCAAAAAACCAGGAACTGCATACTGAAAAATCTTATATCAGACCTGCTGCTGTCCAGTTTTAAATCCAAATACGTTTTTTACATACTATAAGTGTAAATTAATTTTGAAAAGGAGATTTGTCATGAAGAAAAAATTGGTAATGGCAATGCTCGCAGCAATGCTTGCAGCAACAGCAGTAACAGGATGTTCATTCAGTATCGGTCCCGACGGTGTCCAGGTAGGTTCCGGGGACGAAGCCGGAAAGGACGACAAAGAGGATGAAGAGGATGAAGACGATGAAAAGGACGAAGAAAAAGAAGAAAAAGACGACGGGGATGTAAATGACAGAACCGACAAGAAAGGGGAAAAGGATACATCCGGCCGTGAGGATGAGGATGACGAAAAAGACGATTCCGAAGCCGAAGACAAAGCAGGGAATGCGGACGATGATAAAGATGACGAAAAAGACAGTGACAGTGACGCATCCGGCATCACCGCTGACTGGACAAAGTATGAATTTGTCATTGACGGAAAAACATTATCCCTTCCATGTGATTACCAGGATTTAAAGGATGCGGGATTTTCAATGAAATCCTCAGATGAGAAATCCTATCTTGAAGGCGGGTATTACACAAACGTAAACCTTTACAATGAGGATGACGATATTTCACTTTATGCTGAAATTTCAAACCTGACAGACGAAGACCAGCAGTACACGGACTGTAAAGTAACATCCGTGTCACAAACCGAATACATGGTAAACTCCAAGGATGCACCGGAAATTACTTTTCCTGGCGGCCTTGTTGCAGGCATGGAAATGACAGGGGAAGAACTTGAGGACCTTTTCGGAGAACCACAGGATGTCTTTGAGTACGGAAGTGAAGACGACGATTACTGGAGCAATACATACACATGGAGCGAGGATGAAGATTACACATCTTTCGACAATATTGAAGTCTGTATCACAAATGGCATCATTGACCAGATTACCATGGAACACACAGAATATTAAAAACATCCGGGACAGGTTTAAAGCCTGTCCCTTTGTGGTTGATTGTAAAAGTAAAGGGGCTTAATGGGCAGACACGTTTTATGGATGGGCACGGATGCAATTATCGTTTATCCCAGATAATCAATCCATCCCATACCTGTCCAAAACCCAAGTCCGGAACGTTTTTATCCATACTAAATAAAAAGGAAAGGAAAAAGAACAAATGTTGCTCATAAATGGAAACTGGGAGAATACGGAAACACTGCATGACATTTCCGCAGTAATCCGCACATATTTCAGCAGGGAACTTGCGGATGTGATGGACGGGCTGATTCCGGAACATACGGATGACGAGTTTGAAAGCCTTGATTTGGATTATAACGAAGCATACGAGAAGATAGATGATTTGGAAGATGAAGTTTCAGTGCTGAAAACTGAAATCGAAGACCTCAGGGAAGAAAACAGGAAGCTTGAGGAAGAAATAGACGCGCTCAAAGATGACAGGAACACATAATTTTCCAATGGCAGAAAGAATGAGGCAGAAAGAATGAATTTGCATGAAAAAATAAAGTATTTTTTATTAATGGCAGTCGTAATGCTGTCTGCAGTCACAACATGCGGGTGCATGAATGCAGAAGGTATGGAGGCCAGGGCGGAAAAAGCGAAAAGGGAAGCATTGGAATATCTTAATGCCAGTTATACGGATACATTCACGGCCAGGACCTATACTGCAGGCAGCTGGGCATACGGGTACGAAAGCATAACATTTGCTTCCGAAAATTATCCAGATGAAATTGTAGAGGTAAGGATTCATGAAAACGAAGATGGAACGCACTGGTTTGAAGATGATTATTACCAGTGCTATATGCTGGGCGATGCTGTCAGGTACGGAGAATCGCTTGTGGCGGATGTGGATACCATTGTTAAAGTCCGTTTTCCTGATTATGTAATGTCCGGTGATTTATCAGGCGCGGAATCTTTCGGGGAATGGAAGGAGCAGGGTACGGCAGTGGCAGATTTTTTCATAATCACCAGAAGCTCTCTGCCTGCTGATACACAGGAAGAAATAGCAAAAAGGGTGGCATCTGATAAGATATATGCAGGCATTACCTTTTTGGTGACAGGGGATGACTCCCTTTTGCAGGATATGCCACTGGATGAACTTTTAAACAATACAAATGAGTATGTAGTCAGCGAAAATGTCTACTACATTAATTCTGATTTTGAAACGGAAACAGACTAATTTTTTTAAAAAGGAGGTATGGAGATGACAATGTCATTAAGTTAAGATAAATATTACACCCTTCTCATTTTCTTAATACGAAAAGGGAGGGGTGTTTTTAAAAGAAAAAATGAAAATATGAACTCAATTATAAGAATATCGTTAAATCGTGTAAAAACAGAACAAGTAAAGATGGGGGGTAAATAGGTGTCTCGTTTATTTATAATAGCGCAAGTGTGTGGTTTGATAAATTTTATTACCTACGGAATTAGCATATGGTTGAAGACGAAAAAAGATATTCTATTTTTCCAAATTATATGTAATTTGGCAGATATTATTCAATACCTATGTTTAGGCGCATACACAGCTTGTAGTATAAACACAATTTCTTTAATGAGAAACGTTATTTTTAAAAAGAATTGCAATAAATTCTTTTTATTAGGAATAATTTTTTTATACGTGATTTGTGGGTTTGTTGCATTTGATGGCATTTTTTCACTATTGTCTATTTTAATTGTCATTATTCAAACAGTGTTAGTTTATCAAAAAGAAGAGCAATACATAAGAATCGGTGCGGTATTTATAATCCTCTATTGGATAGTTTATGATTTTGTATATGGTGCTTATGTGTCAACAATACTAGATTGTATTATTTTTGTTTCTAATACACTTGCCGTTATTCATTATGAACAGAAAAAGAAATGTAACAATATGAAATAAATTATTTATCAATTTGTATGGAGAATAAAAATGATTGAATTGACAAGAAAAAATGTTATAAAAATTTATGAAGATTGCCTTTTTAGGAAAGAGGAATTAGATTTACAAACAATAACTATTGAAGGAATCACACACACTGCTAATTTATCTTTGGAGAGATTAAATAACCATACGCAAGATATTATTGATATGCTTACACAATTACCAGATAATTTTATGGCAAGTAAAGGTGGTGGATGGAGTTTTCTCAACGCTTGTCTTACAAATACTGGTGAAATGTGGACTTTCGAACATCAGGACATGGAAAATTTATTTATTCTTGGAATGGGTATTAAGAAAGTAAAATGTTTATTACCCCGTGAACTATGGAGATGTTTTACAGGAGGAATGCCGTATTACGAAGTAATAGATTACAAGAGTTAAATTAAATAAGGAGGTTTCGATGAAAGGAATTGTTTTTATTGTTATTGCAGCCGTCATTCTGCTTATGAGAAGCCTCATCCTGCCATCCAAAAATGAACCGGTCCGTTATACAGGAACAGGTACCATAACCAAACGCATTCAAGAGGATTGTCGTATTAATTTTTATGTTGAATTTTGTGACCAGAATGGTAAAGTCCATGTTGGGAGGTCAATCACATATAAATCAACAAAGGGAAAGTATCATGAAGGGGATTCTGCCAATATCAAATATTTTTTCTCGCCTAAGGGGCGCCCCTTAGTGATAATTGATGACGATGAGCTTGTATCCTGCGAGGAGGAAGCAAAAACAGTCAGTGTCATTATGCTTACTGCGGCGGTTGTACTTATCGTTTTTGGAATTGTTTGCATTCTATAATTTAATATTCAATATGCGTTTGATGATGTTCAGTGGCTGATTGACAAAGGTTTTGTCATTACAAAATAAAAGGAGAAAACTTCCTCCTATGGATGCATTTGAATCTATTGAAATATTGAAGATAGCAAATATTTATATTAATTGTACGATGCAAAGTTACATTCAAAAAATATAATTATGGAAAGGAGAAATCTGGTGTATGGGAATAAGAACCATGATTTTCAATTTGCTTTATGCAATGTTCTGGGCTGGTGGTATAACTTTTGTTGTTATTCTGATTGTAGATGGAATAACAATGCCTTTTAAAAAAAATCAAGCTTTACGAGAGGCAAGAGATGCCGGACATGAGATTATTGCCAAAAGAGTGGAGTTTAAACATCAAAGAGGGCAGCAGAGACGAAAATATATATGGGGATATTATGAATATGAGTATAAAAACTGCAGATATACTTATAAAAACACATTTCAAAATATGCCGCCTGATACAATTACCCTGTATTTCAAAAACAATCCCAAAAAAGCCCGCCCGGAAGGTTCTTTTGGAGGAATCGAATCAGGATACGGCTGGATTTTCTTAGTTTCAACAGGAATTTTGTTCCTTATGAGAATAACAGGGTAAAACAAGAAACTACATCTGAAGGAAGGAGGATAAAAATGGCAGACAAGGCATTGTTAATTATTGAAAAACCCAAAAGCTGCCTGGGATGTCCCTTAAAGGAATTAATGCCTGCGGCATGGAGGTGCTGTGTCAGCAGGAAACTCTTAACACAGGATGATTTTAAGACCCTCCCCGAATCCTGCCCGCTAATTCCGTTTGAAATTCCGGACGAAGAAGAAACGGAAAGACTGACGGACAGGTTTTCGGACGGCACGGCATTTGTACCGGAGCATGTAAAGCAGAGATACGGCATGCAGTCGGTGCATGACAGGCTTGCACATTTCGAGGACATGGAAAACAGGCTGAAAACAGCATATGGGGAGAAAAAGAAATTTCAGTACAATGGGCCCCTGTATTGATAATTTCATTGATATAAGCGTGTATTCTGCATAAGAGGGGCAGGTTTTATGACCTTTCCCTCTTATTTTGTCCCCTAAAAATATCTTTACGCGTTTTTCACATTCTATATGTGAGAAAAAAGAAAGGAGAAAATTCATATACAAAAATAACAATAAGGAGGCAGGGTATGGGAGGAGACTAAAAATCTAAATCAAAAAAGGCACAGACTGAAAATCCGTTATGGAAAATGGCCTGTGCCTGTGATATACTATAAAAGAGTAGGAAACATATTATAAACAAGAAATGGCACGTCCTGAACAGGGAAGAAAATGGAGGATTAAAATAATGGCAAAAGTCAACGAAGAAAGACTTGAGAAAAGGATTAACGAGTGGAAGGAAAAGGTATTAAAGACCACCGATGGAACGGCCGATACATACGCAATGATGAAGGATATTGATGCAATAATTGCGGAAGAATTTGACCGTGAAAAATGCTTAAATGATTAATGAACAAAACAGAAAATCCAAATGCAGGCAGCAAACAAAACTGCCTGTTTTTTTAATGGAAAACAGTTGACTTTTTCCCACACTGGAATTATAGTGGATATGTTTGAAAAAATCAGGACATTCAGGAAAGGAATTATGGTATGAACAAGGCAGAACTGGTAACGGCAATGTCGGAAAAGACATGCTTCACCAAAAAAGATACAGAAGCAGCCCTCAATGCATTCATTGAAGTTGTAGGCGAAGAACTTAAAAAAGGTGAAAAAGTTGTACTGACCGGATTTGGGACATTTGAGATAACGGAAAGGGCAGCAAGAACAGGAAGGAACCCGCAGACAGGTGAGGAAATGCCACTTCCTGCATCTAAAGCACCAAAATTTAAGGCTGGAAAAGCATTGAAAGACATGCTGAATTTATAATAAAATATAAAATAATAATAAAAGTAAAGGACAGGCTCGAACCCCTGTCCTTATTTTTTTCGTTTTCCGTTTTTTACATACTATATGTGTAAAAAAGAAAAGGAAAAGGAGAAAATAACATGTTTACCATTAACCTGTTTACTATCTTACTAATCATCGCAGCCGTGCTGGCTGTAAGCTGCATCAAAATTGTACCACAGGCAAATGCCTACGTCATTGAGTTCCTGGGGTCCTACCAGACCACGTGGGGGAACGGGCTTCACTTTAAAATCCCGGTTGTAAACCGTATTGCAAGACGGGTTTCCTTAAAAGAGCAGCTCGGGGACTTTCCGCCACAGCCCGTAATTACAAAGGACAATGTGACCATGCAGATTGACACTGTTGTGTATTATACAATTTACGACCCAAAACTGTATACATACGGTGTGGAAAATCCGGTCCAGGCCCTGGCAACCCTTACTGCCACCACGCTCCGTAACATTATTGGTGAAATGGACCTCGATGAGACCCTGACATCCCGTGACAGTGTTAATACCAAGATGCAGGCCATCCTGGATGAAGCAACGGATAAGTGGGGCATTAAGGTAAACCGCGTGGAGCTCAAGAACATCACCCCTCCACGTGACATCCAGGAGGCAATGGAGAAACAGATGAGGGCTGAACGTGAAAAACGACAGACACTTCTTGAAGCAGAGGCGCACAAGGCTTCATCCATCACAAGGGCGGAAGGTGACAAACAGGCCATGATTTTGCAGGCAGAGGCACAAAGGGATGCTGCCATTGCAATTGCAACAGGTGAGGCTGAAAGCATCCGTCTAAGGTATGAGGCAGAAGCAAAAGGTCTTCAAAAACTTGCGGAAACGCCGGTAAATGAAGCCGTGCTCATGCTCCGCAAGCTGGATGCATTAAAAGCACTCGGTGACGGACGTGCCACAAAACTGGTCGTTCCGACAGAACTCATGCAGAGCGCGGGAAACTTAAGCTTTATCGGGGAAACGCTTGGGATTACAAATGACATTGACAAATCGCCAAAACCGGCTGCTGACAGCGGACAGGGAGACATCTGCTGCAGTGACGGGGAACGTTCCGGGGTGACCAGGGAACTGGCAGGGGAAGCATACCCGGATATCATGTGCTAGTATGACATTATGTTACGTGCAGCTGTTTTTTTTATTTTTCAAATATTTCCTCATTCTAAATACAAAGCATTTATGACAGAAGACCGGATTGTAAATGCATATGTAAATTTAAGGAGGATAAAATCATGAAAAATTTAAGACAAACTGCAGAAAACATCAGAAAAATCTGGTTTGAAGACCGGGATTATGATACTCTCCACACATTTGAAAAATGGGGTGCTGATGGAACATCATTTGTTGTCAGGGATAAAAACGGTAACAGATACCGCGTGACTGTAACAAAGGAAGAAGAAAATGAAAAGAAGCAGATTTCGGACAGAAGCGGACAGATTTTTGCTTTTAAAACGGATGTACTGGAAAAGGACTGGACTTTGAGAAAGAAAGGAACTATTTTTCGTTACACTTTCAATACCCCGAAGGAAGGGTATTTTGTCGGGGATGAAGTTGTGTTTGTGACAGAAGATGCTTCAGATGTCGTGTTTAAAAACCTGTACAGGATTAATAACATCAGCAGGGACAGGAAGGCATTTTTGTTTATGGCCACTGGTGATGTAATCAACGTGCATGATGAAGAAAAACGAAACAGGCTTCTGCAGATGATTGCAATGGAAGATTAGGATATGGGAATACAGGAGGATAACAGTATGTTTGAATGGAAAGCTGAAGACATGGTTCTGTTAAATCAGAAAGGCGTAGTGATTTATGATTGCGAAAGCAAGGTGTCAAGGGAAGAAAAAATTGCTTTTGTGGACAGCCGGCAGAATGGAAAATTAAGCTACATCCTGGCATTAGCGGATAAATTCAATATGGAAAAAGAAACCATGCCAAAAGATAAATGGGGAAATGTAAAGACAGTTTCCTTAAAGGCATGGATTAAAAGAAATGATGACAGGAAACTTCTTGACAATACTTACGGATATGGTGATATCAGAATTATTGGTGGAAGGAACATTAAAAATATTTCATTAAAACACTCATTTGACATATATGAGGATTATGTTGATGAAGTATTCCACCGCCAGCTTAAGGAATGCGAGAAAGAAGAAAAAAAATACTTTCTGGAACATGACGAATATTCAGTCCTTAAAAAGAAATTCATGGACAGAAATTACGAAACAACATTTGGAGTCCATATCATTACCTCAAGTAATGGATGCGTTTATGTGGGTGAAGATTTTGATACCAAAAGAGAGATTACCATTGGGGAATTAAAAGAGCTGCTTGGAAAGTACGAACAGCTTGATGCACTGGTGGAAAAGTTAACAGCTGAAACACATATCGTTTATTAAGAAAGGTGGAAAATATTATGAGATTTAAAAGCGCAGAACAGATGCATGAATACATTGTGGAAAAAGGTGATTTGTACAATAAAATTACGGGACATTACATTTTTGAATACAATGATGCACATGCACTGGCCATATGCGGGCTTTCATGGGATGAAATGCTGCATTTTGCAGGAAAAGCCATTGCGCAGGGTGAAAACCATATCAGTGCAGTGCTTAACAAAGGCGGCATTATTTATGATAATTCCGAATATGACCATTACCGTTATTCCGAAAATGAAACGGAAAGGGCCCTTTACTTAAAGCCATCCATGGATTTCTGCAGGGAATGGTGCAATGCCAAACGTTCGGATTTTATTCCTGCGTCGGAGTTTTTCACGCTTGCAAAAATAGAGGAAGTGGAAGACTTCCATTTTGACGGCCTTATAGACGTAAACGGCATTCTGCAGGATACCGTAAGGAACGCAGACCCTGCCATCCCCGGATTGTTCCTTGACATTTTCCAAATCTGGAAAAGCAGCACGGATAAAGAATCTGTTGAACAGGTGTTTTATAAGCTCACGGGTACAGTTTTTCTGGACTTCATTGAAAAATGCAGACAGGAAGGAAAAAAGGGTAAGGAAAAATTTCCTTACCCGGTCATTACGGAGTCCGTCCAGAGGCTGTATGAATCATACTGTAATGAAATGGAAAAAAACGGGGAAACATCCGTTAATGAGGTTCCATGCATCTGCGGCTGTTACGGTCGCGCGTGCAGAAGCCTGAATAAGCCTGCAGACACCATGTTGTGCAACGGCTGCACGCTTTATAAGTTTGCCGCCACGTTTGGCGAAATATTAAAAAGACACCATGAGACCTGCATCCGTGAAGATGACATTGAACAGCTGGTCCGCACCATGGAGGAAAGACACCTGCCCGGGGCTGGTGCTTCCTATATTGAAAGCATTACGGAATGGCTTGGAATGATAAAGATATAACGGAGGATACAGAATGAACAAGGAAAGATATAAAATTGTTAGTGTTGAGGAACTGGCAAACATGTTAGCTGACAGAGGATTTAATGAATCTGTGGATTTTACCTTTGACAATGTAATAGAAGATTATGAACCTACTGGATGGTTTGGTGTAAAACTTGTTAATTTATTTAATGAGCCAAGCGGATGTATTGCAATGGGTTATTATAGTGGCAGTACTACTGCAGTGAGAAATCTTAATCCTGATATAACTATTGAAGAACTGTTAAAGGAAATGTTGTGGGAATTTTCTGAAACAGATGCACCAGTTGAGCGTGTATGTGTGGATTTGGAAAAGAATAACGGCGAGTAAAATCCCGATAGAATTGATATTGAAAATGATTGTAAACAGAAAGCATATTGACCTTTAGAGCAGATTGGAGAATACCATGAAGATTTATGTACTATTAAACGAAAATGAAAAAAGAAAAAATGTCTGTGTAAGTGAAGACATCAATAAAATCCGAACCAGTATGTGTGAAGATTTTAAACCCGGCAAAGATTACCCGGGGCTTGAAATCTGGGAAAAAGGTGAATGCATTTACAGCTGCAGGGGTACTGATGTTTTACGGAAAATTGCATCAGAAACCAATGCACATAAAACATAAAATTACATATGCAGCCAGAACAGCCGGAATTACCCGGCTGTTTTTTCTTTCGCGTTTTTGTCATTCTAAATATAAAACAGGAACAGAAAGGAAACAGGATGAGAAAAGGACAGGTAAAACTTATTGAAAATGCAAAGAAAGACGGACTTGCAGACTGCCAGATTGCAGAGCTTTCGAAAGAGGAGTACACACTTAATTTCCTGAACCTGATGTATGGTTATTTTTACCAGGGGAAAAGACGGGGAATGGATGCGGAAAAAGTAAGGGATTCGTTTTACGAAACACTTGAGCTTGCCGGCGGTGACATAAACGGAACCAGTGGTGAAATATTTGAAATCCTTATCAGCCACGGTTGTTTCCTGACAAGGGATGATAAGGTGAAATTCATGGGATTTGCACGGGAAAATTACCATGAACGCATGGATGTATACATGCTTTACATATACCTGGACGGCCTTTCCCACAACCTTCCGGAAGAAAACCTGGTATTTCCAGTAAAGGTATTACAGGCACAGGAACGAGAAAAAAGAAACGGGTTTTCCATGAGTCGTAATTACAAAAACTGCCTGGAATCGGATTTTCTCAGGGATGATTACATCCACAATATGGAAAAATCCCTTTTGTACCATTCGCTGTCCACGGGGCGCAGTCTTCCGTGTGACTGGGAGGATGAAATGGCGAAGCTTGGAAAGCTGTACGACAGGCAGCTGCATGGATGGAAAACGGATAATATTCTGGACATGCTGAAATATTATGGCGGGGAAAGCTATTATTTTCTCAATCTTGATGCATTTAACCAATGGCAGCTCTGCTGTATGGAAAAGAATTATGTGGTTGTGGGGGAACTGATGGAATACTGCCGGAAAAATATGGGGCAGACAGGTTTTAACACATTTTCGGAAAGGATATGGAAAGATGGAAATGTAAAACTAAAACTGGAAGAAGCCCTGCATGTTATCTCCCCGATTACTACCCATGCTTTTACGGAACAGGTAAATATGAGGTTCGGATACACAGGCTTTGTCAGCATAACCCATTTTGTCCATAATGAAATAAAAGGCACGCTTAAAAATGAAACAGGTATTTCTTTCAGCAACACAAAGAAGGCAGATGGAAAGGAATTTGTCATTTCTCCTGACGGCATGTTTTTTACCAAGACAAAAAGTGAAAAACTCATTCCTGCGCCGCTTAAGGATGTGTGTAAATGGTACCACGGCACATGCTTAAAAGAGATGTTCCGGGTCATTTTCGGGATACACGGCAATCCATTTATTGACGACTGCCTTTCGGACACAGGGGAGGCCTGCATTATCCCGGTTTCCTTAAATGAAATGACCGGATACCGTAACCGTTCCGAATTCATAAAGGCGAAATATAAAACGTCAGGGGAATTTGCCGTAAACTGGAACAGGGTAAACCTGAATATTTCCTACCTTATCCTTTCTGCTTCCAGATATGTGAAGGATAAAAAATCCAGAAGCATTCTGGCCCTGTCAAGGGATACAGGACTGCTTACAGGCATAAAAAGCACAATGCACAAAAATGAAAAAACAAAAAGGTTCCTTGAAAACATCATTCTGGAAAGAATAACGGGAGAGGGGGCCGGCATGGGATATGACCCGTTAAACGGGGAATATGACGACGGTAAGGAAGACCTGGTGCGGACCATACGTGATTACGTTGCCGTCTGCATGGAGGAGAAAGCAGGTGTGGACCTGCGCATTGACAACAGGCATCTCCTGGAAAGGAAACACAATGAAGCCATGGTGTTAAATTACGAAAAGAAAACAAAACCCGTAAAGGTCCCAAAAGAGAGCCGCTACAGGGCGGTACATAAAGTGCTGCCGGATACGTTTGAATGGATTAAAACAAGAAAGCGCCTCATCCGGGAAACAGCCATGCAGGGACACTGCGTATGGACATATGCAGACCTTATTACGCAGGACAAATGTGCCATATTTTCATACATGGACAGTGAAGGGAAGTATTCGCAGGACAAAAAGCCGGAACGTTTTACGGTGCAGGTATGCTGGAACAAACGCAGAGGTTTTTATCCGGCACAGATAAAAGGGCGGTTCAATACGAATCCTAAAAAGGAACTGTACGGGTATGTGCAGGACTATCTGGATAAAGTGAACAAAAAAAACAGCTTAACAGACAGAAAAAGAAGGTGAATCCTTCTTTTTTTTGTTTTTCCAGGAATTTCCCATTCTAATAACAGAGCTTTTAAACAGACGAACGGATGTTTAAAGGGATTATTTATATAAAGGAGGAAAACGTATGTTAAGTTACGAAAGTTTTAAGGAAAGTGTAAAGGAGGGGTTTGTGATGCACCTTCCAGCGTCTTTTCATGGAATGGAAGCAGTCATCCATCCGGTCAGAAAGGTGAATAATGATTCACTGGACGGGCTTTCATTAATGGATGCCACTGCCGGAAAATTCGCAAGGGAAAAAAGCGTGTCACCTACCATATATGTCAATGACATGTATGCAAAATACGTAAGAACAGGGGAATTCACACGCACAATGCAGTATTTTGCAGGAATTTTTGAAAAGGCGTTCCAGACAGCACATCAGATAAAAATTCCTGATTTTAAGGACTTCAGCAAGCAGGTTGTATACAACCTTGTCAACGCGGAGAAAAACGGGGAATTTTTAAAAACAGTTCCGCACCGCCGCTTTCTGGACCTTGCGGTTATTTACCGCTGGATTATGGAAGCCGGCGAAGAAGGAATGCAGAGTGCAGTCATTACAAATGAAATGATGGTCATGTTAGGGTTGTATGAGGAACAGCTGCATGCATATGCATGTGAAAACACCGGGAAAATTCTTCCGCCGGTATTAAAAACGATGGAGTCCGTGTTCGGTATTCCTGGAACGGGCATGTTTCCGGGCGTCCCACAGATGTTCATTGCATCAAATACTTGCTGCATTAATGGTGCGGTCTGCATGATGGATAAAGATTTCTTAAAAGGCATTGCTGACACTGTCATGGAAGATTTATACATTCTTCCATCAAGCATCCATGAATGCATCATTCTTCCGGAGACCGGAAGTGAAGGAGCAGGTTTTCTCATTAAAATGGTTCGTGAAGTGAACAGGGATATTCTTGAAGAACAGGAATATCTTTCAGACAGCGTGTACCACTTTAAGAGAAGCACAGGTAAAATCATCTGCATTTCCGAATATGAATAAAATAATCCTTACAGGAAAAACCGGTGAAATTCCGGTTTTTTTTGTTTTCCGTAAAAATCATCATTCTATATACAGAACTTTTTACATTAAGACGAATGGAATAAAAAGTAAAAAGATTATTAAATTCAAGGAGGAAAACATGATGAATGAAAAGAAAAGAATTTATGTAACAACACAGGATATCCGGGTTTCTGGTTCTTACGAGGAGTTAATTGATGACAGATGTCCGGGCATTGGAACATATTTCCAAAATGAAACCTTTGTCATTCCTAAAAACTGCCGCATCAGCCTGAATGAAAAGGGCTGCATTGCGGGTGCAGACATGGAATTTAACGGATATGGTGCATCCATGTACACGGGAACGGTACATATGAACCACCCGCTGTCTTTACTGCCGGAAGGTGCAGTGAAGGAAATCACGGAGGAAGAATGGAATAAAATCCAGGAACATGAAACTGCCTATGAGGAATGGTGTTTCCATGAAGAAGCGTGTGAAGGAATTGATTACAGAATGCACTGTGGTTTTGACGAAGAGGTAAAAAGGGTTGTAACCGTGGAAGATTATGAGGCGTTTTCAGAAGACATCTGGAAACAGTGTGATGACTACATCAAGAACATGGTCCGGGCAATGGATGCCTGGGGCAGAATGAAACAGTGCATGGCATAAAGGATGATGAATTTATGAAGAGGGACATTATTTTACATTTCCAGGACTTGTGTAAAGATACACAGGAAAAAATCCTTGAAACTGCAAGAAAGAACATTCTTGAGGAAAGCAGGGATGAAATTGTGGAGGAATTCGGGGAAGACATGCTGGAGCAGGTGGTTGCAGAGCGTGTGGACCATGAACTACTTAATATGAATTTTATCATGAATGTATAAGGAGGAGGTATTTATGATTTCATATGAGAAATTAAAGGAAAAGTTGGAACAGGAAGGCAAGTCCTGTTCCAGGTATTTTACCAGAAAAGTATATGAAACTTATCTGGAAGAAAAACAGAAAAGCCTGGAATATTTCGAAAAAACAGGACAGTGGCTGCCCCTTGTCAAATCCGAATCCACCGATTTTTACCAGAAGAACGGGTACGGCTGGTGCAGGATGCTTGAAATCGTGTATGCTGAACTGAAAAAATGGAGAATTGAGTTTTATGACAATTATTTTCCATACGATAAACTGGTTGAAATCAGGTACATGCATTTTGATACAAAGGCAGAGGTAAATTCATGGGCAAAGGCTTATAAACCTGGGTTTTTGTATAATATTGAAGAAGTGGAAGATTAAAACCCAAATAAAGGAGGAAAACAATGAAAGAAAGCAGTAATAAGGAAACACATAAAGGGTACAGCCTGAATTTTTATCCAAAATGTGACATGTACCCAAAGCATGACAACAAATACCAGCTGTTTAAGCCAAGACCATATGATGATGCGGATTATTACAATGCATACAGTTATGACAAAATGAACTGGACAATTATTTACAAGGGAAAGAAAGTACAGCAGTTTGCCGGGACATTTGAAGAGGTTGTGGACCTGGTCGAGGAAAGAAATAAAAATATCAGGGCCAGAATCATTCATGGGTAAAACAGGAGGATTTGAATACTGCCTTGTTTAAGGAGGAAACTATGGAGTGGATAGAAAAAGACGGATATAAATACAAAATACAGTTAGTCCATATAGACACTGTAAAAGCAGGTGACACGGTTATCTGCGAAGACGGGCAGATGCGGACAGTGTGCAGAAACAATATAAAACATGATGGGTTTATGGGCACTACCCTTTTTGGTAATTCTTACCGTTCCGGGTATGAAAAAGTTAAGAAAGTCATATTTTTAAATTTCCGGGCAGCCCATTTCGGACATAAAGGAGGAACGGTTCATGGAACTTACTAATGTTGCAGTAAAAAATGATTTAAAGGAGAATTCAAATGATAAAAAAAGGTGACATCATGACGACAGTTATAAAAAAGAACCATCCATTTGTTGTGGAAATAAAAAAGGTACATCCAAACGGGAGCAAGGCAGCCTGTGAATGCAGCGGTATTGACGGGAAGTGTACAAAAGAATACGCATTGGCAGAATTAAGACATCTTTCAGCCAGGGAACTTGCAGATGACGTTTACGGATATTATGACATTTCAGAGCCTTCATATCCGTTTTATTCCCGGTCTTACCGGGAATGCCTGGAACAGATAAGAAGGAGTGCAATGCATTTTCTTGACAAAATGAATAAAGAAATTGGAGACATGTGTGAAATTCCACCTGGAATCCTTGCGGAATATAATGATGCAGTGGATAGTATAAGATGGATTTCCATAATACTCACCCTTGTGGAAAAAGAAATTACGGAAATCGCATGTTCAAACCCTGTAATCACAGCAGATAACCCTGTAATCACAGCAGATGTTCCGGGATATTACGGGAAGTTTGTTGCAACCCTGTCCACGGACCCTGCCCATCCGGGAATTGACGTTGAATTTATTCCGGATGAAGAGGATTGCAGGCTTTCGAACCCAAGAGTGCTTTTTGAAGCAGGGAAAAATGGCATGAATGCCTACCTCTGGACAGACGGACTCAAGGAAGACTGTACAATCAAAGCAGTGTTCAGTTAAAAGGAAACCATTGAAAAATACCTGCAGAAGGAGTAATATATGCATTGGATTATTATTATGATGTTTTATGTATTTATGGGTTTTATCGGCAGCAAGATATACCATTTCAACGGATTTGTGGACATACTGCTGTGGCCCCTGGCAATTTTTTTAAAATTATTGTCCGAATCAAAAGATGAAAGAAAAAGAGATGATTAAAGTATTTTTAACAAAGGAGTTATACCATGTCCATGAATATAGAAGTAATCGGAAAAACATATTACACTGTTCATCTGAACGATGACGATGTTGAAAAGGTAAAACAGTGGATAAAAGACCACGAAGAAAATTTACCAAGTTTTGATATGAAGAAGAATATCTGTACAGCCGTTATGGCTTTACACGTTGACGGGCAGATTGATTTGTATTCAGATGACAAGGCAACAGAAAGTGATTTTGATACCGAAGAAATCAGCTGGTCTGAATATGAGGAGAAAACAGCAGAAGAAATTCTTGGAGATTAAAGGAGAAAATAATATGGAAACAACAATGAATAAGGTAACAAGTCTGACAGATGATATGTATAACAGAATTTCACAGGATGGAACAGTGGAAGCTTCTTTAAGAGAGCTTCTTGGCATTCCTAAGACAAAAAAAATGAGGATTGGTGATACAATGTGCATGATTGGACAGCCTTCAGAACCAAAAGATGTATTTAAATGCGTCCAGAATGGAAAAGAAGTATTTTATGTGGTAATCAATCCTGTGGATAATAAGATGGCTTTCTGTTATTCAGTTTATCCATGTTAGGAAGTGTCTGCGTGCGCGGATATATTAAGACACATTCAAACATGAACGTAATGTAAAATATTATCAGCCTGATTGGAAATAATCTTTTTAAAGACCGGAATGATTCCGGTCTTTTTTTTGAGGAATTTAAATTTACATGGAACCATTTTTTTCAGTTCATTTTAACTTTCTTTCTCCTTTATTTTAAGTTCCTGTTTTTTTTTAGTTCTTTTTCAGTTTCTGTTTTTCATAATAAACCTCATACCACCTTGGCTTCCGCACATATTTTGAATGAGGTGCCAGTTCTTCGTTTCCCAGCATTCCGCAGGCAGTATTTTCAAGGGAGCAGTACCTGTTGTCCCGGAAATGGGGACATTTGTTAATATCAGCTTCCAGAAGACACAGTTTCATTAGTTTTCACCTCCGTGGAACATGATACCACAATACAACAGACAGAACAAGTGTTCTATTTTATTTTATTTCCCGTTTTTTACATTCTATTAAAAATAAGATACAGGAGGAATGTGTTTCAATAACCCACGAAGCTAAAGCTTCGGAGAGTGGAACTCTCTTATTGAATAGCCTAAGTTCTTAGGGAACTACGTTATATAAGAATACATAGTCACCTGCGGATGTTTTGCCTAGTCCACAGCCCTGAGATTAATGATTAAACAGTAATGATGGGTAATTACAGTGTCATTAATGCCAAACCTTATATAACATTGGCGAAGGCTGACATACAGCAGCAAGCGCTGGTTTATAGCATAAAGCTTGCAAATTTAAAAGAAAGGATAGTTGCTCCGCCACTCAGCTAAAGCTAAGTGGTTCCCGCAACTATAATATTTATTATGGAACAACAGACAACAGGACAACAGCTGTCACCTGCGGAATTTGCATCCATGTTAAACGGGAGGGAATACGGGTTCCACCAGTTCACAAAGGAAGAAATCCGCATGGCGGAAGAGAACGGACTGGTCATTGTATACGGTGCCAGTGATGATTTGATGGAATTTGAAGGTGCCATTCAGGATGAAGGGTACTGTTATGACGGTGGAAAGGTTTACTTTGACAAAAATGGTGTGTCCATGGATGGCAGTAAAAAGGTTAATGTCATAGAAGCCAGGTGGTGCGACGAAAAAAGGGTGGATGAAAATGGCAATACAATCATATGGACCTATGTAACAGATATCCCGCATGAAACCTTCATGATTTATGAAGACGGGGACCCTTACTGTGAGGCCATTGTTTTCAGGCTTGATGACTTAAAGGAAGAGAGGGAAGCGGGATGAAGGTGAAACCGTTAAAACAGGCATGCCTCATCCTTGCCGTATCATCCCTTTTTCTTACCGGATGTACACCGTTTACAATGTCATCCCTTACGGGAAAAGGAACACTTAGTTCCTCAGACGTTGTTTTTGAGGATAAAGGGAACCATACGGATGAAACAACCGGAAACATCCAGACACAGCCGGAACAGCCCGTAAGCATCCCTGAAACCCCGCCGGAAACTCCGCAGGAAAGCACGGAAAATGCGGATGGAATGGAAAACAGCGCGGATACCGGGGAAACACAACAGCCCGTGGAGAACAAAACCGGAAATATTGCTTACCAGACATACATCTTCCGCGGAACGGAACCCCTTCCATATGAGGGCACGCAGGTTGTTTCCACACAGGATGAGTACACATCCTTCATGGAAAAGACAGCATCTTACAGTAATGTAAACAACATGGATGCTTCCGTCATGGACGGGTATTTCCTTGTTGCAGTCCCTGTTGCTGCCGCATCCGGTTCGTGGGATTATTCGGTGGATTCGGTAAAAAACGGGGAAATGCTGGACATTACCGTGCTGTGCGAAAAACCACAAAGCAGCACATCTGATGCAACAAACATCCTGGTCGTGGTTGCGGTAAGCAGGGGTGAGATGCCGGTTGTGCCGGATGTGTCAGGGATAAATGTGAAGCATAATTCATATACGGTAGGATAGGAAAACTATGGATAAAAAATGGAAAAAATGTGATTTTTGTGAAAAGTCACTGCCAAATGGTAAATGCTACTGGTCTTCTCAATGCTCAAGGGAAGATGACTGCAGAAAGGCTATAAAAAGAATGATGAGTGTGATAAAAGATTCTGAAAAAAGACAAACATAAATGAGAAATTAATCCTGTGTCTGGAATAAATAATTCATCATTAAGGAAAGGAAATATTTTATGGGAAATTTTAAAAAAAGCAAAAAATATGTTGCAATTGCACTTGTGGGTGCATTAAGTCTTGGTATTTTTACCGGGTGTGGCGGTAACAGCCCTGCTGATAAAGGGAGTATGTCCGTGATTGATGCCAATGACGGAGATTCCAAGACAAATGAGAAGAGCAGTGCGTTAACCAGTGCTGTCATGGATACTTACAACGACAATGTTTCTTCCACCCATATCGCGTCAGTGCTGTATAATCCGGACATAAATTACCAGTCCAATGACAGCGATTTGTATAATAAGTACATTTTATGCTCTTATGGAATGGGCAGGGAATTTACCATGGATGAACTGGTGGATTTCAGTTTCCTTGATGATAAGAATGATTTAATGTGGGGTGTTGATGGTATCATTATTAATTCCTGTATTACACATGGCAGCTTGAACTCACCAACACTATATCTAAATCGTGTTACAGGCACAGAACTGGTTGATGAAGTATATATTTCAACAGGAACAGCAAGGGAAGGATATGCGGAGGAAAGAGGATATGTAACATGTGACGACGGTTATATGGATACCGCTGATATCAACAGCAGGTTTTTCATGTACATTGACAGCACTGCAAAGGGTGATGAAAGGGTCAGGGCTGCCATGGAAGCCGAAACCCCGTTGTCAAGGGAGGAAATAAACAGTGAAAATTTAGCTAACATTATAAATAACCAGTTATACAATGGTGACCTGTATATACTAAATTCACTTGATGATTTCACTTCCGTGGAGGAAACTTTTGGAAGCGACAATATTAAACTGGATGATGCTGTATTTGTCCAGGATGTATACGCCCGGAAAATCCAGAAACTTTTCGGTTTGAATATCAGGGACAGGGAATCTTTTATCCATTCTGAATATGAATATATCCTGTATTGTGATGATGAAAACAGGGTGAGGGTAACATTCCTGGAAGCAGATTACATGTTGAAAAATGATATGTTTGAAAACGATGACAATTCTTACAATACATTATCAGACGGGTCCAAAGACAGTTTTATGTATACAGACAAAGATGGAAATAAATTTGAATATTTCCTTTCATCTGAAACATATGGAATGCATCATGATAAAGTTATAAACGTTTTCAAAAATAAAGAACTCATTGGAGGAATTGCTGTAAGCAACATAAACGAGGAGTTGACCCTTTTTGAAGAATTAAACCTTGTGTTTGGAACAAATAATTAATCATTAAAGAAAGGAAATAGTTTATGGGAAATTTTAAAAAAAGCAAAAAATATGTTGTAATTGCACTTGTGGGTGTATTAAGCCTCGGTGTTTTTACAGGTTGTGGCGGTAACAGCCCTGATAATGACAAAGGAAGCATGGTTGAAATGGAGCTGGGCAAAGGCAGCCAGTATGAAGGCGGACTCCTTTCCCTGTATGATGCCGATTACATCCAGGATTTCCAGGGAAAAATTGAGGACATGTACATGAATGATTACGCAGTATTTTACGTGGACGGGGAACTCTGCCATAAAATGCCTTATGATGATGGGTTTTATAAATGGAAACTGGAAGATGCAGGGAAGCTGGTCCGCTACGACAGGGTGACTCCGTCCCTGTTTATGGATACGGACGGAAAGATTACTGCACATGCGGAAAACATGGATGATTATGATGAAAATGCAGAATATAAAAAACTTGACAGCGTGGTGCTTCCTTTCGCGGAAAATGAAATCCTCGCATCAGACCACATGTCCGGGGATAATTTCACCGTTATTTATAAAAATGAAGGCGGGATAAGCGGATACGTGTATGATATTGAAACAGGGGAAACCATGGAAGGGCTTACCGTTGCCGGGGAATACCGTGATGAAAACGGGGATAAAACGGATGCGGCAGGAATTGATGACATTGTGTACACGGCAGGACAGTATGAACTGGCAGCATGCGCAGGGGATGATGTGTACGTGTGTTCCCCATCATTTTCCAGTACATTCCTCATGGACAATAAAATCATCCTGGACCTGGAAGGGAAACGTACCATTGAAGGAATGGACAAATGTTTTGCCTTCTCGATGTACCTGGATGATTCGTACATAGTATCCATGGACGGGGATGAATACAGTATTTACATCGCCGGAACTGATGGAACCATAAAGGTTGCACTGCCTGACGGTTATAAAACAACCGGCATAAAGACCATTGATGTCTGTGGAAGCAGCCTGCTCATTGAAACCAATGACGGAAGGTACTGCCTTGTAATGGAAGTTTATGATGAAACTTCTGACGGCATGGTCATGACAGCGGTGGACTTAAAGGAAATCAATGAGATGGCTTCCCAGGAGAAAGTGGTGGAAGCAGGAAATGATTACGGGACAATTCTGTTCCTGATGAACGACGGTTATGTATATAAGCTTAATACATGGGCTGCGCGTGAAAACTAAAAAATGAAAGGATACGTAATTCAATAACCCACGAAGCTAAAGCTTCGGAGAGTGGAACTCTCTTATTGAATAGCCTAAGTTCTTAGGGAACTACGTTATATAAGAATACATAGTCACCTGCGGATGTTTTGCCTAGTCCACAGCTCTGAGATTAATGATTAAACAGTAATGATGGGTAATTACAGTGTCATTAAT
>JAZQIL010000259.1:0-12041 GCA_045541055.1 Oscillospiraceae bacterium
AAATAAGATAAAATAATTACCCCTGCCTTTCGGCAGGGGCGTTTTGTTGGATATTTGGCTGATTTCAGTACTCCTCAGCTAGGAGCATAGTTGAATAGGTTTCACTATCAATCACATATACTTTGGCAGTGATGCCTTTCAGCACCGGGATGAAATAATTCATTTTGTATTCCGGCTGTTCGGATTTGTGGATGATATGCTGCATACCGCTGATGTCATTCAAAAAATGGCTGAATATTATCAAAACCAATATCAGTCCATTCAATGCACACATGAAAAAGATAATGACAGTTCTTGGTATCACAGCCATATGGTATTGAATTCCGTTGGTTATCCTGACGGAATGATGATAAACACCAGTGTTGATAATATGAATCAGTTCTGTGACTATGTATCGGATATCACAGGAAGAAAGACAAAACTTGTTTTTGAGCCATATAAAAAGAAATAAAACAACAAATGCCCGGCATTTAAGCCGGACAAATTTTATATATTATTCTGTCAATGCTCTTGATTTTCGCAGGATTTCTTTATTTTTTTCATAATTGAAAAGAGAAGTAAACTTAATAGCATCACAGTTTTTAAAGTGATTATGCCGTTCAGAAAATTGTATTTTTTTGCGTTCTCCTGTGACAGAGTAAAGCATATCACCAATAAAAAAATACTGATGATTTGGAGAAATTGCTGTTGCCTGCCTGTGATGTGAAAAATATTTTTTCTGAGATTGAATGGTAATTATTTGACCTGTAGCTGTTTCAATCAGAAATTCAATATGTTCTGTAGCAATCGCAAATTGCTTGTCATGATTTAAAAATTTAATCGTCTGAAAGCATTCCAGATATTTCAAATAAGCATGAAGATTGTAATTTTTTAACACTCTTCCAGCTTTGAAATCAAACAAAATCACATGGCTGTCTTCCATACCCAGCAATAATTTTTTATTATCATAAGAAAAATCCGCACAGAAAATATCAGATGGTTTATCCGATGGAAAATCAATTCTGCATCTATGAAAATTGCTCGGATAATCGCCATTATTATTGAATTTTGCATTAGCTGGAATGAATGGCGGAAGCATAAGCCCACTGAAATTTACACCGCAAATCAGGTGATTTCTTGCAAAGTCCATTGTTTTCATGACAGAAAATGTCAGCATATTTGTATTAAAAGTTCTTGCCATATCCAGAAGCATATCAAGTTCAGTTCTCTGATAACTGAGATTTCCGTTTTTATCAGGAATATTGCGATAATCTCCGCAGATTTCACCAATCAGAATATAGGGCATATCTTGATAAGTCCACCAGATGTCATTCAAGCCAAGTTCCTGAAATAGCTTCTGACTTTCGGTCTGAACGACAGCATAGGATGCATTTAAAATATACTTCGCTGAAAAATAATTCCAAAGATAGTCATGTGAAAATTGTAGATGATTGTCAATTACTGCGAAAATTCCAAGTTTTTCAATTAGGATTCCGACAAAATCGGCAGTTTCAAGGGCTTTCAAAATCGGATATTTCCGGAAACTATGCATAGATAAAAAATCCTGATAGGCATCTTCCTGATTTAAAAATAATTCAGTCGCCTGATGAATCGCCTTTGCGATGTCAGAACGTTTGAAATCAGAGGATTTATGCCACGCAAGAAAAGGAAGTGCATATTTTATCACGAATTGAAGCGGTTTTTCATAATTTTTGATATGATTTTCAAAATAGGTATTCAGAATTTCACCACGGGTATGCAAGATTTCATGAGTGCCTTGATTTTCAAGAAAATATTTCATAAAAATAGGTGCTTTCAAAATTTCAAGCAAATCATGATTTTTAATATTTTCCGGATAATCTGACAGGAGTTTATCTCTCGTATCATCAGGAATGCCCAGAATTTCAAGTTTCTCAAACTTATCAAAAATTTTCTGATTTGGAACAGTCCGGCTTGAAATAATTATCCTGACATTATGCCAGTTTTCCGAAATATAGCGGATTTCTTCTGCAAAATCGTCCTGAAATTCCGGATTCATTTCGTTCACACCGTCCAGCAGAAACGTGTATTCCGACAGGGAATTTTTCTTTTCAAATAAATGCAATATCTCTGAAATATGACGAAATACTGCGGTTTCTTCCTCACAAGCCGAACATAATTCATAGGTCGGATAAGCATAATGATAGTGATATTTCAGAAGAATCTGAATCAAAATCCAGCTTGAAATTTGTGGAAGAATCTGCTTTCTGATTTCCGGCTGATAATTGGAAAGCGAAAGAAACAAGCCGTTTTGATGCTGTAACAGAAATGATTTGCCAAATCCTCCCGAAGAATGGAGAAACAAATATTTCTGCTTTATTTTGTCAAAAAAATCATGATATAAAATAATTTTATTTTGATATTTGATTTCAATAGGATAACAAAAATCATTTTTCAAAACAGAGTTGACTTTTAAATTTTCCTCCACGGAAACAGAAATTTCCGGCTGAAGCAGAATTTTTAATTCTTCACAATCTCCCCAAAAGACAGGATTTTCCGCTGTACCAAGCTGAATTACCTGAAAATTGCCATACTCAAAATCATGCATCTGAATGTCTCCGGCATTCGCTGGAGTGAATTTTTTCAGCGTATGATATAGCAATCCCAACAGTAATGCTTCCAGACAAATTTTCTTCGGAGTATCGGAAATCAGACTATTTTTAGCCAAAAACTGCCAACCATAGAAAACAGACTGAATAGAATCATCTTCTTTCAACAGATTCAACAGCGTACCGATGAAAGCAGAAATTTTTGTTTTATCCAGAATTTCTTCACAGAATTTCCCTGTTTCTGCCAGATAAGACCGATAATATTTCCAGTTCGTTTTTGAATGCAGACTGACTTGATTTTCAAATTGATGAACTGTAATTTTATCAGCAGGGAAGCCATTTCCATTCCTGATGAAATCAACTAAAAATCTGTTAATCTGCTGATAGGCTGCCTGTTTATCCGCATGATTGCTGAATATTGACAGAAGATTCCGCTCCTTTTGTGAATCAGCAGGACAATCAGCGATGACAGAAAGCAGGCGAATCAAAACCCTGCCGTTTCCGGTTTTGCCTTTGCCTGTAATTTTTGCCTGAATTATCAGCGAAATCAAGCCGTTTAAGGTCAGTCTGTGCATAAAATTCTCCCTTCCGAATAAACTTTTGCATTTTACAAAGAAATTTCTGCATTTTGCAAAGAAAGTTCATTTCAGATTGTGATATAATCATTCTAACACAGAAAGAAAAATCTGTCAAGAAAAATGTCGTCAATGGCGGACATTGACGACAAAGAAATATTTGTATATATTATATCATATTTTGACTCGATTTGCAAATGAAATTCATGATTTTTACAATTTTCTGCAATCTGTACAAATTTTTATCAGCTGATTTATGTATTCTGATAGCAAACAAAAGTTTTTTTCCGTCAGAATTCTGGTCATTCAGGGAGGAAACAGCATGGCTCGAAGAGGTGAAAATATTTACAAGAGGAAAGATGGGCGATATGAGGGACGTTATCCAGCAGGATACACTTTGAACGGAAAGCGAAAATACTGCTCTGTCTATGCAAAATCTTATCAGGAAGCCAAAGAAAAACTAATCAAATTAAAGGCTGAAAAACAACATTTCCAGTCATCCGGCAGGCTGACGGTCAAAGAACTTTTTGAAGAATGGCCGGATTCTGTCAAAGTCAGAGTAAAATTTTCGACTTATGCCAATTATCGCATGAAGGCTGATAAACACATTCTTCCTAAATTTTGCAGTTTAAAGTATGAAAGTTTAACAACATCCATGATTCAAAATTTCATTCAAAAGAAAATTTGTTCCGGATTATCGCCAAAATATGTCTCTGATATTGTGATTGTCTTCAAAACGATGGCGAAATATGTCAGTCGTGTGCATGGTTTCCAGAATCCGCTTTCTGATGTAATTCTGCCGAAATCCCAAAAGAAAGAAATGAATTTATTGTCAGAATCTCAGCAGAAACAGCTTTGCAGTTATCTGATGAAAAATCAGAATCAGACTTCTTTATGCATTCTGATAAGTATGCATATGGGGCTTAGAATCGGTGAAATCTGCGGATTGCAGTGGTCAGATATCGACTTTGAAAAACAGATTCTGACCGTCAGAAGAACTGTCCAGAGAGTTCAGACAGAAACCGGAACAGAACTTCTGACAGATGCCCCAAAAACAGGAAGTTCCCAGCGTTCCGTGCCAATTCCGGATTTTATGATGAATCTGCTGAGAGAGTTCAGAAGTCAGAATAATTTCTATCTCCTGTCCGGAACAGAACACCCTACAGAACCCAGAACTTTACAGAGAAGATTCAAAGCATTTCTTAAAAAAGCAAATCTGCCGTCAGTGAATTATCACAGTCTCCGGCACATGTTTGCGACAAACTGTATCAAAGCCAATTTTGATGTCAAGACCTTATCTGAAATTTTAGGCCATGCCTCTGTCGAAACGACACTGAAATTATATGTGCATTCCTCTATGGAGCGGAAAATAGAATGCATGAATAAACTGAAACTTGCTGCTTGAAAAGAAAATAAGCCGTCAAAAATTTCGTCAGTTAAAATAAAAATATCCCTGTATTATGCGAAAAATCAGAATCTTGTCTCAGATGTCCGCCATTGATGACATATATCATTTTTCAATGGAATATTATATTGATATTTATCATTATATCACTTTTTTGTTTTTTAAGGTAATATATAATTGAAAAAAATTATTATAGAGGAGCTTAAAAAATATGATTAGCCAAAAACAAATTCTTAGCAAAATTAAAGAACTTTCTGATTTTCCTATTGTGAAAAAAAATCAGGAGATTCTTTCTGATTTAGAAAAACTAAAAAAGCGTATTCAAGATGATACGTTTCACATTGCTGTAGTAGGTGAATTTAGTTCCGGAAAGTCTACATTTATTAATGCAATATTGGGCAAAGATATACTTTCTCATGCTGTGAACGAAACTACAGCAACAATTACGCACATTTGCCATGTAGACAAGTCAGATAAAAGACTTGGAACTTGTGAAATTTTGTATTACAATGGCGAAATAGTATATCTTAAAGATACTGGTCAGCTGAAAAAATACACTACCGTCCAGGCAGGTGAAAATGTTGCTGAAAAAATACGTTCTGTAACAGTTTATGTACATCTTCCTTATCTTTCATATCCGATTACGATTGTAGATACTCCCGGTTTAAATGGTATTGCAGATAAGCATAGGAAAATTACATTTGAAGAAGTAAAAAAAGCTCATGCTTGTATTTATTTGCTTTCAGCTAAAGGGCTGAAAGAATCAGATAAGGAAATTTTGCATAGTTTGATGAAATATCAGAGTGAATTTATTTTTGTGCAGAATTTTATTGATGTTCTGCGTAAAACAGAAGGAGAAACCTATGAAGCAAAGATTGAGGATGACCGGAGAAATCTTGAAAAAATCTGTGGTGCATCTTATGTGAAAAAATGTCATATCTGTGGTGTTTCAGCATTGAAAGCACTTTGTGCAAGAGATGAAGCAATTGAAAGACTTTTTTATGCCACAGATACTGCTGTTTTATCTCAGAATGACAGAAAGCGTTTAGAGGAAGAATCAAACTTTCAGAGTTTTGAGAATCTCATTAAAACAATAGTCAACAGTGGCGAATATAAGCAGGTTATCTATCGTTCTGCTGGAACAGCACTTGTTGAAATTATGAATCAAGTATTGGACGAACTGGAAAATCAGCAAGCAATTAATGAAGAACTGCAAAAAAGTGACAGCCAGCAAAATAGAATTATGCTTGCTGAAAGAAAAATTAAACAGCTTCGTTCCAGAAAAGAAGAATCAAAAAAGAAACTTAGCAATTTTATTGTTTCTTATGCAAGAGACTGCCAGAAAAATTTGATAGAATATATAAAATCACAACTTCAGGAAATTGAAGAAAAAATTTGTCAGGAAATTAGCCAGAAAATCCGAAATTTTAAGCAGTATCAGGAATTTGAAAAAAATCATGGAACAGATGTTTCTTCTTATTTTAGCAGGCGTGTGAATTTGGCAGTAAATGGTGAAATGATTCCAAATATTCAGCAATATATCAAAAATGATGCAGAAGATATTTATAATGCTGCAATGCAGCGTGTTTCAAAGTATACTGCTACCCTTGCCACAAATATTTCTGAACAGTTTACTGTTCAGCTGGAGGAAGCGGATAAAAAAACTACATTCGGAAATAAAGGAAAATTAGAAAAAATTAATGAGTTGGAACGGCAGATTGAAAGAGAAGAATCAAAAATTTCAAGCTATCGGTCATCTGCATATAGTGATACAGTACAATTGTATGATGAAGAAAGAAATAAACAGCATAAACAGATTGAACTGACAACTTTAGAAGATGAATACAGACGGCGGATTACTTCTTTAGGCAGCAGACCTTCTGTAGAGCAAGTCCGTGTAACAGAAACCAGAGTGCGTTATAGAAGAAGGCTTTTTTGGGAGATTGAAGAACCTTATGAAGTGACAACATATAGAACAGATGATTCTGCTCAAAGAAGATGGGATGCCGCAATAGCAAATCTTGATGCAAAATATCTTCCACAAATTAGAGAAAAAAAGCAAAGAATTTCCAGGTATGAAGATACAATTTCTAATTTAGAAGCACGTATTGCCCGTAATCAGGAAGAACGTAAACGGTTGGAAGAAAAAATTCTGCATCTTCAAAAAACTGCGGAAAAAGAAAAGCAGATTTATGAGACAGCAGAAAAACAGTTTCAAGATGAGTATGTTAAAACATTAAAAAACAGACTGTTTGAAAGTCTTCATGATTCGCTTTTTGATGCAGATGATTGTGTCTATTTCTATCTGAAAGAGTATATTGAGTCTATGTATAAAAGAAATGTCCAGTACTTACAGAAGCATGTTGAGCGGATATATGTACAGAATATTGAGGCACAGGAAAAGCAGTTACTGGAAGCGATTTCTCAATCGAAAGAAGAGTTAAAACAGAAATATCATGCTGCTGATAAAGAAATCAAACTTCTTAAAAAAATGCAGAAAGATATTAGTCAAACTTTTGGTACAAAAATATCTTGATGAGGTGAATGAATATGGAAAACCAATTTAAAGAACAGCATTTTGAACGAAAGAAGAGTATTATTCAGTGTCTTCAGGATGCAGAACAATTCCTTACAGAACATGGCCATCCTGAGGAAGCCAGCCGTATTGCTGTGCAAAGAAATAATCTTGAAAAAGGAGAATTTTCCATCTTTGTTGTTGGCGAATTCAGTGCCGGAAAATCTACCTTTTTAAATGCACTGATGCGTGAAAGAATTCTTCCTTCTTTCTCAAAAGAAACTACAGCAACAATCAATTTTCTTCGTCATAAAGATAAAGCAGAAAATGGCGAAAGTGGCTGTGTGCATTATACTGACGGACGCACAGAGACATTCCGTTCTGCTGACCTGAAAACAATTTCAAAATATGTCAGCACAAAGAGTGATTTTATCAATGTGGCAAAATCTGTAAAGTATCTTGATTTGTTTCTGGATTCCCGTTTCCTGGAAGGAAATGTCACGCTGGTAGATACTCCCGGATTGAATGGTATTGCAGAAGGTCACCGTGACATGACCATGGAACAGATTGAAAAATCCAGTGCTGGTATTTTTCTTTTTGATGCCAATAAGCCTGGCAGTCATTCCGACTTTGAGTTTTTAGGTGAGTTACAGAAAAGAATTAAAAATATAATCTTTGTTCTGAACAAAATTGATAATATCAAGAAAAGTGAAGGCGAAACAGTAGAATCTGTAATTCAGAAACTGAAAGAAAACTATAAAACTATGTTTCCGGAAGCAGAAACAATTCCTGAAATATGGGCAGTGGCTGCTTATCCGGCTTTAGTAGCAAGAAGCCATACAAAAATGGACTATAATGGCAAAACAGAATTTACTTCAAATGAACGTGAAGAATTTGAAAAAAATTCTCATATGCGTGAATTTGAAGACAGACTATGGCGTTTTCTGACACAGGGCGAAAAAACAAGACAGGAATTGCTTTCACCTATCGTACAACTGATTAGTCAGCTTTCTAATATTAAAGAAAGTTATGATACAGAACTCTCTCTTTTGAAAGGTTCTGTGGATAAGTCTGAAATTGAGGCAAAACAGATTGAACTGGAACAGGCACTTGCGAATCTCAGTGAAACATTAAGTCAGGAAACAACAGATGTCAGAAGCAGAATCCGTGATGCAGAAAAGGAATTTGAAGAAGCGGTAAAATCAGGCTGTCAGGAGATAGAAGACAGAATTTCCAGAAGTTTTGATAATTTTACCAGCATTGATGAAATTGAACCGGAAAATCAGGAAAATAAAATTAAAAAACAATTAGTAAATACAATCATGGCTGCTTATGATGCATATTTGAATGCCTTAAATGAAATCGTAGAAACTCGTACTACTGAAGTTCTGGATTTAGTGAACGAAGGGTTTTCAAACTCTATTTCTGCTAGTTTAAATCAGAAATTAAAACTGACAAGTTTTGAAGTTGGTCTGGAAGATTATGAAAAACAACAGGATGCACTTCAGGCAGAAATTGATAAGCTTTCTGTTGAAGTGGAAAGTGCGACAAATAACAAGTGGAAACAAATGGAACTTCAACAAAAACGCAATAAAAAAGAAAAAGAATTGGAAAGTCTCAGAGAAAGAAAAGATAATTATGTGGAATTAAGTTCCAGTCGTATTCCATCTATTCAGCGATATACTGAACAAGATTATGAAAAAGAAAAAAGAAGTGGAGTATTGGGAGCTATTAAAACATTTTTTGTAGGAGAAAAGTATAGACCTGTTGAGCGAACAATGACAGATGATACAGAATATCGTCGCTATATGGAAGAACGCACAGGTATTCTTAAAAATTATGATGAGCAGATTCAAAAAGCAGAGGAAGAACTCGGCAAGCTGGAAGATGTTCATTTAGAAGCTGCTGAAAAAATACTGAATCATAAAAATGAACTGCTCCGCCAAAAACGTGCTGAAAAAGAACGCCGTGATGAAATTTTTGCAAAAAAAATGAAAGAAACGAGTGAAAAACAGCTTAGAAAACAGAAAGTAGAAGTGCTTGAGTTTGCAGCACAGCTTTGTCAGGACTGCCTTGATGAAACCGCCAAAAAATTCAGAGAAGAGCGTAAGAGCCGGACACAAACGATTTTGGAACTGATTGCAGGAAAAATTACAAGACAGATTGAATTGAAAAAACAGGAACTGGAACATTTGCAGAATCAGAATCAGCAGGCTGTTCAGGAGAGAGATGAACGTATTTCTGAGATTGAAAAAGAAAATCAGCAGATTGAAGATTTATTGTTCAGAGCAACCGGATTGCAGGGAGAAATTGAAAGTATCCGAACGGACATCATCATGCAGGAGGAATTATAATGAAAGAGCAAATACAAGGAATGCTTCAGATTTCTGAAGAACTTGAAAATATTGATATTTCTGACCAACTTCGCAGATTGCTGGATTCACTGGAACATCAGCAGTATTGTCTGACATTTATGGGGCAATTTTCAGCAGGAAAATCAAGATTGATTAACAGTCTTCTTGAAAAAGAAATACTTCCTGTACACATTACAGAAACAACAGCTTTGATTACATTCATACAGTATGACACAACTGACCATGCTGATATTTTCTATAAAGACGGCTCACAGGAAACTGTTTCTATTGAAGAATCCCGTGAACTCTGGCAGAGCGGCAATACTGAAAAAATATCTGAAATCAGTCATCTTCATATTTATGTGAACCATGAATTTCTGCAAAGTGGTCTGATGATTGCAGATACTCCCGGAGTGAATACAATTATTCAGCAGCATGTAGAGATGACTGCAAATGTAATCGGAAATGCTGACCGTGTTCTTTATGTACTTGGAAAATCTGTGACAGAATCTGATATGACATTTATTCAAAGTATTCAGGCAAGCGGTGTTCCGATATTGTTTGTCCGTACACATATGGATGAAATCAAAGATACAGAAGAAAATGCAGAAATTACTTGTAAAAAAGAAACAGAAGTTCTGAATCCATTCACAGGAGATAAAATTTTCTTCGTTTCTAATGAAAAGAATAACAGATGGTATTCAGAAATTGAATGTCTTAGAAATTATCTTTTTTCTAATCTTTCTGAAAATCTTGAAGAAGTTTTGAAAAAAGATATTGCTGCAAGAACCGTTTTTCTTGCAGCACATCTGAAAAAAATTCTGAATGACCGCAGTCAGAATCTTAATAGGCTGATGAGTGGAAAAGAAACAGAATTTCTGGTTCATAAGAAAGAAATGGAAGATTCTCTTCATCGTATGGAAGAAATCCTTCAGAGAAATAAGGAATCTTTGAAGAAAAAATATCAGTCTTTGTGCCAGTCGGCTGAGGAAGAACTTTTGGAGACGAAAAATGCAGAAATTAAAAGAATCAAACAAAATATCAGTGAAATGAAATATGGCTCATCTCCGGAAAATTATGTTCAGCCTGTGGAAAATGCTGTAAAAAATTCATGTCAGCGTATTTATCAGAATTATCTTTCTGCTTTTGACAAAATGCTGAAAGATAATAAAGAGTTGCTTAACAGAGAACTTTCAGAAATCAGTGATTTTTCACAGATGGAAATTGATTTGCCTGAAACTTTGCAGGAATCCGAAGAAATGTCAGAAGAATTAGGAACTCGTCTTGCATCACTCCAGGCTTTGCAAAATAGTTTGAAAGAAGAACTTTCTTCTATTGCGGAACAGCAGGAAGAAGTCACCGGCAGTCAGGAACAGCTTCTAAGTGAAGAAGAAGAACTGCGTTCTGCATTGCAAAGTATTCAGGCGGAACTTGATAGTTATCCTGCATATGTTCCGAAATATTATGAAAGAGAAGATGCACATAAACATGAGGAAAATTTCAGAAAAGCGGGAAAGATTATAGATTTTGCCATGATGCTGATTCCCGGAGAAGGATGGGCAAAAATAGGTGCAAGTGCATTAAAAGTTGCTTCTAAAGGTGCAAAATTAGTAAAAGCTACCAGTGCTGCCAGAAAACTGTCCAAAACGGCAAAAATGCTGCATACCAGTGCAAAGGTTTCAAAATTTTTGAAAACAGCAGATACAGCTATGGATGTAGGAAAGGGAATAAATCATATAAAGCAAACCGCAGAAGAATCCGAAAATCCTGATATTCTGGATTTGTTAAGCGTTGACTATCATCTTGCCAAAATCGGAAAAAAGCTCGATGAGAATAAACCTTCTGTCAAGGAAATTGACAGAGAATATGAAAAGGAATATTATGACAAAAAGCGTGAAATTGAAAAACGCAGAGCAGAACAGGCAGAAGCAGCCTTTAAAAAGCGGATGCAGATTACAGGCACAAAGGACAAACAAAGAGAATTACAGATTAGGGAAGAAGCTGTAAAACAAAGTCAGCGTGCAGCAGAACAGGAAATGGCTGATTTAGAAAAGGAAATTCAAAGAAAACGTGAAAAATCAAAAACACAATATCTGATAAATTATTATCAGAATATGGCTGAGGAAAAAATCAAAGCCTTTGCAGAATACCTGAAAACTACTGTTCAGCCTGATACAGAAAAGAAAATTGAAGAATATCTTCAGACTTATGATTTCCGGATTTTAACAGATATTCATAGAAAACAGGCAGAACTTTCTAAACTAGAAAACGAATTTCATAGTATGGACAGAAAAAAGCAGGAAGAGACATCAAAAAAATATCAGGAATATTTGATTTTCCTGAATCAATTACAGGTGAACTGAAATGAATGCTAAGTTTCGCCGTATTCTAATCGTTGGAGAATACAAAGACAAAATTGAATTTATAAAAGAATTCCTTTTTGGATATGCTCCGGTTCAGCTGGAAGAACTTTTCCGGAAGAAAGAAAAAAACGATAATGTATGCATACAGCTATAGTCATCCTACTTGAAAGGCAGAACAATCTAAAAGATTTGAAAAGCAGCAGAAATAGCATCATCCAAAGAATTGTAATCATGAATATGCATTCTGAGCCAATGCTTCAAG
>JAZQIL010000260.1:0-148478 GCA_045541055.1 Oscillospiraceae bacterium
TACCTTTTTTCGATATTCTTTGATTTCTCTGGCTGCTTCCTCTGTGATTTTGTATTGTATTTTCATTTTGCTCTCGCCTCCTGCTTCTATTATATCATTTTTTCAGCAATTTGTCTATAGTAATTTAGAGGAATAGTATGATTTTTTAAGTTTCCAGCATTAAAAGTTTCCCCATATTGTCTTCATCATGATTTTGAATTAAAAATTTAGAAACTTCTTTGAAATTTTCATGAATGTAATTTTTAAAAACAGATTTATCATCTGGAAGAGTGACGGTCATTAAAACGGCAAGCGGAATTTTATAAGCAGGATTCCGGAGCTGACGGAAGAAAATTTTTCGTCTGGAAAGATTTTTTTCTGACCAGAAGCGGATAAGCAATGTTTCGTCCATGCCTTTTTCTTCAGCAAGTTCAATGCGGACATGACAGCCTTTTTTGTAGAGATGAAGCAGGCGGACAGCATCAAACAAGCCGGAGTTTCCGCATTCTGTTGTATCGTGAATTGCAAGTTTTTTCAGTTCATAACAGCAGGAAAAGGCATGTTCATGAATTTTAGTAACATGTTCAGGAATATGCATCTGTGTTAAAGAAGCACAGCCAAGAAAAGTATCTTTCTGAATTTCGTGCAGTCTTTCCGGAATGCGGACTTGTTTCAGGCTGATGCAGTTTTTGAAAGCACCTTCTCCAAGAATTTCAAGCGATTCCGGCAGGGGAGCGGATTCCAGTTTCCAGCAGTCTGCAAAAGACCATTTCCCAATATGGCGCATACCAGCCGGAAATTCCACAGAAGTTAAATTTCTGCAACCTGCAAAGGCACTGCATCCTATTTGAGCTGTTCCTTCCGGAAAGACAACTTTCTGTAAACTGATACAGGATTCAAAAGCACTGTTTCCGACTGATTCCAGATATTCCGGAAACGGAAAATCATTCAGTGAACTGCAACGATAAAAAGCCCTGTCCTGAATTTCCTGCACACTGTCAGGAATGGAAACATTTTTCAAGCTGAAACAGCCGGAAAAAGTTTCTTCCGGAATGCTGATAAAATCTTCTGGAATATGAATTTCTTTCAAATGAGAACATTTCATAAAGACGCTTTTTTCAAGCGAACTGACACCAGCAGAAAAACGGAATGTTTTCAAAGACTGGCAGTCATAAAAGGCATGATGCTGAATACTGGAAATAAATTCCGGTACTGTAAAATCAATCACATCAGGATTACGGAAAAATCTCCACGCTTCAATAGTATCGTTCTGCATAAAAAATAACTCCTAAATGATAGTAAAACTATTTCAGGAAATTTCCGGCAGGCGGAACAGCAGAAAATACATCAGTATAAGATGCAGTCCCAAAGCCAGAAGATTTAATATCCAGAAATAATTTTTTTGGGTTTTATGATGAAATACCTGCATACCTATCAGCGCACCAAATGCACCGCCCAGAAATGCAGTCAAAAAAAGGGTTTTTTCAGGAATGCGCCAGAGTTGTTTTTTTGCTTTCTGCTTATCGGTTTGGTAAAGTGTATAAGCAAGCAGATTGATGATAAAATAATAGCAGAGAATCAGTTTATCTGTAAGATTCAGCATAAAAAAACACCTCAAAATATATTATAGCAGATTCTTGAAAGCCTGTCAAGAAAAAATCCCCTTTGAGGGGGATTTTTCATGTTTCAGGGTTGGAAAGTCTTGCAATCGCATTAGAATTGAGCTTTGCAGTTAATTTCAGGCGGTCAATTTCCTGCCGGAGTGCTTCCACTTCAATCGTGTAATTATCTTTTGCATCAAGCTGATGGCGAAGGCTGGCAGCTTCTGCCTGATATTGTTTCAGCTGGAGGATATATTTGACTTGTTCTTCTTTAAGCTTTGCAATTTCTTCCTGCGCTTCTTTGAGGTGGTGGGTGAGCATATTAGTCTGGAGTTGCATAATGCGTAATTCTTTAAGAATATCTGCATTAAGCTGATTTTGTGCTGTGCCGAATGTTTCCAGCTCCTGAGCAGTTTTTCCGATACCTTGTACGGATTCGTAAGTTTTGGCATTCAAGATAAATTCCTTCTTTCTGAATATTTATGACAAACCGAAAGTTTTCCGATTATGCATGAGCATAGTATGCAGTGTTTCTTCTAAAGAGTATTCTGGAGTCCAGCCAGTATCTGCACGGAGCTTAGAAATATCTGCTTCCACAGCAGGAACATCAGAAGGGCGCATTCTGGCAGGATTTTGCTCTATGACAATAGATTTTGTACTGAAATGCAGTAAAATGTCAAGCAGTTCCTGAACAGCAACAGCGTGACCGCTTCCGACATTGTAAGTTTCTCCTGCACAGCCTTTTTCCATTAAAAGTGTGTAAGCACGGACAATATCACGCACATCTGAAAAATCTCGTTTTGCAGAAAGATTGCCGACCTGTATCACAGGCGGACGGAAACCGGCTTCAATTTCAGCGATTTGCAAAGCGAAGTCCGCAGCGACAAATGTCGGAGCTTGTCCCACTCCAATATGATTGAATGCCCTGACCATAACAATTCCCATGCCGTAAGATTTGGCATAAACTGTTCCAAGCATATTCTGACAGGCTTTAGAAACGGCATACGGATTAGAAGGGTGAACAGGTGCAGTTTCATTGACTTTGTAACAATCAGATTTCACAGCTCCATACTCTTCACCAGAGCCGACAAGGAGAACTCTGGGATAATATTCAGGAATATTTCTGACAGCTTCTAAAAGATTTAAAACGCCTTTAATATTTGTATCTATTGTAAGCTGAGGGTTTTTCCATGAAACGGCAACAGAACTTTGTGCAGCGAGATGATAAATAAATTTTGGTCTGTGCGTCCGGAGCAGATTTGCAATTTCATTTTGATTCATGATATCCAGTGTGAATACATCACAGTGACCGGAGCGGACATTTTCACGGGGGAGAATCGTTGCACCAATATCTAAATTTTTATGATAAAGTTCCTGAATGAGGTAGCTGCCGACAAAACCGCCTGCACCAATGACCAGAGCATCCAAGAAAAACACCTCACTTTCTTAGCTTAGTTATTTTTTAAAACCTGATAAATTTCCTGCATGATTTTTTTGCACTGATAAGATTCAAGTACTCTTTTTCTGGCATTTTCGCCATAAAAAGTTCTTAAATCGGGAGAATCTGTTAATTTTTGAATGGCCTGTGCAAGAGCCTTGACATTATGGGGGGGAACGGTCAGACCTGTTTTTTGATGAATGCTGACATAAGGAACACCAGTAGGCAAATTCGTGTTAATCACAGGCTTTCCGAAAAGCATTGCTTCCTGCTGAACAATGCCGAAAGCTTCCGAATTTTCCACAGACGGAAGTATGAAAATATCACAGTCTGCAAAGGCGGATTTTAAATCTGCATCAGAAAGATTTCCAAGGAAATGCACAGGCAAATCTTTTGCAAGCTGGCGGAGTTCCGGTTCAAGAATTCCGCTTCCGCAAAGAAATAATTCACAGTTTCTGACCAGACGAAATGCCTGAATTAAAATATCCACGCCCTTATAATAAACCAGTCTCCCTACAAACAGCAATTTTGTTTTGGAGGGCTGAAAGAGTTTTTCTGTCAGAATGGGGGTTAAAACAGGATTTTGCGGAATTTCGACAGGGTAGGGAATTACTCTGCATTTCTGGCGGAATTCCGGTAAAAAGGCTGAACTTTCAATATGACCTTGTGTAGCGGCAATAATGGCATCAGCTCTTTTGAGAAATTGCTTTAAAATGGGTTTGTAGAAGAATAATAATTTTTTTTGCCGGATAATGTCGCTGTGCCATGAAAGCACAATACGGCATTGACAGTTCGATAATAAACAGGCCACATCTTCCAGTGGGAAAGGCATGTGAAATTCAATGACATCTGCCCATTTGGAAAGCCTTTGAAATTCTTTAAAAAATGAAAACGAAACAGGACAGGAAAAATAAGTGCCGAAACTTCCGCAACGGATAATTTCAATCCCGTTTAAAAATTCCGTTTTGCCTTTTCCTTTTTCCTGACAGACAAGCACTTTGACTTCCGTATCAGGAAATTGAGAAAGATATTTTGCCCTTTGAGAGACAACAGTTTCAATACCGCCGATATGCGGAGGATAGAATTTATTCACTTCCAGAATATGAAACATCATGCTTAATCCTCCGGCAGAAGTTCCTGATAGACTTGATATAATAATTCTGCGCTTTTCTGCCATGAAAAAGTTTCAGCCTGTATTCTTCCGGCAGAGCTTAATTTTTTTCTCAAATCAGAATCTTTGTAAAGCAGATGCAAGCCTTTTTCAATAGAATGGTAATCCGTTCGGGTTATCAAAGCAGCATTTCCAACGACTTCCGGCAGAGAAGCAGCATTTGAAACTAAAACAGGCGTACCACAGGCCATTGCTTCCAGCGGAGGCATTCCAAACCCTTCATAAAGTGACGGAAAGACAAATGCAATTGCACCGTTCATAAGCGGACAAACATCTTCGTCCTGAATATATTCCGGTAAAATGACTAATTCCTGAAGATTGAATTCAGGGATAAGCTGTAAAATATTTTCAAAATTCCAGCCTTTCGCACCAGCTAAAACAAGTTTCGGCGGGTGGATATATTCCTGAATGAAATCAGCATAAGCCTTTAACAGTTTAGCAAGATTTTTCCGTGGTTCAATCGTCCCCAGATATAAAAAATATTCAGAATCAATATGATATTTCTGACAAACGCTGGAAACGGAAGTTTTATCCGAAAGAGGATAAAATTTTTCAGTATCGACACCACAGGGAACAACACGGATTTTAGAAGCGAATTCCGGATAATATTTTATAATTTCAGATTTTGAAAATGCGGAATCAGTCACAATTCTGTCAGCACGTTGCATAGATTTAAGCAAACCGGCTTGAAGCATTAGTTTAGTTCTGCGCCGGACGGTTTCAGGAAAAGCCTGAAAGACCATGTCATGAACAGTAACAACAGTTTTACCGGAAACGCCTGACGGAACAATATAATTAAAAAAATGTGTAATTTGTGCCTGACTGCCGAAAAACAGCTTGTAAGGCACAGCATCTGAGAGCATTCTGTAAGCGTAAGGCGGACAAAATGCATGTTGTATTTTGACATTATCCTGACGGTAAGGCTCTAAATCAAGTTTTTTTGCTTGAAGATTTTTCACAGCAAAATAATTAAAATCATACTGATGTTCGGGGTGAAGTTTCAATAATGCACTGACCTGACCGGCTTCACAAAAGCCGATACCTGTTTTTTTCCCAAGCAGAGGAATTGCATCGAAAGCTATTTTCATGAGTGCATTTCTTTCTGGACAAGTTCTAAATCATGACTGACCATACGGCTGACGAGTTCCTGAAAATTGATTTCCCGTTTCCAGCCGAGAATCGTTTCTGCTTTGGCAGGATTGCCAAGAAGAACGTCTACTTCAGCAGGGCGGAAAAATTCTTTATTGATTTTTACAACAGTATTTCCGGTGGCTTTATCTTTGCCGATTTCGTCAATGCCCTGTCCTTCCCATTGAATTTCGATTCCAGCACAGCGGAAGGCAGTTTCAGCGAATTCACGGACAGTACGGGTTTCGTTAGTCGCAATCACATAATCGTCAGGGGAATCCTGTTGAAGCATGAGCCACATTGCCTTGACATAATCTTTAGAATGACCCCAGTCACGTTTAGAATCTAAATTTCCAAGCTCTACGAAATCCTGCAAGCCAAATTTAATTTTAGCAGCAGCCATGGAAATTTTTCTGGTGACAAATTCAAGTCCTCTGCGTTCAGATTCATGATTAAATAAAATGCCGGAACATGCAAATAAACCATAACTTTCCCTGTAATTTTTGGTAATCCAGTGACCGTAAAGTTTCGCCACACCATAAGGGCTTCTCGGATAGAAAGGTGTTTTTTCAGTTTGTGGCATTTCCTGCACAAGTCCGAACATTTCAGAAGTGGAAGCCTGATAGAATTTCGCCTCTGGTTTTACAAGGCGAATGGCTTCCAGCAGATTTGTCACGCCTAAAGCATCTGTTTCAGCAGTATTTAAAGGCGTAGACCAGCTGGAGGCAACAAAAGACTGTGCTGCTAAATTGTAAACTTCATCGGGCTGTGCAATTTTGACTGCTGAAATTAAAGAAACAGGGTCAGTCATATCTGCATAAATCAGATGAATTTTTTCTTTTATATGAGCAATATTGCCATAATCGACATTGGCCTTTCTTCTCCAGATGCCATAAACCTCATAACCTTTTTCAAGCAGGAGTTCAGCCAGATAAGAGCCGTCCTGACCAGTGATACCAGTAATTAACGCATGTTTCATAATCAAATACCTTCTTTAAAAATTATAATAATTCAGATTTATTTTCTGCTTTCAGCTGAGCGAGAAGCAGTTTAATATCTTGTGTTCTTTGTTTATCGCAGATGAGAAGTGCATCTTCTGTATCCACAATGACTAAGTCTTGTGTTCCAAGCAGTGCGATTAGTTTTTTATTTCCGGAAACAGTACAATTAGCAGAATCAATGCTAAGTACATCGCCGTCAAACATATTATGCGCTTCATCTGTCGGATTGATACGTTCCAAGGCAAGCCAGCTGCCGACATCGTCCCAGCCGAAATCACACGGAATTGTGAAAATATGCTGTGCCTTTTCCATTACACCGAAATCAATGGATTCACAAGGCAGTTCCGGAAATTTCTGATTCAGGACAGCATCAAAATTTTCTGTTCCGTAAGCCTGCACAATCGGCTGAAGTCCCTGATATAAATCAGGCATATATTTTTTGATATTATGAAGAATGCTGGAAGCTTTCCAGATAAACATTCCGCTGTTCCAGAGATAATTGCCGGATTGAAGGTAAAGCTCTGCTGTTTGAAGGTCAGGCTTTTCCACGAAGCATTCCACAGGGAAAATGCCGTCATTCTGAGCATGTTTCTGATATTGAATATAGCCGTAACCAGTTTCAGGATAAGTCGGTGTAATGCCAAGTGTAATTAAATGATGGTCAGTTTCAGCAGCCTGCGCCGCTTTGCGAAGGGTTGCAATATAAGCAGTATGATGATGAATTAAATGGTCAGAAGGCAGAAAAAACATGACTGCATCTTGATATTTTTCAGCAATTAAAGATGCTGCCAGTCCAATTGCAGGAGCAGTATTTCTGGGACAGGGTTCTGTAAAAATATTTTCGTCCGGCAGTTCCGGAAGCTGCTGACGGACTAAAGGCAGATAATGTGCATTTGTAATAATATGAATATCTTCAAGGGCAACCAATGGAAGCAGCCGTCTGACAGTTTTCTGAATCATCGTTTTCCCATCAGAAGTAAGTGAAAGAAACTGTTTCGGGCAGTTCTGACGGCTTCTCGGCCAGAAGCGTTCACCGACACCACCGGCCATAATGACAGCAGTATATCTCATAAATCCAAATTCTCTCTTTCTGTTTTGATAAATGCAGATAGATAAGTATCTGATTATAATTATAGCAAATTGTGCCGGAAGTGTCAATAGTTTCAAGTTATTTTCAAAAAAAGAAGTCCGGCAAAAACCGGACTTCAGGAAGAAATTTTGTTAAGTTTCTGATATTTTGGGAATATCACGGATTTCAATAGGGGGAAGCTGGTAGCGAATCAGGTAATCAGGGGGAGTTTCTGACGGGTCAGCAGCAGGGTCATGATACTGATAAGCGAATAAGTCCAGAAACAGTGTACCGGCCTCACTGGTAAAGGCTCGGCTGACATTCCAGATAAGCCATAAATAGCGGTCATCATCAGGGGCGATTTTGGGGAGAATCGTTTTGACTTCCTCACCAGAGGGAGTCACAGCTCGCATGACGAACGTAAAACCAGACAGGTCTAAATTTTCATAACTGCTGTCAACTTCAATTGTGATTGTGTCAGAACAGTGTTCTCCAAGGGAGAAAAGATTTCTCAAGGGGAGAGTGTCAATAAATTTTCCATTTGCTTTAAGCATAGTGAAGCAACTCCTTTCATAAACGGGGTGAAAAAAAGAAAAACTGTATGTTTCCATACAGTTTTCACAGAAAATTTACAAACAGTTCACAGAAAGTTAAACATTGCCGTATTTATTATATTTCTGAATATCATCGTTAATCATTAAAGTAACGGCACTGAATCCACAGCAGAAAATAGAAATAACAAAGAGAATGCCGTTAATCAAGCCATTGCCTTCGGTCTGCATCAGCAAAGGAATACCGGGAAACAACATCATGACAGTACCGACAATATCTAAGAATTTACACAAACCTTTCAGCTGAGGAATAGGAGCAGCCAGCAGTACAGAGCCGATACCTAATACAACACCGACATAGCCAGCGATGGATTTCACTTTTAAAGCGAAACCTTCTTCACCAGCTTCAATCAGCTTGCTGCCAAGTCCAAACAAATTAGAGAAGAATAAACAAAATGCAATTGACCCGACAACACCAATCACTGTTAAAAGAATTAAAGTTTTAAAGCCTTTTCTGGCTTGTTCCCGTTCACGCTGTTCCCGTTCCTGAGCCATGCGCCTGCGGTTTTCCTGTTTTTCCTCTTCGGAGAGTTCCGGTTCAGGGAGAGGGTCTTTTCTGGGCTGTAATGCTTCTTTCTTAGCCCGTTCCAAATCCTCGTCTTTAAACTGGGGGACATATTCTTCTTCCTGCGGAGCTTCTTCGAGCATAGATTCTTCCTGCTGGGATTCTTCCGCTGGAGCAGGAGCTTTGGGGCGGAGTTCATTAGGAATCATGGGGGCAGGAATGCCGAGTGCATCTGCACGCATTTTAACGACTTGCATTTGTTTTTCAGCATCAAGTGTAATGAAAGCCGCTTTTAAATTTTCGTCAAACTGGAGTTTCTGACAAAATTCTGCTACAGGGTCATAATTTGCAGTATCATCAGCAAGCAAATCATTGACATTTTCCAAGACGGGAGCGTTTGCAGGGGAAGGGGCTTGCTGCTGCCAAGTTTGTTCGGGTTCGTCAAGTAAGTTTTGCGTATCGAGTTTTGGTGCGCCCTTTTTCTGTTCATTTCCAGACCAGACAGCAGGCTCATCCTCAAGCAGGCCAGCTAAATCTGCATCATCAAGTTTTGGTGCGCCTTTTTTTTCTGTTTCCTGATAGGCAGGTTCTTCGAGGCCGTCGAGTAAATCGTCTAAATCAGGCATGATAATTCACCTCAGCGTTCAATCATCTGGTCACGGTCAGGGCCAACGCCGACCATGCAGACTTTGCATTCACAGAGTTCTTCCAGACGCTGGATATATTTCTGACAAGTTTCAGGAAGTTCTTCAAACTTCCGGCAGGCGGTAATATCTTCATCAAAACCGGGGAAAGATTCATAAACCGGAGCGCATTCAGCAAGTTCTTCCAGACTGGAAGGGAAATCATGCAGCTGTGTGCCGTCTGGCTTGACATAGCCTGTACAAATTTTTAAATCTCCGATTCCGGCGAGTGTGTCAAGCTTGTTAATTGCTAAACCGTCCAAGCCGTTGACTCTGACGGAATGGCGGACAATAACCGCATCAAACCAGCCTGTTCTTCTGGGTCTGCCGGTAGTTGTACCGAATTCACCGCCTTTATTACGGATAGTTTCGCCTGTTTCGTCAAAAAGTTCTGTCGGGAAAGGACCTTTTCCGACTCTGGTTGTATAAGCCTTTGCAACACCGATAATATTATCAATCATTTTAGGGCCTACACCCGTGCCGACAGTGACACCGCCGGAAAGCGGGTGAGAACTTGTGACAAACGGATAAGTACCAAAGTCAATATCTAATAAAGTTGCCTGTGCGCCTTCAAACAGGATAGTTTTTCCAGCTTTGTAAGCTTCGTAAGTTAAAACAGAAACGTCAGCTACATAAGGCTTTAAGCGTTCACCGTAAGCCTGATATTCAGCAATGACAGCATCTAAATCATGTGCCTGACCGCCGTAAACAGCAGTGATAATTTTATTTTTAAGCTTACCGGTAGCACGTGCTTTTTCTTCAAAAAGAGCAGGATTTACCAAATCGCAGACTCTGATACCGCAGCGTTCGTACTTATCCATGTAAGTAGGGCCGATACCTCTTTTTGTTGTACCGATGTCATTACCGCCACGGAATGCTTCAGAAAGTCCGTCAAGAGTGATATGCCAAGGCATAACCACATGCGCACGGGGGTCAATTTTCAAATTTTTTGTAGAAATGCCACGGCTTTCCATTTCGTCCAGTTCGCCGATGAAATCCTTTGGGTCAAGGACAACCCCTGCACCGATGAGACATTGTGTTTCCGGATACAGAATACCGGAGGGAACAAGATGCAGTTTATAAGTCTGGCCATTGCTGACAACAGTATGACCGGCATTATTACCGCCTTGAGAACGTACAACGACCTGCGCACGGGAAGCAAGAATATCAATAACCTTGCCTTTTCCTTCGTCGCCCCATTGTGTACCGATTACAATATTTGCAGGCATGAAAAATTCCTCTTTTCGTGATATTTTATTTAAAATTGCTAAAAGCAAAATGACATACATGTATATTATACCAGATAGAAAACAGAATTGCAAGTGTTTTTTCAAAAAAAATCTGCCGGAGTGACATTCCGGCAGAAAGATATTTTTAAGAAGCATTTTGTGTATTGCTGTATTCTTTGACCTGATGTTTTGTCATGGTTATTTTTTCGTCTTTGGGGAAGCGGAAAATATTATCCTCATTTACGTAAATCCAAGTTTCGACTCCAGAATTATCTTTAATGGTCACTCTGTAATTATTATTGCTGTCTCGTTCCGTGACGGGAGTGATTTCCACAACAGTGTATTCTACTTCGGTAGACTGGTCAAGGTCATAACCGATTTTTGCAGCACTTAACCCACATACCAGTAAAAGAATACCAATGATAATAGTTGAGATTTTCCCATGATTGAGCAACATCAGCAAGCCAAGCAGTGTACCAAGTCCACCGCCGATTAAAATCCACATGCCTACACTAAGTCCCATATCAACTCCACCTTTCACAAAATAAAAATTTTTCTGATTTCTATTATAGCACGACAGAAATAAAAAATCAAGAACTAATTCAAAAAAAATTCAGAAAAAATTCATGTTTCATCTTATTTTCACATGAAAAAATTTCCAGTTGCAAAACAGAAATTTCTGCATAGAATAACATCAGCAGAAAAAATCTGTTTTCCGGAAGAGAGTGGTAAATTCTGTACTGTGCAGAAGATACCTTTAAAGAAGCTCTCTGCACAGTGGGAATTCAGCTGGAAACTGCTTTTGGAATAAAAAGCTCCTGTACGTACGGCAGGGGCTTTTGTGATACTTCTATAAAATGTCAAAATTAAATTCAAAAAATAATTGACAGAATGCATAGAATGTGTTATAATAAAAATAATCATGCAAAATACAGACTTCGTATTTTGTGCAGAAACGTAAAAACGTAAAATAAAAGAAAGTGAAGTGAATTTTCATGTTTTTTCAGAAAGACATTGAAACGCTGTCCCGTGAGGAAATTGAAAAAATCCAGCTTGAACGCCTGAAACATCAGGTACAGTATTGTATGGATAATGTACCCTTCTATCATAAGAGACTGACAGAAGCCGGTGTAACTGCGGATAAAATTAAAACTTTATCTGATATTCAGTATATTCCTTACACAACAAAAACAGATATCAGAGATAATTATCCGTTCGGACTGTTTGCCAAGCCTATGAAGGAAATTGTCAGAATTCATGCTTCCAGCGGCACAACCGGAAAGCCGACTGTAGTAGGCTATACTCGTAACGATTTGAATAACTGGAGTGACTGTGTCGCACGTCTTTGTGCAGCAGTAGGCGTACATGACGGTGATATTGCACAGATTTCATTCGGATATGGATTATTTACCGGCGCACTGGGCTTGCATTACGGTCTGGAAAAATTAGGCTGTGCAGTCATTCCGATTTCTTCCGGCAATACCCAGAAGCAAGCCATGATTTTAAAAGACTTCGGAACAAGCGTTTTAATCAGCACACCCTCCTATGCAATGTACATGAGTGAAGTCGCTCACGAAATGGGCATTTCTAACGATGAATTAAAACTTAGAATTGGTCTGTTTGGTTCAGAAGGCTGTACAGACGCTTTAAGAGATAAGATTGAAAAGGGCTTTGGTTTATTCTCTACAGACAATTACGGCATGAGCGAATTGATGGGTCCTGGTGTTTCCGGTGAATGTGAATACAGATGCGGTTTACACTTCGCAGAAGACCACTTCTTACCGGAAGTGATTAACAGTGAAACCGGTGAAGTCCTTCCTCGTGGCGAAAAAGGCGAACTTGTTGTGACGACTTTAACCAAAGAAGGCATTCCGTTGCTCCGCTACAGAACAAAAGACATTACAAGAATTCACTACGAAAAATGTAAGTGCGGAAGAACACATGCCCGTATGGAAAAAGTACAGGGTAGAAGTGATGATATGCTCAAAATTCGTGGTGTAAACGTTTTCCCGTCTCAGATTGAAAGTGTGATGGCAAATATTGAGGGAATTTCACCGCATTATGAATTGATTCTGACCAGAAAGAATTATACAGACTATCTGGAAGTCAGAATTGAAATTATTGATGAATCTCTGCTTGAAAAGCTTGAAAATCTTGAAAAGCTTCAGAAAGAAGCCGCTGACAAGCTCAAAACTGTTTTAGGCATTCAGGCGAAAGTTACCCTTGTAGCACCAAAATCAATTCAGCGTTATGAAGGTAAGGCAAAACGCATTATCGATAAAAGAAATGAATGTGAAGAATAATTTAATCTGGAGGATATGATAACATGAAAGAGTTAATGATTGGCAATGCAGCCGTTGCCAGAGGTTTATATGAAGCTGGTGTACAGGTGGTTTCCAGCTATCCGGGAACACCAAGTACAGAAATTACAGAATTTGCAGCGACTTATGATGATATTTACTGTGAATGGGCCCCAAATGAAAAAGTAGCAATGGAAACAGCATTTGGTGCATCTTTAAGAGGTGTCCGTGCTGCCTGTGCAATGAAACATGTTGGCTTGAATGTAGCAGCTGACCCATTATTTACATTATCTTATACAGGTGTCAACGGCGGACTTGTTGTCTGTGTAGCAGATGACCCCGGAATGCATTCTTCTCAGAATGAACAGGACTCCCGCTATTATGCCATTAGTGCAAAAGTGCCGATGTTAGAACCTTCCGATTCTTCTGAATGTAAAGAATTTGCAAAGCTTGCATTTGAAATTTCTGAAAAGTTTGATACCCCTTGTTTAATGCGCACCTGTACAAGAATCGCACATGCACAAAGCGTGGTAGAACTTGGCGAACGTGTTGTGCCGGAAACAAAGCCTTATGTAAAACAGCCTGAAAAGTTTATTATGGCTCCTGCCAATGCAATTAAACGTCATCCGGTTGTAGAAGAACGCATGAAGAAATTAACAGAATATGCGGAAACATTAGATATTAACAGATTGGAAATCGGCGGTACACAGATAGGCATTATTACTTCCGGTACATGCTATCAGTATGTAAAAGAAGTATTCGGCGATGCAGTCAGCATTTTAAAAATTGGTATGGTGAATCCGCTTCCGGTGCAGAAGATTAAAGCCTTTGCACAGATGGTAGACAAGCTTTATGTAGTAGAAGAATTAAACGGCATTATTGAAACGCACTGCAAAAATATTGGTGTAGATGTGATTGGAAAAGAAGCATTTTCACTTTTAGGGGAATATTCTCAGAAAAGCATTGCAGAAGCATTTAAACTTCCTGCAAAGGAGACTGTAACCCCTGATACAAATGTTCCGGTACGTCCTCCGGTGATGTGTTCCGGATGTCCTCACAGAGGGTTATTCTATGTACTTTCCAAGAATAAGATTACAGTACTGGGAGACATTGGCTGTTATACATTAGGTTCAGCTGCGCCATTATATGCACTGGATTCTACGCTTTGCATGGGAGCATCTGTTTCAGGGCTGCACGGTTATAACAAAGCCGGCGGAAGTGAAACAGAGCATCATTCTGTAGCAGTGATTGGTGATTCTACGTTTATGCATTCCGGCATGACAGGGCTTGCAAATATTGCTTACAATGGTTCTAATTCAACAGTAATTATTTTAGACAACTCTATCACAGGCATGACCGGCCATCAGCAAAACCCGACAACAGGCTATAACATTAAAGGCGACCCTGCTGGTAAAATTGATTTGGAAGCACTTTGTCATGCATTAGGCATTAACAGAGTTCGGGTAGTTGACCCTTACAATCTTGAAGAATGCGAAAAGGCTGTTAAGGAAGAATTAGAAGCAGATGAACCTTCTGTAATTATTTCACGCAGACCTTGCGTATTATTAAAGTATGTCAAAGCGAAAAAGCCTGTAGTTGTCAACAAAGACAAGTGCAGAAGCTGTAAGAGATGTATGAAATTAGGTTGTCCGTCTATTCATATCGGAGCAGATGGAAAAGCCGGCATTGATAATACACTTTGTGTAGGCTGTGGAGTCTGTGAACAGCTTTGTCCGTTCGATGCCATTCAGGATGGTGAATGATTTGAATAAGCAAGAATTAGCAGTTACTTACAAACATCAGGGAAACAACTGCTGTCAGGCGGTATTATTGGCATTTGCTGAAGAATTAAATCTTTCAGAAGAATTTCTGCAAAGGCTTGGTGCAGGATTTGGCGCAGGTATGGGCAATATGGAAGGAACTTGCGGAGCGTTGTGCGGTGCGGAAATGCTTTTGGGCTTAAAAAACAGCAGAAATGTGAGACCTCGTCAGATTCATCAGGAATTTACACAGAAATGCGGTGCATCTGTCTGTAAAGATTTAAAAGGTGTCACCACTGGGAAAATGATTTGTTCTTGTGACGACTGTGTCAGAAATGCAGTAGAAATAGCAGAAAAATATATCTTTAGTTAATCAGGAGGAATTTTCATGAATACAAAAGGCATTGTCATTGCCGGAGTTGGCGGACAGGGTTCACTGCTGGCAAGTAAGCTTTTAGGGCGGGTACTTGTGAATGAAGGCTATGACATTAAAGTTTCAGAAGTTCACGGCATGAGTCAGCGTGGCGGTTCAGTTATCACTTATGTAAGATACGGGGATAAAGTATATTCTCCGGTGGTGCAGGCTGGTGAAGCAGAATATATTATTTCATTTGAAAAGATTGAAGCGGCTCGTTATGCTTATCTGCTGAAAAAGGGCGGTGTCATCATCACCAATACACAAAGAGTTGACCCGATGCCGGTGATTATTGGTGCAGCGGAATATCCTGACAACATTCTGGAGGAACTGACGGCAAAGGGCGTTCAGATTGAAGCAATGGACGCTTTGACTCTTGCAGAAGAAGCCGGCTCTTCCAAAGCGGTAAATATTGTTTTAATGGGACAGCTTGCAAAGCATTTCCATATTGACTATGATAAATGGATTGATGCGCTGGAACAGACCGTTAAGCCGAAATTCGTAGAATTGAATAAAAAGGCATTTAAACTCGGATATGAGTTTTAAAAATTTATCAAAGGAGGAATTCCTATGACAGCAAATCAGCTCTCTATTTTTATGGAGAACAAACCCGGTCAGCTTGTAAAGGTGACGGAAGAACTCAAAGAAACCGGCATTGACATTCGTGCAATGTCTCTGGCAGATACCAAAGATTTCGGTATTGTCCGAATGATTGTCAGCGACATTGAAAAGGCACAGACTGCTTTAAAGGCAAGGGGCTTTATGTCCACGATTACAAAAGTACTTTGTGTAGCAATGAATGACACCCCCGGCGGATTAAGTGCCGTGACACAACTGCTTGCAGAAGCAGAAGTGAATATTGATTATCTTTATGCCTGCATTACAGTCGTTGGAAAAGATGCATATATTGTCATGCATGTGGATAATGAAAAGAAAGCAGCGGAAATTTTAACAGCTGCCGGCGTAAAATTAGTTTCTGATTTACAGACAGTTATCTGAATTGAAACTTTTGCCCCTGTGTCTGCACAGGGGTATTTTTGTATTTTAGAAAAAATTTAGTAAAAACTATTCCATTTCTGGAAATTTTGTGTTATAATATAAATGTTATTAGTTTTGCATTAAGAATGGAGGTATTCTTTTCATGATTCAGCCATATTATATGAACCGTGAATTGTCATGGATAAAATTTAATGAACGTGTCCTTGAAGAAGCAGAAGATAATTATGTACCACTTCTGGAGCAGTTAAGCTTTTCAGCCATTTATCAAAGCAATCTGGACGAATTTGTACAAGTGCGTGTAGGAACAATGCTTGACAGAATCGAGACAGAACCTGAGCGCAAAGATTCCCGCTCTGGTATGAAGCCCAAAAAACAGCTGAAAGCAATGCTGAAAGAGATTCATGCACTGCTTCCCCGTAAGGATAAAGCATTTTTTGCTACAATGGATAAACTGAAAGAATATGGGATTGAACATATTACATTTTCAGATGCTGTACCAGATGAAAAAATTTATCTGGAACAGTATTTCAAGAGAGAAGTGAAAATGCTGCTTTCTCCGATAGTGCTGGATAAACGGCAGCCTTTCCCATTTTTGAAAAATAAGGCAATTTATGTTGTTGTACATCTGGCTTCCAAGAACGGCGTGAAAATGGGAATTGTTCCGGCTGGTGTTTCAGACAGAATTATCCGGTTGGAAAAATCAGGCAGATTTATTTTGCTGGAGGATTTAATTCTGCATTTTGCACCGCAGATTTTTAAAAATGACAAAGTGCTGGACGCAGCCGTGATTCGAGTGACAAGAAGCGGTTCAATCAGTTTTGAAAGTTCAGCGCAGGAGGAAGGAACGGACTTTCGTGGAACAATGAAAGAACTTATCCGGAAACGCAATAAACAAGATGCTGTCAGATTACAAATGAACAGCCTGTTAGATGATGAAGCAATGGAATATTTGCTCCGGAAGCTGAAACTTTCTCAAAAACAGTTATTTTTAGAAGAAACGCCATTGGATTTATCTTTTGTATATCAGCTGGGTGAATTTAATACAGCTCCGGAATTGAAGTTTCCGCCTCAGAAGCCGCAGCACCGCTCTGACATTGCCCCGAAAACAGATATGATGTCTCAGATTGCAGAACATGATATTTTGCTGTCTTATCCTTATGAATCCATATCGCCGTTTTTAAGGCTTTTAGACGAAGCGTCCATTGACCCTGATGTTGCTTCTGTGAAGATTACGCTTTACCGGTTAGCGTCTAACAGCCGTGTAATTGATGCACTCTGTCAGGCTGCTGAAAACGGAAAAGAAGTGCTGGTATTAGTAGAATTAAGAGCAAGATTTGATGAAGAAAATAATATCCACTGGGCAGAGCGTTTAATTGATGCAGGCTGTACTGTCATTTACGGACCGCATAATATGAAAGTGCATTCTAAATTGCTGTTAATCACCAGAAGAACAGAAAATGGTGTGGAAAATTTCGTACAGGTCGGCACTGGAAACTATAATGAAAAAACTTCCAGAATTTACACAGATTTGTCTTTGATGACTGCCAATCCCGAAATTGCAGAAGATGCCAGACATGTATTTGATGCACTTTCCACAGATACGCTTGTCAAACAGACAAAACAGCTTTTGGTTGCACCCCTGTGCCTGAAATCCAAGATTTTAGAATTGCTGGATGAAGAAATTGCACATGCAAAAAACGGCGAAGAAGCTTATTTTGCTGCAAAAGTGAATTCTGTCAGCGATAAGCAGATTATGAATAAACTTGCTGAAGCTTCTCAGGCTGGTGTGAAAATAGAACTGGTTGTTCGTGGTATCTGCTGTCTGAAACCAAATGTTCCCGATTATACCGAAAATATAAAAATCGTCAGCATAGTAGGCAGGTATCTGGAACACAGCAGAATTTATATCTTTGGAACAGAGGAAAGACGAAAAGTTTATATTAGTTCTGCGGATTTCATGACAAGAAATACCGTTCACAGAGTGGAAGTGGCTGCACCTCTGCTGGATAAAAAACTCCGTGAACAGGCAGTCAGATTAGTAAAATTATGTCTTTCAGACAATGTGAAAGCCCGTATTGGTCAGCCTGACGGCAGTTTTCTGCACTGTGACCCTGTGACAGATGAAAATGCTGTCAATGCACAGGAAATTCAATATCAGAATGCGGCTGCCAATGCCGGACAATCTTAAGGCTTTGCTTTGAGAAAGGAGAGATTTTATGCCCGAAAATGAACAGGACTTGGAAGAATCTTCTGAAAAGTCTTCATTCAGGGGACAATTTTCAAAATTCAGCTGGACATTTCTGGTAGTTGCAGCAGCGATTTTATTTTACTATCTGATTCAGTATCTGGGAAATATTTCCGGATTTTTCCTGAAGGTTCTGAAAGGCATCAGTCCGGTTATCTGGGGAATGATACTTGCCTACCTGCTTGCACCGATTGCAGATTTCTGGGAAAAAAAGCTTTGTGAATGGAGACTCCCGAAAAGTACAGACAAACAGAAAACATTAAAAAAAATGCATACTGCCTCAGCGGTTTTAATGGTCATTTCCGCTGTTGTGATTATTGCACTGTTACTGCTTTTAATCGTACCGCAGATTACAGAAAGCGTGAAAGGTATTATCAATAAACTGCCGTCACAGATGGAAGATTTAGCTTATAAACTTCGGACGAATACTTTTTTTGACAATAAGACGGCAATCGGTTCTTATGCGAACAATGCCCTGTTAAAAGCGTTTCAGTCAGCGGAAAAGTGGCTGATGACAGACCTGCCGTCACAGGCGAATAATATTATCAATTATTTTTACACGATAGGGAAAAGTGTTTTTTCAGTTGTATATAATTTAGTAATCGGGTTAATTCTTTCGATGTATATTACGATTGACAAGGCGAAACTGCAAAGGCAGGTCAGAAAAATGACGTACAGTATTTTCTCAGCGAAAACGGCTTTCAAACTGCGCCGGTCAGTAGGAAGGGGAAACCGGAAATTCAGTGCTGCAATTCGTGGAAAAATGGTAGATTCAATGATAATTGGAATCATCTGTTTTTGTCTGCTGACGATTTTAAATTTTCTGCCGTGGTTTAATTTTCCGTATCCGGTATTATTGGCAGTGATTGTGGGGGTAACGAATGTTGTACCGTTTTTCGGGCCAATTGTAGGGGGTGTCATTACAGCAGTATTAGTGTTATTTGACAATCCCAGAATGGTGATACCTTATGCAATTGTGATTGTTGTATTACAGCAGTTTGATGCGAATTATCTTGACCCACGCATGGTAGGGGGGTCTATCGGGCTTCGTCCGTTCTGGTCGATTACAGCGGTATTGTTAGGGAGCAGTATTTTAGGTGTACCGGGGTTTATTTTAGGGCCTCCGGTGCTGGCATTTATCTATGAAGTGATTAGCGAATGGACAGATGATAAAATTCGTTCCAAGGGCATGGCGGAAGAATTTGGCATACCGCCGATGACGGTGAACACACTGGAAGATTTAACAGAGAAACCGCCTTCTTACGACAAGGCGAAGCCGAGCCAGTTTGAAAAGAATGTCAAAAATGCTTTAAAAACGGCAAGTTCAGCAATTTCTGGGCTGATACAGAAACGCAATCAGAAGAAATAAATGCTTAAAAGATTCCCTGTCTGCGGACGGGGAATTTTTCACAAAAAGCAGTGTTAAAATTTGTCCATGATTACTATTGTATTTTTCTGGAAAAAGAGTTATAATATAAAAAAATAATATAGATTGGAGGAATTTCCTATGAAAATGAATAAAATGCTTGCTTTTGGGGCTTCTTTGGTTTTGCTTTCTTCCTGTGTGAGCTTGCCTGCCTTTGCGGAAGATTTTTCTGAACAAGAATTTTATGTTGTTTCCCGTAATTCACCTGCTGTATCAAATATCTGCTATCTGCACTGCTATTCTGAAAAAGTAGCTTCTATTTCAGAATATGCACCGCTTTATCAAACAGAGAGTATTAAACTGGATACCAGCAAAGTGCCTTCTATCGAAGGAGAAAAGGCTTCCAGCTATGTATATGGTGATATTTTAATAATAAACGCTCCGGAAGTATATGATTCTGATGATTCTTATCCTCCACGTTATTATCTCCATGGTGTGCAGAGTACACAGTATGCTGGAAACTGCAAAGATATCTTTGAAACGAAAAAGCTTACTTTAACAGATAAAAAGCCTTATTCTTGGAATGAAGGTACTGACCCTGATTCTATTACATTCACTTTTACTGACAGCGAAGGAAAAGAATATCAGTATCTTGAATATTATTATACGGTACAGCCGGAAATAGATTTAAATCTTTGTTCTGTGGGTGATACAGTTACATTTTCCGTTTATCAGGATACATTGATTCTTCCTTTAGATTTGGAGCAGAATATTACGGTGAAGCCCGTCTCTGCGGTTACTGCAAACGGAGACGCTGACGGAAACGGCGCACTGGATATTTTAGATATTATTACCGTCAATAAGGCAATTCTCGGAAAAGAAAACCTTGACGCTGAAAGAATCCCTTACATTGATTTCAATCAAAATCAAGTCCCCGATTCTGATGACGCTTTGACCATGCTCAAAATGATTGTCGGATTAGCTTAATTCATGAAAATTTCGCCCTCTGTGAAAAACAGAGGGATTTTTTTTAAATTTTTTAAAATTTCTATTGCTTTTTTCACTGGAATATAGTAAAATAAAACTATAGCTGAACCGTTCAGCAAAAACGAACTATAGAAAGGATTGTATGAAATGATGAAATTTTGGAAAAAAGCAGCCGCTGCTTCTGCAAGCCTTGCCATCTTGTGCAGTGCGCTTGTGCTTCCGGCAGCCCTTCCGGCAAATGCTGCTTCTCTGGAAGATTCCTATACATGGGGGACAATGAAAATCGGCGGCGGCGGATTCGTTTCGGGTATCGTCACCGGTAAAGAAGTCATGTATGCACGTACTGACGTAGGCGGTGCATATCGCTATAATTATGAAACTGAAAGCTGGGAACAGCTGCTTGATTTCATTAACGAAGCAGACAGAGGTCTGTTAAGTGTGGACGCAATGGCAGTTGACCCCACAGATGACAATACAGCATATTTCCTTTGTGGCTGTGCTTACTTCTCAGCCGAAAAAACAGTAATTTTCAAAACAACTGACGGCGGCAAAACCATGAAGGAAATTGATGTAACCAATTTAATTAAAGTCATGGGAAACGGTGACGGCCGTCAATGCGGTGAATCCATTGCAGTTGACCCTGATAATCCGAATGTGATTTATGCCGGCGGTGATGTTACTTCTAATGAAAATTCTGAATCTGCTTTAATCAAGTCCACAGACGGCGGTGAAACTTGGACACCTGTAAAGGGCTATGATGATTTAGGATTATTTGATTCTACCACAAAATGGCCTACATGGACAGAAAATATTGCCCGTTCCGTTTCTGACGGCGCATACCAGACACAAAACGGTGTTGCTGCAATTACTATCAGCAATGGTAAAGTGTATGTGGCAACTTCTAAAGCTGGTGTAGCAAATGTTCATGTTGCAAGCACTAAAGATGATAAATTTGAAGTGTTAAGCAAAGACCTCCCGACAACGGATTTCCCGTCCAGACTGATTGCTGATGCAAACGGAAATATTATTATCACTTACATTGGTGCATTGGCATTTGGCGGAGCTTCCGGCGGTGCTTACAAGTATGATGCAAAGGCTGGAACAGTAACAGATATTTCCCCGTCCGGAAATGGTTTTGGTGAAATTTATCCTGACCCTGAAAATCCGGACAGATTAGTTGCAACGACTTGTGGTGTATGGGCTGGACAGATGTATTCAGAAGATGCATGGGACAGAGAAGCAGTTGCATGGGGTGACCAGTTCTTCCGTTCGACAGACGGCGGTAAAACTTGGGAAGGCATTACACCGGGTAAGGAAAAATCTTGGAATGGTCCGAGGGAAGCAGATTACATTCAAGACGGTGGCTATGCTTGGATTCGTGACAAAGCGATTCACTGGGTAGGTTCTATGGTACTTGACCCACGCAATCCGGACAGAGCGTTTTTAACTTCCGGCAACGGTTCATTTGTCTGCACAGATGTTTGGGGAGAATTACCGGTTTACACATTCCATCCGGACGGTATCGAAGAAGTAGTATCATTAGACTTTACAAGTACAGCAGATGGCTTAGACCTTTCAGCGATTGGGGACTATGACGGTTTTGTGCATAATTCTCCTGAAGAAATTGGTTTACAGTATCAGCCGAACATGGGTTCTACTTCTGCAATAGCAGTATGCCCTCAAAATACAGATGTCTGGGCAAGAACGGCAAACGGTGACGGCAATAATACAGGCAGTGCCTTTTACACGGTTGACCGTGGCAAAACATGGACAGCATTCAAGCCGTTCTGTACAGGCGGAAAGCTTTCCATTGCACAGGTAGATAAAGATACTTACAGAGTATTTAATTCCAGCACATCTGGCGGAGTCAGCTACAGTGACGACTGGGGCGAAACTTGGAATAAATGCGATGGCATTGACGCTTCCAAGACCGTTTACACGCTGGTAGACCCGAAAGACCCGTCAATTGTTTATGCTTCCGGCGTGAAGTATAATGATTACTGGGCATCTGACTTAACGAAGAAAGAGCCTACTTTAGAAGAATCACACTATGGATTTTTCATTAGCAAAGATGGCGGAAAGACTTTTACAGGGCAGACAGTTTGCAGATATGATATGTGTGACAGTTCCGGCGACCCTGCATATTTGACAGAAGATACAATTGTAACAGCTGGCGGATGGTATGGATTATATCAGATTACTGAAAGCGGTACAAAGATTGAAAAGCTTGAAAGTGTTTCCTATGCAAAAACAGTTGGTTACGGCGCACCTGAAAAGAAAGGCGGTTTAAATACGCTGTATATTTACGGCAAGCCGGCAGAAACTGACCCAGAAGGCATTTATCGTTCAACAGACGGCGGTAAGACATGGGACTGCATTAACACAGCGCATCTTTACGGCGGAACAGGAAACGGAAATTATCTTGTAGGGGACATGAACGAATTTGGTAAAGTTTACATGTCAACAGTTGGGTGCGGAATTGTTTACGGCGCACTATCTGGAAGCACACCAGTTGTCACACCTACAGAAGAAACAACGGAAAAGACCACAGAAGGAGATTCTAAAATTGTCTGGGGCGATGCTGACGACAATAAAGAAGTAGATATTCTGGACGTTATCACGTTAAATAAAGCTTTGATGGGCAAGGATTCTCTGACTGAACAGGGAGAGAAAAACGCTGACGTTGACCAGAACGGAAAGCCGGAATCTACAGATGCAATGAATATTTTAAAATACATTGTTGGTATGCTGAAAGAAAGCGATTTCCCAATTAAATAAAAAATTTTCCTGCCGGATAAAAGATTCCGGCAGGATTTTTATTTCTATTTTAGAGTGAAATAATTTTTATCCTGATAGGTCATTGTTCCGATAAGATAGCCGAAATGATTTGAAAACGGCAGAGATTCGAGCTGTTCTTTGGTGACTTGAATCCAGATTCTGTTAAAATACTGATTATAGCCGATAATTTCGCAAGTTCCGGCGGTAAGGCGTTCAGCTTCTGCAATGTTAATATATTTGAACATACTATCGGAATTAAAGTAAGAAAGAATTCTGGTATTATTTTCCTGTTTTGCTTGTTCGAGGGTATAGCCTTCAATGGTGAAAGTGGTATTAAATATTTCTCTGCCGATGTCTTCATATTCATTCCACATATCTTCTTCATCAGCATCAATAGTCCAAGCAATCCAGACAGCATAGGTTTTATCAGGGTAAGCACGAATCACATTGAGAGAAGTTGCTCCATAATCGCCGTCAGCGGTCAGCACTTCACCTATATTAGGACCCCATTCTGCTTCATCAAAGTGTGCTTTTGCATAATAAACGCCGTCCACTTCTGTGAAAAGGTGCTGTAAGCTGGCGTAAGGGTTTTCAGTTGTGGTTGTAGTAGAAGTACTTTCAGTCGTAGTAGTTGTTGCAGAAGTGGTTTCTATAGTAGTCGTTTCAAAAGTAGTTTCAGTAGTGGAAGATTCTGTAGTAGTTGTTGTTTCAAAAGTACTTTCCGTAGTGGAAGTTTCTGTAGTAGTCGTTTCAAAAGTACTTTCTGTAGTAGTTTCTGTAGCGGTCGTTGTAAAAGTACTTTCTGTCGTGAAAGTTTCTGTTTCCAGCACTTGAATTATCTGTACAGTTTCTGTGAAAGTGAAATTTGTTTCTGATTTAGTAAAAATTTCTGTTTGCGTTGTAACAGAAGTTTGTGTTTCGGAGACTGGAAGGAAAATATTTTCATCTTGAGAATCAGGCGGTTTCGGGATAAAGTGAATCAATCCGGCAGTGAGGACAATACAAGCGGCTATGCTGACAAGTGCGGTAATCCACCCAAAAGAGTGTTTTATTTCTGTCACATTCTCATCTAAGAAAGCGTCATCTATTTCACCGAATGCCTGAAATAAATCTTCTTTCTTCATAGAAAGCCCTCCTGTTCTAAGTAAATTTGTAATTTTTTCCGGATTCGTTTCAGAATGACAGTGCAGTGATTTGCTGTGAGATGAGATTCCTGAGCGATTTTCTTGACTGGTTCAGCGTAGAAATAACGCTTTAAAAATAATTGCCTTTCACGCTGAGGGAGGTCTTTCAGGAAGCTGTTAAGATTCTGGCGGAGAAGTTTGGCATCAAAGGCCTTTTCCACATCTTCTGTACTGGCAACACATTCAGCAAGTTCATCTAAAACAGCTTCTAATTCCCCTGCGCCACGTTTTTCAGCGTGATTCTGTCTGTACCGGTCGAAAGCGAGATTTCTGGTAATTTTTCCGAGAAACGCTTTAAAATGCGAAGGTTTCTGAGGGGGAATGGAATTCCAGACTTTCAGCCATGTGTCGCTGAGACATTCTTCACAGTCCTGAGAATTATGTAAAATATTGTCAGCAATACTGTAGCAGTAAGCACCATATAATTTTTCAGTTTGTGTGATAGCATCTTGATTTCGGTCAAAGTATAATTCAATAATTTCTGAATCTTCCATGAAAGTTCCCCCCTTTTAATTTATAAGACGGATTTCCGGAATGAATATGACATTTCCCGCAAAAAAAATCGGCAGAGCAACACAGCCCTGCCATACATTTGAAATCAAATCAAATCAAAAGTTTTTGTGTAGAACAAAAGAAAGGAGACAACAAAACGAGTGTTAATCATACGAGAACTTAAATCCGTATTTAACACTATTACTATTATAGCGCAAAAATACTGTTTCGTCAATAGAATTTTTAAAAAAAGAGAAAGAAAAACGAAATTTTTGTACATCATAGCTAAATGCCTTCATGTGATTATAGTAAGAATGCCGGAATTTAACGTGGACAAATCCAAGGCGAAAAATTAAAATTGTGCAAATTGTGCAAAAATTAAGAGATATTTTGCACAAAAATACTATTTACAAATTTGCTGGGATGTGTTAAAATAGAAATATGAAACTTGTTTGCCTGTCAAACAAATTTAATTTTATTATTTTATTAACTAAATTTTTCAAGGAGGATTTTTATCCATGGCAAGAAAAATGAAAACAATGGACGGTAACAATGCTGCCGCATGGGCATCTTATCCGTTCACAGATTTATCTGCAATCTATCCGATTACCCCTTCTTCCGTTATGGCGGAAGTAACTGACCAGTGGTCTGCAAAAGATAAGAAGAATCTTTTCGGCGACCCTGTGACTGTAGTAGAAATGCAGTCTGAAGCTGGTGCAGCTGGTACAGTACACGGTTCTTTGTCTGCTGGTGCGTTAACCACAACTTACACAGCATCTCAGGGCTTACTGCTGATGATTCCGAATATGTACAAAATCGCTGGCGAACTGCTTCCGAATGTTATTCATGTATCTGCAAGATGTGTATCTTCTCATGCACTGAACATTTTCGGCGACCATTCTGACGTTTATGCATGTCGTCAGACAGGCTATGCAATGCTTTGTTCTTCCAATCCTCAGGAAGTTATGGATTTAGGTGCAGTGGCACATCTTTCCACAATTGAAGGAAGAGTACCGTTCCTGCATTTCTTTGATGGTTTCAGAACTTCTCACGAAATTCAGAAAATTGAAGTTTGGGACGATGCTGATTTAGCAGAAATGCTCAACTGGGACGCTGCAAAGGCATTCCGTGACGGTGCTTTAAATCCGAATCACCCTGTATTAAGAGGTTCTGCACAGAATCCTGACATTTTCTTCCAGGCTCGTGAAGCTTGCAACAAGTATTATGATGCACTTCCGGCAGTAGTAGAAAAATATATGAATAAAGTCAATGAAAAGATTGGCACAAATTATAAGCTGTTTAACTACTATGGCGCACCAGATGCAGAACATATTATTATTGCAATGGGTTCTGTGATGGACACTGTAGAAGAAACGATTGATTATCTGAACGCAAACGGCGGTAAATATGGTATGGTTCGTGTAAGACTGTACAGACCGTTCGTTGCTGAAAAGCTGATTGAAGCAATTCCGGACACTGTAAAGCAGATTTCTGTACTTGACAGAACAAAAGAACCGGGTTCTTTAGGCGAACCGCTTTATCTTGATGTTGTTGCAGCTCTGAATGACAGCAAGTTCAGCAATGTGAAGATTTTCTCCGGCCGTTATGGTTTAGGTTCTAAGGATACAACTCCGAACCAGATTATTGCAGTATTTAAGAATGATACAAAGAAGAGATTCACACTTGGTATTGTCGATGATGTGACAAATCTGTCACTTGATGACAGCTTCTCACCTGACACTGCACCGGAAGGCACAATTTCCTGCAAATTCTGGGGACTTGGTTCTGATGGTACTGTTGGTGCAAACAAGAACTCTATCAAGATTATCGGCGACCATACAGATATGTATGCACAGGCATATTTTGCATATGACTCCAAGAAGTCCGGCGGTGTTACAGTATCTCACTTAAGATTTGGTAAAACTCCGATTAAATCTACTTATCTGATTAACAAGGCTGACTTTGTTGCATGTCATAACCAGAGCTATATTGACAAGTATGATATGGTATCTGACATTAAGCCGGGCGGTAAGTTCCTGCTGAATACTATCTGGGACGAAGCAGGCCTTGAAAAGCATCTGCCGGGTCAGGTAAAGAGATATATTGCTCAGAATAATATTAAATTCTACACTGTAAACGGTGTGAAACTCGGTCAGGAAACTGGCATGGGTACAAGAATCAACACAATCCTCCAGTCTGCATTCTTCAAGCTTGCTGACGTTATCCCGTTTGAAGATGCGCTCGGCTACATGAAGGCAGCAGCAGAAGCTTCTTATGCTAAGAAGGGTCAGGACGTTGTTGAAAAGAACTGGAATGCAATTGACGCTGGCTACAAGGGTATTGTAGAAGTAGCTGTTCCGGAAGCTTGGAAGAATGCGGAAGATACTCCTATGGGTATGCCGAAGGTTTCCTGTGATAACAAGTTCTTGGAAGACTTCATTAACAATGTACAGATTCCTTGCAATGCACAGCAGGGTGACAAACTGCCTGTTTCCACATTTGTAAAGCTGGCTGATGGTACATCTCCTTCTGGTTCTTCTGCATTTGAAAAGCGTGGTATTGCAGTAACTGTTCCTGTATGGAATCCGGATACATGTATTCAGTGTAACCAGTGTGCTTATGTATGTCCTCATGCAGTACTTCGTCCGGTAACACTCACACCTGAAGAAGCTGCTGAAGCACCTGCAAGCATGAAGCTGGCTGCAATGAAGCCCGCAATCGGTGACTTAAAGTTTGGTATGACAGTATCTGTAATGGACTGCACAGGCTGCGGTGTCTGCGCTAATATTTGTCCTGCAAACAAGAAGGCTGAAACACTTGTCATGAAGCCTCTGGAATCTCAGCTTGACCAGCAGGCAGCATTTGACTTTGGTACAACTAAGGACATCAAGCCGGAAGTAACTGCAAAATTTGCAGAAACAACCGTAAAGGGTTCTCAGTTCAAACAGCCGCTGCTTGAATTCTCTGGCGCATGTGCTGGCTGTGGTGAAACACCTTATGCAAAGCTTATCACTCAGCTGTTTGGTGACAGAATGTATATTGCAAATGCAACAGGCTGTTCTTCTATCTGGGGTAACTCTGCACCTTCCACACCTTACACTGTAAACAAGAAGGGTTATGGACCTGCATGGAGCAACTCTCTGTTTGAAGACAATGCTGAATTTGGTTATGGTATGTTCTTAGGACAGGAAACACTGAGAAACCGTGTTATTGCGAAAGTAGAAGCACTGGCTGCAAAGGCTCAGAAAGAAGAAGTCAAGGCAGCTTGTGAAGAATTCTTAGCAACAAAGAATGACGGTGCAGCAAATACACCTACTTCTGAAAAGTTAATTGCTGTTCTGGAACAGTGTGACTGTGATGATGCAAAGGCAATTCTGGCTGAAAAGGACTTCCTCCGCAAGAAGTCTCAGTGGATTTTCGGCGGTGACGGCTGGGCATATGATATTGGTTTCGGCGGACTTGACCATGTAATTGCATCTGGTAGAAACGTAAATATCATGGTATTTGATACAGAAGTTTACTCCAACACAGGCGGACAGGCTTCCAAGGCTACACAGACTGGTGCAATCGCTCAGTTTGCGGCAGCTGGTAAAGTTGTGAAGAAGAAAGACCTTGCTGGCATTGCTATGAGCTATGGTTATGTTTACGTTGCACACATTGCAATGGGTGCAAATCAGGCACAGTGCTTAAAGGCAATTCAGGAAGCAGAAGCTTATGATGGTCCTTCTATCATCATTGCATATGCACCTTGCATTAACCACGGTATCAAGACAGGTATGGCAACTGCACAGGCTGAAGAAAAGAAGGCTGTTGACGCTGGTTACTGGCATCTTTACAGATACAATCCTGACCTCAAGAAGGAAGGCAAGAATCCGTTTATTCTGGACTCCAAAGCTCCGAATACTGACGAATACAAGAACTTCCTCATGGGTGAAGTACGTTACAATGCTCTGGCTCGTCAGAATCCTGAACGTGCTGAAAAGCTGTTTGACAACGCTGTAGAAAATGCAAAGGACAGATATGATTATCTGACCAGACTGACAAAACTCTACAATGACTAATTGAATCTTTTTCAACTGCCGTGCTGATTCAGTACGGCAGTTTTTTTCTTCTGAAAATACTTGACTTGAAAATAGAGTTGTGCTATAATAAAGTTATTATTATGATATTTAAAGATGGAGGAGATTTTATGGTAAATATCAGCAAATCAGAAGATAACAATTCTGGTCAGTATCCGGCTGGGCCGATTCAGCCAACAGAAGTGGTGACAGATACGAATCTGACGAAATACTGTCATGTATGTGCTGCAACGCTTCCGAAAGAAGCGACAGTTTGTACATTTTGCGGTTGTGAACAGCCGATGTTTCAGCAGCAGCCCGCAGTTGAACAGCAACCTGCATTCCAGCAGCAGCCTGCATATCAGCAGCAACCCATATTTCAACAGCAGCCAGTCTATCAGCAGCAACAGCCATTACAGCAAATGCCTCAGCAGCAGCCTATGCCGCAAAGAGTGCCAATGCCTCAGCCGACAAATAATACAGCTACAAAATATTGTAAATTTTGTGCAGCAACCATTCCAATGGATGCAGTAGTCTGTACAGCATGTGGCAGACAGGTAGAGGAGTTAGCACAAAAAAGTCAGCCTGCTCCTCAGGTTGTCATCAATAATTCTTCAAACAGTACCAGCAATGCTTCTGCACAGGTGCGCAATGTACCAGCCGGCAAAAAGGAAATCAATAAATGGACAGCATTTTTCCTGTGTCTGTTTCTTGGAGAATTCGGGGTGCATAAATTTTATGAAGGAAAGACGTTAATGGGATTGCTTTATCTGTTTACAGGCGGATTATTTGGAGTTGGCTGGCTGATTGATACCATAGCAATTTTGTTTAAATCTGACCCGTATTACACGTAATTGCAACGCTGTGCTGTGCAGACAGTACAGCGTTTTTTGTTTGAGGGAATAACAGCATGATTGCCGGAAGATTACAATAAGCCATACAGGCATTTGCAATATCTGCCAATGTCCAGACAAGCTCCAGTTTCAGGACAGCTCCAATAAATGCACCGATACAGAATAAAATTTGATAAAGTTTTAAAATGATTAGATTTGAGGTAAGTGTTTTAAGTGCATTCAGACCACAATAGCTCCAGCCGGTCAGTGTGCAGAATGCAAATAATGCAATGATGGGAGGAAGAAGCCAGTCAGAGATAGTTCCGATTCCTTTCCGGAAAGCGTATAATACTAATACTGCACCGTCCGTTCCGGAAGAAAGGGCTTCTGTGCTTAAAATTGCGAATGCTGTTGCTGTACAGCAAAGAAATGTATCTGCAATGACTTCAAGCATTCCGCACAGTCCTAAAAATGCAGGAGATTGTGAATCTGCTTCACCGTGAAGCAGTCCGCTGCTGCCAAGTCCTGCTTCATTGGAGAAAACACCTCTCCGGACACCGACAGAAACAGCATAACCGGCCATTCCTCCGCCGACAGCTTTAAAATCAAATGCTTTCCGGAAAATTTCAGAAATAACTGAAGGCAGATTTTCTCTGTAGCGAAACAGAATTATAAAAATGCATAGTAAATAAAGTCCGGTTAAAACTGGTATCATGACAGCTGAAAATTTGGAAATTCTTTCAGAACCGCCTGAAATAATCAGATATAATATTATCATGGAAAACAGTCCTGTCAGCCAGTCAGGGATATGTAAGGAAGCTTTTAAAATTTCCGCCATAGCGTGACTTTGTGTCATATTTCCCATTCCGAACGATGCCAGCACACAGCAGACAGCGAAAATTCCTGCTAATACGGGACTTTTCAGACCATACTTTAAATAGGCAGCTGCACCGAAATAATTTTCTTTCCGGTAGTGACAGCTTAACACATTTTCAGCGTAAATCAGCCCCATTCCACAAAATGCGGAAATCCACATCCAGAAAATTGCGCCTGCGCCTCCGAGCGTTAAAGCGGAAGCAACACCGACAATATTTCCCGTACCCATTGCCGCCGCTAAGGAAGTCATGCAAGACCGGAAAACAGGAATTTTCTGCTTTTCAGAATTTTGAAAAATTTTCTGTTTTCGGAAGAGTAAGGCGAAGCTTTTCAGGCATTGTCCGTTCTGACAGCACATACAGAAAATGCCCGTCCCTAATAACAGGAGAACTAATCCGTTTCCCCATAGCAACTGATTAAATTCTGTAAGAAATTTTATCATATTTGCTCCTTTCTGCATAATACACTTGAAAAGTACTGTTGTTTTATGTTATAATAATACTGATGCAATTTATCCGGAAGGGGGGCTGAAGCCTTTGAAAGAATATTCTGCTGACATGTCAGCAATGAAATTATTACAAATTATTGCATGTCTTTTAGCAGCCCTGCTGATTGGGTTAAGTGCAAGGTTTTTATACCGCTGGGTTATTTTAATGTGGAGTTTCATTATTTTATTTGCAGTTACGGCAGTACTGCTTAGTTTTTTCTGTATGCCGCTGTATTTTTCCAATTTAAAATGCATTGTAACGGCAAATCAGGTGACCATACGGACAGGAATGTTTTTTCGTCAGGAACAGTCTATCCGGTTGCAGTCAGTGCAGTTTGTACAGACGATTACAGGGCCATGGGACGGGATTTTAGGCTTGAATTTTGTAATATTATATGTATATGGTGGCAGTCTGATGATATTTTTTCTGAAAAAAGCTGACCGCCTTGAATTCACAGAATTTTTAGAGCGAAAGGGGGTATTCCATGCACCGTGAACACCCTCTCCGGATTTTAAAATACAGCATGAAAACGATATGGCTGTTAATTTTTCCATTTCTGCGAGGATTATGGAATATTTTTAAAGCTTGGAACAAAAAGCAGATTCACGGATTCAAGCTTTCACCGGAAGCAGTAATTCACTGGCTGAATGGTGCGTGGTTTGACTTATTGATTCTGGCAATTATTTTAGGCTATGGGTTTTGTATCTGGTTTTTCCGGAAATTTACTGTAGAAGATGGTCAGTTATATGTACAGGATAGCTTTATTTTCACCAGAAAGCGCATTATGCCGATAAAGAATCTTTCTGCTTTAACGATTGAACATGCGTTATTTTTAAGGCCGTTTCAGGCAGCGTATCTTTATGCGGATACGGCTTCGGGGCTATTGAATGCCACAGATATTAAACTTTTGATTCGTAAGAAAGATGAAGCAATGTTTATTTCTGCTTTGCCAAGGCTCAGGCAGGGGAAACGGCATCACTATGAACGAAAAGTAAGAATTTGGAAGATTTTATTATTTTCGGTGATATTTTCGAGCAGTTTTTCAGGAGCGTTATATCTGGCGATTTTCTGGTTTCAAAGCGGAAGGATTGCAAGAGATTTAATTAACGAATTTAAATTAACTGAAAAATTGAATACAGTTTCTCAGGAAGTGGCTGACCATTTAGACGGGATTCCGCCGATAGCAGTGACAGTGGGAATTTTAATTTTGTCTTCTTGGCTGTTTTCTATGATTAGCAATTTAATTCGTTATGGCGGTTTTTACATGGAGAGTGATAAAAGGCAGTTATTTGTGAAAAGCGGTTTAATGACGACAAGATATTTTTATTTGCAGAATCATAAAATTAATTTTTTAGATATCCGGCAGAATCTTTTAACGAAACTGTTTAAAGTGTATTCTTTAGCAGTAAACTGTCCGGGGTATGGGAATCAAAGGGGAAGCCTGCCGATTTGTCTGCCGATTCTGACACAGAATGAACTGATTGAAACAATGCCGATGATTTTTCCGGGGAGCAGATTTTTAAAGAATCAGCTGAACCCGCCAAAGCGTTCATGGTGGGGGTATGTGTGCTGGTGTGTGACAGGATTTGCAGCGATTTATCCGACTGGTGAAGTAATGGAAAGATTATTTCCGACATTTCAGCAGATGACGAATTTGGTACAGGTGACAATTGTGATTCCGATATTATGGAAGCTGATAGTACAAATAGTTTCTTTAAATACAAGCGGAGTGAGCATTTCCAAGAATCGAATCTGCATGAGATACTGCAAAGGGTTTGCCTTTCACACGATAGTAGCAGAAACAGACAGCATTGTAAAAGTCAAGATTCACCAGCATGTATGGCAGAAATTGAGTAAAACCTGTCATTTGACGATATATTTCAGAGCCGAAACGCCTTACCGGTGCAATCTGTACTGTTTAGACTATGAAGAAACAAGAAATCTATTAGCTGAATTTATGACGAACTTAAAATAAAAAATCCCCTCTGTGAAAGAGGGGAAATTTTTATTTAAAAATTATTTTGTTTTATTATTATAGTCAGTTGTTTTGATAAATGCCATCTTATAACCATTTGTGACTGGATAAATTACTCTTGTATAATTTCCGTTTTTACCAGCATACCAAAGTCTATCTCCTTTATCAATGTAACCGAAGGAAGTATTATTCGCTTTTTTGTATGTGGTAATTTTTGCTGTGGCACTTCTCGCCGTTTTCAGCTGAGTTTCAGTAGTAATTGTGCTTAAAGGTACATACACTTTACGCCGTCCGCCAGATGTAGGATAGGAAACATAAGCATACCATTTCCCAGATGAATTTTTAGCAACTTTATAAACATACAGCAAATCGGTGTCTCCATAAATGTATCTTCCTTTTTCAGGTGAAGAAAGATTTGCATTTGAATACACTGGAATTTGACGGCTGTTAGAAAGAGCGTATGTCTGTATATATTGACCTGACTTGAAGAAAGTATCCCATGTTATATCATCATCTTTTAGAATAAATTTGAACTTCTGTGCATTCGTGCCATTGCTGGGATAAATCTGAACATTAGTACCGTTCTTGTTGCCAGCTCCATTGACATCCAAGTAATTGTTTGTGTTTGCGCAAGATACTACATAATAGTAGCCATTTCCTGCTTCTTTAAGATACCATTTCTGATTATTTCCAGAATGTGTTGCCCATTGCTGTACATTGGTTGTTGTTTTACTTGCATCAAGTGCTTTACCACTGCTGACAGCTTCAAATACATAACTGTTGCCCTTTAATGTTGCCTTGAACTGCTGATTTGTTCCCCAGTGTGCAGTGTAAATTTGGACATTAGCCCCATCTTTTTTATTAGAAGCTCCTCCAGAAATATCAAGTAAGCTTCCCGTAGCACATGCAGGAGAAATATAGTAAATACCACCATTTATTAAGGGAGTTACCCAAGGGTTAGGAGGAATTGGCTTGGTCATGTGAACAACGACTCTTCTGTTACTTCCGCCCCACCACTTTGAACCTCCAAGTGTCCACTCATAATCAATATGATTCTTATTGTGTGCCGTAACATATGCCTGACCATTAGCAACTTTTGTGCAAATAGCAGTATGACAAATTGTAGAGCCGTTATAATAGTATACAACATCTCCTACCTGAAGGTCAGAAGCTTTTGCCCAGTCAGTTGTCTTATATCCTTGACTTTTGAGGTAGTTTAACTGTGCCTGACAGTTTACCCATGCAAGCGAATAACAATTCCAAGTTCCATCTGTTTTCAAGCCACCAGCTTTCAAACACTGAGAGACAAAGTTTGCACAGTCTCCGCCAACAGAATTAAAATTTCGATAGTTTGGATTATAATTATTCCAATATTTTTTGGCGTAGTTTACTGCATTAGTAGAATTATAAGTTCCTGCTGCATTTGCTTCGATTGTCTGAACGATAGATGCAGATTCTGTCAAATCGTTAGTTGTCATAAAGGCTGGTGCGGTGACTGCGGAAACGGTCATCAAGGCAGCAAGCAGAACACCAGCAAGCTTGTTTTTACTATTTGTCATAAAAATTCCTCCTTTTACTATTAGATAATACTTAACGTTTAATCGTTGAATTTAGTATAGCACATTTTACTGAAAAAGTCAACGATTTATCAACAATTTTTTTGCACAAAGTTTTATGCTGCCTATTGTACAAACCGCATAACTAAACGATTAACTGTAATATTTTTTGAAAAAATTAACGATTTACCGTTAAAGTTGTCGATGTATCAACAAGTATTTTGAAGAAAAAATGTTATCATTATGATAAGAAAAGCTTAGAAGGTGATAACATGAATATTTCACAATTGGTTGCTGAAAGAATCGTACAGCTTTGTCTTGAACATGAGATTACTGTCAACAAATTATGTACGATTTCCGGTGTCACACAATCTACAGTGAATTGCATTGTAAATCACAGAGTGAAAAATATTGGCATTGTGACGATTAAAAAACTTTGTGATGGATTAGAAATTAGCATTACTGATTTTTTTGATACACCGGAATTCAAGATGCTCCAGCAGGAATTATATTAAAAAATCCCCTCTGCACTTAGAGGGGAAATATTTTTGATGTAAGTTAATATTCAATGCCGGCACGGGCTGAAATGCCATGCTCATAAGGGTGTTTGACGGATTTGATTTCGCTGACATAATCCGCCGTGTCTAAAAATTTTTGCTCAGGGTCTCTCCCCGTCAGAATCAGTTCTGTCCGGTTCTGAATTCCGAATACTAACCTGTTTGCAAGCTCTCGGTCAAACAGATTGCAGTTATAAGCTGCAAAAAACTCATCTAGTACCAGCAAATTGGTTTTGCCTTGGTACACTCTGTCCATTGCTTCGGAAAGCATTGCATTATGGCGGTTTGTTAATTTCTTCTTGTCCTCGTCATTCATCTGAAATGTAAAGCCATAATCTCTGTCACAGCGTAACACAGTGATTTCCGGAATCCGTTTTAAAATTTCCAGTTCAGAAGTAGGACTCCCCTTGAGAAACTGTACAAAATGTACTTGCATTCCATTTCCGGCAGCTCGGATAGCAAGTCCTAAAGCCGCCGTTGTTTTGCCTTTGCCGTCACCGCAGTAGATTTGAAGCATAGATACGCCTCCTTTCTGAAATAAATTTAATAGATTAAGTTTCTTTTTTATGTGTTAAAAGCAGTCCGATTGTCAGCATGACAGAACCTGCACCAATGGCAGCACTTGTGCCGATAATATTCCAAAGTCTCCTTCTGCGGAGTTTTTGGGAAATATTGGCATAAAGTCGTTTTTCTGTTTCCGTCATATCCGTTTCGGGCAGAATTTGCAGAACAGGGAAAGGCTTCTGTTTGCGGAGCTTGTTATACTGCTGATAATAATTCTGGCAGTTCTGACAGCCTCCGAGGTGGTTATGAACAGCTTTTTTTGTTTCAGGGCTGAGCAGACCTTCAAAATAAAGTTCCGCAATATCCGTTACAGTTTTACAGTTCATGCTCATGAGCAATCGCCTCCGTCATCATTTTTTTGGCACGATAGTAAATCACTCGTGCGGAGTTTTCACTGATATGCAATGCATCACCGATTTGCGCATAGGACATATCTGCATAGACACGCAGAATTGCCACGTCCTGATATTTTTTCGGCAGGGAGAGAAGGGCTTTTCTGGCGGCTTCCAGCAGAAAACGGCGTTCTATGGTATCTTCTGGATGTTCAGCAGCTTCCTGTTCGTAAAAGTCAATTAACGTTTCCGTGCTGATGGTTTCAAGATGGTGCTTGTTTTTCCGCAAATAACGATAATACGTATGTTTGGCGATAGAAGCCAGCCAAGTGAACACATCACTTTCCCCTCGAAATCGGTAAAATGACACAAAAGCCTGATAAAATGTCTCCTGTGTCAGTTCTTCAGCAAGGTCACGGTTCTCGGTAAGTTTAAAAAGAAACGCATAAATACGTGGGAAATAATCTTTATATAAAGTTTCAAATTCGTGTTTCATCACGGGAAACACCTCAGCTTTCTATGCAAGTTAGTGACAGAAAACAGGAAAATGTTACAAAAATTTTTTCGTCATAATTAACAAAATTCTGATAAAATATTTAGCAAATATTTCTGTAACAAAAGCGATATAGATGTTACTAATTACTGTAAAGCATTTGCTTAAAGTTTCATCCATACCAATGCGTGATTTTAGGAGGCAAAAAATTATTATGAGTTTTCGTATTATCGGTACAGGAATGCATGTGCCGTCAAAAGTAGTCACAAATGACGATTTAGCACAGATTGTGGATACAAATGATGAATGGATTTCCAAAAGAGTTGGTGTAAAGGAACGCCGCATTTCAGAAGATGAATTTGCATCTGAAATGGGGTTGAAAGCGGCTCAGAATGCGCTTGCAGATGCCGGAATTCAGCCGGAAGAGCTGGATGCAATTTTTGCAGCAACTGTTAGTGGAGAAACTTCCTCTCCGTCCATGTCCTGTATGATTCAGAACGGACTTGGTGTATCCTGCATGGCAATGGATGTCAGTGCAGCGTGTTCAGCGTTTTTGTTCTTACTGGAAACCGCAGCAGCATTTTTCGCATTGCATAAAGAATTTAAGAAAATTTTAGTAGTAGGCACAGAGCGAATGAGTGGAATTTTAGATTTCACAGACCGCAGTACATGTGTGATTTTTGGAGACGGTGCAGGCGCAGCAGTGCTGGAACGTGGAGAAAATTATCTGGATTCTGTGATAACTGTCAAGGGCGGTGACACAGTGATTAAAATTCCGCATGGGAACGGGAATTCTCCTTATTTTAAGAGAGAACAGGATTCGCCCTATATTCATATGCAGGGACAGGAAACGTTCAAATATGCGGTAACCGCTATTTCTCAGGATGTCACAGACCTGCTGGAGCGGAATCATTTGACAATGGAAGATATTGCATGGATTGTACCGCATCAGGCAAATAAGAGAATTATTGACTTTGCTGCAAAACGTCTTAACGTTCCGAAAGAGAAATTTTTCTGCAATATTGAAAAATACGGCAATACTTCCAGTGCTTCCGTACCAATTGCATTGGATGAACTTGCAAAAAGCGGAAATTTAAAGCGTGGAGATAAAATTATTCTTTGCGCATTTGGCGGAGGGTTATCTAATGCCGCCTGCCTGATTGAATGGTGATAACCGGAAAACCGGTTCACATAGATTATTATATATTTATTTAAAAGGAGAAATTTACAATGGAAGTACAGGCTAAAATTATTGAACTGCTCGCAGAAGCTACAGACACAGATGCTGCTGAAATCACAGCAGATACTGCATTTGCAGACCTTGGGATTGATTCCCTTGACCTGACAGAAATGGCAATGCAGCTGGAAGAAGAATTTGGCATTGAACTCGAAATGAAGCCCGAAATCAGCACAGTTGGCAAGCTGACAGAAGTGGTAGAAGCTCTCAGAGGTTAATCACATGATGCAGTCACCGCTTTGCGAACTGCTCGGCATTACGTACCCTGTATTTCAGGGCGGTATGGCATGGATTGCGGACGGCAAATTAGCCGCCGCAGTTTCTAATGCCGGAGGGCTGGGAATTATTTCAGCCATGAATGCGAATGCAGAGTATGTCAGAGAACAGATTCAACTTGCAAAAAGCCTGACAGATAAGCCGTTTGGCGTGAATATTATGTTAATGAGTCCATTCGCTGATGAATGCGCTCAGGTATGCGCTGAAGAAAAGCCCGCAGTGGTGACAACCGGCGCAGGCAACGCAAGTAAATATATCCCTATGTGGAAAGAAGCTGGTATTAAAGTGATTCCCGTCATTGCTTCGGTTACAATGGCAAAACAGGCTGAAAAAGCCGGTGCAGATGCTGTCATTGCAGAAGGACAGGAATCCGGCGGACATATCGGCGAATTAACAACAATGACCTTAGTACCGCAGGTTGTCGATGCTGTACAGATTCCGGTATTGGCAGCCGGTGGAATCGGTGACGGCAGAGGCATTGCAGCCGCTCTTATGCTTGGCGCAGTCGGTGTGCAGATGGGTACTAGATTTTTAGTAGCCAAAGAATGCGGCGTACATCAGAATTATAAAGATATGGTTCTGAAAGCAAAAGATATTTCTACACAAGTGACCGGCAGAAGATTCGGCGGTAATACTTGCCGTGGCATTAAAAATAATTTCACCAGAAATTTTGTCAAAATAGAATTTGCACCGGAAACAACGGCTGAAATGATTGCAGATTTAGGCGCAGGCACACTCCGGAAAGCCGCTGTCGAAGGCGATGTAAAAGAAGGAAGCGTTCTTGCAGGACAGATTGCAGGACTGGTCAAGAAAGAACAGACTTGTGAAGAAATCATCACTGAAATTATGCAGGAAGCAGAACTTTGCTTGAAAGGAGCTGCAAAATGGGTAAAATAGCATTTGTATTTTCCGGACAGGGCGCACAGTATGTCGGCATGGGAAAAGCTTTTTATGACAGCATTCCCGCTGTGAAAAATTTATATGATGCCTGTGAAGCATTCAGAGCCGGAACGTTAGAGCAGAGCTTTACCGGCGACCCTGAAAATTTAAAACAAACGGAAAATACACAGCCTTGTTTATATTTAGCAGACGTAGCAGCCGCATTAGCTTTAAAAGAAAACGGCATTCAGCCGGAAGGATTTGCAGGATTTTCTTTAGGAGAAATTCCGGCATTGGCACTCGGCGGAGCGTATTCTTTGGAAGACGGTTTTAAAATTGCTTCCATTCGTGGAAAGGCAATGGCAAAGGCTTCCGAAGGGGTAAATGCTTCCATGATGGCAGTTGTGAAAATTCCTTCTGAACAGGCGGAAGAATTAGCAAAGCCTTATGATAAAATTTTCCCTGTGAATTACAATTCTCCGATGCAGCTGGTATTTTCCGGCGACAAAGAACAGCTGGAAGCATTTGGAGCAGATGTAAAAGCAGCTAAGGGCAGAGGGTTAATGCTGAAAGTCAGCGGTGCATTTCATTCCCCTTACATGACTCCAGCAGTAGAGCCGTTTAAAGAAGCGTTAAACGACTTTGAAGTAAAACTGCCAGAACTGCCGGTTTATGCGAATTACACAGCTGCACCTTATGAAGGCGACCCGAAAACTTTAATGTTGGAACAGGTCAATCACCCTGTACAGTGGACAAAACTGATTCGGCGCATGGCAGAAGACGGTTTTGATACATTTATTGAAACAGGTGTCGGAACGACTTTACAAAAATTGATTACACAGATTTTACCTGATGCAAAGGCTTATCAGGTAGATTCCACAGAATCGCTTCAGGCAGTTCTTGAAGCGTTAAAATCTTAACGAATACGAAAGGACGAAACATTCATGCTAAGAAATAAGATTGCCGTTGTGACAGGAGGTTCACAGGGCATTGGGGTGGAAATATGTAAAATCTTCGCCCAGAACGGTGCATCTATTGCCGTTGTAGATATTAACCCTCCTGAAAAACTGGAAACTGCTGCACAGGAAATTGCACAGTCTGGTGTTCAGGTCAAGACCTATCAGTGTAATGTTGCAGACAGTAAGCAGGTAGCAGAAGTCTGCAAACAAATTCTGACAGATTTCGGTAAGGTGGATATTCTGGTAAATAATGCTGGTATCACAAAGGACAATCTGATTCTCCGCATGAGCGAGACAGATTTTGACGCTGTCATTGATGTGAACCTGAAAGGCGCATTTTATATGACAAAGAATTTCTACCGCCCCATGATGAAGCAGAAATCTGGTAAAATTATTAACATTAGTTCTGTATCTGGATTATTTGGAAATATTGGTCAGGCAAATTATGCGGCTTCCAAGGCTGGTATTATTGGCCTGACAAAATCTACTGCGAAGGAATTGGCAGCAAAGGGTATTTGCTGTAATGCGATTGCACCAGGCTTTATTATGACAAGTATGACAACAAGTTTTCAGGAAAATGAAGACTTAAAGAATTCTATTCCGATGAAGCATTTTGGCAAGCCGGAGGACGTGGCAGAATTAGCATTATTTTTAGCCTCCTCAAAGTCAGATTTTATTACTGGCGAAGTCATTCGTGTAGATGGTGGCATGGCAATGTAAGAAAGGAAGGAATTTTGAATATGAGAAGAATCGTAGTAACAGGCATGGGTGCAGTAACCCCGATTGGAAATTCTGTGGAAGAATTTCAGAATGCACTTTTTGCTGGGAAAAACGGAATTGGACTGATTACAAAATTTGATATTTCAGAATCCAAATGGAAAGTAGCCGGCGAAGTTAAGAATTTAGATGTAGCTGCATTGTTAGGCAAGCAGTTTGTCCGGAAAACTGACCCGTTCACACAATTTGCAATGATTGCAGCAAATGAAGCAATGGCACAGAGCGGTTTGAATGCTGACCCTGAAAAAGGCGAAATTAACGTAGATTCTGAAAGAATGGGCGTATGTTTTGGTTCAGGCATTGGCGGAATTGACACGCTTTGCACAGACCATCAGAATTTGCTGGAAAAAGGGGCAAGAAAAGTATCTCCGCATTTCGTGCCGAAAATGATTTATAATATTGCAGCTGGAAATATTGCAATTCAGTTTAAAGCGCATGGCACATGTGTTGCAGTTTCAACAGCATGTGCAACAGGTGCGACAGCAATTGGTGAAGGCTATCGGAATATTTTGCACGGTTATGCAGATGTGATGATTTGCGGTGGTTCAGAAGCAGCCATTTTGCCTTTAAATGTGGCAGGATTTGGGAATTGTCAGGCATTAACGGACAATCCAGACCCTGAAACGGCTTGCCGTCCGTTTGATAAGAACAGAAACGGCTTTGTTATGGCAGAAGGTGCAGGCGTAATGATTCTGGAAGAATATGAACATGCAAAACAGCGTGGAGCAAATATTATTGCTGAAATCTGCGGTTATGGTTCTACTTGTGATGCACATCATGTCACTGCGCCAGACCCTGAAGCAGTTTATGTAGCAAAAGCCTTTTTACAGGCAGTGCCGGAAGAAATGAAAGCAAATTTAGACTGTTCTAAAATTTATGTGAATGCACATGGCACAAGCACGCCTTTAAATGATAAAACGGAAACAACTGCTTTAAAGAAAGCATTTGGAGAAGATGCAAAGAAACTGCATATCAGTTCTACAAAGTCCATGACAGGCCATATGTTAGGGGCAACTGGTACAGTAGAAGCAATTGCAGCAGTATTGGCATTAGTGAATAATACTGTTCCGCCGACAATTCATTATGAAGAAGCTGACCCAGAATGTGATTTGGATTACACACCGAATCAGGCAGTAAAGACACCGTTGAATTTAGCATTATCTTCAAATTTAGGCTTTGGCGGTCATAATGCAGTATTAGCTTTCCGAAAAATTTGAGGTGAACGGCATGACAAAAGAAGAAATTATGCAGATTATTCCTCATCGTGACAATATGCTTTTAATTGATGAAGCATATGTGGAAGATGGGAAAGCACATGGCAAGCATTTTGTGACCGGAGAAGAATTCTTTCTGAAAGGGCATTTTCCGGGGAATCCCGTTGTTCCGGGAGTCATTCAGTGTGAAATTTTGGCACAGTCCGCCTGTGTGCTGTTAGCAGGGCAGGCAGAAGGGAAAACGCCTTATTTTACCGGCTTGAATAATGTGAAATTCAAGACACCAGTAAAACCGGGGGATATTTTTGAGACAGAGTGCGAAATTATTAAAAATAAAGGTGCATTCTATTTCTGTAAAGGAAAAGGGACTGTCAACGGAAAATTATGTGTTTCTGCGGAATTTTCCTTTGCACTTGTGGAGGCTTGAAAATTATGGGCTTTATAGATAATATTATGAATAAAGTAAACGGCAGTGCAAAAATTATTTGTAAAAAATGTAATTTTGAAGAAACAGTCAGCAGTCTGGAACAGCATGATTATATCTGCCCGAATTGCGGAAATTATTACCGTCTTGATGCAAGAGCCAGAGTTAAGTATATTACTGACCGGAACAGCTTTAAAGAACTGGATAAAGGGTTAATCAGTAAAGATTTTCTGGAGTTTCCGAATTATCAGGAAAAATTGGAAAAAGCTCGCAAAGAAACGGAAGAAGATGACGCTGTTGTCTGTGGTACAGCATTTATTGCAGATAATGAATGTGCAATATTTGTAATGAATTCTAAATTTATCATGGCAAGCATGGGAAGCGTTGTTGGTGAAAAGATTACAAGATTATTTGAATATGCGACAGAACATCAGCTTCCAGTAGTAGGATTTACTGCTTCCGGCGGTGCAAGAATGCAGGAAGGTGTCATTTCTTTAATGCAGATGGCGAAAGTCAGCGGTGCAGTGAAGAATCACAGCAATGCAGGACTGTTATATATTACCGTATTGACAGACCCGACAACAGGCGGTGTCACAGCAAGCTTTGCAATGCAGGGAGATATTATTCTTGCAGAACCAAGGGCATTAGTAGGTTTTGCAGGTCGCCGAGTAGTAGAACAGACGACAAAAAGCAAGCTTCCGGACAATTTCCAGAAAGCGGAATTCCTTTTGGAACACGGTTTTGTAGATGCCATTGTTCCCCGTCCGGAACTGCGGGATACACTTGCAGAATTGCTGATAATTCATAAGAGAGGTGATAACGCATGAATTCTTATGTAAAACTGAAAACTGCCAGAAAAAACGGCCGTCCTACCGGCGGAGCATATGTAGAAAATATTTTTGATTATCCGTTTGAACTGCATGGAGACAGAAGATTTGGCGATGACTTAGCAATCATGGGCGGAGTAGGCTTTTTAGACGGTCGTCCGGTAACGTTCTTGGCAATGGAAAAGGGAACAGATTTGGAAAGCCGTCTTGTAAGAAATTTCGGCTGTCCGAAGCCGGAAGGATATCGTAAAGCGTTACGCTTAATGAAACAGGCTGAAAAATTCCACAGACCTGTGATTTGTTTTGTGGATACGCTGGGCGCATACCCTGGAGCAGATGCGGAAGAACGTGGTCAGGGTCAGGCAATTGCAGAAAGCATTATGGAAATGATGGGACTGAAAACACCTGTAATTTCTGTTGTGATTGGTGAAGGCGGAAGCGGTGGCGCATTGGCTCTTGCAAGTGCCAATAAAGTCATGATTCTGGAAAATGCAGTTTATTCTGTGATTTCTCCGGAAGGCTGTGCAAGTATTCTTTGGAAAGAATCCAGTCAGGAAAATGTTGCAAAAGCTGCGGAATGCCTGCATATTACTGCACAGGATATGAAAAATTTTGAAGTGGCTGAAGAAATTATTCCGGAAGACTTTGAAAATTTCCCTCAGATGTGCAGCAGCATGAAAGAAATGTTAATTGCTGCTGTAGATGAACTTTCTGCACTTTCTGAAGAAGAGCTTTTAAATCAAAGATATCAGAGATTCCGCAAATTTGGTATTTTTGAAGAAAAGAAAAACGGTATTTTCAAGAAAAAATAAAATCAATTCCCCCTCTTGTGTAAGAGGGGGGTATCTGCTATCATTTTGCATGTCTGATTGTATATAATATATATTTTTTGTATTTTTTTGATACAAGTCGAACAGGATTCAAGGAGGTTTTTATGGAAGCATTATATCGGAAATATAGTTCAGCCGAATTTGATGCACAAGGGCATTTTACAGGATTTTCCCTTCATTACGATGAAAATTTTAATTTTGCATATGATGTGGTAGACGAAATCGCAAGACAAGAACCTCAGAAAACAGCGGTTGTCTGGTGTGATGAACATGGTCATGAAAAAATACTCAGTTTTCAGGAAATCAGTGAATTATCCTCCAAAGCTGCGAATTATTTTTTAAGTCAAGGAATTCAGAAAGGTGACAGAGTGCTGTTAATGCTGAAACGACATTATGAATACTGGTATCTGCACATGGCACTGCATAAAATCGGGGCTTTATCTATACCAGCAACGCATATGTTAAAGCCACATGATATTTCTTATCGGGTTGAAGCTGCTGGTGTCAAGGCGATTGTCTGTACAGAAGATGAAGATTTATGTACTCGCATTCGGAAAGCTACTCAAAATAAAAATTTATTATTATATACTGTAAGGCAGGAACGGGAAGGGTTTACTTGTTTAGATGCACCCATTGCAGAAGCTTCTTGTGAATTGGAGCGTGTGCCGACAAAAGTAACCGACCCAATGATTATGTATTTTACCTCTGGCACAACAGGAAATCCTAAAATGGCTGTGCATAATTATACATATTCATTAGCGCATATTGTGACAGCGAAATATTGGCAGTGTGTGAAGAATAATGGGTTGCATTTGAGCGTAGCAGATACCGGCTGGGCAAAGGCTTCATGGGGGAAACTTTATGGACAGTGGCTTTGTGGCAGTGCAGTGATGGTTTACGAGTTTGAGAGATTCAACAGTGAAAAAATGATGCAGGTACTGCAAAAATATCAGGTCACAAGTTTTTGCGCACCGCCGACTTTATTCCGGTTAATGGCGAAAAACGGCATTCGGAGAGAAGCGTTTGCAAGCGTGGAACATGCTTCTACAGCTGGTGAAGCTTTGCAAGAGGAAATTATCAGATTGTTTTATGAGAAAACCGGTCTGGAGATTATGGAAGGATTCGGACAGAGTGAGACAATTTTAATTATTGGTAATTTCAAAGGCTCACACCCGAAAAGAGGTTCTATGGGAAAGCCTAATCCGTTGTATCATGTAATGCTGGTGGACAGAAATCAAAATCCTGTGAAGGCTGGCGAACAGGGTGAAATTGTCATTGATACCCGAAACAGAATGCCGGAAGGATTATGTCAGGGATATGAGCGCAATGCTGATGCAAATGCCCGCTATTGGAAAAATGGGATATTCCATACAGGGGACACGGCTTATTATGATGAAGAAGGATATTATTATTACATTGGCAGATTAGATGATGTGATTAAATCCAGTGGCTACAGAATAGGGCCTTTTGAAGTGGAAAGCGTTTTAATTCAGCATGAAGCAGTTTTGGAATGTGCAGTAACAGGCATTCCAGATGCAGAACGGGGACAGCTGGTCAAGGCGACTATCGTGTTAAGAAATGGCTATACACCTAGTGAAGCACTGAAAGAAGAAATAAAACAGTTTGCAAAGGCTCGGCTTGCAGGGTATAAATATCCCAGAGTGATTGCTTTTGCAGAATCGCTTCCGAAAACAACAAGCGGAAAAATTTGTTATAATCAGATTCGTGAAAAAGACTGGGAAAAATAAGATAACGGCAGTATCTGAAACAGGTACTGCCGTTCAATTTATCATGAAGAAAATAGCTTATTTTTTCTTTTTGCGTGTAAGGATTCCTGCACTCAGTGCGCCAAATGTAGCTATGCCGACAGCAATCGGGAGTGTTTCACCAGTTTTGGGAGATTCGCTGGAAGAACTGGAAGAACCGGAAGAACTGCTGGAGGAAGAACTTGCTGTGCTTTTGCTGGAAGAGCTGCTGGAAGAAGAACGGGTTGAAGTACTGTTGCCTGTAATATTTACAGAAGAAATTCTGTCAATCATGATTCCTTCCAGTTCCTGTTTTTGAAAAGTACCAGTAGAATTTTCGACATAAGCAGGGAAAGTATAATTCAGAAGGTCTACATCAGAATTCACATCGATATTCAGGGAAACATAATTGTCAATTTCAGTTCTTTCTGTAAAAACAGATGCAGAATTGAAATTGAGACCTTTGTCTCTCAGGGTTTGTGCAATGGCTTCGCTTACTTCTGATTCAGATTCATACTGACCGGAAGCACTGGAGTCAAGGCTTTTATCTACATAAAGCAGTGTATCGTTATTATAAACAGAAGCATGTTCTGTTGACAGGTTGTAAGGAGAGAATTTTCCGTCATTTACGCCAATGATATTATCATAATGTGTTCCGTGTTCATCAGAACCATAAGCTGTAGAAAGAGCTTTTTCATAAATAGCATTGCCGGAAATCATCATTTTTGCTTCTGTGTATGTTCTGGGGAATTCCATAGCAGTCACAGGGTGTTCATCTGGCAGAGTATATTCATCTAAAAGATTGATATTGCCATCTTCATCAGCTTGATAAAGATGTAATGTAAATACAGTGTTATATTCATCTTCTGCTGAATCTGTAGAGTCACGGGTAACGACTAAAAGTTCTTTCACATCATCTTGACCGAAATCGTAAATTGCTGTGCTGACAACACCGGAAACTCTTTTAATATCATAAGTTTGTGTGATGAAAGCTTTCCAGTCAGCACTGCCGATGTCTATAAGCAGTTCATTGTAAACAAAGTCGCTGTAAACTTTGTCATAATCAACAGTTTTCTTTTCTGTGGTGGGTTCAGTTGTTTCAGAAGGTTCAGTGGTTTCGGGGAGTTTTGTATCAGAAACAGTGAACTGACCGTCTTTATAAATCAGTTCATATTCCGGATAAAGATGACCGCCTTCGGGAGGAAATTCATCTTTTGTTGTGTAAAGTGTACCATCTTCTTTTTGATAGAAGCCCTGAATTTTTCCGGAAATGTCCAGTGTATAGGGTTCATTGTCTTTTACACCGTAGACATAGGAAAGCCAGCCAGAACCGCCTGCACTTCCGTCAAATCCAATAAAGCCATGCTGTTCCACTTCAGTATAAACAGCCTTTTCCTGAGTTGTATAGCGATTGTCAAATTTTTCATCTATGGTCATTTCATTTCCGTTTGCATCGATATAGAAAATTTGTTTCAGAACATCTTCTCCGATTTCTGCATCTTTTTCTGTAATGACTGCAAAGGCTTCTTTTGTGCCGTTTCCGTCATAATCATGATATTCAAAAAATTTTACATTGCCGTGTTTTTCAGCAATTGCTTTGAGGGCTTCTTCCGAAAGTTGTGTTTGTTCAGATTCTGGGAGATAAGTTTCAATATTTTCCTGTGTGATGTCAGAGGAAATGAAATAAGCACCTTCGTCCACAGTATAAGAATCGATATCAATGAAATCATAAACTTCTTCCATAGAAAGTGCTTTTCCGTCAACATGGGAAAGATTGTTTTCAACATTATCAGCATCTGCAATATATTCATGAAGTTTTGTTATTTCGCCGTTAGAAAGAGAATAAATCTGACCTTCTTGGACACCACCGCCATGATGTGCGGAAATAATCGTGCCTTCTTTTTCTTGATAGTAGAAACCACTGAATCCGCAATAGCAGTAAGTACCTAATTCTTTGGCTTCACCATTAGAGAAAGTATAGAGATATACTTCTTCATCATATTTTGGCTGGTAGTCCTCTGTTTCAGGGTCATCTGAGGTATGTTTATGAAGGACAAGTTCTGGAACATCATCATTATCTACATAAACGAGACTGAATTTTTTACAGTCGAGTGCATTTTCTGAAAGAACTTTTGTGTAAGCTTCCTGCCAGCTTTCAGCAGCCTTTGCCGGAACAGCAGGAATGCAAGCAGAAGCACTGAAAAGCAGTGCAGAAAGAAAAGCAAGCGTTTTTCTGGTTTTCATAAAAATCCTCCTAAGTGTGATACATAAAACAGGCTGCATCTCAGGGAGACGCAGCTGTTTATCATAAGCGTTCAAATTATTATTGAGCTTTCTTTTTACGGGAAAGAATATTTGCAGCCAAAGCAGCGATAGCAGTAATACCTGCTGCAATAGGAAGTTTGTCTTTTGTAATGGGGGACTGACCTTCACCGCTGGTATTATTAGTACCACCAGTAGTAGAAGTTGCACCATTGCCACTGCCAACACCGTTTTCAAAACCTTCTGTAGAAGTTTGAGCAGCTTGTTTTACTGCTTCTTTTTCTTCATCAGTGTTGTCAAATGCTCTGAGGCTTAAAACCTGATATTCCCATTCTTCAGGGGTTTCGATTTCAGCAAGTGCGCCGTCCACGAGGGAGTAAGCCTGTACAGATACCTGTGTGTCGTCAAAAGGTGTTTCTTCATAGATTTTGTAATCTTTGCCGAGGTAGAATTTATTTTCTTCACCGCCGGAACACAGATGAACATATTCACCGTCATAGAGTGTATACAGGTCATAAATTTCATTTGTGTTGACAGGTGTTAAAATCAGTTCATCTACGCCGTCACCGTTAAGGTCAACAAACTGGTAGCCGATTTCTTCATGCATCTTGTTGATATTTTCGTCCAGTCTCCACATGTAGCTGCTGTCGAGGGTATTTTCGTAGATGATACCATAAAGGTCATCACCGTCATAATCTTTCCATTTGTCAGTAATGGAATCATAGTAATCATCCAGCAGTTCTTTATAGTTTGTGGAATTGTTGAGGAGATAGATAACTTCAAAGCCAATCAGACTTGGATTAAGTTCTTTGAGTTCTTCAGCGGTGTAATAATCCGGCACATCAGCAGGGAGAAGTCTGGGGTCAGTAATTTCGTCACCGTTTTCGTCAACAGGAGCAGTTTTTTCTATCACGTTGCCGTTTTCGTCCAGCTGTTCTTTTTCAGTTTTGAGGTCGAAATACAGACGGACAGTGCAGTCATCTTTTTCAAACTCATAGCCCATCAGGTTGCCGTTTCCGGTTGACCATACAGGAATCATGCGGCAGTCGAATTCTTTGTCAAGTGCTTCGGATACCTGCAAATAGTCGAAAGAAGTTGTAATTTCGTCTGTAATCGGGAAATCAAGCAACATTTCGTCCCAGTAGGAACGGACACAGCTGTAGTAGCAGTCATTGGATTCAATTTTTTCTTTGATAACAGATTCATCTGTAGGGAAACCGTCATCATCATGTTCATCATAGTCAGCTGTCACTGCAAAGATTAAATCTTCATAACGGCCGTCATATGCTTCATCATTATAGAAGAACCAGCGGTTTTCAAAATCGGCATGTTTTACAGTGTATTCTTTGTCAAAGAGTCTGTCGGAAATATCGTAAGTAGAGAGTTTTGCAAGCTGAACCGCTGTAAGGGTATAGGGGTCAATCGGGTCAGGCAAGCCCATGATATAATCATAAGTTTCTCTGGAAACTTCGACAGATTCACGAGTATAGAAAGCATCAGAGCCGATACCATAGTTACGGTAAACTTCTATTTCGTTTTTATTTTCATCTTCGTAAGTTTCTGTTTCGATATCTGTGAACATTTCCTCTACAGAAGAAATGGCTGTATAATTTTCTGTGTTAAAGCCTTCATCTACAGGGATAGCATAAGTTTCCTTAACAGTACATTCATTGCCGTCAAATGTATACCATTTATAGATATCGCCAGCGAGCTGATTTTCATCTTCGACACGGCGGTATTCATAGAGATAGTACTGATTTTCTTCTGTCTGATGGAATACAGCTTCAGCGGTATCAGGATTTGCAGTATAGAAATCGAAATTTTCGTAAAGGCACTTTACTTCATCGTCTACAATGGCATAGACTTTAATAGTACCTTTTTGGTCATCGCTGTGAACATCAGTTTTTGCGACATACAATTCTTTAAGACCGTCATTATTGAGGTCAATGAGACGGCAGAAAGTGTTCTTGTTATTTCCGAAAGCATCGTCTGTATCGTCTTCTTTTTCGGGGATACCGTACACATCAACGAATTCTTTAAGAACACCTTTGTACAGGGCATATTTTTCTTCTACATCTTTGTCTTCCTCAGCCATTGCCGGAACAGCGGAGATGCAGTAGGATGCGCCCAGAATCAGGGCGGAAAGAACCGCCAGCATTTTTCTTGTTTTCATAGTAAATCCTCCTTTACAGTTCCGCCCATTATCAGCGGTTACTACTATATATTATTATACACGTTATCTTTGAAAAAAGCAAGTACTGTTGGAAAATTTGTAGTATATTCACAAAAAAGCATTTAGTTTTATGGCAGATATGATAAAAACTGCACTCCCGAAAGAATGCAGTTCAGAAATCTTATGATTTTTTTGGAATGAAAGCGAAAAGCAGTAAAAATAATATGCCTGCGGTACACATGCCAAGCGAAACATTGCGCACCTGACTGGTAAAATATTGCATGTAGCCGACCACTGCGGAGAAAATTTGAGGGTCTTTGATGACGAATCCTGAAAAGTAATCTGTTTCCAGAACATACAGGCAGGGGAAAGCGGTTAATAATCCGGAAAGGAAACTGCTTAAACCGAGCCAGTAGCATAATTCAGAGATTTGGCTTTTACAGAAAAGGACTAATACTATAATAATAATTCCTGTTGCAATGAAAAGGGCGGTCATGATATTCCGGAACAGGCTGAGAAATTTCCGGAGTTTTGCCAGCCAGCCATTTTCATAAAGCGTGGAGAATTTAAATGTATCTGTTGTCAGTAAAATTTTCTTTTCTGCTTCTTCAATCGTAGATTGTACTTTCTGATTGAAAGTTTCCTCTTTTTGAAAGCCGTTTTCTTCAGCATACTGATTGAAAAATGCTGTTACAGAAGTTTCCAGTTTCGTGAAATCCAGCGTCACGGAATAAGTATCTGCTTTTCCGTTCAGATAGTCCAGACCATTTAACGTGATGAAATAAATAGAATCTGCAAGGGTATTTTCATCAAGCGCATTCATAAAAACTTCTTTTGGAATGCCGGTGCTGTTGCTTCTGGACTGGAAGTAAGCATCTAAAGAAGAATAAGCTTTTTGTCCTAAGTCCTGCTGAACAATGACATTTTCAAATGTTTTCTTGGCAAGGGCTTTCTGCTGTACCAGCAAAGCGAGTTCTGAACCAATCAGTAAAAATACCAGCAGAAAAGTGAAAAATACTTTTGGGATATAGAAGCGGATTTTGTTCATGTGGAAGCCTCCTCTGCCGGTTGATAAAACTGTTTGCTTACCAGTGAACAAGTCACACCAATACGGTTATCAGAAGTGCCAAGTACTTGTGCTTCACAAGTGTAAAGTGTCAGTCTGTCGTCTACTGTTGGAAGGATATATTTTTTATTTGTATTCAGGAACTGAATTTTTTCAGAAACTTCATAAGTAAAAATTCCATAATCCGTGTAAAGTGTAATGCTGTCGCCTGTATTAAGCTGATTCAGATTTGCAAAGAAAGTATTGACATGTGCATCGATGACAACATTTCCAGTTTCACCGAGCAGGACAGAACTGCTTGCCTGACATGCGCCACGTTCTAAAAGTTCTGCACTTGACCCCCAGTAAACCGGAACAGAAAGTGAAATTGCATCACATTTCAGAACGGCATACTGTTCACCGAAGGCAGGGCGGATAATTTGACCATTTTCGTAAAATTCCTGCTGTTCAGCGGGCGGAGCAGTTTCAATTTCCTTTTCCTGAATGACTAAACCGCTGACTCCTGAGGACGGTGTAATTTTCATACTCTGGTCCATAAAGACAAGATTCAGGTAAGTCTGTAATTGTTCATAAGGCTTTATCAGAACGCCGACACTGACAGCAATACAGAGAATCAGCAGAAAAATACCTGTCAGAAAATATAACAGCGGAGATTTTTTAGAGTTATGTTCTGCCAATAAAATGCTCCTTTCAGAAATTAAAATTCTTCTGTACGGTGAATATACCAGTACAGTCCGGCAAATCCGGCAAGAGAAATTAAAATGCCGATACCAGCGAAAAGCAATGGTTTTGTATGAGAAATGCCTGTTTCATCAATGACAGTGCCGACAGCGGCTTTATCAATGACAATACCGTCTTCATTGCGGACAGTAACGGAAATATCTTTTTCGCCGATATTATCAACAGTGACATGCATTCCCATAGCATCAGCAGTATCGACATATTTCTGCATAATAGCTACTTTGTCCTGTGTCGGGAGCTGTTTAATAACACTGTTTCGGGCTTCTGTGCTGAGGGAAGAAATAAAATCACTTTTTTGCTCATCAGGGAGAGAATTAACATATTCTTGTTTTTCTTCCATAGACATATTGATAAAATCGCTGTCCGAAATATAAGTATTCTGATTTTCTTCCTGTGTCTGAGCAGAAGATTCTGACTGTGTTTCAGTTTCAGCAGGTGTTGTTTCAGCAGTTTTTTTTCTGGCTTCTTCAGGGTCAACTCCGAAGCTGTTATAAATAAAATCTTCTGTCTGTTCGTTATAGTCACAAACGCTGTTATATGCTTCATCAAGCTGTTCCTGTGTATACTCACCGGAAGCCCACTGATTATAGCCAGTCTGGATTAAATTTTCAGGCCAACCGGCTTGACGGGCTTTTGCAGCGACATCATCTGCGCTGTAAGCAGAAGCGGTAAGCGTTCCAAAGCACATTCCTACAGAAAGCATTCCTGCACAAAGTACACCAGTCAATTTCTGGTTTTTAAAAAATTCCATAAAAAACACTTCCTTTCATGAATAGTATAGCAGATTCGGGAAAGAAATGCAAGTGTAAATTTCTACCTTTTTCAGTCCTCAGCGTGGTCAGCAATATAATTAACAATATCGCCAATAGTGCGAATAGAATCCACAGCTTCATCAGGAATTTTGACATCTGTTGTGCTTTCGATGGCAACAATCAATTCTACTGCGTCCATGGAAGTTGCGCCGAGGTCTTCCAAAATATCAGTATGTTCGGTTAAATCATCAACGTCCATGTCGAATTGTTCAGCAACGATTGCGGCAATAGTTTTAAATCCCATAAAATAAAGTCCTCCTTTTTGGTTTCAGCCTGCTGATTTTTAGTATAATCAAAAAGAGGCCTGCCGTCAATATTCTGAATGACAATTTTTCAAGCGGATTTCAAACTGTATTTGTGCAGAATGCTATTTCATAATATAAAAAATAATATTTAAAGAGAATTATATAGTAAAAAAATTGCACATTTCCAGAAATTAGGATTCTTTCACAGAAGGTTCATGACAAAATTTTTCGCCTAAATGATTTGCCCAGCGTTCTGTATAAAAACGATAGTAAGAATAATGTTTCTGCTTCCGGAATTTTTTAAAATACGGAACGGAAAACCAGATAACAGAAGGCAGAAAAATGACTGGAAAATACAGCCACCCTAACAGCATAGACTGCACTGTATGTCCGTATTCATGAATTAAAAGCGGACGTTCATTCCGGAAAGAATGCCTGTCCATAAAAATAAAACATCCGATAGAAGTACAGCAGTTTCTGTTCCAGCTGGTAACAACTGCCCCTCTGAAAAAATAATGTTCTCTTTTCCACAGTAGAAAAAATAAAATCAATCCGGTCAGATTTTGCGGAAAACACCATATAATTTGAAATAAACTGTAAAATAATTTTTTCATTGCTTGCCCCTTTCTTAATTTTGTTTATTATAGCATATTTCAACAAAAATTACAATAAAATTTCAGGAGCTTCTGACGAAAAGAAAATTTTAAAAATGCTCTTGACTTTTTTCAGGAAATGTGCTATACTGTATAAGGCTTGAATTTGTCAAGTAATTCTGCTTTACAGATTGGGAGGATGCTTCATGGCGAAAAATCTGGAATTTGTTCTCCTGCTGGACTGCTACGGCGAACTCTTGACTGACCGTCAGCGAAATATTGCAGAATTGTATTATAATGAAGATTTGTCTTTGTCTGAAATTGCACAGCTGGAAGGGATTACTCGTCAGGCAGTCAGCGACAGCCTCAAACATTCTGAATTGATGCTTTTGCAAACAGAACAAAAACTCGGTATGGCACAGCGTCTCAGGTGTGTGCGTACCTGTCTGGAGCAAATTCTTGCTTCCTGCCAGACAAAGAATATTTCTGAAATCAGCGAACTTGCAGAATCCGGTCTGCAATTACTTTAACAATAAGGAGCTGAAAACGCATGGCTTTTGAAGGACTTTCCGAAAAGTTAAGCAATGTATTTAAAAAATTGAAATCTCACGGCAGACTGACTGAAAACGATGTCAAAGAAGCAATGCGTGAAGTAAGATTAGCTTTATTGGAAGCAGATGTCAGCTATAAAGTCGTGAAGGATTTCGTTGCAAAAGTTTCTGAAAAAGCGGTTGGTGAAGATGTACTTTCCAGTTTAACACCAGCACAGCAGGTTGTGAAGATTGTCAATGATGAACTGATTGACCTGATGGGAAACAATAACGAAAGAATTAACATTTCCTCCAAACCACCAACAGTAATTATGATGTGCGGTTTGCAGGGTTCAGGTAAAACGACACATTCTGCAAAACTTGCCAAATATTTAAAAGAAGAAGGCCACAGACCGATGCTCGCTGCTTGTGACGTTTACAGACCGGCTGCCATTCAGCAGTTGCAGGTTGTCGGCGAAAAAGCAGGCGTGAAAGTCTTTGAAATGGGACAGATTGACCCTGTAATTATTGCAAAGCAGGCTGTACGCTATGCAAAAGATTATGGCCATGACATTGTAATTCTGGATACAGCAGGACGGCTTCATATTGATACAGAACTTATGGAAGAACTGCAAAATATTAAAGCCAATACTGAACCAGATGAAATTATGTTAGTCGTAGATGCAATGACAGGTCAGGACGCTGTCAATGTTGCAAAAGCTTTTGATGATGCACTTGGTATTCACAGTGTCTTAATGTCAAAGCTTGACTCTGATACCAGAGGTGGTGCAGCATTATCTGTACTGGCTGTTACTGGTAAGCCCATTAAATTCGTTGGTATGGGCGAAAAACTGGACGATTTCGAGCGTTTCCACCCGAAGCGCATGGCTTCCAGAATTTTAGGAATGGGCGATGTACTGACGCTGATTGAACGTGCTGAAAGCGTGATTGACCACGGCAGTGCTGAAAAAATGACTAAAAAACTCCAGAATCAAAGTTTTGATATGACTGATTTACTGGAGCAGATGCGCCAAATCCGGAAAATGGGTTCTTTAAAAAGTATTGTTTCCATGCTCCCCGGTGGTGATAAAGTCGATGAAGCCGCTTTAGATGACAGACAGTTTGACAGACTGGAAGCAATTATTTTATCCATGACACCGGCAGAACGTGCAAAACCTTCAATAATTAACCCTTCTCGCAAAAGAAGAATTGCAGCAGGTTCAGGCATGAAGGTGGAAGATGTGAACAGACTGCTGAAACAATTTGAACAAATGCAGAAAATGATGAAGCAGTTCACAAATAACGGCAAAAAACAAAAAGCCATGTTCCGACAGGCAAAACGCCGGATTGCCGGTATGAATTTCGATGCAGCCCCCAATGCAAAGAAAAAGAAATAAGCTTTCAATGCAGAATTTCTGCTTGAGATAAAATTTTAATTTAGCGAGGTGAAAAAAATGGCAGTAAAAATCAGACTGAGAAGAATGGGTGCTAAGAAAGCTCCTTTCTATCGTGTTGTTGTTGCTGACTCCCGTTTCCCCAGAGACGGCAGATGTATTGATGAAATCGGCTACTATGACCCGACAAAAGAACCTTCTGTTGTAAAGATTGACGCAGATAAGGCAAAAGATTGGATGAGCAAGGGCGCACAGCCGACTGATATTGTAAAGAATATCATGAAAAAAGAAGGTATTCTTTAAGTTTAGGATTGCCATAAGTCCCCGTTTGCGGAACTGTCCCAGACGGGGAAGAAACGGCATTAGAAAGGATGCACCGCATGAAAGAATTATTATATGCAATTGTCGCTGGTCTGGTGGAAAATCCAGATGCGATTGAAATTACACAAGATGAACCTGATGCAGAGGGTGTCATTGTCTTTCATCTGCATGTTGCTGAGGAAGATATGGGCAGAGTTATCGGCAAACAGGGCAGAATTGCAAAGGCTATCAGAATTATCATGCGTTCCGGAGCTTCCAGAAAAGGGATGGACTCCATCGCTGTGGAAATTGGCTGAACGGAGCATTTTATGAAACAGAAACGCTTTTTAGAAATTGGTAAAATTACGAACGTCCATGGTCTGCACGGAGAGATAAAAGTTTATCCTTGGTGTGACGATGCGGCGTTTTTATGTTCTTTTGAGGAATTGTATCTGGATAAAAACGGGGAAAAATCCGTTCAGGTGCAGAATGCAAGAGTACAGCAAAATCTTGTGATTATGAAGTTTCAGGACTGCAACACCCGTGAACAGGCCGAAAAATTAAAGGGAACTGTGCTTTACATGGACAGGGAAGAAGTGGAGCTGGAAGAAGGCTGTTATTTTATACAGGATTTAATCGGGCTGAAAGTCATAGATGCAGATTCTGAAAGAATCTGGGGTACTTTAAGAGATGTCATGCAGACCGGTGCAAATGATGTGTATGAAATTTATGACGAACAGACAGGAAAACAGTACTTAGCACCAGCCATTCCGGAAGTTGTTTTGGAAACAAATCTGGAAGAAGGCTTTATGAAAATCAGACCGCTGAAAGGACTGTTTGAAGATGCGGATTGATATTGCAACCCTGTTTCCGGAAATGTGCGAAGCAGTGCTTTCAGAAAGCATTATCGGAAGGGCTAGAAAATCCGGTGCAATTGAAGTGCATTGTCATAATATCCGTGATTATACGCTTGATAAGCACAGAAGAGTAGATGACACCCCTTACGGCGGAGGAATGGGAATGTTAATGCAGGCTGAACCAATTTGGAGATGCTGGCTTGCAGTTTGTGAAATGCTTGGAAAGCCTCCGCACAGCATTTATCTTTCCCCGAAAGGAACTGTTCTCACGCAGAATAAAACAGTGGAACTCTCACAGAAAGAAAATTTATTTCTGTTATGCGGTCATTATGAAGGCATTGACCAGAGAGTATTAGATAAAATCATAGATGAAGAAATTTCGATTGGTGATTATGTCCTGACAGGAGGGGAACTTCCGGCTTTAGTAGTAACAGATGCAGTGGCTCGCATGTGCAGCGGAGTACTGCCGGCAGCGGTATGCTTTGAAGAAGAAAGCCATTTCAACGGCTTACTGGAGTACCCGCAGTATACCAGACCGGAACTATGGCAGGGCGAATCTGTACCGGAAGTATTGCTTTCTGGTCATCACCTCAAAATTTCACAGTGGCGGAATCAGAAAAGTTTGGCATTAACCAAAGAAAAACGCCCCGATTTATATGCACAATGGCTTATAGCGCAAGACGCTCAGGAGGAGTAGTATTTATGTTTACAAAAGAAATTACAGTACAGCATCAGGGAATGATGAGTCCCAAAATCAGCACAATGTTGCTGCAAAAAGCTTATGAATTCAAATCTCACATCTGGATTCAGAAAGAAGATAACCGAGCAGATGCAAGAAGTCTTTTGGATATTCTTTCTTTAGGGATTCAGAACGGAACAAAGCTTTCCATTATTGCAGACGGCATGGACGAACAGGAAGCAGTCAGCTCACTTGCACAGATTGCAGAAAACTGTTTTGCCTGATTATACTTTATGTAATGCATTTTTCCGGATAGTAGAATAAACTGAAAAATAATCTGTTAAACTGATGAAAATGCTCTTGAAAGCAATTTCTTTTCAGAATCGACAGCTTGCGACAGGAATCACTATTTTTTATTGCACTCTGCACAGAATTTTCTGTTGAAATTTGTTTGATAGAGACAGGATATTTCACAGAATAGATTCAGATTTCTATTTGTGATTATACACAAATACTATGGCAGGAATCCGGTATTGATTTTAACAATGCGTAGAATTTTTCCGGTTTTTGTCTTTATATTTAAAAAAACAGTTGACGAAATCTGTTTTTGCATGTATAATAACTATATGCAGAGATAAATGTAATGCTGTAACTAATATGCAAAGATGGGAGAGTTTGATATGTTTGTAAAAGACGTAACAGTTCAGAATCAGGTAGGTCTTCATGCTAGACCGGCAACATTTTTCATTCAGAAGGCAAATGAATTTAAGTCCTCTATCTGGATTGAAAAGAAAGAACGCCGTGTAAATGCAAAGAGCTTGCTTGGTATTCTGTCACTGGGTATTGTTGGCGGTACAGATATTCGTATCATTGCTGACGGTACTGACGAACAGGCCGCTGTTGAAGCTTTGGTAGAGCTTGTTGAAAGCGGATTCAGCGACGAAAACAGATAAGACAACATATTCAAATCGGGCTGCCGGAAATGGCAGCCCTTTTTTTAGGAATTCTGGTGATGGTACATTGTTTCTGCAAAAATGCCGTAACCTGTGGAAGGGTCACTGACAAATACATGTGTGACTGCGCCGACAAGTTTTCCGTTTTGAAGAATTGGACTGCCGCTCATGCCCTGCACAATGCCTCCGGTCGTTTCCAAAAGGGTTTTGTCAGTGACTTTAATAATAAAATTTTGTGTGTCGTCTGTATAATCAATAGAAGTAATTTCTATTGTATAAGGTTTAGGGTCAGTGCCTTCTACAGTAGTTAAAATTTGTGCTTCTCCAAGGGTGATTTCCTGTTTAAAAGCCATTGGCACAGCAGGGGAATCTGTGAGGGGTTCGTCTAAATGACCGAAAATACCGGATTTCTGATTACAGTCAAGTGTTCCGATAGGGGATTCAGAAGAAAAATAACCTTGTAATTGTCCGGGGATACCGGCTTGACCACGGATTGCACCGCTGATGGTAACGGAATCAGCAGTACCGCTTGCAAGGGGAATCATTTCACCGGTATCAGGGTCACAGATGGGGTGTCCCAGCCCACCGAATGCGCCGTCTGACGGGTCATAATAAGTCATTGTACCAATGCCGGCAGTACTGTCACGCACCCAAATGCCAGTTTGCCAGCACTGCGCTGTGAAAGAATATTCCGGTTTCAGTGCGACTTCCTGAAGGGTATCTTCACGGCGGACAGTTAAATGCAAAGTAGTTCCTTCAGAATCGGCGACTAAATCACGGAAGTCCTGAGCAGAGTGTAACAGTTCATGATTAACTTCTGTAATAATATCGCCTTCCTGAATGCCAGCGGAAACAGCCGGACAGCAGCCGCCGGATTTGGCTTGGACTTCTCCGAAACCAATTACCATGACCCCGTCCATGAGCATTCTGATTCCGAACGGCTGACCGCACGGAACAAGCACAATTTCTTCCGCTGGTTGCAAAGAAACTTCTTTTACCGGAAAAATCCCGAATAATTTCAGCTGTGCCGGAGAAGAAGTGCAGTGTAATTCCGGAACTTCTGCCACACAGTGAGAAACTTGCAAAGCTTCACCATGTTTTACATAATACGAATCTGCTAAATGCCCTGCATAGTAAAACGCACTGCATACAGGCTGTATACAGAGAAATGCAGATAAAAAAAACGTTCCGGATTTTAAAAAATTTTTCAGTTTCATAGTTCACCTGCTTTCTGTGCATGATTGCACATGCTTAGTATCACCGCTGTAAAACAATTTATGAAAGTGAATAAAAGACAGTAAGTATAAAAACGATTTGCCTTTAGTATGTGCAATGTTTCAAAGCATCATTCTTTGTTTGAAAAATTTATTTGTTTTTTTACAAAAATACTTGACAAATGTGATGAAAATACTGTATAATAATATTATATTTATAAGTTTTGCAGAGGGGCTTAATTTGTAAATAAATTCCAAAACTTTTATTATGCAGAGAGGCGGGTTTTTTATGAAAATTCAAAAAATTGCTGCTGGTGTGCTTGCTTTTGCCTTAGTATTTGGGGGAACAGCTCCTGCTATTCAGCAGACAGGCATTGTAGAAACACTGACAGCACAGGCGGCAGACAATCCTAAATCTAACTGGGATATCAGCAAAAAGTATGATATGGGTGATTTTACAATTCAGTATGTGCAGATGGGCTATGTCCAGATTATCAGCTGCAATACACCTGATGCGGAAGAAGTGGTCATTCCGGAAACATTTAACGATGGTGACACGGATTTCCCTGTGAAAAGAATTTATCCAAGTGCTTTTGAAAGTTGTAAGCTGAAAAAAGTTACCATTCCGAAGACTGTTACCCAAATCGGAAGAAATGCATTCAGCTGCTGCGAAAATCTGGAAGAAATTGTTGGTATGGAAAATCTGGAAGAAATTGACGAAGGTGCTTTCCAGAGCTGTACTTCTTTAAAAGCTGTGAAACTTCCGGAAACTATGAAAAGAATCGGGACAGAAGCATTTGCATTCTGCACCGCTTTAACAGAAGTCACTGTTCCGGGAAATGTTACTTATATGGGAAATTATGTTTTCACAACATGTACTAGCCTGAAAACTTTAACCTTTGATGAAGGGATTGAAACCATTCCGGATAAAGTCGCTTATCAGTGCAGTGCTTTGAAAACAGTGAATATCCCCTCCACTGTTACGAAAATCCGTGACCATGCCTTTGACCTTTCCGCACTGGAAGAAATCGTGATTCCGGATAATGTGACAGTAGTCGGTGAAGGCGCATTCAATAACTGCTTATTCCTGAAGAAAGTAACACTTTCCAAAGGTATGGAAAATATTGACCCTGAAGTGTTCAGAGACTGTCATTCTTTGGAAGAAGTGATAATTCCGGACAGCATTACCAGAATTCGCAGAAGTGCTTTTAATGGCTGTAATTCTTTGAAAAATCTGGAAATTCCGGAAACAGTAACCAGAATTGAAAGCTATGCATTCTATGGCTGTGAAAGTCTGGAAACCATTAAAATTCCTGCTAGTATTACACAGATTGATGAATACACATTCTGTAAGTGCAGAACCTTAAATCCGATAGTGCTTCCTGAAAAGCTGGAAAAAATCGGTGTTTATGCATTTTACGACTGTGAATCACTGGAAAGCATTAAGATTCCGGCAAGTGTGGAAAAAGTAGGAAGCTATGCATTTTACGATTGTTCTGCACTGAAATCAGCAGTGTTTGAAGGTGCAAATACAGAAATTGGTATCTGGGGCTTTGCAGGCTGTGTGGAAATGACTGAACTGGCACTTCCGGAAAATCTGGAAAGAATGAATAACCATGTATTATACAAGTGCAGTTCTTTGGAAACAGTTAAAATTCCTGAAACTGTAACCAGAATTGACGGGTACGCATTGGCAGGCTGTGAAAAGCTGACAGAAGTGAACATTCCGGCTAATGTGGAAACAGTAGGAGAATATGCAGTTGGCTATGGTGAAGGCGTACTTCCTGTTGTGGACGAAAATGTGAATATTGTCAGTGAATCCCCTGCAATTCAGGAATTCTGTAAGGAAAATGAAGTCACCATCAACGGCGAAAAGCCTGCTAAGGCTGAAAAGCTTGATGTTGCCGGAATGCATGACTATCTGCACGGCAAGAAAAAGATTTCAGAATCTCAGTTCAATGACGCTGACCTGAATCAAGACGGTGTTGTAAATATTTATGACTGGATTCTCATCAAAAAGCAGAATCTGACCGAAAAACCACAAGACCCGACCGGAGAACTGGAAACAGTTCCGACAGAAGAACCCTCCGAAACACAAGACCCTACAGGCAATGCCAAGATGGTACCGGAATACAGAGAGGGAAATGTTATCAGTGAATACAGTGATGTTATCAGTGTTCCCTATGAAAATAATGTACTTGTAACTCTGAAAAAAGGCAATGCAGTAAGAATTATTTCTAATGAATATGATTATTTCTATGTAGAATATACAGAAGATGGAGACAGAGGCTATATCTTACAGGCTGATGTTGCTGTTGCCCCATAAGTAAAAGTAATTTGAAAGAAGCTGCCCATTGCGGCGGCTTCTTTTTGTGTGGAGGAAAATTTAATGAACTGGAAGCAAGAACCGATAGGAGAAGGCATTTTTGTATATACCTCTCAAGAGCATAGATTTGGAACAGATGCTTTTTTGCTGACTTATTTTTCTAAGTATAAGCAGAAAGAGAAAGTTTGTGAATTCGGGACAGGGTGCGGAATTATTCCGCTGTTAATGCAGAAATCCAGACCGCCGAAAATGATTTATGCCGTTGACATTCAGGAACAGGCAATTCAGCAGTTAAAGGCTGGAATTGCTTTAAGCCACGCTCAAAATATTATTCCGATTTGTTGTGATTTAAAAGATTTTAATCCTGAACAGAAAGATTTTGATTTAATTTTATGTAATCCGCCTTATCAGCCGTGCGGTTCAGGCTTTGAAGCGGAATTGGAAGCGCAGAGAATCGCCCGTCATGGAGTATTTTGTACACCAGAGGACATTTGTCAGAAAGCTTTTGCACTTTTGAAGTCAAGGGGAAGGCTTTGCATTTGCGGTCGTCCGGAGCGTTTGCCTGATTATATCTGTGCAATGAGGGAATTTCGCTTAGAGCCGAAACGGTTGCAGTTTGTTTCCAGAAAGGCTTGTGACATGCCTTGGCTGTTTCTGCTGGAAGGGCGAAAAGACGGGAAAAGATTTTTACAAATGGAAAAGCCCTTTATCATGTATGACGAAAATCATCAAATGACAAAACAAGCGGAAAGTTTATATCAGAAAGGAGCTTTGCAATGAGTGGGATTTTATACGTCACTGGAACACCGATTGGAAATTTAGAAGATATTACTTTAAGGCAGTTAAGAATTTTAGAAGAAGTAGATTTCATTGCTGCGGAAGATACCAGAGTGACGAGAAAATTATTAACACATTTTGAAATTAAAACAGAATTAGTGAGTTATCATCAGCACAGTACAGAAGCAGTCATGCATCATATTGCAGACCGGATTCAGGCAGGGGAGAACTGTGCAATTGTGACAGATGCCGGAATGCCTTGTATTTCCGACCCCGGTGAAGAATTAGTAAAACTTTGTTATGAAAAGGGCATTTCCGTGCAGTCAGTTCCGGGAGCAAGTGCAGTCATTACCGCCTTATCTGTGAGCGGAGCTTCTGTAAAACAGTTTGTATTTTATGGTTTTCTGCCTGTTGAGAAAAAGCCCCGTGCGGAAATGCTGGAAGATTTACAGCACGAAACAAGAACAGCAGTGCTTTATGAAGCACCACACAAACTTTGTAAAACATTGGAAGATTTAGGAAAAATTTCCGATTCTTCCAGAAAGATTTCTTTATGTCGGGAATTAACGAAAATTCATGAGGAAGTATTAAGAATGACGCTTCCGGAAGCGGTTTCTTATTATGAAGAACATTCCCCCCGTGGTGAATATGTGTTAGTATTAGACGGTGTACAGCATGTACAGGAAGCATTTACAATAGAAGATGCAGTTCAGATAGCGGAGCATTATTTAGAAGAAGGTTTGAAACCGTCAGCCGCTGCAAAGCTTGCCTCAAAGGAAACCGGAATTTCTAAAAATCAGATTTATCAGCAGATGCATACAGGAAATATCTGAAAATTTCTGTCAGACGGTTGACAAGCAGGAATTTCTGATGTATAATAAATAATATGTGAATATATGTGAATTTAAAAGAGGTGGAGTATGCCTAAAAAGGAAAATTGGAGAACTTTGCGGAAAAGAGCAAGATGGGATAGAATTTTTGGCGCATTCGCCGTTATGATATTATTATTTATATGGATTTGTTCTGGCATTAGTTCTTGTACAAAGAAAATGAATGAAGAAAAGGAAACACCTGTTAATACAGTAGAAACGTTTCCTGTTTCGACTGAACCAACAACGGAAAAGCCTGTGGATAATTCTATGGCAGTCTTTTTAAGCCCGTCTACACAAGAAGATAATTTATATGCTTGTGACGACACAATCAGCGAAGAAAAAGCAATGTGGATGGTAGGCAGACAAGTGAAAGAAATGCTGGAACAGGACGGCTATCAGGTTTACATCTGCGGAGAAGATGATGAAGTCCCTTGGAAAGTAAAGCAGGGCAACGGTTTGAAATGCGGTGCATATGTAGCAATTCACAGCAATTCCGGCGGAGAATCCGGAAGCGGTGAAGGGACGGAATGTTATTATAATTCTAAAATTACCGGAAGTAAGGCTTTAGCAGAAAGCATTTATAACCGTGTGGCAGAAGTGACCCCTACCAATGACAGAGGCGTGAAAGATGAAACACAGCGTGATTTATATGAAATTTTCAATAATATCAGTCCGTGCTGTCTGGTAGAAGTAGAATTTCATGATAATAATATTACATCTCGCTGGATATTGAATCATATTGAAGATTTAGCGCAGGCGATTACAGAAGGAACAGAATCTTATTTGGAAAATGCAAAATATTTGCCCAGAGAAGAAGTAACAGAACCAGAATTGAATATTGATGATACTTATGTGGAGTATTAAGCATATGAAATTAAATTATGAACTGCAAATGCAGGAAATTTTCACTCAGCATACAGAGCAGAAATTAAAATTATTATTACATGCCTGCTGTGCGCCGTGTTCAAGTGCCTGCCTTGAAAAAATTGCTGAAAAGGCGGAAATTACATTATATTTTTATAATCCGAATATTTTACCGGAACAGGAATATCAGTACAGATTGTCAGAATTAAAAAGATTTGTGTCTGAATTTCCTCAAGCTTCAGGGATTGAAGTCATAGAAGGAGAGTATGAACCGGAAAAATTTCTAGCCTTTGCGGCGGAATTGGCAGACGAACCGGAACGGGGGAAACGCTGTCAGAAATGCATTGCAATGCGGTTAAGAAAAACAGCTGAACAGGCTTTGACATTAAAAGCGGATTATTTTGCAACCACATTGACATTAAGTCCGCATAAAGATGTGAATTTCATCAATGAAGCAGGATATTGTATTGAAGCGGAATTTGGTGTGAAATGGCTGCCAACGGATTTCAAGAAGAAAGAAGGCTATAAGCGTTCCATTGTGTTATCCCGTGAATATTGCTTATACCGTCAGGATTACTGCGGGTGTCCGTTTTCCAAGAAAAATCGTGAACTTGAAAAATTACAGAAAGAAACTCCCTGAGCAATACAGGGAGTTTTTTCAGGAGGATTTCTGGAATTCAGATTATTTGCAAAAATTTTGAAAACAAGAGGGGAGTGAATTGCAGTTATTATTTAAGCAAGAGAAAATATCTTTTGGAGTTGTGCAGTTTGTCTCACAGTAAGTAAAGCATTCCTGACCAATGCAGAAAAATTCAGGTAAAACAGGAGATTCTGTCTGTTCAGGGAAAGTGATATTCTGAACGGGTTCAGAAGGATTAAATTCAGGCTGATAAGAGTCAGAAATTTCCGCACCGCCTGTGAAAATTTGTGTCCAGTAAAGCACACCATTCTGAGAAACAACACCAATTCCGACTGCATCAAAAGAAGCGTTTAAAATATTGGCTCTGTGGCCGGAAGAATGCATCCAGCCATTCATGACAGAAGAGGGGTCAGGATAGCCGTAAGCGATATTTTCGCCGGTAGTGTGCCATGAAATGTTGTTATCATTCAAAACAGTGGAACAGCTTCTTCCATCAGGGCGAGTGTGGGAGAAATTTGTTACAAGTTCCTGAGAACGAATGCCAGCAGCCTGATTAAGTGCCGGAAGGTTTTCAACAGGGGTCAGCCCTTGTGCAGTGCGTTCCTGATTGATAAGTGTGACAACTTCCTGAGCGTAATCTTCTAAAGAAGTTTCAGCGGAAGCCTGTACCGGCAGGACAATTCCGGAAACCATCAGCAGGGCGCAGAGTCCGGCAGTAAATTTCTGATACATGAGTAAAAACTCCTTTCTGAGTGAAATAGTAGATTTTCAAAGCGCATCACGTGATTACATAATTATGATAACATATTTTGTAGAAAATGTCAAGAAACAATATTTTCCAGCCTGATTTTTTGGAAGATATTACAAAAGCACCCTGTACAAAACAGAGTGCTTTCTTTTTATTTTTTGGTTTTGTTAGGATTCTGACAGATAATTGCAGCGTATTCAAACGGAGGGAGTTTTACCAGATTGTCTTCTAAAATGCCGTGTTCCACTTTCTCGAAAACGAAATTTTCATTGCAGGGTGCAAATTGTACAAATTGCTCATGCTGAGAGCGGTTGACGTAAATTTGAACAGAAGTTCCGGCACTTTCCTGAATTCTTGCAAATGCCATGACATCATTCTGAGCAGGGAGAAATTGCAGTTTTCCGTTGCGGAATACTTTGTAAGCTCTTCTGATTCTGCCGAGTTCTTTTGTATAGTTGATTAAGTCTGTATCTTCATGACCCCAAGGGTAGCAGCGTCTGTTAAAGGGGTCTTTATAGCCTTGCAGACCGGCTTCATCGCCGTAGTAAATGCTGGGGACACCGGGGAGGAAGAACATTAAAGCCATAGCAGCTTCAAGCATTGCCTTTCCACGGCGGTATTCCCATTCATTGAGCCAGCGTTCCGCCATCCAGTCTTTTGACTTGTCGTCACAGTTTTCACCGCCGAAACGGTTAATCGCTCTTTCAATATCGTGAGTAGAGACGAAATTCATTAAAACGTCAACAGTGGCTTTGGGATAATTTTCGAGAATTGTCATGATACTGGTTTGAAAGTCACGGCTGCTCATGCCTTTGATATAGTTAATAATGGCTTCACGGAAGGGGTAATTCATAACGGAATCCAGCTGACGGCCGAGAAGGTAACTTCTTTTAATGCCGTAAGCTTCTTTATTGGAAGCATCTTCCCAGACTTCACCAATAATAATTTTGTCTTTGTCGTATTTTTTAACGCAGGTGTTTAAATTATATAAAAATTCGTCAGGGAGTTCGTCAGCAACATCTAAACGGAAACCAGCTGCTCCCATGGAAAGCCAATATTCAAGAACACCTTCCGAACCGCAGATATAATTGGTATAAGCGGGATTATTTTCCTGCACATTAGGGAGGGTATCAATGCCCCACCAAGCTTCATATTCGTTAGGGAAATTCCAGAAGGTGTACCAGCTGAAATATTCACTGTCCTGAGACTGATACGCTCCGACTGTGTCATATCTGCCGAATTTATTGAAGTAAATGCTGTCTGCACCAGTATGGGAGAATACACCGTCTAAGATAACGCTCATACCAAATTTTTTAGCTTCTTCGCAGAGGGTTTTAAAATCTTCATTTGTACCGAGCAGAGGGTCAACTTTCATATAGTTAGCGGTGTTATATCTATGATTTTCGTGAGATTCAAAAATTGGATTCAGGTAAATGCAGGTAACGCCTAAATCTGCCAGATAAGGCAGTTTTTCCTGAATGCCGGCTAAATCTCCGCCGAAATAGTCATTATTCCAGACATGGCCGTTCTGGTCAGGTTTATAAAAGGGTGTACCGTCCCAGTCATCACGAATCACTCTGCCTTCCGGAATATTTTCGTGAGGTTTACCGCTTTTGCAGAAGCGGTCGGGGAAGATTTGATACATGATACCACCCTTTAAAAATTCGGGTGTTTTGTAATCTTCAGCGTAGACAGTCAGCTGAAAGAGGTCTCCGGAATTTAAATTGCCGATATGACCGGCAGTTTTTTTAATATAAAATTTCTGACCGCACACAGTGTAAGCGAAGTAATAATAATGCACACCAGTATATCTTGGAATATAGCTTGTTCCCCAAACATGGCAGTCATCTTCTTCACCAATAATATGCATGTGCATAAAGCGTTCTTTAAATCCGGGGCGGTATAGCACCACGCAGGGGGCGAAATCCGGCTTCACCTCTTTAGGAAGGCGGATGGAAAAAGAACAGATTTTGTCTTTTTTGATTGCACCAAATGGCTGTTTATAATTGATATCCCAGCTGTCATATAAATAACTCATAAATTTTCAGCTCCTTAAAACAAATTTATTGTTAATTTCTGGAATGAATAAAGTGAACAAAAGTATGCCTGACGAAAGCGTCAGACACACCTTTGTAGTCATGAAAACGTTACAAATTACAGTCCCCAAATATCACGGGCATAATCAGAAACGCTTCTGTCAGCGGAGAAAATGCCTGCACCGGCGGTATTCATAAGGGACATTTTCGCCCAACGCATCTTATCATTATAGCATGTTGTGCTGTAATCCTGCGCCTGACGATAGGAATCAAAGTCAGCAAGTACCATATAAGGGTCTTTGAGTTTGAGAGAGTCAGCAACTTCATTGAACGTACAGCCATTGATACCGTGATACATTCTGTTGACGCAGTCACGGATAGTGTAGTTTTCGTTATAAAGTTTTTCAGGATTATAGTTATATTTTGTAGCATTGACTTCTTCCGTTTTCATACCAAAGATGATGATATTGTCATCGCCGACAGCTTCTTTGATTTCAACGTTTGCACCGTCTAAAGTACCGAGAGTAATAGCACCATTGAGCATCAGTTTCATGTTACCTGTACCGGAAGCTTCTGTGCCGGCAAGAGAAATCTGTTCAGAAATATCAGCCGCAGGCATGAGGAGTTCAGAAAGGGTAACGCTGTAGTTTTCGATGAAGTGGACAGCAAGTTTTTCAGAAATTCTGGGATTTTTGCGAATTTCTTCGGAGATAGCCCAAATCATTTTAATAATTTGTTTAGCGAGGTAGTAACCGGGGGCAGCCTTTGCAGCGAAGATATAAGTTTTAGGAGTAAAATCAGCATTTGGATTTTCCAGCAGGTAGTTATACTGTGCTAAAATATTCATGACGTTCAGATGCTGACGCTTATATTCATGCAGACGCTTTACCTGTACATCAAAGATGCTGTCTGTGTTAAGAGATATTTTGGAATTATGCTGTACATATTTTGCAAAGCGGTCTTTATTTTCTTTCTTAACCTGCATAATGCGGGTGAGGACTTCTGTATCATCAGCAAATACAGCGAGTTTGGAAAGCTGAGAAGCATCTTTCAGGAAGCCGTTGCCGATTTTGTCACGGAGCAGCTGAGTTAAGCCAGGGTTAGACTGATAGAGCCATCTTCTGTAAGCAATACCGTTTGTCACATTTTTGAACTTGTGAGGGGTATCTGCCGCTTCATCTTTGAAGACATCTGTTTTAATAATTTCAGAATGCAGTTTGGAAACACCGTTGACACTGTGAGAAGCAACTACGCACAAAGTAGCCATGTGAATGACATTATCTTTGATGATGGACATTCTGGTAGTTTTTGCGCTGTCGTAGCCGTTACGTTCCATAAGGGACTGGCAGTATCTGTTATTGATTTCAACGATAATGTTGAAGATTCTGGGAATGATGTGTTTCACCATATTGACATCCCATTTTTCGAGGGCTTCTGCCATAACAGTATGATTGGTATAAGCAAAGGTATTTGTTACAATATGCCAAGCCTGTTCCCAGCCATAACCGCAGTCGTCCAGCAAGATACGCATCAATTCCGGAATGGCAAGTGTTGGATGGGTATCGTTAATGTGAATTGCTACTTTTTCGTGAAGGTTGTCCAGTGTGCCATAAACGTTCATGTGTGTATTGACAATATCGCCAATAGCAGCAGCGCAAAGGAAATACTGCTGACGAAGTCTTAAAGATTTTCCTTCCAGATGATTGTCATTCGGGTAAAGGATTTTAGAAATCGCATTTGCCATGGAGTTCTGACCTAAAGCCTTCGCATAATCGCCCTGATTGAACATTTCCATATTAAAGCTTGGAGCTTTTGCAGACCAGAGACGCAGAACGCTGACACCAGGGGAGTCATAGCCGGAAACGTACATATCATAAGGAATCGCCATAACAGTGTTATAATTTACATGAGAGATATGATGATACTGATTATCCCAGTATTCATTGAGTTCGCCTTCAAAGTGAACTTCTACAGCTTTTTCCGGTTTTGCATCAAGCCAGACACTGCCACCGGGAAGCCAGTTATCAGGGAGTTCTGTCTGCCAGCCGTCTTCCAGCTTCTGCTTGAAGATACCATATTCATAACAAATGGAATGACCCATAGCCGGCATAGCCATAGTAGCCATACCGTCAAGATAGCAGGCTGCTAAACGGCCAAGTCCGCCGTTGCCAAGACCAGCATCAGGTTCACATTCGTAAATTTTGTCCAGATTGATGTGAAATTCAGAAAGCATTTCCTTCACAGCGTCAGCCATTTCCAGATTGTAAAGGCTGGTTTTGAGGGAACGTCCCATCAGGAATTCCATGGAGAGATAATACACCTGCTTTTTACCGGCGGAGTGTATCTGATTGATGAATTTACGGCGTTTTGCCTTGAGCTGTTCCACCACCAGAGCGGAAAGGATTTCATAAACCTGCTGGTCGGAAGCTTCTTCGGGAGAGATATTAAATTTTGCCCGTAATCTCTCACTGAAAGTTTTTCTGAAGTTTTTCACTTCGAGAGAGTCATTTACTGCCATAATCGTGTTTGCCCTGCCTGAATGCAGAGCGTCTCCTTTCAAAATAGTTTTAGAATGAAAATATGACTGCATTATTTCAGCAATCAAATCCCTTAATAATAGTATACCGTATTTTGCCTTTTGTTGCAATTGACGTTTTCGACAAATATTATGTGCTTAAAACTTACAGTTTGTACAGACAGGAGAATTCCAGACAGCAAAAACGTGATGAAATTGTCGAATTATACGGAAAGTTATTTTATTTTTGGGCATAATGCCGAATCCTCTTGCAGGACAGTCAGAAGGTGTTCATGCAGGGAGGGAAAAAGCTTATTTAAGCGGACAGGTTTGTTTTCAGGCGTTAAAAAGCATAAGCCGGTTGTACCAGAACAGCAGATTTCTTGTGTATCCTGATTGCAGATTTCATAGTAGAATGCAAAGCGAAAGCCATTGTATTGAATCAGATAAGTTTTAATCTGAATTTTATCCTGAAGGCGAATCATTTTCTGATATTTGGCTTCTACGTTTAAAATAGGGCAGATAATGCCGGAATTGGTACTTCTTACGATATCGCCGATGCCTAAAGTATCCATATAAGAAAGGCGGGCTTCTTCAAACCAGCGAATGTGATTGGAATGATGAATGACACCCATCTGGTCAGTTTCGTAATATTGAGGGCTTTTCTGATAAAGATGCATAATTAGTTCTCGCTTTCTTTCTGAGGTTCAGGAGATTTTTTCTTTCTGAAGATAATAAATTTGCTGAGGAAGTAGTTCGCTAAGGTGACGACTACTTGCTGAATGAAGAAAAACAGGAAATAAATCCAGAAAATTTTCTCTTCGCCCTTCATGTAGAGAGGGACACCTAACTGCATGATACCTACCTGCATGACACCGGAAAGCAGTCTTGCAGAAAGAAATGTCCAAAGTTCCCAGATTAACTGTTTTGTAGATTCTGTTTTGCTTTTAAAGACATATTTTTTATTGACGTAGAAGGCGAAAATAACAGCGGCAGTCCATGCAATGCTGGTAGAAAGAAAATTTTCAATTCTGGGAGACCAGCTGACACGCTCTAATAAGCCGAATTCTACTCCGAATTGTACGATTGTATTTACGATTGTGGTCAGTACACCATAATAAATATAAACGATTAGTTCTTCAAATTTGTCATAGAGTTTTTTTAAAGGTTCTGGAAGAAGCCTGACAAAAAACTGTAGAATTTTTTCAAACATAAATCTTGAAATCCTTTCTTGTGAAAACACGGATAAGCCTGTCAGATTTTGCTTATCCGGCAGGCTTATTCAAAAATAAATGTTACATAAGTTCGCAGATTAAAGAGGAGAATTCAGCAGGATTTTCAATGGGCATATTCTCCATTAAGAGTGCTTGGTTGTAAAGCAGTTTTGCATATTTTTCAATGGTTTCGCTGTTGTCCAGAGCGGAAAGTTTTGCAAAAACAGGGTGTTCGGGGTTCAGTTCAAGAACTAATTTTGCCTGTACTTTGTTGTCTGTCGGCATAGCGTTTAAAGTTTTTTCCATTTCAAGGGTTAAGTCTCCTTCACTGGTTAAGCAAACCGGATAGGATTTCAGACGGCTGGAAAGAGCAACTTTCTGCACTTTGCCTTCAAGGGCTTTCTGCATGGTTTCAAATAAGTTTTTATTTTCTTCGTTCTTTTCTTCAAGGGCTTTCTTTTCTTCTTCTGTGTTGAGGTCTAAATCCGCAGCGGTAACAGATTTGAACGTTTTGTCTTTAAAGGATATCATATTTTTGACAGCGAATTCATCAACCGGAATGGTGAAGTAAAGAATTTCATAGCCTTTTGCAAGAACGGCTTCTGTCTGAGGAAGGGCTTTAATCTGAGCGATGGAACTTCCGGCAGCGTAATAGATATCTTTCTGGTCTTCCGGCATTTTTTCAACATATTCAGAAAGGGTAATCAGTTTGTCATCTCTGGAAGAGTAGAATAATAATAAGTCGCTTAAATCGTCTTTGTGCATACCGTAGTCACTGCAAATGCCGTATTTAATCTGTGTGCCGAATGCATCAAAGAATTTTTCATAATTTTCACGGTCATTTTTGAGCATTCTGATTAACTCATTGTGAATAGTTTTTTCAATACTTTTAGCAATGAGTTTTAATTGTCTGTCATGCTGGAGCATTTCACGGGAGATATTTAAAGATAAATCTTCTGAATCCACAAGACCTTTCACAAAGCTGTAATAATCAGGAAGCAAATCAGCGCATTTTTCCATAATTAAAACACCGTTGGTGTAAAGCTGTAAGCCTTTTTCATATTCACGGGTGTAGTAATTAAACGGAGCTTTAGAAGGGATATATAATAAAGCGTCATAAGTGATAGTACCTTCATTGTGTACATGCTTATGTGCCATTGGAGGCATGTAATCATTGAATTTTTCCTGATAGAAGTTATTATAATCATCATCTGTCAGTTCATTGCGGTTTTTTCTCCAGAGCGGAACTTGACTGTTCAGTGTTTCGAGTGTGACTTCCAAATCATATTCATCTGTAGAGCCTTCTTTGAGTTTTCTGTGAGAAACTTCCATCTGAATGGGGAAACGAATATAATCAGAATATCTCTTGACAAGATACTGAATTCTGTAATCTTCTAAAAATTCGGAATAATTTTCTTCGTCAGCGTCTTCCATGAGTTCAAGCACAATTTTTGTACCGTGTTTTGTCAAGTCGCTGAAATCACCTGTTTCAGAAACAGTGTAACCTTCCACGCCTTCGGACTGCCATACATGCGCCTGTTCCGTGCCGAATGCTCTGGAATAAACAGAAACTTTTTTTGCAACCATGAATGCAGAATAAAAGCCGACACCAAACTGACCAATAATCTGCTGTTCATCGCCAAGCTTATTATCAGTTTTAAACTTCAAAGAACCGCTGTTTGCAATTGTACCAAGATTTTTTTCGAGTTCTTCTTCTGTCATGCCAATGCCGTTATCTGTAATTGTAATTGTTCTGTCTGCTTTGTTCAAATCAAGGCGAATGAAGAAATCTTCTTTATTCAGTCCAACAGAATCATCTGTTAAAGAACGAAAATAAAGTTTATCAATCGCATCACTGGCATTAGAAATCAATTCACGGAGAAAAATTTCCTTATGCGTATAGATAGAATGAATCATCATATCTAAAAGTTTTTTAGATTCTGCCTGAAAGGCTTTTGTTTCCATAAAAAACACACTTCTTTCTGTAGATTTAAAACGAAATTAGCACTCTCTTTCTTTGAGTGCTAATTCTAGTATAGCATATTTTTTCAAAAAATCAATAGAATTCATAAAAAATTCACAGATTATTCACGAAATTATCATAAAATAAAACGTCCGGACATGCCAGACGCTTATTTTAAAATTAAAGGAAAGAATTGCATGGTCCTTGATATTGTGCGCTGTTGTCAAACGCTAATATCAAATAGAATATCGGCGACAATAATAACATTCCGATACCAAATCCTGTCCCCTTTCCGTATGCCTGTGCAAGGCGGAAGCAGTAAGCAATTGCAAGTACTTCTCCGAGAATCGGCACAAATATCAGCAGGAACTTCCAGCCAGAATCATAAACAATTTTGAACATAATATATGTGTTCAAAAACGGAATAATTGATTTCCAGCCAGCTTCACCAGCCTTTTCAAAGATTTTCCAGTTACCAATAATCATTATCACATAAAATACAAGAGAAATAATGCTTGCCACACCACTTGTTAAAGCTTCTGCTACCTGTGAACTTTCATCCATTTTTTTCACCCCTTTCACAAATTGATAACAATTCTATTATACCATATAATAAGTTATTTGTAAATAAAAATTAGATAATATTTTTAATTTCATGAAAATGAATAAATTATCCGTTTAAAAAGTGAAAGTTTTTAATTTATTCATAATATTTGTGCAGAATGCTGTAAAATAGTATAAAATTTTCTACATCAAAAAAGCTATCTTTTTTTTGTAAAATATGTTATAATAAAAAAGTAAACCCATGAAATTTTATTTCAGTGGGTGAAATCTAATCTTTGGAGGTACAAACCAATGGCAAAGAAATATGTTTATCAGTTTACCGAAGGAAACGCTAATATGCGTGAACTTCTCGGCGGTAAAGGTGCTAACCTCGCTGAAATGACTTCTATTTTCGGTAAGGACAGAGTACCACAGGGCTTCACTATCACAACAGAAGCTTGCACACAGTACTATGAAGATGGCGGTATCAGCGATGAAATTATGGCTGAAATCGAAGCAAACATCACTAAGATGGAAGAAGTAACCGGTAAGAAATTCGGCGATGTAGAAAATCCTCTGCTCGTTTCCGTTCGTTCCGGCGCAAGAGCTTCTATGCCTGGTATGATGGATACTATCCTCAACCTCGGCTTAAACGAAGAAGTGGTTGCTTCTATTGCTAAGAAGTCCAATAATGAAAGATGGGCTTGGGACTGCTACAGAAGATTTATTCAGATGTATTCTGACGTAGTTATGGAAGTTGGTAAGAAATACTTTGAACAGCTGATTGACCAGATGAAGGAAAAGAGAGGCGTGAAGCAGGACGTTGAACTCACTGCTGATGACCTCAAGGAACTCGCTTCTCAGTTCAAGGCTGAATATAAGGCTAAAATCGGCAATGACTTCCCCACAGACCCCAAGGAACAGCTCATGGGCGCAATCAAGGCTGTATTCAGAAGCTGGGACAACCCGAGAGCTAACGTTTACAGACGTGACAATGACATTCCGTTCAGCTGGGGTACTGCTGTAAACGTTCAGTCTATGGCATTCGGTAACATGGGCGATGACTGCGGTACTGGTGTAGCCTTCACTCGTGACCCTGCTACAGGTGAAAAGAAGCTCATGGGCGAATTCCTTACCAATGCACAGGGCGAAGACGTTGTAGCTGGTGTTCGTACTCCTATGCCTATCGCTGAAATGGCTGAAAAATTCCCGCAGGCTTTCGCTGACTTCAAAGACGTTTGTGCAAAGCTCGAAGCACACTACAGAGATATGCAGGATATGGAATTCACTGTAGAACATGGTCACCTGTACATGCTCCAGACCAGAAACGGTAAGAGAACTGCTCAGGCTGCTCTGAAAATCGCTTGTGACCTCGTAGATGAAGGCATGAGAACTGAACAGGAAGCTGTTGCAATGATTGACCCGAGAAATCTGGATACTCTGCTGCATCCGCAGTTCGATACAAAGGCTCTCAAAGCTGCTACACCTATCGGCAAGGGCTTAGGTGCTTCTCCTGGTGCTGCTTGTGGTAAAATCGTCTTCACAGCTGATGATGCTGTAGCATGGGCTGAAAAAGGCGAAAAGGTAATTCTGGTTCGTCTGGAAACTTCTCCGGAAGATATCACCGGTATGAAGGCTGCACAGGGTATCCTGACAGTTCGTGGCGGTATGACTTCTCACGCTGCCGTTGTTGCTCGTGGTATGGGCGAATGCTGCGTATCCGGCTGCGGTGACATCAAGATGGACGAAGAAAATAAGAAGTTTGAACTGGCTGGCAAGACCTTTAAAGAAGGCGATGCAATTTCCATTGACGGTACAACTGGTAATATCTACGATGGTATCATTCCGACTGTTGACGCACAGATTGCTGGTGACTTCGACAGAATTATGAGCTGGGCTGACAAGTACAGAACTCTGAAAGTAAGAACTAATGCTGATACACCTGCTGACGCTAAGAAGGCTCGTGAACTCGGTGCAGAAGGTATTGGTCTCTGCCGTACAGAGCATATGTTCTTTGAAGAATCCAGAATTGCTGCATTCCGTGAAATGATTTGTGCTGACACTGTAGAAGGTCGTGAAGCTGCTCTTGCTAAGATTGAACCTATGCAGCAGGCTGACTTTGAAGCACTCTATGAAGCACTGGAAGGCAACCCTGTTACAATCAGATTCTTAGACCCGCCTCTCCATGAATTCGTTCCTACTGAAGAAGATGATATCAAGCTGCTGGCTGATGCACAGGGCAAGTCTGTTGAAGACATTAAAGCAATCATCGCTTCTCTGCATGAATTCAACCCGATGATGGGTCACAGAGGCTGCCGTCTGGCTGTTACTTATCCTGAAATCGCTGCAATGCAGACAAAGGCTGTTATCAAGGCTGCTATCAACGTTCAGAAGGCTCACGCTGACTGGAATGTAAAGCCTGAAATCATGATTCCGCTGGTTGGCGATGTAAAGGAATTAAAATTCGTAAAGAAGGTTGTTGTAGAAACTGCTGATGCTGTCATTGCTGAAGCTGGTGCAAAGCTGGAATATGAAGTTGGTACAATGATTGAAATTCCGAGAGCTGCTCTGACAGCTGACGAAATCGCTGCAAATGCTGACTTCTTCTGCTTCGGTACAAACGACCTGACACAGATGACTTACGGCTTCTCCCGTGACGATGCTGGTAAGTTCCTCGGCGCATACTATGACAAGAAGATTTTTGAAAATGACCCGTTTGCAAAGCTCGACCAGACAGGTGTCGGCAAGCTGATGGAAATGGCTATCAAGCTTGGCAAGCCTGTGAATCCGAAGCTGCACTGTGGTATCTGCGGCGAACACGGCGGCGACCCGACATCTGTAGAGTTCTGCCATAAGATTGGTCTGGACTATGTATCCTGCTCACCGTTCCGTGTACCGATTGCAAGACTGGCTGCTGCACAGGCTGCAATCAATGACAATAAGTAATTTTAGACTCGTGATTTTGTGATGATGTCAGTCACTGCTGTGATACAGTCAGAAAGAATTCGGATTTAGCCGAGTATCGCAAACCGGATAGGAATTCCCGATGCTGTGATACTGCAATGCTGCATTGATGGGTTATCGTGATAATTCCCCCGTGAGGCATTTTACGGGGGAATTTACATAAAGAAGGAGGAGGAAGCAGAATGAATTTATTAAAGATAGCTGCTGGAATGCTGGCTGTTATGACATTCAGTACACCAGCGGTTATGGCGGGTGCAGAAGAAGCCGGTGGATTAACGTTTCAGGAATTACAGCAGAAATTTCCTGATGGGAAATATTGGAATCATCCTGCCGGAGAACCCAGTAATCCTGATGGATGGACAGAAACTCCTTGTGACCATAGTATTTCTGACCCTTGTGATACCTGCAACACATTTATTGATTACAACACTCGCTGGTCAGGTCAGCAATGTTTTGGCTTTGCCATGAAAGTGAATTATGATATGTATGGAAGTACATTCACAGGCTGGAAGCAGGACAATGACATTGCATCTTTAAAAGCCGGAGATGTTGTTCGGGTATATAATGACAGTCATTCGATTATTATTCAGAAAGTGGAAGGGGAAACTGTCACATTTGCGGAATGCAATACAGAAGCCCCGTGTCAGATTTCTTGGAATGAAACAATATCAATGGCTGCTTTAAAAAAGAATTTAACATATGTTGCACATGCGCCTTATGAAGCATTGCAAAGCCCTGATGATAAGGAAAGAGAGCTTGGCGATGTGAACGGAGACGGAAAAATTGATATTATTGATGCGATTATGATTAACAAAGCAGTGCTTGGCAAGGAAAATTTAACTAAAGCACAGCAGAAAGCAGCTGACATAAACGGAAGTGGTGTACCAGATTCCGGTGATTCCCTTCAATTGTTGAAATATATTATTGGAGTGATTGATACATTACAGGCATAAAAAATTTCCCCCGTATGGAACGGGGGATTTTTTAAATGCTGGAAATTTGAAAAGCTTTAATACAGACGTCCTGACCGAAGGCAAACCGTAAATGATGACAGCCTTCTGCTTTTAACGGAACAGTGTAGGCTTGAAAATCTTCAAAGCCGTCTGAAATTTGTAAAGCAATTTCAGCGACAGGCTGTTGTTCTGCACCGCAGAAAATGTAAAGTGTTGCAGGAAAATTCGCTGAAGAAGCCCATACTGTCAGAGACTGGTTGCCAAGGAACTGACAGTTTTGGAAAATGAGCTGATTATGCCAGTACGTACCTTTGACGTAAGTTTCACCGGAAAGGGGATTGGTGAAAATTTCAGTATTATTTTCTGTGTCGTAAAGTTCCGCACGGGTTTTAAGGGTAATGTTTCGGGGAGGAATGCATTCGCCCTGAATGTGAATGGTTTCTGAAAGGCGGATATCTTTAGAAGATGCACCGACAAAAATATCAAAATCGCCTTCTTCAAGGCAGAATATTTCTCTGGAAACGTCATAGATTTCAAATTCTGCAAAGGGGATAATTTGGCTGAATTGTACAGTTTCTCCAGCTTTGATGAAAATTCTTTCAAAGGCGCAGAGCTGTATATCCGGACGCTGAATTCTGGTAGATTTTGCATGAAAGTAAATTTGCACGACTTCATCGCCGTCCCGTTCAGAACAGTTTTGAACTTGACAGGAAACTTGAACACCTGTTTCAAGAATCTGAATTTTCAAGTCAGAATAAACAAATTTGCTGTAGCTTAACCCATAGCCAAAGGGATAAAGGGCTTCCCCGTCAAAATAACGGTAAGTAGATTTTGTTTGCATGATATCATAATTTTTCAAGTCTGGTAAATCTTCATCACAGGCATACCAAGTTAAAGGGCATCTTCCGGCAGGGTTATACGCTCCGAAAAGAACATCAGCTACAGCGTGGCCAAGTTCTGAACCGGCATGAGAACTCCATAAAACAGCATCTGCCCAGCCTTCTGGAATCGCATAAGGATAACTTGAAATTAAAACGAAAATAAAAGGCTGATGCAGTGAAATATCTTTCAAAAGTGAAAGATGATTGATTTGTGTAGCGTTTAAATCAATAGAATCTCTGTCCCAGCATTCACGGGCGACTTGCATGGGGTCATTTCCTCCGCAGTAAATAATTGCATCACAGTCTTTTGCTAATTGAAAAAGCCTTGCATAGTAAGAATTTTCATTCCGGAAGAAAAATAAATTTTGTTCAGAAGGTCTTGCCTGTTTTAAGCAGACAAGTTGCTGTTTTTCATTTAAGCCAACAAGTTTATGTTCTAAATGGTCGTAAATTAACTGACCGTTCTTTCTGCCGTAATAGTTAAGCTTAAAAGTTTCGGAAGTAAACCAGCCGTAAACTTCTTTTCCGCCGAGTTTGATAAAATCATTTTCCAGTTTTAAAAATCTTCCGGACTGGACTTCCTGAAAATTATCCCAGTCCTGTTCACGGCCGTGTTCACAAACATAAAATGCAGAAGCATGAGTTTCATCTGTATCTGCATAAAGAAAATCATCTTCTCCAATCCGGACATATTTCTGATTTGGAGCAAGAATTTTGACAATATCCCAGCCGGAATCATAAACGACTTCAAAGCCTTTTTCTTCAAGGGCTTTTTTAACAGAAACGTGATAACTTGCATAACCGGTGTACCAGTCTTTGAGATTGACATCTGCATTACAGCCGAAAAGACCGATTTTTTTCATTTTCTGAGGATTTAAGGGTAAAATATTTTTATGATTGTCCAGTAAAATCACATTTTCACGGGCGGCACGGAGATTCAAAGCTTTATCTTCTTCTGTGTTAATAGCATTCTGATTTAAATCATCATAAGGAGAGGACTGGTTAAATCTTCCAAGCAGGAAATGACTTTCAAGAATATTGCTGACAGCTTCATCAATATCGGCTTCTGAAAGCAAACCGGTTTGTAAAGCTTTTCTGGCGGCAGCAATGACACATGTTTCATTGTCCGTCATGCAGTCCGCACCAGCAGAAAGGCAGGCTGACAAAGATTCTGCATGAGAGTGAAAAATTTTATGAGCTGTCACATTTTGAATGAAATCTCCTGCATCTGTGACGACAAATCCAAGTCCCCAGTCTTTTTTCAGCACTTGTTTTAAATCATGATTCAAAACAGCAGGTGTGTGACAGATTTCATTATAAGAAGTCATGACACTATGCGCTCCGCCTTTGATAACGGGCTTTTTGAAAGCCTGATAATAATATTCATGTTTTAAGCGAGGGTTTAAATTGGCATTATCAATATCTCTGTCCTGTTCATGGCTGTTTGCGCAGAAATGCTTTAAAGTCGGGATAGTTGCCCAGATTTCAGGGTCATCTCCCCGAAGTCCCAGCGTATACATAGAAGCCATTTCACCAGTTAAGAAGGGGTCTTCTCCATAGCATTCTTCTGTACGACCCCAGCGAGGGTCATGACATAAATCCACAGTAGGCCCCCAGACCATTAAACCGGAAGTTTTCTCACCGAGATTGTAATAAGCTCTGGCTTCTTTTCCGGCAGTTTTGCCGATTTGAAGCAGGAGTTTTTTGTCAAAAGTGGCGGACATGCCGATAGCCTGAGGGAAAACCGTTGTATATTTCTGAGGGTCACGGCTGACCAGTCCACGGGCGATTTCATCACCGATAAGCCATTCACGGATATTTAATCGTGCAATCGGAAGCTGACGGGTAGAAAGAAAATTTAATTTTTCTTCCAGTGTCAGTTGATGCAGTAAATCTTTGACACGTTCTTTGATGGGTAAATGTTCATTTAAATAATCAAACATAATCGCTGACCTTTCTTTATAGATTGGAATTATTTTAAAATCCGGCTGATTTCTGGAAAGAGGGATAAACTTCTTTTTAAAATGCCGTGACAATGGGCGATAGCTGTACCGTAATTAGTGATAGGGATATTTTGTTCTGAAGCAGTTACCTGACGGAATTGAACAGCTTTAGGAGGGAGCATACATGCACCGCAATGCACAATAAGTGCGTAATTTTTCAAATCTTTTGGAAATTCTGTTCCGGAAGTCCATACAAAATGCAACTGACAATTTGCATGTTGCTGAATCCAGCTGGGGAGTTTCACTGTTCCGATGTCATTGCATTGTCTGTGATGGGTACAGCCTTCTGAAATTAAAACAGTATCTCCGTCTTTAAGGGAATCCAGCGCAGCAGCCCCTTTGACGACTAATTCCAAATCGCCTTTATATCTTGCAAACAGGATAGAGAAAGAAGTTAAAGGGATATCCTGAGGGACGATTTTAGAAACTTTTCCGAAAGCCTGACTGTCGGTAACGACCATACGGGGAGAAATTTTCTTCAAAACTTCCGGCAGTTCCTCCGGCTGACAGCAAACAGGAACAGCACCAATTTCGAGAGCCGCTCTGATTACCTGTTGTTGGGGGAGAATTAACCTGCCTTTTGGAGCGGATTCATCAATAGGAATCACCAGAATAAAAATATCATTTTTCTGAATCAAGTCTGCAATTAAAGGCTTTGGGTTGGCAGGAGGACAAACTTGTTTTGCAATCAGTTCTTTCAGTTCCTGAATTTGTTCTCCGGTTTTGGCACTGATACAAATTTCAGAAGTGGAATGAAGTTGTATTTTATGCAAATCGGCTTTATTATAGGCGATAATATAAGGGAGTTTTCTTTTTTGAAATTCAGCAATCAACTGTTCATCAAGAGCTGATTTTCCCTGTGTGCTGTCAATGACTAAAACAGCGATATCTGTTTTTTCCAAAACTTGTAAAGATTTTTCGACTCTAAGCTGACCGAGTTCACCGGAATCATCTAAGCCGGCAGTATCCACAATCATGACTGCGCCTAAGGGAAGAAGTTCCATGGCTTTATAAACGGGGTCAGTTGTTGTGCCTTTGACTTCAGAAACGACAGATAACTGCTGATTGGTGACAGCATTCACAACGCTTGATTTACCAGCATTTCTTTTTCCGAAGAAAGCGATTTGAATTCGTTCACCGGAGGGGACAGAATTGAGATTTGTACTCATGAGAAACACTTCTTTCAAAAAAGATATTTTTTAAATTATAACATATTTTACAACAAAATGCAAGAAAACTCCGGAGCTTTTTCAAGTTCCGGAGCTAATTTATTTCTTTCCTTGATTTTTTGCTATTTCTCGTATGTAATAATCGATACGGCACTGATTTTTCAGGGAAAGCGAAGTATAAAGCGCAAGGGTTTGAATCAATTCTTCATCGCTTCGTTGATGTTTGGGAGGGGATTTAAACTTTGTGACACCGGCGAGATAGTCTAAAGAACCGTTATAATATTTTGCAAGAATCAAAGCTTTTTCGAGAGGGATATCTGTTTCGCCCCGTTCGTACTTGCCGTAATGATTCGTAGAAACATGAATCAGTTCTGCCGCCTGTTTTTGTGTCAAGTCAGCATCTTCTCTTAAATCTTTTAATCTTTGATAAATCATGTTCACACGTCCTTTCTGTTTTTCTGGTTTTATTATAGCATATCTGAAAGAAAAGTTTATTCGGAAAATGCAAATATTTATTCGGAAAAAATATTTCTTTCCGTAAAAAAGCATACACATATTACATTATATCAGATATAGTAAAAAAACAAATAATTTCCAACAAATAGAATGGAATTTATTGCATTAAGTACTTTAGTATGGTATTATAAAACTAAACTTATAAAGTTGAAAAATAATTTAAACAGGAGATGTATGTATATGAGTAGTTTAACAAGTGAAAGAAAAAGAGAAAGAATGTATGCAAACCAAGGTACGATTCTTAGTGACCGAGTTTATAATTTTGTTTTAGGATTTACAACATTATATGGACTTATTGTGAATGTGGTTTTATGCCTTGTATTAGGTGACAGTATGTCAAGCGTAAATCCTTACTTGATTTTTGGGGGATATTTCGTTTCATGCTTTATTGGAATAGCGATGTCATCAGCTTCTCCCAATCCTTTTATCAGCTTTATAGGTTATAATTTAGTTGTAATTCCAGTGGGATTGGTTTTATCTATTTTGATATCTGATTATGATGCTGAGGGCATGAGTCCAATAGTTTATCAAGCAATTGCTATTACTGGTGCAATTACATTTATCATGCTGGCACTTGCTACTGCTTTCCCAAACTTTTTTAAGAATTTAGGCGGAGTTTTATTTGTTGCTTTATTAGGGCTTCTTATCATAGGGGGAATTGTGACAATTTTTTTCTCTTGGGGATTAAGCTTTTATTCTTGGATTAGTGCAGGTATATTTTCTTTATATATTGGATATGACTTTTGGAAAGCACAGCAGTATCCTAAAACATTGGATAATGCTGTAGACAGTGCTCTTGATATTTATCTGGATATCATCAATCTTTTCTTAGCTATATTAAGAATTTTATCAGGAAGTAAATCTAAAAAGAGTTGAATATTTATGAAATTCGTCAGAAAACAAAACTCCGGAGCTTTTAAAGTTCCGGAGTTGATTTTTTATTTATTGAATTTTTTCAAAATCAGAAGCCGGATGTTTGCACAGCGGACAAATGAAATCTTCCGGCAGTTCTTCACCGATGTATTCATAACCGCAAATGGTACATCTCCAAATTGTCTGACCTGTTTCGGTCTTTCCGACTGGTTCAGGCTTCGGCTTGATGTGATTTAAATAATAACTGTAAGTCGCTGAGGGACTATCGCTTAAAATGCCTGTTTCCGTGACATCAGCAATAAACATGGTATGCGTGCCAAGGTCGATTTCTTGAATGACTTTGCCGGAAAGATAGGCATTTGTTCCCTGCGTGATGTATTGTGTCCAGTTTTGAGAACGCTTGCAGGCGGTAAAGCCAGCGAATTTATCAGCTGTTTTTCCGGACTGAAAGCCGAAACGCTTGAATAATTCAAAATCTGCCTGTTCACTGATGACAGAAGCCGTGAAAATACCTGTTTCATGAATCATATCATGTGTGAAATTATTTTTATTGATAGTCACACTGATTCTGTTCGGGGAAGAAGTCACCTGACCAACTGTATTTACAATACAGCCGTTATCCTTGCCATAAAGGCAGGCTGTCACAACAAATAATCCGTAAGTAAGCGAATGCATTGCATCTTGCATAGTAATCCCTCTTTTCTGATAAAAATTATTTTTTCTTTTTGAGTGGTGGAGTTGCCGGAGCAGTACCATGACCGGAAACTCTTAACCGGTTTAAAGCTCTTTGCAGTTTTAAATTTGCACGTTCCAAGCGGTCAGGCTGATTTTGAGCGGCTTCAATTTTTGCCATTGCATCTTGACGAGAGCGTTCCGCCCAGTCAGGGTCAATTTCTTCCGCCCATTCCGCAGCAGTGACCATGACGGTTGTCTTGTCGTCAGAAACTTTCAGAACACCGCCGGATTCCGCAGCGGTTTTAATTTCGCCGTTTTTGAGCTTCACCGTGAGAACACCTGTTTGCAAAATGGCAGCATAGCGGATATGACCAGCTAAAATACCAACATCTCCTTCAGTCGTTCTTGCAGTAAGCTGAATGACTTCATCGTCAAATAAGACTTTGTCAGGGGTAAGAATAACTAATCTGTAAGTATTCATGAGCATCACTCCTGAATAGATTTTGCTTTTTCGACAGCTTCGTCAATTGAGCCGACAAATAAGAAAGCAGATTCAGGAAGGTCATCATGTTTTCCTTCGATGATTTCTTTAAAGCCTCTGATGGTTTCTTTCAGGGGGACATATTTTCCCTGCATACCTGTGAACTGTTCTGCAACGGAGAAAGGCTGAGAAAGGAAACGCTGTACTTTTCTGGCACGGAGAACAATACGTTTGTCTTCGTCAGAAAGTTCGTCCATACCCATAATTGCGATAATATCCTGTAATTCGTTATATCTTTGCAGGATAGTCTGTACAGCACGTGCTGTTTCATAATGTTCATGCCCTACGACATCGGGGTCAAGAATTCTGGAAGTACTTTCAAGAGGGTCAACAGCAGGATAAATGCCAAGAGAAGCAATTGAACGGGATAACACAGTTGTTGCGTCCAGATGAGCGAAAGTCGTTGCAGGGGCAGGGTCTGTTAAGTCGTCAGCAGGGACATAAACAGCTTGTACAGAAGTGATAGAGCCTTTTTTAGTGGAAGTAATTCTTTCCTGAAGTGCGCCCATTTCTGTGGCTAATGTTGGCTGATAGCCTACCGCAGAAGGCATACGGCCTAATAAAGCGGAAACTTCCGAACCGGCTTGTGTGAATCTGAAAATATTATCAATAAATAATAATACGTCCTGACCTTCTGTATCACGGAAGTATTCTGCCATTGTTAAGCCGGAAAGACCGACACGCATTCTTGCGCCGGGGGGTTCATTCATCTGACCGTAAACGAGAACAGTTTTATTTAAAACGCCGCTTTCTTTCATTTCGTTATAGAGGTCATTGCCTTCACGGGTGCGTTCTCCGACTCCTGTGAAAACTGAAATACCGCCGTGCTGGTTTGCAACGTTGTTGATTAACTCCTGAATCAGAACAGTTTTTCCGACACCAGCACCGCCGAACAAGCCAATTTTACCGCCTTTGAGGTAAGGAGCGATTAAGTCAATAACTTTAATACCGGTTTCGAGAACTTCATTGGAAGCGGTTTGTTCTTCATAGGAGGGGGCTTCACGGTGAATTTCCCATTTTTCAGCAGTTTCGGGGGCTGGCTTTTCGTCAATGGCTTCCCCTAAAAGGTTAAACATTCTGCCGAGGGTTTCTTTGCCGACAGGGACTTTAATCGGTGAGCCTGTGTCGACAGCGTCCATACCACGGACTAAGCCGTCAGTACTGCCCATAGAAATACATCTGACAATATCGTCACCGATATGCTGTGCAACTTCAATCACGAGCTGTTTGCCGTGATTATCCACTGTGATAGCATTCAGCAGTTTCGGGAGCTGGTCTTTCGGGAAACGAACGTCCACGACAGCACCAATAATCTGCACAATTTTACCAATATTCTGCATGATAATATCCTTTCTATCAGTTTTTTATAATATAACGAAAGTTTTCATATCGCTTGCTTCTTTAAACTGAACTGCATTTTTTCATTTTCGCAGTGCGGTAAATCGTCCGGATTACCGCTGTGTTTTCCTGCATAATGGAATTTCATGTTATCTTTCTCCTAATATTTCAGTTATGGAAAAATTTCTTTTTCTTATTGTCTTTATTTTCCTTATTTTCCTGAGCGATTTCGTTTAATTTTGAAATAATTTCATTAAACTTAGCTTCAGTTTTTTCATCACTGATACTTGAAAATAATCTGATTTGCTTTCCGGTTTCTCTTTCTTCTAATGTAATGTCATTATAGATAAGATAATCCCATACAAGCCAGCAAGGTTTATTTTCAAATTCTACTGCTTCACGCCGTTCTATCAATCCATAGGATTTTGTGACAGTGCTGAGTACATTTGTTGTTATATCAAGGTCTTTCAATAAGGTTAGAATCAAATCAGTTCCCATATTTATTCCTCCTGTCAAAAATGATTATTCAAACTACCAGATAAACGGAATCAATCTGTATTTTACTTTCTTTTTGTATTCTGTATAGCCGGAAAGATTTTTCTCAAGGAAAGTTTCTTCATTCCGAATCCGGAAAATGATAATGACTGGATAGCATAAGAAAATCACAAATGAAATCAATGAGCCTAATATCAGCGGAACGGAGAGAAACATCAAGATAGTTGCTGTATACATCGGATGGCGAATGATGCCATATAAACCAGTGTCTATTATTTTCTGATTTTCCTGTATCTCAACTGTTCTGGAGAGATAAGTATTTTCTCTGAGGACTTCGGCATAAAGTGAGTAGCCAAACAGAAACACAAAAGAAAATACAATCACAAACCAGTCAGAAAGCATCAGCCATTGAAAACGATAATTCAATCCAGCAGTGACAAAGCCAAGCAGAAATAACATTCCGCTGAAAGCAACCACTTTTTTCTGTTGAGGGTCTGCTTCTTTGACATTCAGGCGTTTTTGAAGCAGTTCAGGATTTTTCAGCATTAAAACGATACCAATTATCAGCATAGGAATAAATAATACACTGAGAAATATCCAGCCATTTTTATAATGCAGTGTTCCGGCAGGAAGAAATAATAATACTGAAATGCAAATAAATCCTGCTAAAAGTTTTGTAATTGCCTGTAATAATAATTTTTGATTCATAAAATAGTTTATTGCTGAGCGTTTGCACCGCTGACAATTTCTGTTAATTCCTGTGTGATTGCGCCCTGTCTAGCACGGTTATACAGTAATGACAGATTATCAATCATTTCAGTAGCGTTATCTGTCGCATTTTCCATAGCTGTTCTTCTTGCTGCCTGTTCAGAAGCAAAAGATTCTACAATTGCACCGTAAATTAAGCTTGCAACATAACGGGGAACAAGTTTATCAAACACTTCTTCCGGAGAAGGCTCATATTCAACAGCACATCTTCGGGGGTGAGAACCAGCCATTTCATCAAGTGGGATAACTTCCATTTTTTGAGCGACCTGTAAAATCGGAGAAACGTAGTTTGTAAAGACAATTTCAACGGTTTGAAGCGATTCATGACGCTTATAAGTATTTAAAATCAATTCTGCCATATCCATTGCTAAATAAATATTCATATGTTCAGCGATATGGTCATAAGACTTTAAAATTTTCACATCTCTGTTTTCAAAGTAATCGACAGCTTTCTGACCAACAGGCATGACAATGGGATTACCGCCCTGTGTTTTAATTTCGTTAATTCGAGACTGAGCAATTTTGAGGACGTTAGAGTTAAAGCCCCCTGCAAGCCCTCTGTCACCAGCAATGACAATTAACAGACATGCGCCTGTTTCTGTACGCTTCCGGACAAACTGAGAATTGAAATAAGGGTCTTCCGCAGCAATTTCAGACATGAGTTTATAAGTCGCTTCAAAAAAAGGCTGTGCCGCTTCTGCACGTTCTTTGGCTTTTCTGAGTTTAGAAGAAGCGACTAATTCCATTGCTTTTGTGATTTGCATGGTACTTTGAACACTGTGCATCCGGCGTTTAATATCTTTTAAATTTGGCATAGCACATCACCATTGCTGATTGAATTCGTTCAAAGCATTGCCAAGAGCGGATTCATTTTCTTTGGTTAAGTCTTTCGTATCCAGAATTGATTTTAAAATTTCGGGGTGGGATTCGTTCATGAAAACAGAAAGTTTTTCCTGATATTCTTTAATTTTCTGAACAGGAATTTGATTTAAATAGCCTTTTGTGACAGCGTAGATAATGCAGACCTGCATTTCCACAGGAACAGGAGCATTTCTGTCCTGTTTCAGAACTTCTACAATGCGTTCGCCTAAAGCTAAACGATTTTTCGTATCATCATCAAGGTCAGAACCAAACTGAGAAAAGGCTTGCAGTTCTCTGTACTGAGAATAAGACAATTTCAAAGAACCGGAAACTTTTTTCATGGCTTTAATCTGAGCAGCACTTCCTACACGGGAAACAGAAATACCGGGGTTCACCGCAGGACGCACACCAGCGTTAAACAGGTCAGTTTCTAAGAAAATTTGACCGTCTGTAATGGAAATGACATTTGTCGGGATATAAGCTGAAACATCTCCGGCCTGTGTTTCAATAATGGGAAGAGCCGTCAAAGAGCCTCCGCCGTAATGTTCATTATAACTGCAAGCTCTTTCCAGCAGTCTGGAATGCAGATAGAAAACATCTCCGGGATAAGCTTCACGTCCCGGCGGTCTTTTCAGAAGCAGAGACAATGCTCTGTAAGCAACGGCATGTTTGGACAAGTCGTCATAAATGCAGAGAACGTCTTTTCCTTGGTCTAAGAAGTATTCACCCATAGCACAGCCGGAATAAGGCGCAATATACTGTAAAGGAGCTAATTCAGAAGCAGTAGCAGAAACAATAATTGTATAATCCATAGCACCGGCTTTTCTGAGGGTTTCCGCAACATTTGCAACAGTGGAACGCTTCTGGCCGATAGCAACATAAATACAGATAATATCCTGACCCTTCTGGTTAATGATAGTATCTAAAGCAATAGCTGTTTTACCGGTTTGTCTGTCACCGATAATTAACTCACGCTGTCCACGTCCGATAGGAATCATGGAGTCAATGGCTTTAATACCAGTTTGTAAAGGTTTATGCACAGATTTTCTGGTGATAACACCGGAAGCGACTTTTTCAATAGGCGCACGCTTGGAAGTATTTAAAGCACCTTTGCCGTCAATCGGCTGTCCTAAAGCGTTTACCACTCTGCCAAGAAGGGCATCTCCGACAGGAACGGACATAATTTCACCGGTTCTCTTGACGGAAGAACCTTCTTTAATATCTTCATCAGAACCAAGCAGAACTGCACCAACACTGTCCTGTTCAAGGTTGAGAGCCATACCATAAACGCCGTTTTCAAACTGAATCAATTCGCCGGACATACATTTTTCAAGTCCGTGAATATTAGCGATACCGTCACCAACTGTAATGACAGTACCAACATCAGACAAAGAAATCTGAGCGTGATAATTTTTAATTTGTTCTTTAATAATACTGGATATTTCATCCGGTCTTAAATTCATAGAGAAAATCACACCTCTTTCTCATTAAATTATTTAATCATCATGTTTATCTTTTTTTATATAATAAAGATAGAACGAATAGAGAAGTTCCCAATAGCCGTAATCTGAAAGAAATAACAGACAGAGCCATTTGCAGGGGGAAACAAGTCCGGCGACAAACAGGAAAAATCCACCGAATAAAGGCACACCAGAATAATGTTTTCCTGATTTTTTGCTTGCAATCAAAGCACCGTAAGTAATGATTAAACAAAGTACTCCGAAAAAAGCAATAAAACAATAGAGATACCAGCGTGCTTTGATATAATTGGAGTTCATCTTACTGCTGAGCAAAAGCTTGCATTCTGGACTTGACAGAATTATCCATTCTGGTGTCACCATATTGAATAATCATACCGCCAATTAAAGAACTGTCAACAGATTCACGGAGCAGAATACTCTTGCCGAGTTTCTGCTGTAATTTTTCTTTCAGGGCGTTTCTTTGCGAATCTTCAAGCGGAACAGCGGAAGTCACAAAAACTTCAGCAATCGAGAACGCTTCATAATAGAGCTTATTAAAAGCGTTTCTAATTTCGGCAATTCTGTTAATTCTGCGTTTCTCCACAAGAAGGCAAAGAAAATTTTCTGTAATGCCTTCTTCATTGCCAATAACTTTCTTTAAAATGGAAATTCGTTCAGGTAGTTCAAGCGTGGGAACGTCTAAAAGAGAAATCCATTCTGGATATTGAAGTATCAAATCTGTAACCTGATTGAGTTCCTGATAGATGCGCTTTTCTTGATGTTCTTCCTGTGCAAGGAGAAACAGGGCTTCGGCATAGACATGGCCTACTGTTTGCTGTGTCATGGCTGTTCACCTATATTCTGAATAAAGTCATCAATCAAGCGTTCATGGTCAGCCGGATTGATTTCTTTTTCGATAATTTTCTGAGCGAGTTCCATAGCGAGTTCAGAAATTTCGCCTTGGAGTTCGGTTCTGGCAAGATTCTTTTCACGTTCTGTTTCAAGAGTGGCTTTCTCACGGACAGCAGAAGCTTCGTGACGGGCTTTTTCTAAAATAGAATCGCCTTGTTTCTGGGCAATTTTTTCAGCACGTTTGATAATAGAGTCTGCTTCTTCCTTTGCACCGGAAATCGCCTGAGCATATTTTTCCTTGTCAGAATTGGCAGAACTTAAAGCTTCATCGGCTTTCTGATAAGTACCGTCCACTTCTTTCTGACGCTGTTCCAGAATGGCATCAATGCGCTTAAAGAGAATCATTTTAAAAGCCAGGAAAATCAGCCCTGTATTGATTAACGTGAATAAGATTGTACCGACATCAATTGATAAAAAATCCAATTTTCTGCCTCCTGTAGAGATTAAAGCTTATTGATGAAAGGATTTGCAAACATTAAAAGCAAAGCAACCAGTAAGCCGTAAATACCAGTGGATTCCGCAACCGCACAGCCAATAAACATGGTTCTTGTTACAGCACCGGAGCTTTCAGGCTGACGGCCGATAGATTCGCAGGCTTTACCAACAGCGTAGCCTTCACCGATACCAGGGCCAATACCAGCAATCATAGCTGTACCAGCACCAAGCGCAGATGCACCTAAAACGATAGCTCTTGAAAGTTCTGTGTAATCAACATTTGTTTCCATAAGAAAATACCTCCAGATTATTTTTTCATTAAGATAAATTATGTTTCAGCACTGCCGTCTGCATTGGAAATATAGACCATTGTCAGCATAATGAAGATAAATGCCTGCATAAATCCGCTGAACAGGTCAAAATATAAAGACAGCACTGCCGGAACGCCAATAGTACAGAATGCAATACCGATTTTAGCAGTAATCACAGAAAGCGCATAATATAATAAACTTGTGATAACCATACCGCTTACGACATTGCCGAAGTGACGCAGACTCATTGAAACAGGAGTAGCCACTTCACTTAAAATGTTAATGGGAAGCATAACAGGAACAGGGTCAACGTAGCCTTTGAAATAACCGCCAAGACCATGAGTTTTAATATTTGTTCCGTGAATCAGGACGAAAGTAATCAATGCCCATGTTAAGGGAACGTTGAAATCTGCCGTAACAGAACGCAGTCCTAACATGCTGATTAAGCTTCCCAGAATGGAGAAAGTGAATAATGCACCGATATAAGGAGCAAATTTTCTCCAATGTTTTCCCATGGTGTCTTCTACAAGACCGTAAACCGTTTTAACAGCCCATTCAGCAACGGCTTGTTTTTTGGAAATATTTTTTGTTTTCAAGCCACTGGTCAGCCAGAGCAGAAGCAGTGTAACGGCTAAAATAATAACCCAGCTTAAAACGACTGTTTCAGTTAAATTGATTGTGATACTGCCAATATCGAATGAACAGACAATTTTAGGACCGCTGACATCCACACCATCAGGAGAACCTTTTAAAAAATCACTGATTTGCAAGAAACAATCCCTCCTTATTTTTTATTGATGCGATTGTATAAAATGCCAAAGATGAGTTTCGGATACAGAAACGGTACAACCGCTGCAATTAAATGGACATATTCTGAAACTAATCCGGTAAAAATGACAGCAGATGCAATTAAAATACGAAAAAGATAACCTTTGATATCTTTTGTTTTTCCGTGATAAACTGCATTTAAAACTGTATTCCGGAGCAGCAGCAGATTGCCCATCATGCCGGCACTGCCAAGAAGTAAGCCAAGCGGTACAGAAATTGTGAATCCTGCAAGCCATAAAGAACCAAGCCAGAAAATCATATCTAACATGATTGTCCAGATTGCTGCAAAGCGCAGTTCTTTCTGTAAATCCTCCTGCATTGCTTCACCTCATCTCAAACGTTTCAACTATCACACAATAATAATTATACTATGATTTTTCAGAGATGTCAAGAATTATTATGAAAAAACTGACTGTAGAATCTACAGTCAGCTCCCATTCAAAACATATCTGATTACGATAGATATTATAGCACAGAATTTTCAATTTGTCAAGAGAAAAATTAAAAAATTTCCCCTTCTTTTGCAGAAGGGGAAAAGATTATACTTCAATTTTACCTTTACGCTTGACATGTAAAGCACGGTCACGAATTTCACCAAGTGCTGGCATTAAATTCTTGACAGGATAATTTTTGTCGTCATCAAGTTCCGGCATTTCAAATACAGGAAGCAGAATTTCAAGTGCTTCACCATTTTCGCCCTTGCCGGTGAGGTCAGGGTAAAAATGCGGATTTGGAATCATTGCACCGTTGCGGAGCAGTGCAATTTCAGCTGTTTCAGGATTTTTAGAATGTTCGAGAATTAAATCACCGTCATCAGAGAAGTTGATATGCACAAATCGGGTGTTTTCCTGTTTGTTGAGGGCTTCCACACTGGAAGCGACTTGAAGATAAGCAGCACCGGAATTTTCTCGTTTGGCATTCATACGGGATTTGTATTCGTCTAAAGTTTGGTGAAGTTTTTTATTTTCCGTCTGAAGGACAGCAAATTGCTGTTCTGTTGTGTGTAATTTTTCCTGTAATTCAGAACGCTGTTGAGCGGACTGTGTGCTGAGTGTGTCCAGAGCAGAGCGGAGTTCTTCATTTTGTTCGAGAGCGTTTTCAAGTTCAGAGCGCAAATCTTCATTTTCTTCAGCGGCTTCTTCAAGCTGAGAGCGAACAGCATCTAATTCATCAGGATTTATGCTGGAAGATTTTGTATCTTGCAGTTGTTCTTTGAGGGACTTGACCTGTTCAGCCGCATTTGTAAGAGCAGTACGGAATTCATCATTCTGACTTTCAGAAGCCTGTAATTTTGCATTAAGTTCCTGACGTTCTTTTTTAAGGGAATTGTATTCATTTTCAAGCTGATGTTTTTGTGAAACGTCTGTAATTAAATCTTCAAGCTGCTGAGAAGCATCTTTGAGCTGTTCTTCCAGTTTTGCTTTTTCATCAGCGAGTTTCATTTTTTCAGATTTAAGGGAAATCACCTGCTGACTTTGTTCTTCCTGCTGTGCATTGAGAACGTTTTTAAGTTCCTGAACCTGATTCTCAGAAGCTTCCAGTTGTTCGTAAAGTTCTTGAATTTCACGGGAAAGACTGATTTTTTCAGATTTCAGAGTGGTGACTTCCTGACTGTCAGAAGATTGTTTTGCATCAAGCTGAGACTGGAAATCCTGTGCCTGAGAGACAGCAAACTGAAGCTGTTCCTGCAATTCGGAATTTTTAGCCTGAGCGGACTGGAGCTGTTCTTGCAGTTCCTGAATTTGCTTGGTGTGTTCTTCCTGAAGCGTGGAGCGGTCAGATTTCTGTGCATTTTGCTGATTGGTTAATTCTGTGATTAAGTCATTGATTTGCTGACTGGAATCGTTAAGCTGTTCTTCCAGTTTCTGATTTGTTTTGACAAGAGTGTCATAATCAGCTTGCAAAGCAGAAAATTTCTGGCTGTCGGAATCTTGAGAAGAAGCAAGCTGTTCTTGCAGTTCCTGTGCTTGGGAAACCGCAAAGCGAAGCTGTTCTTCCAGTTCCTGATTTTTCTGGACAAGCGCATCAGAATTAGATTTGAACTGTTGATTTTCAGAAAGTTGAGCAGTAAAGTCAGCAATTTTAGCTTCAGCCTCTTTTTTCTGAGTGAAAAGTTCTTCACGGTGCTTTTCACGGAGGTCAGCTAATTCCTGTTCATATTCAGCCTGTTGTCTGGTGAGGGCATCTTGCAGAGTAGAATTTTCATCAGAAACAGGAGTTGCTTTTGCTTGGTTGGTAAGTTCTGCGATTAAATCGTTAATTTGCTGTGAAGCATCTTGTAACTGTGTTTGAAGTTCCTGATTCTGCTGTTTCAAAGCATCTAATTCCTGTGAATCTACAGGAGCAGACTTGGCTTGTTCGAGTTCTTCCCGAAGGGATTTGACTTGCATAGCAGCATCTTGTAATTTCAAGCGGAAGTCAGAATTCTGCTGTACAAGATTTTCCATTTCAAAGCGGATTTCTTCCTCTGTTTCGGGGAGACTTTTTGCATCAAGTTCTGAACGGAGATTTTGAATCTGTTGCTGAGAAAGTTCCAGTTCTTTTTGAAGAGATTTAATTTCCTTGCCGGAATCACGGAGTTTGTCACGCATAGCAGAAATTTCTTCTGAAGGGTGATTTTGTATTTCTTTCCGGAGGTCAGAAAGTTGATTTTGATAGTTTGTATTTTGTTTTTCAGCGTTGTCAAGAGCCGTTTGCAGAATTTTCTTTTCTCTTTGAAAGGCTTCGAGAGCTTCTTCAAGGTCAGTAGTTTCCTGAGAGCGTTCTGTAGAAGCAGCCAGCTGTTCGGAGAGTGTTTGCTTTTCTTCAAGAAGTGTGTCAATTTGCGTGCGGAAATCTGTATTTTCGCTGAGAACGGAATCTAATTCTTTTTGAATTTCAGCGGCCTGCTGTTCCTGTGCAAGCAGCACTTCCTGTTCTTCACGGAGTGTTTTGACTTGAATTGCAGCTTCAGCAAGTTTATTACGGAATGTTTCATTTTCTTCTGTGAGCTGTTGAATCTGAGAGCGGAGTTCTTCATTTTCCTCTGTTTCAGAAGCTTGCATTTCGTCACTGCGAGTGAGACCATATTCCAGTTCTTCACATTTTTTCTGAGATTTTGCAAGTTCTTCCTGAAGCTGTTTATTATCAAGCTGGAGTTTGCCGAGGTTATGTTCCAAGCGTTCCATTTGTTCCTGAAGTACTTTTTCCTGTGCGGAAGGGTCAGGATTTTCGGGAGGGATAGCAGCAGCAGCTTTTTCAGCCGCTTCTTTGGCTTCTTTAGTTTCTTTCTGTTGAATTTCGAGTTCCTCGGAAACTTTTTCAAATTTTGTCTGGAGGGACTGATATTTTTCTTTTAACTCTTCAAATTCTGGGGAATCGCCATCAGAAGAAACATCTGTATTAAAATCGGAGCGATTTTTTAATTTATCGCTAAGTTCTCTGTTGCGGTTTTCCAGAGAGGTGATTCTTGCACGGTTTTCCTGAGCGAGCTGTTTCATAGACTGAACGAATTTCTGATTTGCCTGAATGCTAAGCAGAAGGAAGACAATCACCACCATCAAAAGAGCAATCACAATAATTAAGATGACATTCAAAATGTTTTCCTCTTTTCCTGAGTGTTAGTGATTATTTTTTATTAGGCAGAAGGACGAGTTTTCCTTTCTTTTCGAGCTGGATACCAGAATCGTCAGTTTTCATCACAGCAGGTTCTACGGACTGGAGGCTGTATTTAATCTGCCAGTCTTCCTGAAGGCCTTCAATTTCAAAAAGGTTATTCAGAGGGCGCACACTGCTGGTAGTTTCGAGACCGGCAGTAAAGCCTCTGTAGAAATGGGGATTAGGATAAGCTTTATTTTCGATAACGACAATCGGCGCACCCTTTGCAGGCATTTCAGAGAGATGGAGTTTTGTACCGAGAAGCATAACATTTAAGAATTTGCTGTCTTCGTGCTTATCGACTTCGGAAGAAGTGGTAGAAAGTTTAAATGCTTCATTAGACTGGGAAAGGGGAGCGACAGGCACAGCAGGCGCAATGGGTGTAGCAGATGTAACAGGTGTAACAGGTGTGACAGGAGGAGCAGGTGCAACAGGTGTAACATGGGGAGCAGGCGTAACAGGAACGGACAGAACAGGAGCGTCCGGCACTTCCGGCACTTCTGCCGGTGCAGCAGGAGCGGAAATGACAACAGTACCGCCACCCTTAGCAAGCTGTTCTTTCAGGGTTTCAATTTCTTTGCGGAGTTCGTCCATATCCATATTAGACTGCGCTTCCTGCATTGCTTTCTGCTGAATCAGCTGTTGTTTTTCGATTCTGAGAGAGTCAAGTTCATGCTGCATTTCGTCATAATCCAGACCCATTTTTTCAAACTGTTCCTGAATGGTAGGTGCATCTGCTTTCTTTTCAGATTTTGCAGCTTTTTCAAGGTCTTCATTTTGTTTTTGCAGCCACTTGTTTTTATTGGCAAGTTCAGAACATTTTTTCTGAAGGAGAACAGCTTCTTTACTTTTTTCTTCCATCTGGGAGAGCTGTTCTTTGAGTTGTTTATTGACATTCTGGAGTTCATCGACTTTATCTTCGAGTTCTTCTTTTTCTTCGATGAGTTCTTCCATTTCTTCATCAAGTTCGTCATCATCGCTTCTGACAGGGCGGTCTTTCTTTGCGGAAGCCTGATTCTGGAGCATTTCAAGCTGTTCTTTCAGAAGCTGACGTTCATTCCGGAGGGTATCGACTTCTTTGAGAAGCTTTTCATTCCGTTCGTGGAGAATTTTATTTGCCTTTGCCTGTTCAGGCTGTTTCTGCTGGAGTTCATCAAGCTGAATTTTGAGCTGATGATTTTCAGCGTTGAGGTCATCAACTTCGACAGAAAGTTTTTCGCCGGTTTTGTCCTGAGCAGAAGAAGTTTTCAGTTCTTCGATTTCGGACTTAAGGTCTTCAATTTCTTCTTGGAGGTTTTTATTTTCCTCACGGAGCTTGTCATTTGTAGCGGACTGTTCCTGTTGCTGGGAGATAAGTTTTTGAAGTTTTTCATCGCCTGCGCCGTTCTGGAGAGCGTCAAGCTGTTCCTGCATACGGGATTTTTCAGATTCAAGGCGTTTCATTTCTTCTTTGAGTTTGTTTTGTTCTTCGCCGCCTTTTTCGATATTGGCTTTTTGTTCGTTATAAGCCTGATACCAGCGGTAAGTTTTGCCTTTTTCGTTCTGGAGTTCCGCAGTTGCAGCGTTTAAGCTTTTCTGGAATTCTGCCATTTTAATTTCGCACTGCTTGACATGTTTTTCATAAGTGCCGGTCAGATTTTTCCATGTTTGGAGTTCGCCATAATATTCACGGGACTTATTGCTTTCTTTAAACTGGTCAGTATAGAGTTTAACAAGAACGTTATATTGACCTTTTCTGTCTTGTTTTTCCATGATGTTCAGGCACTGAGCTGCCATAGAGTGAATGCGGTTGACTTGATCCTGTGTCAGTTCCATAATAAATTCCTCACTTTAATCTTGATAATCTTGGGCTGATGTTTCGGGCAAATCTTCAGCTGGAGAATCCAGCGGAGCGTCTTCGGGAGCTTCCTGCACGGTATCTGCCGGAATATCCTGTGCAGGTTCTGCTGAGGAAGTCAGCAGATGATGTTTTGACTTTGCAGTCAGGATTCTTCTGAGACTTTCGTCAATACGTTCTTCTGAGAGTGTATTGTTCTGGACAGCTTCACGGAGGTATTGTACAGCAGCTTCTAAATCGTCAGGCATCAGAATGATATCTGCACCGGCCTGAATGGAGAGAAGGGCTGCTTCTCCGGAAGAATAATTTTCTGTAATGGTATTCATATTATGCGCATCTGTAATGACAATTCCCTGATAATTGAGATTTCCTCTGAGCCAGTCCGTGATAACAGTTTTGGAGAGGTCAGCAGGTTTATTTTCTTCATCGCAGCTAAGAATTTGATGACCGACCATAATAAAATCCGCACCGGCTTGGATACCGCTCCGGAAGGGAAGAAAATCGACAGTATCCAGTTCTTCGTAAGTACGGTCAATTTTAGTAAAGGCATCTTCATGGGTATTGCCGTCTTCTGCGCCGAGGCCGGGGAAATGTTTCAGTGTTGCGCTGACTTCACCGGAAGACTGCAAGCCTTCTACCATTGCACCGACAAGGTCAGAAACGACAGCAGGGTCATCGCTGAAAATTCTGTCCTGCAATTCATTTCCGGAGTTGATATTGACATCTGCAACAGGTGCAAAATCGAGGTTAAAGCCGAAATGAGAAATATCTTCTGCAATTTGCGCACCAGCCTGAAAGACTTCTTCTCTGTCGTTGCGTTGTCCGAGTTCAGCCATTGGGTCAATCTGGGTTGTATTGAGTGAATCAGCAACTCTTGCAACAGAACCGCCTTCTTCGTCCACAGCAATCCAAAGACCGATTTGATGATTGACAGACTGTACATAATTCTGTGCATCTGAAATCATGCTGGTGGTTTGACCTTCGTCTTCAAAGTTTTGGGAGAAGTAAATCAGACCGCTGACAGGCTTGGCTTCGAGTGCGCCTTTTGTCGTATTGCCGGTTTGTACGACAGTAGAAATAGACGGATTATTCACAAGTTCTTCTGGTGTGACGATGAACAGCTGATAAATTTTTTCATCGAGGGACATATCCTCAATCAGTTGTTCCACATGAAGCAAGTCGTCATTTTGTGCATCAAGCGGAACAGTTTCAAGAACGGTTTCAGTAGGGAGGTCAGGAATCTGCACTGGAGTCATAGAAGTTTCTTCTGGCCTTTTGGGAATATTGACTTCTGAGGGTTGTGAAGCTTGTTTTTTGCGCTGATTATAAAGAGTTACCATTGCTGTCACCAGTCCTGCACTAATGCAGAGCAGGATTGCAAGAATCATGAGTTCCCGAGTTTGTTTTTTCTTTTTTTTCTTTGATTTTGCCATGCAGATAGAATCCTCCTGTTTTTGATAAATTTTCAAAAAAAATGCACAGCGCAGAACGGAACGGAAGCTGTGCAGCGGCAAGGTATTATTTGAGAATGCAAAGGATATAGATTGCAGCAGCCAGAACCAGAACACAGACAAACGGATTGCGTCATGTACGTGCATTTATTTCCGGTCATTTTCAGAATGTTTATATAAATTAAGTATATCACATTCTGATAGATTTGTCAATCTTTTTTTAAATCATGATTTGGATTTGTCAATTTTCACAAGATATATTCGGAAAAATTGTTGTTTCTGATATGGGAAATTCAGGAGGGGCATTTTTCATGGCAGGCGGAAAATACATCGTTTTATACAATTTTTTGAAAAAAATATAAAGAAATATATTGACTTTGATGTGAAAAGATGCTATAATAAAGATATCTTAGATTTGGTGATTAAGGAGGTTTCCATGATGAAAGCAAGAAGACTCCTGACAGCAGCGGCGATGTGCGCACTCTGTACAGTAGGTTTCACGGCAATGACAGCTCATGCAGAAGAAGATGTGCTGAGTATTGTTTGCTGGACGGATAATGACTTGAAAAATATGATTGATGTCTATACAAAAGATAATCCTGACATGACAGAAAAAGTAAAATGGGTGCAGTGCGGAGCATTTGGTTCAGATGCTTCTGTCAAATATGCTTCTTTCCTGAACAGCGGGGAAGATGTGGATTTATTTATAGCAGAATCCGGCTGGATTTTGAATTATATCAATAATGATAAATTTTCTGCACCGCTTTCTGAATTGAATTTATCAGAAGAAGATTATCAGAATGCTTATGCATATACAGTAGATATCGGCACGGATAATAATGGCATACTCAAAGGCGCAAGCTGGCAGGCAACCCCCGGCGGATTCTGCTATAATACAGAGCTTGCAGAAAAATATCTCGGCGTAAAATCTCCGGAAGAAATGCAGAAAAAAATCAGCAGCTGGGATAAATTTACAAAAACTGCTGAAGAATTTCAGAAAGCAACAGATGGAAAAATTAAAATGACTGCGACTTTAGAAGGCATGTGGCAGTGCTTTTCAGCAGCAGCACATTCGCCTTGGCTGATTGACGGAAAAGTGAATACACAGACAGTTCGTGATTTTTCAAGTATAGCGGTAAATTATGTACAGAACGGTTATGTTGACCCGTACACGACACAATGGTCAACAAGCTGGAAAAATGCCGGTAAAAATGAAGAAACATTAGGATATTTCTATTCGACATGGTGTCTGACTTCCGGAACACAGCTGGAGGAAAACTGTGGTACAGACGGAAACTGGAATTTAGTCATAGGCCCTCAGGAATATTTCTGGGGGGGTTCATGGCTGTGCCTGTCTCCAAACTGCAATAATCAGAAAGAAGCAGAAAAATTTGTCAGATATTTCACAGTAGAAGAAGATTCTATGGAGAAATATGCATTGTCTTCCGGTGACTTTGTCAATAATAAGGCAGTTATGGAAAAAATTGCAGTCGGAGATTATCAGAATCCTTTGCTTGGTGGACAGAATCAGTTTTCTGTTTTGAAAGATGTTGCTTCAAATATCAAGCTGAATGAAGTGATTACAGAATATGACCAGGACTTGAAAGAAAGCTTAACATATGCGCTGACTTCATGGTCGGATTATGACGATGTGGACGCACTTGTAGAAGAATTTCTCTTTGCAGCAGAGGAAAAACATCCGGAATTGTTTCAGCCTGCGCCTGCTGTGAAAAAAGCCGGTGATGCTACCGGTGACGGCGAAGTGGATATTTTAGACGTTATCACCGTAAATAAAGCAATTATGGGAAAAGAAATTCTGACAGAAGAAAATTTAACAAATATTGATTTTAACAAAAATCAAAAGCCTGATACAGATGAAGCAATGAGAATATTAAAATATATTGTAAATTTAATCACGGAAAGCGAAATGACCGCTTAAAAAATAATCCGGCAGAGGAAATTCTGCCGGATATTTTTATTCAGAAATTTCAGAATTTTCAGAAACAACAGCCAGCGGTTTCACTTCCGTTTCAGGCTCATAAACAGGGAAAAGTAATACAAATTGAGGATATTTCTGCATTTTCTTTGCAAAAATATCATAAGCAATGCAAATTCCATAGGCAGCAATTGCTGTCATCATGACAAAATAAGAAATTGCATACTGAGATTTTGCTTCTGAAAGCATGTGATACATGATACCCCCAAGAATAATTAAAGGCATTGCCACAGAAAAGAAATTTTTATTTTTAAAGCAGGCAATGACTGCAATCAGACAACCCCAGAAAATTAACTGAGCATAAAAATCCATATATGCTTTTGTTTTCAGTTCGCCTTTGTCCTTACTGCAAACCCAGTTGGAAAGTTTGCCCTTGTCTTTGTACTGTCCTCTTACAGTATTATTCCAGATACTTTGATAAGAAGTTTCATTCCATTGAGAAACGAATTTTCTGTAAAAGAAGTCATTTCGATACTGAGGATTTTCTTTGAAATAGTCCAAGCGTTCTTTCAGAAGGTCTGTGGAATAAGTTTTCATAGCTTCCTGATTCATGCCAAGTTCTTCAAACTTGCTGACTGTATAAGTACCTTTATACCAGCCGGGCGCACGGTAGCCTTCACACATGCCCATTGCAATCCATGAAATGTAAGGAATAGAATCTCCTAATTCTACACCGGATTTTTTTTCATAATGGGAAATCACCATCGGAATAGAACTGAATGCCAGTACACAGGCAACTGCAATATAAGCAGCATCTTTCAGATAATGCTTTCTTTGAAGCAGCTGAACCACTGCTAAAATCATCATGGCAATTAAAATAATATAATTATTGCTTTTAATCATGACAGCAAGCGCAATGCACACGGCAGACAATCCAGCCAGCCAAAGCTTATTTTTCTTGAAATAGAGAATTTCCAGATATAATGCCCACGCTCCAAAGCAAAACCCCGGAATAATTCCGTAAGTGAATGTACAGAAAATAATCGGCTGTACACAGAAAACAGCAAGCAGAAAAGTCATGTTTCTGACTCGCTTATCTTCAAAAACAGTATGATTGATTAAAAGTAATGCATCATAAAGCAACGCTAAAAAAACAGCATTCATGACTTGAATATAAATAGTATCATCAATCTTTCCGAAATTTGCAGAAGCAATTTTATAAATCAGTTCATTGAAAAAAATATACCCTAACTGAAAAGAATATTCCTGCAAATAATTTTCCGACATAGCAGAATAATCACCATCAGCAAACTGCATGGCATATTCTGTGACATATTCAGAGTCGTAAGTTGGCTTTACCATGGAAGAATTCACCCATATTGCACCAAGTACCACCGTCCAGACAGTGATAAAAATCATTTCTGATTTAAGAGATAATTTCTTCATTCTGGGAAGTGCCAGAAAACAGATTAGCGCAAAGACTGCAAGCATAATGACGTTAAACAATACATCATCATGATGATAAATCACAGATTCAGAAGCCTCCTGAATGCGAATGACAACGCTGTCAACGTCTTCGCCTTCGTGAATTTGTTCCATGAAAGTGGTAGAAATTAAACTGGAAATGCCCAGCACGCCCAGAGCGTAAACCAGCAATGCACAAATCACAATTTTCACGAACGATTCAAATTTTTTTGCCATAATATTGAAAAGCATCCTTTCGTATTAAAATTGACAATACTATCATAGCACAAAACTTTTAAAAAGTCAAGATTATGGCAGAAAATTACGCATTTTGCGATAGACAGAATCAAGGCTGTACACAATTGTACAGCCTTGACGGAGGTTATGCTTCATTAGCAGTGGAAATTTCTGTAATGACTTCGCTGAGGAGATTAGAGGGGAGAGGTTCATATCTGAGGAATTCAAGCGTGAAGCTTCCCATACCTCTTGTAACCTGACGAAGATACATAGCGAAATCATGCATTTCACGAGCAGGCACTTCCGCAGTAATTGTAGTTTCTCCTTTTTCAGCGGGATTCATACCGAGTACTCTGCCACGGCGTTTGTTCAGTTCGCCCATAATATCACCAGTATTTTCATCTGGAGCGGTGACATTCAAAGTGCTGATAGGTTCAAGCATGACAGGGTCAGCATTACGCATACCTTCTTTGTAAGCGATAGAAGCAGCCATTTTGAAAGCCATTTCAGAAGAGTCTACAGGGTGATAAGAGCCATCTAACAGAATCGCTTTCAGACCAACAACAGGACAGCCGGCAAGAACACCTTTTTTCACAGAATCCTGTAAACCTTTTTCAACAGCGGGGAAGTAGTTCTTCGGAACAGAACCGCCGAATACTTTTTCTTCAAAAATAAGTTCATCACTGACACAAGGTTCAAAGGCAATTTTTACATGACCGTACTGACCGTGACCACCGGACTGTTTTTTATGTTTGCCTTCTGCTTCAACCTTTTTACGGATAGTTTCACGGTAAGCGACCTGAGGAACGGAAAGAACAACCTCTGCACCGAATTTGGATTTTAATTTTGCAACAGCGATTTCGAGGTGCTGTTCACCAAGACCGCTGAGAATTTGTTCTTTTGTGAGAGGGTCTTGTACATAAGTGAGTGTGGGGTCTTCTTCGACAAGTCTCTGCATACCGCCTGAAATTTTACTTTCATCGCCCTGATTTTTAGCACGGACAGCCATAGAATAGCAAGGGTGAGGGAATTCAGGCATCAGGGCTTTCGTGACATTTCCGGCAGAACAAAGTGTGTCACCAGTAGAAGCGGAAATTTTCACAGCAGCGACAATGTCACCAGCTTCAGCGGATTTCACTTCAGTCTGTTTTTTGCCAAGAAGTGTGTAAAGCTTTCCAATTTTTTCTTCTGCGCCAGTATTGGAATTAACAACAGTCATATCAGAAGAAATTTTGCCGGATAAAATTTTCAAGTAAGACATTTTACCAACAAAGGGGTCAGCAACAGTCTTGCATACTAAAGCAGCAAGCGGTGCGGAAGCATCGCATTTGATATCAGAAGGCACTTCATCAGCGGCAGGCACTAAGAGTTCAAATTCTTTCAGCAGCATGTCAATACCAGCCATTGTTAAAGCAGAAGTGCAGACAACCGGCGTAATTAAGCCTTGATTCATGCCGTTGTGAATACCGTCAATAAGTTCTTTCTGTGTAAATGTTTCGCCTTCAAAGAATTTTTCCATTAAAGCTTCATCTGTTTCAGCGACAGCTTCTGAAACGGCAGCTACAAGGCCGTCAAGTCTGTATTCTTTTTCAGCCATATCGAGGTCAGTGAGTTCAGTTTCAACGGGCTTGCCCTTTGCATCGTAGGTATAAGCTTTCATTTCGATAAGATTTACATAGGAAACGATTTCAGCATTTTTAATCACAGGGACAACAACGGGGCATACGGTAGGGCCAAAGACCGTTTTGAGTTCTGTCAGGACGTTGAAAAAGTTTGCATCTTTATCATCTGTTTTGGTAATGGCAAACATAGTTGCTTTATTCATAGCCTTTGCAGCGGCGTAAGCTTTTTTCGTGCCGACACGAACACCGGATTTTGCAGAAACTGTGATTAAAACGGTATCCGCAGCGGCAATACCGGAAAGCTCTTCTCCAGCGAAATCAAGAATACCTGGTGTATCCAGCAAGTTAATCCAGTAGCCGTTGTAAGCGAAGCCAGCCAGTGCAGTAGAAAGAGAGGCTTTGCGTTTAATTTCTTCTGGGTCGAAGTCGCATACAGTTGTACCTTCAGCAATTTTTCCGTGTCTGTCGGAAGCACCGGCAGAATAGAGCAATGCTTCTGCTAAGGCAGTTTTACCGGAACTGTGGTGTCCGGTAAGGGCGATGTTTTTAATTTTGTTTGCCTGAATTGAGTTCATAGAAAAGTAACGCTCCTTTGCATATAAAATAATTTTGATTACGAGATTCATAAACTAATATTTATTATAACATTAAATCAATACTTTTGCAATGCAAATTGATGAAATTCTACATATTTTATAATTTGCTTATTATTTTTTATGCATCATGCACAATGCAAATGGGAAAATATGGAATGTTAAAAATTTCTTGACAAATAAACAGGAATATGGTAAAATAGTAGATAATATTAAAAATTTGTGAGGTAAGAAATGATGAGTGATATGTTTTTTTACATTCGTAACGGAGTTGTATTAGGTTACAGAGGTTATGACGCTGAAATTACAATTCCGGCAGACGCAGTGAAAATTGGTGACAATGCATTTCAGAATCATCCGATTATTCAAAGCGTTATTATTCCGGAAGGTGTGACAAGAATTGGATTTTATGCGTTCAGCAACTGTAAAATTTTAAACAGCATTTCCATTCCCGAAAGTGTGAAGAAAATTAACAAACATGCATTTGACGGCTGTGAAGCTTTAAAGAACGTGACTTATCACGGAGTTGCATTTACAGTGGATAAGAAAGTTTCTGTAGAAGAAGTATTTCGTGTGATTGATGCGAAAAATTTTGAACAGCTGGAAAATTGGTCTACGGCTTTAAGATATTCCGTATTATGGGGAATGTTCTGTCATACGCCGGAAGATAAAGAAGTTTTGGCAGCGATTAAGAAGAATTTTGTCAAGATGTTCAAATATCTGATTGATGAGAACGACACACAGACGGCTGAAAAGGTTCTGAAAGAAAGTAAACTCATTAACAAGCGTAATCTGGAAAGCATTACAAAATACGCTGATGAAAAGCAGAATACAGCATTCCAGAATCTGTTGAAAACTTCTGAAGAAGAAAAGTAAATGAGATTAGTAGACTTAACCTGTTCAAAATGCAATGCAGTTTTGCAGGTAAATCCGGAATTAAAAAAATGTATCTGTCAGTACTGTGGAAATGAAATGCTGATAGATGATGAAATCCAAAAACGGCAGGTAGAATTCACAAATGCATTTGAATTCGGCTACCAGCAGGAAATGGGAAGACAAAAGGCGATTGAGGATTATCAAAAGCAAAAACAATTAGAACAGCAGACGGTGCATCAAGTTAGTGAGATACTTTCAAATGAAGCACAGCGCATTCAGAAAGAAAATAAGCGTTTTGAAGCAGTGGGATTAGCATTTTCTGTTTTAGGGTTAATACCATTTTTTGCAATCTTTTTTGTAATGCAGATTGGCAGTTTGCTTGTATGTGTTAAATTATATCGTGAAAGAAAAAAATATCAATTTAACAAGTTTATTGTCATATTAACATTTGTTTTAACAATCCTAGATACCGTCATAGCGGTTATGACTTTGCATTCTATGGTTTAAAAACAACACAGCATATCTTTTTTGATTAAGATATGCTGTGTATTTTTATTTTATTTTGAGAAGAGCAGCAGCCCAGCCTTCTTTTTCTTTGACAGTGAGGACTTCAAAGCCTTTTTCTTTGAGTGTGTCAAGAACCTCGTCAGCACGTTCAATGATAATGCCGGAAACAATTAAATGACCGGAGGGCTTTAAAAAGCCTTTGAACAGACCGGACATGGCAATTAAAACATCTGCCACAATATTGGCATAGATTAAATCATAGCCAGAGCCGATGGTTTCTCTTAAATCCGGATTAGAGCAGATATCTCCGCAGTAAGTATGATAAACATCAGAAGAAATATGATTTTTCTGAGCATTTTCAAGCGCAGTTTTTACAGAATTTTCTACAATATCCACGGCAGTTGCTGAAGCTGCACCCAGAAGCATTGCACCAATTGAAAGAATACCACTTCCACAGCCTAAATCTAAAATTTTATCATTCGGCTTTAAAACAGTTTCAGAAAGTTCTAAGCATAATCTGGTTGTGTGATGCTGACCCGTGCCAAAGCTGGAAGCAGGGTCAATTTCAAGGACAGTTCTGGAAGTTTCTTCCGGAATCGTTTCCCAAGAAGGTTTAATATATAACTTTTCACCGACAGGGAAGGGCTTAAAAAACTGTTTCCAATTATTTGCCCAGTCATCTTCCTTCACGTTATTGCAGGAAAGGGCGAGACTGCCGAAGAAAGCAGCATCTTCCCGAAGCTTTAAATTTTCAAGCAGGTTTTTAATGCTGGCGAATTGTTCTGCACCTTGCGCATCATCTGGCAGATAGAATGTAATACTGGTATCACATTCAGAAAGAGACATCAAAGATTCTTCAATATAGTCCCATTTGCCGGTTTTGTCGTTCAGAAATTCCTGAAAACTTTCTTTATCCTGTGTTACAAAGCCTTTCACACCGTAATCCGTGAGCATTGCACAAAGAATTTCCAGTGCAGGGGTTTCTGTGATAATTTTAATTTCAATCCAATTCATGTAAAAAAACTCCTTTCAGAAGAAAAACCGCCGTTCAATGCCGGACGGCGGTCAAAGTAATTAAAGTTCAGCGAAATTAAGCGGAATCCAGCCTTCTTTGTCATTGAAAACGACTTTTCCCCATTGGAATCCGTCATCTACTTCAACAACATTTAAAGAAGTACCTGCTGGAATGGTATCCAGAATCGCAGTTGCATGAATGTCCTGACAAAGAAGCACATCAGCTTTCAGCGTGAAACGGATAGACATTAAAATATTTTGCTGACCGATTTCAACAAGTTTTGCCTGAGCCTGTTCATGAGGAATAGAAATCACCATTGTTTCGGGGTTTGCACCAGTAATGACAGGGGACATTTCAGGGGAAACACCAGCGATTTGCGGAGCAGTTTCAGGCGCATCTTGAAGAACGACAAATTCCACAATATCAGGAACAATTTCCTGAGGAGCATCTTCTATCAGCGGTTCAGGAGCAGTTTCAAGCACGGTTTCAGTAACAGTTTCTGTATTCGTCTGAGGTGCTGGAGCGGTTGTCGTTGTGGTTGTTGTAGTGGTCGTTGTAGTAGTGGTGGTAGTTGTTGTTTCAGTGGTCGTTGTGGTCGTTGTTGTTTCTGGAGACGTTTCAGGGGGAGCAGTTTCAGGAGCAGTTTCGGGAACAGTTGTTTCCGGTGCAAGCGTCTGAGGCATAACTGGAGCGGTTTCAGGTGCATCAATTTCAGTAGAAACAGAAATTTCTTCTTCTTCAACGACCGTCACAGGGGAATTTTTGCCTTTAAAGAGACGGACTTGTGTAACAGTATTGACAGAATATTTTTCAAAAAGAGAAGTAGATTTACTTCCGGGGTCCATCATAATGACTTTTGCCCCTTGGACGGAATCCACAGCAACGAAATGTGTAGAATTGCCGTTGCTGATGCGAACCATTACATAATAGCCTTCATCAAGTAAATTCTGAATTTCCTGTGCTTTTTCCAATTCCGTTTTACCGTGGAGAACATTGTCACGGTCAGTGACATAGCGGAAATCAGGCGCATAAGTAGACAATGCATACCAGTCAAGCAGACCGGAAGAATTAAAACCGCCATGTTGATTCAAATATTCGACAATGACTCCAGGGTTAAAGTCATTATCCGTCACAGAACCTGACTGTACCATCAGGATAGCAGCAGAAGTAATTGCACAGCCACTTTCAGCAACGGTATCGGAACTGCTTCCAAGATACATAGAACTCCAGCTGCTTCCGTACTGTTTCCATGATTTGTAATTTCCGCTGAAAGCGTAGGTCAATGAATTGCTAAAAAGGGCAGCCCCCATCACAGCGGAGAGAACTGCCCCCGCTATGGCTGCTTTTTGTTTTGAGAATGCCATTGGCATCAAGACTCCTTTCAAGTTAAGCATGTTTTGCTTTTAAATTTTTTTGTTGTTTTTGTTTCTGTGCCTGTTCTTTCAGGAACTGAGAGCGAGCGTTTGCCCAGTTCTGGTAAGATTCGGCCAGAGAGATGGAAGGTTCTTCTTGCTGAGAAGGGTGATATAGCAGAACGTCAAGAACATCAAACAAAACGGCTTCATGAAAGAAAGAAGCTGATTCCTGAGCGAGTTCCTGAACGGTAGTGCTTTCAGGGAGGTGCATCAAAAGGCGCATATGCTGAAAAACGGCAGAAGCGCACTTTGAAGCGGGCATGGTGTGCAGTCGTTTCCGGAAAAGTGCTTCACGGATACGAGGCAGCAGAAAATAAATGATTCCTGCTAAAATACCGAAAATTAACAGTATAAAGCCCCATTGCATCACAACTTGATTTTCAACACGGTTCGTTTCTAAAATTTCCATGCTGGGAACAGTAGGTTCAAAACTGAGCCATCCATAGCCGGAAATATAGACTTCCGGAAAAGCATGGGCATCACGGACTTTAATAATATAATTACAGTCACGGTTACGGAAATTTGCCTGATATATTTCGTTTAAATTATAGCCTTGTACATAGCGTGCAGGCAGGCCAATACTCCGGCAGAGCAGAACCATCGCAGTTGCATACTCATAACAAACGCCTGTTTTGCTTTGTGTGAGGAAATATTCTGCATTAGAGCCTTTTGGTTTCTGATAAGCCTGATCATAAATGAAATTTTCGTCCAGAAAATAAGATTCAATTGCTCTGGCTTTATCAAAATCAGAAGTCAGACCAGCAGTAATTTGTTCAGCGAGATTCTGAATGGTTTCGCTGTGGAAATCCTGTGCATCTGCATCATTGAAAAATTGATAAGCTTCCTGACATTCCTGCTGTACCTGAGCGAGTAAAGCACTTTCTTCTGGTGCAGATGTTTCAAGAATTTTCTGAGCATCTTCCAAGAGAGAAAGATATGTTTCACCGGATAATTTTTTCAGAATGGGTGTCACAGTCTGGTATCTTGCATAAGTATCGGAATAATACTGAACAGTTGCCCAGTCTGATTGATTTCCGGCGAATGTACCTGTTTTAGAAATAGTCATGACACCACCCTGAGAAGAAGAAACTGTTCTGGTTGGGGAAGGCAGTACCTGCATAGGGTAGTAACGGGGACATATTGCAACAGTAGAAAGCTTTTGTTCTAACAGAACAGTATTTTTTACATCTTCAAGATGATATTTTTGAGCAAAATCAGAGTTCTGAGCAGCGTCCAGAATGGCTTGCAAAACGTCTTGAGGGCGATAGGTCATATTAGGAGAATAGCTTTGGTCAGGATAATCATAATCACGAATGACCGACCAGCTGTCATCAGCCTGATAATAAGAATATGTTTGTGTTCTGAGCCGGAGCGATTCCGGAGAAGAAACATAATAAATTGTTCTGGTATTATTGGAAGTGCCAACAGAATTATCCGTGGTATCTGTAAACATACTGATAGCATTCATCAATACGTCAGACCAAGTGCTGTAAGACATTGCATTGTCAATAAATTCACGGTCTGCATTGACAGAAGGTTTCGGAAAAATTGCTGCTAATATGGAAAATACCAGTACATAAGCTGCAATTGAAACACTCCCGTGAAAACTTGGCAGATAACGGATTTCATCAGGATTATTCATCTGACGGCAATAGACCATTAACAGAAAATAGCTTGCCAGCAAAATAATCACTAAAATAGCAGGCATATGAATGCCTTCCTTAGCATATAAACTAAGCGGAATCAGCATGATTAAAAATTGCATACTCATTCGGTAACGGGTTTTGGAAAAATAATACACCGCACTGGTTAAAAAACCTATCATAAGCAGATAGATAGAAACAGTATACCAGCCTGAAAAAGTAACAACGCTTTGAGGAGTTAAAAACCAGACCATAAAACTGATAGGATAATTTTGCTTCCCCCAGTTGGTAATCATGCCTACAATTTCAAGACCTGCAAACATGTATACAAGATAAGTCAAAGGGCCTATCCATTTATGACGAGCAATAAAATCATAAAAACGCATCATGACCCAGCTTAATAAAATAGAAATAATTGTATACATCCAAGTCATGTCACTGTGATAATAATACATGACTGTCGTTACAAGAAATACTGCATAAAGCTGGACAGGGTCGCCAATGAGCTTTTTCAGAAAAAGGGCGGAAGGCTGCTGAGAAAGTTCCTGTAATTTATTCCACATGCCAGCACCTCATTTCTTAATATTCTGCATGGTGAAGTCTTTCCCGATTGTCCAAAGCGCATCAAATCCGGAAAGTGCAGAAAGATTTGTCTCCGCAGGACAGACCGCACACAAATAGCCGGAATTTTTTAAAGAAATGGCTTCTCCAGCAAGTGCTTCATCAGGGTGAGGGGTGTAAATTAAATAAGCCCCAGCTTTTTCCTGTGAAGCAGAAGGGTCAATTCGATTGCCGTCATGTATAAAATCAGCAGCAGCAATTTCTACAGCAGCATTTCTCACAGCGTCTTCACTTTCTAAAATTAAAGATTTCCACTGATTTTCCGAGGAAAAACGAATGGTACAGGGAATTCCCTGACGGACAAGCAGAATTAAAAAGCCAAGCGCACCTTCCATGATAATTTCACGGCGTTTTAAAGAAGTTTCATCTGGTTCAGGCTGTAAATCAAGAATTACAGTCGGCCGGACAGTTGCAGCGGCTTCGTCCATACGAACCATAAGTTTCTGCCGTTTTGCAGACATTTTCCAGTTAATGCGTCTTAAATTATCACCGGGAACATAATCTCTGTGAACATAGCCCGGCATAGACTGAGCAGAAAGTGCAGCAGAAGATTCTTCTTCTTCATCATCTTGCGTTAAAACAATATCTGAAACAGTATGTAAAATAACATTTGCATTGGAAAGAGAAGGAATTTCCGGAATGATACCAACTTTCACAGGAGCAGGAATTTGATTCACTTTAAATTTAAACCAGCCCAGATAGTCATAAACGGCTAACTCCTGCACGGAAATAATACCACAGCCGGCATACTGAGCCGTCATTTCATAAGGAATTTCAAGCGGTTCTTCTGAAGTCATTGCACTTTGCACAGGTCTTGCATCTTCCGGAAGAAAATTCAAATCTGACTGAATTTGACAGCGCAGAAATGGAACAGGGAGTTTCCCTTCTGCCGTGACCGTCACTTTGGCAGTAAATTTTCTGCCTTTTGCAAGATAGGAAGGCGTTTCAAAACGTGCGGAAATCTGACGGCAGGCATACCAGCTTAACAGAACAGAAACCAGCGGTGCAAGAATTAAAAAACTCCAGACAACGACACCAATATCACCATCAAGATAATTTGTGAATAAATATGCCATGCCGAACATCATCAGCAGACCAAAATAAAATTTTGAACGTTCCAGAATACGGGAAATATGTTTCATAAAGCAAATCCTCACGCATTCGCAGGAACAGGAATTGTTTCAAGAAGCTGTTGAATCAGTGCTTCCGTTGAGCCTAAGCTGTTTCGTCCTTTGGGAGAAAGCAAAATTCTGTGAGCCAGAACAGGTACAGCAAGTTCCTTGACATCATCAGGCGTAGCGAAACTTCTTCCATGAACGAAAGCAGACGCTCTGACAGCTCTGTAGCAGGCAATGCTTCCACGAGGGCTGACACCAAGTGCAGACATATCACTTTCACGGGTTGCCCTGACAAGGGAAATAATATAATTTCTGACAGGTGCAGAAACCTGAACAGCATTCACTTTTTGCTGTAAGAGGGTCACTTGGTCTGTAGAGAGAACCGCTTCGGAAATATTAGAAATTGGGTTGCCTTCGCCATTGCGTTCAAGAATTGCAAGTTCTTCCTGAAGTGTAGGATATCCCATAGAAATTTTCATGAAAAATCTGTCCATCTGGGCTTCCGGTAAATGATAAGTACCATAAGTTTCCACAGGATTTTGTGTAGCAATAACCATAAACGGTGAAGGTAAAATATGCGTTTGTCCGTCAAGGCTGATTTGATGTTCTTCCATAATTTCCAGCAAAGAAGACTGTACTTTTGGAGAAGCACGGTTAATTTCATCAGCAAGCAGAAAATTACAAACAGCTGCACCAGGGCGGTATTCTAAAGAGCCGTCTTTTTGATTCACAACAGAATAGCCTGTAATATCTGAGGGCATAATATCAGGGGTGAGCTGAATACGATGAAATTCACCGCCTACAGAACGGGAAAGCGCAGCAGCAAGCTGTGTTTTCCCGACACCGGGGACATCTTCAAGCAGCACATGTCCTCCGCAGAGCATGGCAATGACAGCCTGTAAAATTGTATCATCTTTGCCGACAATGACTTTGCCGACACTTTGGAGAATATCCTGAACTTCTTTTTGCATAGGAAAAAAGCAACCTCCTTTTTTTATTATTATAGCACAAAATCAAAAATTTGTACAGTACTATTTGTAAAAAAATTAAAAATTATCCTTAACAGGGAATTTCATCAAACAATGTATAGATGAGATTTAAAGCATTTATATAATTCTGGTTAATCAGGTCATAAGACGCACCGGAAAGGACAGCATCAATTTGCACCTGTGTGATATATGCAGGACAAGAGCCTGTCAGATAAATATAATCCTGATTGGTATCATTATTAAGTAAAATCAGCATACCGCCGGAATATTCTTCTTCCACGGCGGTTTGATAGCATGTTTCAGCGAACTGCTGAGGAGTATTTCCGTCCAGATGGTCAGTGATAACAAGAAATACATTTAAATTGCGGGAAGAAGCGAATTCTTCTAAAATTTCATTTTGATTTTGAAATTCTTCTTCTGAAAGAACATGACATTCATCACAGATATGCTGATTAGAAATGCTGTCAAGGCAGGAAACCCGTTCTGCAATGGAAAGGGTTTCTGTTTGCATTTCTGGTTCAGAAGAAGTTTGTAAATCCGGCATTGTTTCGGGAGCGTCCATAATTCCGGCATCATTTGCAACGGGAATCGTTTCGGGTTCTTCGTTTGTTTTATGACAGCCGGTAAAACATACAGCAAAAATCAGAAAAATACAGAAAAATTTTCGCATAGAACCTCCTTTTATTCAGAAGCGTAAACAGTATTTTCATCTAATAAACTATCCCAACCGGGTTGCCATGAAATTATTTTTGTACAAGTTTCAAGTCGATTGTAAGCATCTTCGGGAATTAAATAAATCCGGAAATCTACTCGCATATCTATTTCTTCTTTATAATTTTTTTCTGTACCATATCCGCCAAATTTATCTTCTATGAGTTTCATTTCCTCATCAGAAAAATTTCTGTCATTGCAAAAACAAATTACTTCGTCAAAGTACGTTGATTTTCTAAATTCTTCATATGTTAAATCAGGAGAGGTAGAAAAAGGCAATTCTGTAGAATCAATATTGATTTCAGCATATTTATAGTCAGACAAGTACTGTTCCATATAAGATTCAATATCTCCCTGCACTTGATTTAAATATTTATGACATAAGTAATTTTCGCTTTCGACTTCATAATAATCTTTGCTGTGAACAGTAGCCTGAAATTCTATCTCATCATCAATACATTTCATATCACAGGTTCTTTTAACAGACATGAATGGCGAGTGAAAGCCCAGCAGTTTAAATTCTTTTCCATACTTTTCTTTAAATTGCTGTTCTACATAGTTTACAAAATCCTCTTCAAAGTTAGATTTCGTTTCAAATGGTTCTGTATTTCCGGTCTTATACATCTCATAAGCCTGACGAACAACCTCAAATGTACTGCATGAAGAACAGCAAAGAGACAGAACAGCAGAAATTAAGAGTAATACTAGTTTCTTTTTCATAGCTTGTCACCTTATTCAGAAGCATAAACAGAATTTTTCAGTACTTGAATATTAGAATCAAAATCGACTTGCAGAACAGACTGACCGTCAATATCTGCCGGAGTGTAAGTGCCGTCAGCAGGAATTTGTATTTGTGCAATATTGTAAGTAACAGCAAACGGCGCACGGAGAGAAAGCAGATACATGTCAAAATCTGACATATTTGTTCCTAAATGAGGCATAGCAGAGGAAATGAGTTCAGGGACAGCGGTCACTGCTTTGGTTTTGGCATTGTTCAAAAGCTGTGTCATGACTTCACGCTGTCGTGAAGTGCGTTCAAAATCGGCATTTCCAACATAACGGATTCTTGCATAAGAAAGAGCTTGCTTGCCGTTTAAAATATAAGTACCGCCTTTTTCAATGAAATCAGAAAAAGGGTCATCTCCGGCAAGTTCATTGACTTCACTTTGCAGAATGACGTTTAAAGCCTTGGCTTCTTCGTCAGAAAGGTCAATTTCTACACCCCCGAAAGCGTCTATAATACTGGCAAAGCCCATAAAGCTGACGATACAGTAGTCATCAATGCTAATCTGATAATTTTGTTCCAGTGTGTCCATCAGCAGTTCCGCACCACCGTAAGAATAGGCAGCATTGAGCTTATTATAGCCATAATTCGGAATATTGACGTAAGCGTCACGCATGAAAGAAGTCAGGTAAATCTGCTGTGTTTGGGAATTCAGCGAAAATAAAAGCATTGTATCAGAACGGCCTCGTTCTGCACCAATATCACGGCTGTCAGTGCCAATTAACAGCACACTGCGTACATAAGGTTTGGAAAGTGAACCTGTAGTTACCAGCCGTTCCTGTTTCGGAATTTTTTCAAGCTGACGAATGAGAAGAAATGCAACCGCAGAATAAAGCACAAAAATAACAGCAAGAACAAACAAAATCCGCTGTATTATTTTTTTCACCAAAACACCTCCATGATGAGAATGATGAGAAGTTTTTTTCTTTTTGGAGGCAGGTTTCGGCTTGGAAACAGTGGATTTTTTAGCTGTTGTTTTTGGCTGAGGTTTCTGGGATTTTTTAGAAGGATTCTGTGTTTTTTTCTTTTGAGGGGATTGTTGAGCGAGTTCAGGTTTCGGAGGAAAAACAGAAGTATTCGGAATGACAGGAATTTTCTGTGTTGGGAGTTCATCAGAAGATTTTTTGGAATGTTCCGGAATGGAAAATTTTTGTGTCTGTACGGGAGAAGATGCAGGAGGAGTGTATTTCAGTGAAGGCAGTGCGTTAGAATCGAAATGATAGGGGTTAGGGGGATTTTGTCTTGGTCTGGGCAGGTCAGCACTGGTAGTTTGTTCAGGAATATCATTCATAAAAGTTCACCTCTTAGAACATACGGCGGATATTCACGCACAGGATAGTAATTAAAGATACGGCACACTGAAAGATAATCATCCAGCCGGGTGTCACACCAATGTGTAAAAGTGACTCCATAACCACCAGAACCATACCTATCAGAATGCTGACTGCTTGCAGGAAAATACCAGCAGTTGCCGCATTCCGGACAACTTTGGAGCAGGCAATTAAACGCATGATATTATCAAAACTGTTTGTGCAAGCAACAGAAGTACTCATTTCTTTGACATGGGCAGTTTCTGCACGATAAAGATTCTGCATTTTTGCAGGAAGAATTTTGAACATTTCGGGAGAAATGTCAAATAAGCTGGAGATTCTGTCTGCTGTGATAATAGGGTCAACATTGTGAAGAATTAAAGAGATATCACGTTTGACGGCATGATGTACCCAGAATTTTACAGTATTATCTGCTTGTAATTCCACAACAAACAAAGCAGAAAGATTTCCGGAGATAGAGAGGTAAATTGCATCTCTGTCCTCTCCTGTTAGTTCTGCTTCTTTGGTTTTTGAGGGAATGCCTTCAATGTGATGACTGAGCATTAAATCTCTTGTTCCAAGCAGAATGCGCTGATTATGAATCCAGCCACATAAACCAAGACCATCTTCACAGACATAATTTTCAATAGGGTAAAGCTGCTGCCCTCTGCCCTGAAGAACTTCACGAAAGATATGGCTGAAAGAACTGCCTGCAAAATAGGCAAGGCTGGCAGCAGCTAAAAGTGTTTCTTCTGACTTGATATTGGAATACATTTTAACACCTTTGAGCTTGACAGCACTTTCAGGGAACAGGGAAGAAGTATCCATCAGGATAGAATTTGTATCGTAGAAATCATCTACACTCTGGTAGCCGAGAAGCAATGCACCACGGCTGGAAAGACTTTTGACAGCATTGAACAGAGGGAGATTTACTGTAAAGGTAATGGCGGCACAGCCTACAGCAACGGAAAACATGGAAAACAAGCCTAATGCATAACCAAATCCGCCACCTTTGAAAAGCGTCAGAATAATGGAAGAAATCAGCGAAAAGGCACAGCTTGCCGGAGCAGCATAATGTGAAAAATAGTCAGCTAAATCGGCCGAATAAGTATATTTGCGGAAGTCTTTGAGAGAATCTGTTTTCCGGAGAGCCGCAATAATTGGAAAATCATTCAGCACACCTCTGGCAAGAGCTTCTGCATTTTTATCATTTTCGATAATATGCATTCCGTAGCAGTTGGGAGTCGCAGCAGCGGCTTTTAAGTTAATTTCTTCACGGTCAATGATTAAAAGCTTACCAATCGTATGCAGCAACAGGATAAAAATCGCACATGGCATAAAATGTTCTGCAATGCCGTTATGCTCTATGCCAAATATGCCAAAAAGAGAGTCTAATACACAGGAAAGCCATGCTATCGCTGCAAATGTATCCGTATCTGCACGAAATTGAAAAAGACGGACTAAGCCGTTTTTCAAAGCTGGAATGCATACCGAAGCAGAGGCAAAGCCAAGAAGCAGCTGCATCAGACAAATTAAAGAATTTGGAATGCTGTCCAGCCAAGGAAGATGAAATGCATGACGCAGTGAAAGATATGCACTGATGACAGTTGCAAGCATTAAACCACCAGCACGAAATGCAACTGCACTCCGGAGTTCTGCAATGTCAGTACGAATATCAGCTGTTTTTTCAAGATTCATCATGTCAGAAGTTTTCTGACGGCGGCGAGTTTCTTCCGCTGCTTCTTCAGGAGTGCGCTGAATTGTGACATCTAAAGAATCTGCTGTGAATGTACTGCGGTCGGAAGAGCTTAAATTCATGCTGGTGCGTCTGGCTCTGGGGGCAGGCTTGACATCTACAGGCTTGACAGATTCCTGAGGTGGTACAGCTACTGGAATAATATCACGCAAATCAAGCTGTAATGTTTCTGTTGCCATAGCAGTGACATCATCTTGACGGGAAAATTTTTTACGTTTTTTATATTTTTTTGCATTTTGAATTTCAGAGTATTCATATTCACCGTCAGGGCGTTCTTTTTCATAGGTATAATTTTCTTCAGGAGATTTGCCTTTTTTTCTGTTTTTTTCGGCTTCTCTGGCACGGGTAGAATCGCTCATACGGCGGATTTTTGGAGTTTCATCATAAAAATCTTCCTGTTCACGGCGGACAGTGATACCAGACTGATTGGATTGTCTGGAAGGAGTACCGGAATCAATAAAAGAAACCGTTGTCCGGCTGGATTCAAAAGGTTCAGCCTGTTCTGTGTTTTTTCTTTCTTTTGGCATGTAAAGGGTTCTCCTATCTATATTTGAGTTCTTTGTCTTACAATTTCATACATAAAGATGCCAGCAGCAACAGAAGCATTCAAAGAAGTAATTTTTCCAAGCATGGGGAGTTTCACGAGAAAATCACATTTTTCTTTGACCAGATGGCTGATGCCTTCGCCTTCTGAGCCGATGACAAGTGCAACTGCACCATCAAAATTTGTTTCTGTATAAAGAGAGCCATTCATGTCTGTGCCGTAAATCCAGATATTTTGTTTTTTGAGTGTATCAATGGCAGCAGGGAGATTTGGGACTCTTGCAACGGGAAGCCAGCTTGCAGCACCGGCAGAAGTTTTAAATACAGTAGGGGTGAGTGCAGCACTGCGTCTTTTGGGGATAACAATACCATCTGCGCCGGCAGTTTCAGCAGTTCGGATAATTGCCCCTAAATTATGAGGGTCTTCAATGCCATCACAAAGAATGAGAAAGGGCATTGTATTTTTTTTGCGGGAGATTTCCAATAAATCTTCTAATGAAACGTAAGAAGCACACGCTCCGAAGGCAGCAACACCCTGATGGACACCGCCTTCTGCAATCTGATTTAATTTCTGTTCACTGACGTGCTTCACGACTGCACCGGACTGTACAGCAAGTTCACGGATTTCACGGAGACTGCCGCCCTCACCGCAAAGGAGAACAGTATCAATAGGCTGACCGCTGCGGAGGGCTTCACGGACGGGATTTCGTCCAATAATAAGATTTTCATGTTCTGGCATAGCATTCACCTTTCTAAGCGAAAAATTTAAGACTAATAATATTATAGCATTGTTACAGAAAAATTACAAGTACTTTTTGCGTTTCTCCGAAAAATTTACAGATTCAGGCGTGAAAATACAGAAAGATACCACATCCGCCGGCAGAGACAGCCATTCCCAGTAAAAAGCTTAACCAGCTGGGAAGGGATTTTTTTGGTTTCTGACCAGAACGGAAGTAATCAAGCGTTTCCATTTGAGCGGCCTGCAAAGGGACATCTTTCACATCAGGTTTTAAATAAAGAACAGCCCGTTCAAAGTAAGCACTGTCGGGGCGGTTAATTTCAATTACGTTTTTGTTGACACCTTTAATCATAAAAATACCAGCCTTTCTGAATGGGATATTTTCAGCATGGGCAGGAAGGGGAGAAAATATGCAGAAAAAGCCGGTAAAAAATTACCAGCTTTTTAGAATTTGATTTAAAAATTTCTGTTTTATCGTCATGGTGTTGTAGCAACGGGAGCAGTTGTGCTGTATCTGCTGACAACATCAGCAAAAGAAGCAGGATATTCTGTAGCAGCAGTAGTTTCAGCACTAGCGAACCAGTTGGAATAATTTTTTCCGGGGCGGTTATTTGGCAGGCAGGTGACACCAGTTGTATAATAGCCGACAAGGTCACTGTTTTCATTTTCAGCAGCAATACAGCCTTCTACGATATAATTATGAATCTGCACTGTCCAGCATTTCTGTTCAGCACCAGAAACAGTTCTGTTGACAGAAGCGACAATTTCAGCAACAGCTTCATCAGCACCAGTGGAAGCACCTGTACCGAATGCATAAGGAAAACCTGTTATACTATAACTGAAAGCATTATTTTCATAACGAATCACAACAACATTTTCCAGACCGCTGGTTCTGTTCGCATCTGCCAGTGTACCACTCCGGAAGGGCTGGTCTTTGGCAATGAAACGCTGTGCAGCAGTCTGTGCAGCATTATAAACCATTTTAGCATCACCGTTTGCAGATTTCACACGGGATTTCCAGTAATAAGTTGTCATAGTCGGGGCAAGAATCGCAGCCAAAATACCGATAATCGCAATGACGATAATCATTTCGGTCAGCGTAAAACCTTTTACCCGCATGGAAGATTTTTTCATAGCAATACACCTCTCGCTTCATAAAAATTGAAATTTACAATCCGTTCATGATTTTATAATTTCATTATAACATTTATGATAAAAAAAGTCAACATATTCGGGCATTTTTTTTAAAAGCAATATTCACAAAAATCGAGTAGCATTTTTGTGAACATTTTAAGACCACTCACCAGTCTGAGCGAAATTGATGGCTTTATTCAAGTCAAAATCACGTTTTTCGTTATTCGCATGAGGGTATGTTCCGAAATAAATAGCCTCTTCGTCCTCACGATAAACAGCAGCTTTCACGACATCTTCCTGAATGAAAACTGCCCATGAAGTGCCCTCAAGGTTAGGATTATAATCATAGATATGCTTGCGAATTGTTTCTGAATCGCCAGAGGTGCTTTTATCAGAATAAATGCCTTCTTCAATGGGTTTCATCACATCTTGTTCACGGCAAGCAACCATACCTGCATTATATAAATTTTTCGCAGTGGAATTCGCAGCAGAAAATTTTGCTTTGGTCACATATCCCAGCATAGACGGCACAAGAATTGCCGCAAGTACGCCGATAATTGCAATCACAACAATCAATTCTACAAGTGTGAAACCTTTATAAGTTACATGATTTTTCATATTTTTCATAGCAATCCCCCTCCTGAATCGAGCGTGTAAAAGGACATGTAAAATTCTGGAATTCATTTGACTACTTTTTATTATAACATACAGTTCATAATTTGTCAATAGTTTTTTTAAAAAAATATCAAAAACAAATACTGAAAACAGTTGCCAATTTGCATTTAAAATGGTATAATTAGAATAGAAAGAGAAAGGAGTGCAGGATTTTATGAAATTATTAGTTAATAAAATATTCATACTTTTGGCAGCGATTGGAATTTTCGGAGGGTGTACAGGGTGTTCTGACAAGAAAAATAATGGAATGGGATATCTGTTTACTTGTACTATAGCAGGCAATCCGGAATGCCTTGACCCACAGTATACGGATAATCAAAATGCACAGATTGTCATGGAAGCAGTATTTGAAGGGTTGCTCCGATTAGACGAAACAGGCGCAATTATTCCAGCCGGTGCAGAAAGCTATACGATTTCAGAAAACGGATTGCATTATGAATTTCATTTAAGAAATGACTGCTACTGGTTCAGCACAGGAATGGAAGAAAAAGACGCAAAACCAGTGACTTCCAAAGATTACATTTTTGGCTTTCAAAGACTGTTAAACCCTGAAACAGATGCGCCTCATGCAGAAGAATATTATTGTATTCAAAATGCTTCCGCAGTACATCACGGCAGTTTAAAACCTGAAGCATTGGGCATCAGCGCACCAGACAACGCAACAGTAGCATTTGATTTGGAATATCCAGACGCAGATTTTTTATATCTTTTGACACAAACTTGTGCCGTGCCGTGCAATGAGGATTTCTTTCTGTCAACAAACGGCAGATATGGCCTTGATGATAAGACAATTTTATGCAATGGTGCATTCTGCCTGAATAAATGGGTCTATGATGCTTATGCAGGAGATAATTTCCTGACTTTCCGGAAAAATGCAATGTATTATGATGCAGAAAAAATTTCTCCTTCCAGTCTGCAATTCACAATTATGCGCAGTCAGAAAGATGCTGACGAAGATTTTGCAGACGGAAATTCTGATGTCATTTTAACAGATACTTATCCCTCAAAATATTTAAATTCCAAAAATTATAAAGTCGTGACAAACTGCACAAGTACATGGGGATTACTCTGCAATCCGGAAAATGAAATTTTAAAAGATGCTGATTTCCGGAATGCATTAGCCTACAGCCTTGACAGAGAATCCTATGGAGAAATTTTAAACGGCAGTTTACAGCCGGCAAGCGGTTTAATTCCGCCGTCTGTACAGCTTTCCGGCCGTTCTTACCGTGAACTGTACGCAGATGAACAGTTAGTCCCTTACTATTCGCCGGATAAGGCAATGGAATATTTCAGCAAAGGTCTGCTGGGAAAACCTACAAACGGCATCAATGCTTTAAAAATATTACTTCCGGATACTTTTTCAGACACACAGACACTGTTATTCATTTGTCAGGCATGGCAGGATTTTTCAGGGCATTATATCGGAATTGAAACTGTTTCACCAAGTGAGTATCAGACCAGACTTGCAGAAGGGGATTATACTTTAGCATTATACGATTTTAAAACCACACGAAACAGCTGTTATGCATCATTGAAAAGCTTTTATGACAAAGCAGAAGAATTCGGGCTGGAGTATGAAGCTGTGACTCCATTACTGGAAGAAATTGCACAAGACAAAACTGTATCTGAAAAAGTTTCTCTTTGCGGAGAAGCTGAAAAAATAATGTTGCAAGACCATTATTTTATCCCGTTATTTTACCAGAATTTATATTTCATTCATACGGCAGAAAATACAGACCTTTACAGCCGGCCGTTTACACATTCCATAGATTTCCGGAAAGCAAAGCATTTTCACTGAAATAAAGTTCTTATATTTGTGTAATATGTACAAATTTCAAAATAACACTTGATTTTTATCTGAAATTATAGTATAATATAAAAAAGACCTCTGAAAGGAGTACCCTATGGAAGAAAAAGATTTTACTCCCGAAGTTTTCACCCTCACGGATGAAGAAGGGAATGAACAGGAATTTGAGCTGGTAGATGTCATGGAAGCAGATGGCACTGTGTATTATGCTTTAATCCCTTATCATGAAGAAATTGAAGAAGATACAGAACTTGTCGTCTTAAAAGTCTGTGATGACGGCGAAGGTGAATATCTTGCTACAATCGATAATGACGAAGAATATGAACGCATCGGACAAATTTTCATTCAAAGAATTACTGAAATGTTCGAGGGCGATGACGAAGAAGAATAAATAAAGCCAATTTACTGCCTTGTACGGGTAAATATAGCTATTATAATCCAACACTTAAATTCAGGGAATCTTATGCTCTGGCTGAGGATTGCAGACCTCCTGCACGGACTGTATACAGACCGTTGCGGACGTTGGGAGCGAGAGACTTTCAGGCGGATACCCACCTTGCGGAGACGCTTGGTTTTATTCTCTATATGACGGCAAGGCGGTTTATTTAGAAAAATTAAACTGATGCAGAAAAGAATCTGCATCAGTTTTTATTTTTTATGAAGAAATTCCTGAATTTGTGCTTCTGTTGCAAGCACTTCCTGCCGGAGTTCTTCTGCTGACATGCGGTATGCTCCATTGCCAAGAATAATAATTTGTTCTGCACCGTCAGAAGTAGCAACCCGAACACGGTGTTCCTTGCTGAGGTCATGGGAAATTCTTTCAATATAAGTATCCGCTGTTTCCGCTTCTTTGGTGTAGACAACGTGAATATTCTGATTGATTTCTTCAATACTGCCGGAATTGTTTTTGACTTTGTAAGCGTCAAAGACAATAATCAGTTTGCATTGACGCATACCCTGATAATTGCTTAACTTGTGAATCAGTTCAGCACGGGCAGAATCAAGGCTTTCAGCAGAAATTTTTTTAAGAGAATCCCATGAAAAAATGATATTATAGCCGTCTACCAGTAAATATTCATCACCTTTCGGAGGGGGAGCGGGTTTTGATTTAGGCTGTTTTTCAGTGTGAAGCAAGTGCGGTTTATCCCGTTTGTCACGCTGAATTTTTCCGTAAGTCTGTTCAAAAATTTTCATGAGTTCCTCGTCCTGAGCAGAAGAACCAGTATATACCTGATGGACAGGCACAGTTTGAGGAGCGGACTGGATTTCCTGAACAGTTTTCAAATAACTTTCTGTGTGCATGTAATTTTGAACATCAAACCATTTGACAAGATTTCCCGAACCGTGAGAACAAAAAACAGAATCCGGAGAATTTTCTAAATCCGCTTCCGGATTGTAAGCAAATTTCTGAATGATTTCTTCTGCATTGTGGCAGGGCGCATAACCGGAAGGAATGCACGAAATTGAGCCTTTTCCGTGAGTATACTCCATAAAAACAGTCCGGTAAGTCATCATGACAACGGCAGGAGCTGAACCCTCTAAAACGGAAAATTCACCGGAAGTTTGCGGAGCTTGTAATTTTGCCCCTTTGAGCTGTAAATCAGTGATGGCTTTTCCAAGCGATTCCGAAGGGATTTTCATTTTAAACTGATAATAAGGCTCTAATAAAACAGAATCTGCCTGCATTAACCCTTGCCGTACAGCACGGTAAGTCGCCTGACGAAAGTCACCGCCTTCAGTGTGTTTTTTATGAGCTTTTCCGGCTGTAAGAGTAATTTTAACATCAGTGAGCGGAGAACCTGTTAAAACGCCGATATGCTGTTTTTCTTTTAAATGCGTTAAAATTAGCCTTTGCCAGTTCCTGTCCAGTTCATCTTCACGGCAGACGGAAGAAAATACCAAACCTGACCCAGCCGGCGCAGGTTCAAGCAAAAGGCGCACTTCTGCATAATGCCTTAACGGTTCATAATGCCCCATGCCTTCCACTTTATTGGAAATCGTTTCTTTATAAGCCACACCAGCAGACTGAAATCCAGCTGAAATCTGAAATTTTTCTTGCAGAATATGCTGAATCACATCTAACTGAATTTCCCCCATCAAAAGCACATGAATTTCCTGTAACTGTTCAGAAAAAGTAACATGAAGCAAAGGGTCTTCCTGTTCCAGTTTCCGGAAAGCCATTAAAGCTGTATGAATTGGCACAGAATCCGGAAGTATCACAGAATATTGTAAAATCGGCTCTAAAACAGGCTGAGAAGCGTTTTGTTCAATTCCAAGTCCCTGACCAGCATAAGTTTCAGAAAGTCCGGTCACAGCACACACCATGCCTTGAGAAACCACATCAGCAGTTTTAAATTTCACACCGGAATAAAGGCGGATTTGATTCACTTTCTCCTGATTCTGGAGAACATCACGAACGTGAAGTGAACCGCCCGTAATTTTAAGATGGGTTAAGCGGTTTCCCTGTTCATCTTCCGTAATTTTGAACACTTTTGCACCAAAATCAGGAGAAGCAGGAAGTGAAAGCGTATACTTTTCAAGCAGTGCTGAAAATTCTGCAATGCCCTGAGATTTCAAAGCAGAACCAAATAAACAGGGGAAAACATGCCTTTGTAAAATTGCCTGAGCAATAGCAGAAGTTTCCGCTTTTCCAGAATCAAGCACTTGATTCATAATTGTTTCATCACAAGTAGCCAGTGCATCAAAGAAATCATCATTCTGGATAGAGAAATCAATACAATTTTTATGTAAATGAGACTGTATTTCCTGCATAAGTTCAGATTTTGATTTTAAAGACAAATCCATTTTATTGATAAATAAAAAAACAGGTTTATGGCTGTGATGCAGAAGCTTCCAAAGCGTTTCAGAATGAGACTGTACCCCTTCTGAACCGCTGATGACAAGAATTGCATAATCAATCACTTGAAGTGTACGTTCCATTTCAGCGGAAAAATCAACATGGCCGGGAGTATCTAACAGCGTGAAATGTGCGTCAGGTAGAGAAAGAAGTGCTTGTTTTGAAAAAATTGTAATTCCTCGTTCCCGTTCCATCGGATTGTTATCTAAAAAAGCGTCTTTATGGTCAACACGACCTAATTTTTTAAGAATACCAGCATGATAAAGCAATGCTTCTGAAAGCGTTGTTTTACCGGAATCGACATGGGCAAAAATACCTATAGCAAGTTGTTTCAAGCAAATCACTTCTTTCGGGGTTATTCAGGAAACTGTACATGACCAGTCTGCATCTGGTCAGGTGTAAGTGGAATATCATAATCAATAATCACATCTCCGTAAATATCTGTTATCCGGAAAGTAAAAGGGCCTGCACCAAGATTCATAGATTCAAAATAATTATAATTTCTTCTGGGAATTTCAATAAAATTTCCTTCATTGTCAAGATATTCCAGCTTCGTAATAGGATAACGATGATTTCTGACCTGTACACCGCACCAAAATGCAGTACTGCCTTCTTTATACACATAAGAAACAGGCGCATTTTCAGCCGAGTCAAGAGGAATAATTCTCCAAGTCACAGGAACACGACCTTTTTCAACAGGTGCAATCAAAGGAAATGCTTCTGTATATAAATCTAAATCGCCTTTTTTCCCTTCTGGGAGAAGGTCAGTCACCAGCACTTGAATTGTACCAGATTCTCCAGTCACTTCCAGAAATGCACCGGCAAGCCGTGCAGTATCATAATCTTCTAAATTCATAGCAGTAATCCAGTAATCTTCTTTAGAAATCGGGTCAAGCATTGCACAGCCTCCTTCATAGCCTCCGCCGTAAAAAGTCGCATCACCAGAATGAATTGTATTTTTCGGTTCTAAAATATCTTTTTCAGAGGGCAGACCACGCTTTTTCAAAAGAATCAAATCATAAATGTTCACTTGACCGTCATGATTTAAATCATAAGCTTCTGAAACTGGTTCAGAACGCTTTAGTAAAGCATTTTGTAATGTTTTGACTGTAAGCTGTTCTGCATGGACAGGAAGAGCCTGAAACAACAGAAACATACTTAATATACAGGAAAATGATTTTTTCATACAAAAACCTTTCTATAGTGAAAAAGCTACAGCGAAATATGCTGTAGCTTTTAAAGAATCTGAAAATAGCATTATTTATTTCTTCTTCTATTGAAGCCTGCGTCAAGTCTGGCAGCTTTTTTGCGTTCTTTTGCCTGTTTTACGAGGTCATCATTATCTCCGCTGGAAGCAGTATTTGCATCATCGCCGTCACCGTCGTCCATGAAGTTTGCAAGGCGATTTTTGAAAGTAGAACCATCTGTTTTTGCAGGAGCAGTACCAGTCTGGGAATAATAATTTGACTGCTGATAAGCAGAAACCTGCTGACTGTGTGCAGCCGGCTGGCTGACATACATACTTTGCTGTTGAGGCTGGTTCATATACATGCTTTGTGGCTGATTAGGCTGATTCATGTACACGCTTTGCTGACGTACATACATACTTTGCGGCTGACCATATCCCTGTTGAGCGTAACCGTACTGAGGCTTCTGTGCATAACCATATTGAGACTGCTGCGCATAACCGTATTGAGATTGCTGCTGTGCATAACCGTATTGAGACTGCTGCTGCGCATAACCATATTGCTGAGGCTGCTGCGGAGGATAACCGTAAGGCTGCTGCTGCGGATAAAGCATACCGCCCATTGTCTGAGGTGCTTGCATTGGCATAGCAGGCTGCTGTGCATAAAAAGGATTTTCCGGATTTGCGGGAGACTGTGCAGGCGGTTCTTCTTCTTCCGGTTCTGGCTGCGGTTCAGCAGCTTCAAATCCAAAATCACCACCGCCGGAGAAGTCACCAAAATCAGCAGCAGATGCAAGCGGATTTTTCGGAGCTTTATTCATTGCAGCCGGAGGCGGTGCTTCTGCCGGAGCAGAAACAGCAAAGCCGCTTTGTTCCTGAGACATTTCTTCCGGAGCATTTTTCACAGCTTCACCAGCCATCGGAATAGGTTCATTTACCTGTGTTTCATCAGGTGCAAACAGTTCTGATGCAGTGACAATTTTATCCGGTGCAGTAAAGACTTCTGCATTTTTATTCTCTGCATTTGCACGGTACAGCAGCTGGAAACAGTCTTCACAAGGCTGACTGACTTCAAGTGTGCTGAATGAAACAGTAATTAGTTTTTCAATAAGTGTTTCACCAGAGGGAATCATTGCCATAACAGCATTATATTCCGGACAGGAGCGCATGACTTTACCCTCACTGACTTTCACACTGGTCACACCAGCATAGACAGCTTGCTTTTCAGCAGTAAGCAATACGCATAATTCCGCATCACTGCCGGAAACGAGCTGAGGTTCGACATTCTTGATATCCTCTGTTAATTTTACAGCAAGATTGTAAAATTCTTTAGCTTCCATGAAATTACCTGCCTTTCCTTAAATTTTGTTAAGATAAAAGTGAAATTATGCCTGACTAAAGAAGCAGGGTCTGTCCTTGCCGTTGGCCTTGGCATTATAAACCGCCATAATTGCACTGTCAAAAATAGCATCTACGCTTCTGCCGTCACGAGGATGAGCAGCAATGCCATAGCTGGCGGTAGTAATAGAGATATTTGCCCCTTGAATTGTAATGGGTTCGGCCAGCATCTGGCGCAATTGTTCAATCATATTCAGAATATCTGCTTCTGTCGGCTGGCCTGTGAGCAGAATGGCGAAATCATCGCCGCTTGTTCTGGCGCAGATGTATTTGTTGCCACAGTAAGCGGAAATGCGGTCAGCATAAATCTTCAGGGCAGCATCACCGGTTTTTGGGCCAAAGGTATCATTGATTCCTTTAAAGTTATCTAAATCCATGTAGATTAAGCTGAAAGGGACGTTACGTTGAATGGCTTCGGCAATCTGTTCACTAAGATATGCCTGATTATACATACCAGTCATAGGGTCTTTATAAGCAAGTGTTCTGAGGGCTTCATCTTTTTCCTGCATCAAACGGTTGGAATCCATCAGTTGTTCATACTGGTTAGAAAGTTCCACACGCTGTTTTTCGCTTCTTTCGAGGAAGTGGTAAATTATATACAACATCAGAACTGCAATAATGTCAATTGCAACACCCTGTAAAGCCGTTGTCTGTCCATGCAGATAGCCCATCAAGGCCATTATACAGGCAATTAAATTCAGGATACAGCTTGCAATAAACCCTCTTTTTTGATTGGTTACGACCAATACAGTAGAAATTGCAATCTGTACCACTGAACCAATGCCTACATATGCACGCATAGATTCAGGCAGCAGAGGACCCATGAAGAGATATAAAATGATATACAGAATGATGCCAATTATCATGATAATCATATGCTGGAGTTTGTTGTTTTCGTCTTTCATAACTGAAATACCTCGATTTTATGATAGAATTATCAAGCCTGACTGAAAAAACAAGGTCTGTCTTTGCCGTTTGCCTTTGCATTATAAACCGCCATAATTGCATTGTCCAGTAAAATTTCTGCATTTTTTCCGTCACGAGGATAAGCAGCAATACCATAGCTTGCAGTAATGGAGAACATTTCACCCTGTACAGAAGCTGGTTCAGCCAGCATTTTGCGGAACTGTTCAATCATATTTAAAATATCTGCTTCTGTTGGTTCTCCTGGTATCATGACAGCAAAGTCATCACCGTTGGTTCTGGCACAAACGTATTTATTGCCACAATAGCTGGAAATACGGTCAGCATAAAGGCGCAGTGCAACATCGCCGGTTTTTGGACCAAAAGTATCATTGACACTTTTGAAATTATCCAAATCCATGTAGATAATAGAAAGCGGTTTGTTTTTTTCAATTTCTGCTTCAATCTGCTGACTGAAATAAGTGAGATTGTACATATTGGTCATCAGGTCTTTATAAGCATAAATTTTCAAAGCATTATTTTGTTCTTCTACAATACGGTTTGCATCCATTGTTTTTTCATATTGTTCGCTTAATTCTTCCTGCTGTTTCTGACTGGTTGACATATAGTTGATGATAATGGTCATGGTTGCAATGTTGATAAGAGGAAGCAATACACCAGGAAGACCTCCCAAAGATTTTGACTGCATCATAGATACGCCGGCAGACATCGCACTGCAAACACTAAGAATACAGGTAGCAATATAGCCTCTTTTAAAATTAGTTGTAACCATTGTAGTGGTAAGCACAATCTGTATTGCATTCAGCACACCAATATACGGTGAAAGAAATGCAAGTTTTGGATTTTGACGGAGCGGACCCATCAGAAGAACTAAAATCAAATATAAGACAATGCAAATCACTAAAATTGCAAGATGCAGCTGTTTATTTTTTTCTTTCATGAAAATACCTCCTTACTCTATATTATTAAAGCAGTTTCCCAGCCGCTGGTTGCAGCGGCTGCGAAAACAAAATACAATAGTTATTCTGTAGGATAATATCTTGATTCAGGAACGTATACAGACTGAGGCACATAAACAGACTGATTGATTGTCTTTGCAAAGAAACATGCTCTGTCTTTTCCATTTGCCTTTGCATTATAAACTGCAATAATCGCATTGTCCATAAGAAGTTCAACATCATTTCCGTCATTCGGGTACAGCACAACACCAAAGCTGGCCGTAACAGAAAGATTCGTCAGCTGAGCAGTCACCTGCTTGCTGAACAGCGTCCGAAGCTGTTCCACCAAATTCAAAATATCCGCTTCTGTCTGTTCACCTGTCATTAAAATGCCAAATTCATCACCATTGACTCTGGCACAGATATATTTTCTGTCACAGAAATTTTTCACACGGTCAGCATAAACTTTTAAAGCAGCATCACCGGTTTTAGGTCCAAATGTATCATTGATACTCTTGAAATTGTCAATATCAATATAAATCAATGCAAAGGACATATTTAATCCAATGGCTTCTTCTATTTTGTCCTGAAAATATTGTGCGCTGTAAAGTCCGGTCAAACGGTCAGTATAAAGAAGTGTTCTTAATGCTTCGTCTTTTTCCTGCATGATGCGGTTTGCATCCATGATTTTTTCATACTGTTCTGAGATTTCAGCTTTCTGCTGCTGCGCCTGATTGAGATAAGTATAGATAATTGTCATTGTGATAATAGAAATAGCTGGAACAGCAACACCTGCACCAATACTAGAACCGTTTTCAGGTCCTCTCATCAGCATTCCCTGTACAGCACTGAAGATACTAAGCGCATTCAGCACACAGGAAGTAATAAACCCTCGCTTGCCGTTGGTCGTAACCAGCACAGCAGAAATGACTACTTGAATCTGTGCCATTACCCCGTTGAAAGCATGTGTTTTTTCTGAAGATAATGGTCCCATGATTGCGAAAAAAACCATGTGCAAAATAATGCCAGTCACTAATATTGCAATATGCAGACTTTTATTTTTTTCATTTTCATTCATAAAATCACCTTAGAGTCTAATCATATCCCCCATTTACTCTTCCACTGCCAAATTCGGATTTCGGCGCAGTTTATTTTTCAGACGCTGTTTTGCAAGTTTTGCCTGCTGTTCTGCTTTACGCATTTCCGCACGGGCTTTATTCTTTTCTACTTGACGTTTCAGTGCGTCTGCACCGTCCTTGACAAGCTGTTTATCAAAGATGCAGGACAGAGAAATATCATCTTGTGTACCGAAATTAGTACGCTTTGTCAGGTTGCGGACAACGATTTTATCAAAATCAGGCATATGCTCCAGATGACTTGCAATAATTGTATGATAATCAAGAAAATCTTCACTGCTCCGGAATGATGTAAACAGTCCGTCAGTTGATACAAATACTGCCATCGGAATTTCCATCATCACAAAACTATTGAACATGTCAATTGCATTGGAGTTACTCATAGAAGCAGTCATATTCGCCGGAGCAGATTCATCATCTACAATCGGCATTTCTGCTTCTCCGTCCTCATCTAAAACAACAAGGCTTCCGTCACCAATCTGCATTCCAAAAACGTAATCTTTCCCCATTACAACAGCGATTAAAGTCGTACCATAGATGGATTCCATCTTGATGGCTTCCAGCTGTTCATCTGTAAAGGGCGCACGCTCCTCATCTGTGACCGGATTTTTTCTGTAATGTTTAGAAACTTCACGATTCCAGCGGGAAATAATCTGCTTTTCAATTTTGCGGATAACATCCTTCGGATTCTCCATGAAGCTTTCCTCGAATTCTTCAGGGTCTCTGTAGAAATTTCTGACCGTTCTCAAAGTTGCCCTGACAGCGAGTCTTGAACCGACATCGCTTCTAAAATGTTTTTTACTGCCGTGACCATCTGCAACAACGGCAATAGAATATGCCTCTGTTGACTGAAAATTTGAGAAGTCTTGGCAGACTGTACCTTTCGCTACGTGGCTTGCGCCAATGACGGAATGACAAAATCCTTCATACATAGCGAAACACCTCCTTTCCCTTTCGTTACCAATTGCATCTTACCAGCCGGCATCAAAGGGAACATTGTCGCCATAGCCTTCGGATTTGATGATTTCCTGAATCTGCTGACCAAGCATTTTCTGCTTGGTTTCAAATACGTCTTCCATGCCAAGCTCCCGTCCGGCATCGTCAGACAATGTCATGCTCTTACTGCCGATTTGTGAAGAAGTAACAGCAATGACTTTAATTAAATGTGCGAGCTGTCCGCCGGAATAAGCATGTACTACAGTGTCTTTTGTGCCGGTAAATTCAGCAAGCATATCATCGTCTGCTTCTTTTCCAATGCCGAGTGCAGTTTTCAGACCGTATTTATACCAGCTGTTTTGCTGGAGTGCAGCCAGACCTTCTTTATAGTCATCAGACGGGTAGCCGTCTGTCATCAGGAAGATAACAGGGGCAAATGAGAGAGACGGAGAATTCAGGAAGCTGTTGCGGGACATTCTGATATTCAGTTCTTTAAATGCTGCGCCCATGCTGGTGACACCGTCTGCACGGAGTCTCGTCCATTCAAATTCTTCAATTGAGATTGGTTCAGAATACATCCACATAACAGAAGTGGAGAAAGTCAGAACCGCAATTTTAACGTCCGTATCAGCTTCACCGACACGGCGGATTTCCGGAATGAGTTCTTCCATAACAGCATTCAGTTCGCCCATTTTTGTGCCTTTCATACTGCCGGAAGTATCAATCAGGAAGAAGATAACCAGACTTTTTCTGGAAACGCCGGTTGCATTCAGGGGGTCGTCATCATCGAAGTTCATGAAATCGTCAAAATCATCGAATCCGTCACCGAAACCGCCGCCGAGGTCATCGCCGAGACCATCATCAAAGTCGAGGTTGTTTTCCATTTCTTCATTCATAGTTTTCACCTTTTCTTATGCTAAATTTTGCGGAAAAATCAGTCTTCAATCTTAGCAGTAATGCCATCACCGAAGTCGATTTCCAGTTTTTCCCACAACGGGAAGCCCTTTCCGGAGGGTGCAGCATAGAAATTGCCGTCAGGCATCTTCACACGCCAGGATTTACCGGAGCTGTTTTTTACACCCATCATGCCGGGACGGAGCTTGTTTTCTACGACTTCACCAGTAACGGTTTCAAAATCGTCAGAATTCTTGACCGTCTCGCAAGCATAGAATTTATAGCCCAGATAGAGCGGTACACGATAATCACGGTTATTGAACTTGAGACTTGCAATATAGTTTCCGCATCTTGGACACATGAAGAAATTCGGATTATCTTCAGCCTTACGGAACATTGTTGTGAAGTTGGTACGACCGCAGGTACAGGAAACAATTTCAGAACGGAGACGGATAAATAATTTCTGCCATTCGTTTTCAATGATTCTCTTATTCGGGTCAGAAATACCAACTGTGAAAGAGTGAATAAATGCTTCACGTACATACGGGGGATAAATTTTCCAGAACTTAATCACATTGTCGTGAATGCCTCTGACAGGTCTGTTGGAAGTATCATTCGGGTCATACACAAAGACAGCGTTAGAGCCGTAATGTTTCAGTTCGGAAGTTTCTGTTAAACAGATATCTTTGACAACTTTTTCACCTTCCATGGGGTCGCCTCTGAACAGAAGTTTGAAGAGAACGACTGCAAGGGAGTATTTGTCTGTCTGTACATCTGGCTTTTTCAGTCCACGAACAACTTCCGGAGCCATGTAGCCCGGTTTTCCGCCGATACCGAAGTTACTGCCGTCCGGAGCGATATTATCGCAGTCGCAGACAAGGATATCACCGGTTTTAATATTGATGAAGAAACCGCCGTCATTCAAGTCCTGATAGCTTTTGCCGGCTCTGTGAAGCTGACGGAACGCATTTACAATATTGATGACAGCTGTTACCATAGCGTAAAGGCTCTTGAACTGGACAGGGACTTTAATTGCCTTGCCAGTCAGCGGGTCAACATCGAGCTTGTAGGTATTGAGAATATCTACAAAAGAATCATAGCCCTGCGGACGCAAATCCATCAGATAGCCGAATGTATCTGTACCAGGAATCTGCTTGGTCAGATATTTTGGCCATAAGAATTTTTTGCTGGGCGCACCGTCATTGATATTGCTTGCAATGTTCTGGCGGAATGCCTTAGGATTGCGCATTTTATCAATATCGTACCATTTGAGCGCATAATCCATGTTGTTGAAGTCCACCAGATACACAATACCCTGACCGCCTTGTCCGAGAACTTTCTTGACTTTGGCAGCACCGCCGTATTCCATTTCGACATACTGCCCGATTTGCAGTTCAACCATATTTGAACTCATCCCTTTCTGAAATTAAAATATTAACCAGCAAAGCAGAATTAGAATAAACCGCCTTTGCTGAGAACTTCGGTTTTAATACCATTGTCTACGCAGAATTTGTAAGCATAAGATTTGTCGTAGCATTTTATAGTCAGGTAAGCGCACTGTTTGAATGCATCGTCTGCAATAGTTTTGACGCTTTCCGGAATGAAAAGTTTCCGGAGACTTTCACAGCCTTGGAATGCACCGTTACCAATGCTCATGAGTGTATTAGGAAGTTCTACGTTTTCGAGATTATGACAGAATTCAAAAGTATTGTCAGCAATTTCCGTGACACCGGAAGGCACATTCACTCTGGTCAGCTTGCCGCAGGAACTGAAAGCCCCCTGACGGATAATGCGTACACTTGGCGGAATGGTAATTGCTTTCAGACGCTTACATTCTGAGAATGCATAATCACCAATGGTAATTAAAGTTGCCGGAAGTTCAATTGTTTTCATAAAGCTAAATCCGTCAAAACAGAAGTTGTCCAAAGTTGTATAGCCACCGGGTACTTTAACATTACCACGGAGACGGGAACGAGCTGCATCAGATGCTGCAAAGACAACAGGATTTTCCTCTGGTTGAGCGGCAGCCTGTACAGTGGGCTGTATCTGCGGTGCAACTGCTGGCTGAGGAATTGCAGCCTGCTGTACAGGCTGAGGCTGTGCCATTGGTACAGGATTATAACCGCCCATCGGCATACCGCCACCAAACGGATTTGGTGCAGGAGCATATTGCTGCTGTGCAGGGAATGCCTGTGCAGGAGCGGCAACAGCACCCTGTTCCGGCATTGTTGTTTCATAATTCCAGTCCAGCAGATAAGTAAAGCATACCATTACAAATTCTACTGCACCTTCAGAAAGAAACATTTCATTCATCATATATTCTTTTGCTTTCATCTGAGCGATATTCTGATTATCGCTTCTTCTCATTTTTGTCAGCACATCGCTTTTAATCACGTTCTTCAGGAGACGGCGTTCTTTCTCATATTCAGGGATAAAGTCGTTCATTAAAGAAACGAATTTGTCGGGATTGTTCAGAATGTCATCACCGAACTGCTGAACCATGCCTTTGAGTTTCTGACTAACAGCGATTGTGTTTTCAAAGCCTGCTACATTGACCATAAAGTATAATCCTCCATTCAGTTTTTTGCAGAACCGGACTGTGGGAAGCCGTCAGTTCCGGAAAGGCTGCGAGCCTGTTTTGTATATTTAATACACATTTATTAAAATTATAGCATGAGTTCACCGAAATGTCAATAGATTCTGGATTCTTTTTCTGAAATTTTCCGTTTCTCACAAAAAATCAGAACGAAAATATTGCATATCGCACCAAAGAATTTTTAAAAAAATGCTTTAGGGGAAAAAGTATACAGAATTCGTGTTTGAATTTCGTCATATTTAGCACTTGTATTTTGGGAAAAAATATGTTATAATGAACAATGAATATGACTGCACGATAGAAGATAATAGGAAAAATGATATTTGTGCAGTGTTTTATTTTCAGTATGTTATTAGAAAGGAGGATTTCTTGCAATGAGGAAAAGACGATATAAAAGTGGAAGGCTTGCTGTAGTAGCATTATTAGCCGGTTTGACAATGACAGGATGCGCTCAGTCTGAGAAATCCCAAGGAGAAATTGCAGTCATTTGTAAAGCACAGGGTGTCCAGTTCTGGGATGCGGTGAAAGCTGGTGCAGATGATGGCGGTGAAGAATTGAATTATACGATTGCCTATCAGGCAACTGCCAATGATACAGAACTCGGCGAACAAATTAAAATGGTCGAAAATGCTGTCAGCCGTAAAGTCAGTGCAATTGTGATTGCCCCCAATGATGTGGACGGACTGAATGTTGCTTTGGATAAAGCAGTTTCTGCCGGTATTCCTGTAATTACCATCGACTCAGATGTCAGCTATGAAGGAAGACTTTCTTACATTGGTTCGGATAACGTTTCAGCCGGTGCGATTGCCGGACGTGCTGTCAAGGAAGAACTGCCTGACGGCGGTCAGATTGCAATTGTCGGACATGTCGAAAAGTCACAGACAGCCATGGAACGAATTCAAGGCTTTACAGAAGAACTTGAAAATGAAGAAATTACCCGTGATGTGACTGTTACTGATGATGACGGCACAGAAAAAAAAGCGACTATTGCTGATTCAAAATATGAAATTGTAACTGTTAAATACTGTGAAAATGAACTGGAAACAGCCAATAAACAGACAAAAGCAATTCTGGATAAATATCCGGATATCAAAGTAATTTATGGTACAAATGAAAATAGTACCACTGGTATTTGTGATGCAGTTGCAGAAATGGGAAAGGCTGGACAGGTCAAAGTCATTGGCTTTAATGCTTCCGATAAGGAAGTCGCTTATGTTCAAGATGGTACACTGACAGGTACAATTGTACAAAATCCTTATAATATGGGTTATCTTGGTGTCAAATATGCGGATTTAGCAGTCAAAAAAGAAACAAAAGACCTGTTGCCAGAATTGATTACCAGCGTAACACTTGTAACAGATGAAAATCTGGAGAATGAAGATATTCGCTTTTTAATCAATCCAGTAGTAAAGTAAAATCAGATGGAACATTTCAGGAGGATATTTAAATGAGAAAAAATAAAACCAGAATCATGAAAGCAATTACAGCTGGTGTTTTCGCATTGTCCATGCTGCCAATGGCAGGCTGTAACAGGAATCAGCCAGAACCAGTGGAAACTGTGAATGTTGCTGTTATTGTGAAAGATAAAAGCTCCACCTACTGGAATCCTGTTGAAAAAGCGTGTGAAGACCTGACAGCAGAACTTGGAGATGCAGTGCATATTGATTTTATGGGCCCTGATGAAGAATCTGTGGAAAAACAGATTCCGCTTATTGAAAAAGCTATCTCTGATAAAGTAGATGCGATTGTACTTGCTGCTTGTGACCCTGAAGCGGAAAATGAAACTCTTGCAAAAGCAACTGCTGCCAATATTCCAGTGATTACAATCGACTCAGATGTCACTTATGAAGGAAAAGCTTCCTATGTAGGTACAATGAATGTTACTGCCGGAAAAACAGCTGCAAGATATGCCGCTACATTGCTCGATAATGAAGGTACAATTGGTGTTATCTATCACGGCAATGCTTCTACTGCAATAGAACGCCGTGACGGATTCTTGGAACAGCTTCAAGGTGGCGGAGAACCTGAAAAAGAACTTGCTGCCGGTGCAGGTACAAAACAAAATAATTCCGTTCCCCCAGAAAATGTATCGCCTGAAGAGACAGCAAACAATGTCCCTGATGTTCCAGAAGGTGAAACCGTTCCTGTTGACCTCTATGCAAATATTAAAATTGCAGAAGTGCTTGACGGGGAAAGTAAATGGGATGTCTCCAAAGAACAGGCAATAAAGCTGATTAAAAATGACCATGTCAATTTGATTTTTGCAACCAACCGCAAAGGCGCATGGGGGGCTTGTGAAGCTGTCAGTGAACTCATCGAATCTGGTGACATTAAACAAGGTCAGGTGAAAGTAGTTGGCTTTGACTATTTTGAAAATGAGGGAAAAGATGCCGGAATGTATCTTGAGAAAAACATTCTGGATACAATAATCATTCAGAATCCTTATAACATGGGCTATCTTGGTGTGAGATATGCAGTTGATATCGCAAAAGGAAATCCGATTCCTTCCAAAGTCGATACAGGTGCAATTCTGGTCACACAAGAGAATATCAATGACGCAGATATTCAGTTCTTAATCAGCAACTAATCATTTAAGGAGGAAATGGAAAATGGCTAAAAAAGGCAAAACACTTGACATAAATATGCGGCGGGACAAAACCGTCCGCAGAGTCGGCAGAATGTATGGTATTATGGGTACGGTAATTATCCTTATTACTGTGCTGAACATGGTTACACAAAACTTGGTTTATCTGAATACCCGTAATGCATTGCAGAATAATATCGACTCGATTCAGACGATTTCGTCTATCCAGCAAAACTTTGATGATGTGAATGAAAATGTGCTTCTGTTAATTTCCAGTCTTGGTACACCAGATGTACAGGAAGTTGCAGCTGAAACAATTGAAAATATTGAAGCAGACTTTAAAAATATTGACAGAGATTCCGCAACATACAAAAGTGAGAAAATTGCAGACTCCGAAGATTTGCAGCGTCGTTTTACACATGCAGACTATGCAATTCAGGCATACAGAAGAAAAATTAACGAAGTTAGAGACAGCCAGCTGATAACCCTGACTCATGAAGAAGGTATGAGCATTTACCGTCAGGAACTCCAGCCGCTCCAGCTGACTGCTGCTGAAATGCTTCAGGCTACTGTAGAAATCGGTACACAGTTAGGTGAAGAAGAAGTAAACCGTGCCAAAGGTATCCGTGGTGCTGCACAGGGTTCACTGACTGCCGTGCTGGTATTAACTATCATCTTCCTGTACTTCATCGGCAGAAGCCAGATTAACTCTATTATCGAAATCCGCCAGAAAGAACAGGAACTGACCGAAGCCGGCAACCGTCTGACAAAGTCCAGAAAGAAACTCATGGACTCTGCTATGACCAATATCTTGACCGGTATGAAAAACAGATATGCGCTTGATGAAAGCCTTTCTCAGCTTATCGGCAATGCACAGTTCAATATTGCCGTATTTGATATTGACAATTTCAGAATGTTCAATGACATGTACGGATATGAATTAGGTGACGAATATCTTGCAACAGTTGCAGAACGTTTGAAGTCAGAATATTCTGAATATGCAGAAATGTTTAATATTACTGGTAATGAATTCTGTATGGTCTTTTATGAGCATGTATCTGACTTGCAGGCACAGCAGCTTGCAGAACAGATTCGTATTGGCATCGGTCAGCCGACACTGGTTGCAAATATTCCGTTACAGGCAACTGTTTCCGCAAGTTTGTACCACTATCTGCCCAGTGATAACTTAGATGTAAATACACTTTTGATGAAAATGGACTCTGCACTTCATGCGGCAAAGCGTGACGGCGGTAACCGTATGTATCAGATTCAGTAAGCAGAATGATTTATGACAGAAAAACCTCTCAGCCCCATATCTGAGAGGTTTTTTGCAGAAAAAATAAAAAATCTGTACAAAATTTTCCGGATTCTCTTGACACCAACTGGATAAAATGGTAAAATAAATCTGGAAGGAGGTCACGGCAGATGTTTTTAGTAACGGGTGATATTCATGGACTCCGCAGTATGGAGGATATGGCAAGACTTTCAACAGCCCATCAGGAACTGTTTGATATGATGACAAAAGAAGATTATTTAATTATTTGCGGAGATTTCGGGTTAGTATGGGATAGTTCTGTAGAAGAAATCAAATTGCAGCAGTGGCTGGAAGAACGTCCTTTTACAACCTTATTTGTAGACGGAAATCACGAAAATTTTGACCTTCTGGAACTGCTGTATCCTGTGGAACGATGGAAGGGCGGCAAAATCAGACGGCTTTCTTCAAGCGTGATGCAGCTGCTGCGGGGTCAGGTGTATGAAATAGATGGGAAAAGTTTTTTCACTATGGGCGGTGCGGAAAGTTATGATAAACAATTCCGGATTCCGGGTATTAGCTGGTGGAGTCAGGAAATCCCAAGTGAAAAGGAAATGAGAGAAGCAAGAGCTAATTTATTAGGACGGAATATGCAGGTAGATTATGTGATTACGCATTGTCTGCCAAGCAGTGTACAACATCAGTTATTTGGAGATAACAGCATTTATCCAGATAATGCCTTGACAGATTTTTTTGATGAGATTAACAGTAAAATGCATTATCAGCAATGGTTTTGCGGACATTATCACCGTGACGGAACAGTGCTGACCAATCCTAAAATGCATATTGTTTATCATAAAGTGAAAGTATTATAATATGAAAGTATTGTCAGAAATAATAAAAGCATTTGGCTTTCATGAGCAGGTACAGAATATTCAGCTTTTAAACAGCGGAGGCATTCACCAGACGTATCAGGTTCAGCTGACAACGGGAAAAAGCTATATACTTCAGCAGATGAATACAGAAGCCTTTCCAAATCCGGAAATTGTGATGCAAAACTTGCAGATTGTAGGAGCATATCTGAAAAATAAATTTCCGGAGAAAAGGCTTTTGCATTTTTACCAGACAGCGAACGGCAAATATTTATATCAAAATTGGCGAATGATGGATTTTATTGCAGGTTACAGCTTGAAAACCTGTGAAAATTTAAAACAGATTCATCAGGCTGGTCAGGCATTTGGCGCATTTCAGAAAGCAGTTTCTGAGATTCCAAGCGATGCCTTAAAAAGTAGCATATCGGGTTTTCATGATACAAAAGCCTATTTTCAGAAGCTGACTTCATTGGAAATCTGTTCAGAAGAAATGGAACAGCTGAAAAGCTGGCAGGAAAAGGCTTGTTTTGTGCAGGAAACTTATCAGAAAGAGAAAATTCCGTTCCGGACAGTGCATTATGATATGAAATGCAGTAATTTACTGTTTGACAGGGAAAGCAATCAGCCTGTTGCAGTGATTGACTGGGATACTATCATGAGCGGAATGCCGGTTTATGATTTTGGTGATGCAGTGCGTTCTTTTGCTTCTAAGGTGAGTTCTTCGGAAAGCAATTTAAATCTTGTGGGCTTAGATATGAGAAAATTGAAAGCATTTACATCTGGCTGGGTGGAACAGGCGGAAATTTTGCCGGAAGAAAAAAAGCTTTTAATACCGTCCGTTTTTTCAGTTACTGTAGAATTAGCTGTCAGATATTTCACAGATTATCTACAGGGAAATATTTATTTTAAAACAGAGTTTCCGGAACAGAATCTTATCAGGGCGAAAAATCAGATAAAGCTTGCAGAGGAAATTTTAAAGCATCAAGCAGAAATGGAGAATTTTTTATGAAAGAAATGCTGTACCAGCTAATTGAAAATTATCATATGATAGAACGTACATGGGAATGGTTCTGGAAAAATTATGATTCTTATCTGAAAGAAAATCCTGAAGAAAGTGCAAAAGATGGCTTATACAGTCGGGATTCTGTAGAAGCCTATTTAGTTGACCGTTCTTATCATAGTTCTTATAACAATGAAATGGAATTTATCAGAATCACAATTGATATGCGCAGAAAGAAAGATAATCACTATATTGGCTATTATTCATGTGATTTTTCTCTTGACGGAGAAGACGTTGATGACTGGTTTGTCATTGAATAAAATATTTTATTTACAGGAGGAATTTTGATTATGGAATTTTTAGAAGTGCTTCAAAACAGAAGAAGTATCCGGAGCTACACAGAACAGCCCGTCACACAGGAGCAAATGGAAGAAATTATTGCACTTGCAAGATTTGCGCCAAGCTGGAAAAACTCTCAGACTGCAAAATATTATGTCATTCTCAATCAGGAGCTGAAAAATCAGATTGCTGAACAGGGAACTTGTGATTTTTCCAAAAATAAAATCAATATTCAAAATGCGCCTTGTCTGGTCGTTTTAGCAACGGTTGATAAAATTGCAGGCTATAATCATGACGGCAGTTTCACCACTTCCAAAGAAACACATTGGCAGTCATTTGATGCAGGAATTGCTTGTCAGACATTTTGCCTGACTGCCTTTGAAAAGGGCTTAGGTACTTTAATTATGGGCATTTATGACGAGGAGAAAATTAAAACTCTTTTAAACCTCCCCGAAAATGAAAGCATTTCTGCTTTAATTGCAGTCGGCTATGAAACCGCACACCCTGACACCCCGCCTCGTAAAGAATTAGAAAAAATTATGCAAATTTTATAAATTTTTCAGAATCACTTGCTATTTTCGACAGAATGTGCTAAAATAAAAATATCCCTTTTCAAACGGGAAATTTTGATTTCAATCCGGAGGCATTTTCATGGATAAGTTTGCGGAACAGCTTGTAAAAAAACAGGAATCCACAAAAGATACAATGAAACGAGCTTGTATTATTGTTTTGACAGTAACCGTGACAGTAATTGCATTGATATTGACAGCAATGGGAACAGTAGCAGCGTTAATTCTTCCGGTATGTGCCATATGGGGCGCATGGTATTTCCTCAAAATGCTTCATGTAGAATATGAATATTCCTGTACAAACGGCGTTCTGGACGTGGACAAGATTTCAGGGCAGTCTAAAAGAAAACAACTGCTCAGTATCGAAGTGAAAAATTTTACGGTTTACGGAAAAGCCGGCACTTGTGAGGAAGAAGCACAGGAAGATGATAGCATGACAATTTTTTCAGCATCAGGCATTTCTTTGATGGGCGAACAAGATGATGCAGAAGAATATTATGCAGAATTTGAACATTCTGAATATGGAAAATGCTGTTTATACTTTAGTCCGGATTCGCATTTCAGAGAAGCATTAGAACCGTTTTTGACAAGGGAAGTAAAAGCAAAATTAAAACATTAAACAAACAGCCCTTTCTGGATTAGAGAGGGCTGTTTCAATAGGAGGAGGATAATTATGTTTGTCACACCACAACAAATGAGAGAATTAGAACGTTTAACTTTTAAAGCAGGTATTTCTTATTCTGATATGATGGAAAATGCAGGAAAAGCTTTGGCGGAATTTATTTTGAAAACTTATCCGGATAAAAATAAAATTTTGCTGATTGCAGGAAGCGGAAATAATGGCGGTGACTGCTATGTAGCAGGATATCATCTGAAACAGGCACAAAAAGAAATTCATATCCTTGCACCTATGGGAATGCCTAAAACAGAAATTTCCAGAGAAGCACGGGAACGGGCAGAAGAAGCTGGTATTTGCATTCAGGAAGAAACAGACACATTTTTAGAAGAAGCTGAAATTGTTGTTGATGGCATGTTTGGAACAGGATTTCAAGGTCAGCTTCCTGAACAGATTCAGGAACTGCTAAAGCCCAGAAAACACCAGATTAGAATTGCATGTGATATTCCAAGCGGCGGAAACGGCACAACAGGACAAGTAAGTGCAGGAACATTTCAGGCAGATGCAACTGTCAGCTTTGGAGCTGGAAAATTTGGCATGAGCCAGTATCCTTTAAAGAAATATTGCGGTGAAGTGCATGTTGCAGATATTGGCATATCAGCCGAAGCATTTGAAGAAATTCAGCCTGTAAAAGAACTTTTTCTGGAAGAAATAAAAAAACGTCTTCCTGAACGTGAACCCAATGCTTACAAAAATCAGATGGGGCATGTATTAGCCGTTGCCGGAAGCGTCCGTATGAGAGGTGCATGTATTTTAGCCGTGACAGCAGCTATGAGAACTGGTGCAGGACTTTTGACATGTGCTTCAGCAGAACCGGTTTTCAATGTATTAGCTTGTCAGATGCCTGAAATTATGTGCCTGCCTTTGAAAACAGATGAAAACGGATTTTTCTTAAACTATGAAAATCATGATAGTTTAAGGCAAGCCCTGAACGGTAAACAGGCTCTTTTGACAGGATGCGGCTTAGGTGTAACAGAACAGACAAAAAATTTGTTAAAATTCTTAATTTCAGAAAGTACCTGTCCAATAATTCTTGATGCAGATGGTCTTAATTGCATGGCTGACTGCATAGACTTAATACCGAAGGGACGAACCGTCCTGACCCCACATGCCGGAGAAGCAGCAAGACTTTTAGGAACAGAAGCTTCTGAGGTGCAAAAGGACAGAATAGCAGCAGCACACGATTTAGCCAAAGTGACCGGTGCAGTTGTTGTACTCAAAGGCGCAGGAACGATTATTACAGATGGTATCAGAACTTCTGTCTGTACTTGTGGAAATGCTGGTATGGCAAGAGCCGGAAGCGGTGATATTTTAACAGGAATGATTAGTGCGCTGATTGCACAGGGAATGGGCTTGTATGATGCCGCCTGTGCAGGAGTTGTGCTTCATGCTGCTGCTGGTGACAAAACAGCAGAACGCCTTCCTGAACGGTATATGCTGCCACAGGATTGCATTGCTTCTCTTCGGGAAATTTTATAAGCAAATGACTGCAAAAATACAGGAAACGCAACGGATTGAAATTATCTGAGGTGATTGAGTATGTATGATGTAAGGCATATGAAACGTATTTTTGCAGTGATTAGTATCAATGCTCTGTTGTGGAGTACAGGCTGTACTGCTGTGCCGTCCGTGACAGGAAAAACAGCAAATCCTATGACCGGAAGTTTTTCGGCAGAAGTCACTGTCAAAGATGCTGAACTGGAAAGTAAGGCAATTCTGACACGCTACGGAGCAGATGCATGGTGCATTGAATTCAGTGAACCGCAGACTTTGGCAGGAGTACAGCTGGAATTTTTAGATGATGAAGTGAAAGCTTCTTACAAAGGGCTGGAATTTTCCGTACCACAGACGGCGCAAACCGTTCGTACTGAACTGGAAGAACTGATGCAGGTGATTGATGATATGGCACTTTCACCGGATTTGAACGGAAAGGCAGAGGAAAATAAAATTATTTGTGAAGGGTCGGTTGAAGAAGGAAATTATACAATGACTTTTACAGATACCGGCATACCAGAAGAATTTTCATTGCCGTGCTACGGTTTGACAGTACAGTTTGAAAATTTCCATCAGCAGACGGGAACGCTTTCAGAAACAGAAACTGTTACAGAAACAATGACAGAAAGTATTCCTGCTGAAACGGAAGAAACAACTGAAATACAGGAAGCAATGCTTTCTGAACCGGTTGAAGCAGAACAAGCAGCTGTGATTGAAGCGACAATTCCGGAGTAAAATAAAAGCCTGAGGGAAATTCTCTCAGGCTTTTGTGATTATTGAATTGCAGCAATATTTTCTTCTGTAAATTTCTGGAACGGAAGCGTTAATTCGGAAGCACTGCCAATGAAAGAAGTATGCCAAGCCTGATAATCTGTAATATCAAGCGGTGCAGAGAATTCCCCAGCCGTTTCCTGATTAGAATGGTTGATAAAATAGACCATGCCGGAATGGCTTACATCTGCATATTCCGGAAATGTATTCTGCATTTCAGAAGTATCTTCTTCAAAAGCGGATTTATCCCACGCATCGACATAACCCTCTGTTTGATATGTTTGTGTGGAGCTGTCGTATCGATAGAGTGTATAAGGCCAGAAATTCGCTCCAGCAAGTACAGAATTATGAACAGCATCTGCTTCAATAATGCCGTTGCTGTAGAAACGCAGATAAGGTGTTGTTTTTAATTTACAATAAACATTGCCTTCATTGTCACAGCCGTAAATGATACCAATCACAGAGGCAGAAGATGCATTTGACCAGCGAATAATCAGTTCTTCTGTACCGTCATTGTCAATGTCATGAATTGTAAACTGATTTTCAGCAATATCATCATCATTCAAAAGGTCAAAACTTTGATTCTGGAAACTATGCGTTTTCAAAATCGTTTCCAGTGCGGAGCGGTAAGCAGACTTTTGAACAGAAAGAACTGTTTCGGCTACAGTTTCAGAAACAAATTCTGTTGTAGTTTCTAATACAGGAAGTGTATTGACTGTTTCAGGAGCAGTCGTTTCAGCAGTTGTCAGAATTGTTTCTGTTTCTGTGGGAGCAGTCGTTTCAGAAGGAATAGCAGCAGTTTCAGAAACAGGGATAATTTCTGCCGGAGTTTCGGGTGGTATAAGAGAAGGTTCTTCTGATGCTGTTTCAGTGACAGTAACAACAGCCGGTACTTCCTGACGGGAAGGTTCTGAAATGGTATCAGAAGATTCTGTTTGGATAGAAGCAGCAGCAGCAATTTCTGTTTCAAGCGTTTTAGATTCTGTTTCAGAATCAAGTGTTTTCTGTTCAGTAGAACCTGTTTTTACAGAATGCCAGACGGAAAAACCGCCTGCAAGCACTGCTGCCAGCAGAAAAAGCGAGAGTGTTAGAAGAAACCGTTTGCCTTCCGGAGTCATTGTTTTTGAACTTGATTTGGAATGATTCATAAAAACCCCTTCTTTATCTAATCTTTACATAACATTATTTTATCATACATTGAGGCTTAATTAACTATAGCATATTTTTTGAAATTTGTCAAGTCAGCAGAAAATATTTACTGATACAAAAAATTCTCCAGAAATTTAAATTTTTTAGAAAGAAATTATTCACCGGAACAGAAGCCGGCTGTGAGATAGACAAAAGAAGAAAGAAAAATAAAGCCAAATGACAGGTAATGCATTGCAGAAACGGCAATTTTTCCGGCTTTGCTTTGTGCATGTTTTTTCAGGAACAGAGCCGTGAACAATGCGCCAATTATGACGGTTGGGGTGATGTAACGGAAATTCATGGTACAAACAAGCGGATAGGCATCAGCGGATTTGTAAAAATTTCCAATCAATAATGTGTAGAAAGATAAGAAAAATAATTTTTCCACTGGTTTCACACTGCATTTTGTAAAGCATACTATGAGCATGGACAGAAAGGCAAAAACAGCAAGAACTGTATTCAGCCAGAAGAAACATTTGGAAAAAGGATAAATCCACTGAAAATTTTCAAATAAATAATGATTCAGACCTTCACCAAATACGGAAGTTTTCAAAAGTGCGATTAAAGGATTGAATTCATTGTAAGACGTTTGTTCTCCAGCTTCATTCCAGCCAAGCCATTGCAAATAGACATCTTTGAACTGATAAGCCGAGAAATCAAAGATTCGCTCTGAAAAGGTTTTGTCAGCAATATACTGGTCTTGCTCTTCTCCTAAAGGATAGACAAATAAAATAGGTACTTGCCATTTCAGCCAGCTTCTGACCGGATACCAAAGCCCCAGCGGTACACAAATCCCCAGAAAACAGCTGAATTGTTTCAGGAATTCTTTCCATTTTGACTTGAAATGCTGAAAGAAAATTATCAGAAATACTAAAGCAACCGGCGGTGCAATCAATGCAACTGTTAATTTCGTCATCATGCCAAGCCCGACACAAAGCGAAATTTTTAAAATGTTTTTCAGCGTTGGATTCTGATACCATTGCAGAGTTGTCAAAATCGCTCCCATTATGAAAACAACAGAAAGTACATCATTATTGATTGAACCGGAAAATAAAATAAATGCCGGATGAAAATTGATGATACCAAGTGCAATATATAACGGCTTTCCTTCTATTTTAAAATGCCTTAAAATTTGATAAGCTGTAATCATAATGCACATGGAATAAAATAAAGTTAATGTCTGTACACTTTCCCTTGACTGGTCGTATCCAATGCCAAATAATTTTTCATTGCATTCAATCCAGAACGCTCCTAAAAGATGATGCAGAGGAGGGTGCGCAAATTGCCAGTAATCCCGCACATCTTCAGCAGGAAAATGATGATTTTCTATTAAATATGTCATATATCCGCCGTGACCTGACCAGACTGCAAAATCTTCCACATCATGCTGACGAGTATAGACAGAAGTTTCTAAAACATAGTAAACTTTCAGAAAAAATCCCGTTCCCATTATCAGCAAAGCATTTGCCTGTCTTTGGCAGTTTTGAATATCTGACAAATAATATAGCAAAAACAAAAGACCACATCCGCCCAGAAAATGAAATGCAGAACGATATCCAGACTGCATATAACAATACATGCCAATTATCCATAAAATGCCAGCACTTACTGCATAAAAACGAAACTGTTTTTCTTTATGCTTCCGCAAAAACAGCCAGCAAAATCCTCCTGCCAGAATGGTCACTATCCAAAGCAGATTATCTGAAATATTTCCCACTGCCCCGAAAAAAAATGGATTCAGCATCACACAGAATGCAAATGCCCATAAATAAGGATGTGCAGAAAAATTTTTTATGACAGTATCCGCTTTTAATGTTTCCTTCAAAAAAATCACCTCTTCGTGACATCCTCCCCCGCCTATAGAGGCGGGGGCTTCCCCTCGCCGGCAGGTTTGGTTCTCGTTCGATAGTACCAGCGTACTAAGCATAAGCGAGCTAACCCCGCATGTCCTGCGGTTTTATCATAGGATAGGTTTGTCTGTTATCGCCCACTGACTTCACACTGATTTATTGCTGACTGATTACAGCGACCGGCAGTCCAATACGGTGACATGGAGAGGATAACCTATCAGAATCCCTTATCATAGGGGAATGATTACCCCTAATCCGTTCTCCTTTCTTTATTCTCTGTACTCACGGCTTGGTTCTCGCTCTATTGGGGTACAGGCATACATGAGAGACAACACCCTGTTATTCTCTCCAAAAATCTAAGTTCAGTATACCATATTTTTCAGCACTTGTCAAGAGAATGGACGCAATTCATCCCCCGCTTTAGAAGCGGGGGTTTTCTTGCTAATCTTTGATAAAAA
>JAZQIL010000261.1:0-10205 GCA_045541055.1 Oscillospiraceae bacterium
CACAACAGAGGTGCAAGATGATTAAAAAATGTCAGATGTGCGGAAATGACTTTGAAGCGACTTCCAACCGTGCTTTATACTGTGCAGACTGCCGGAAGAAACGACAGGTTGAGAAAAATAATGCCTATAAAAAGCGGAAATCAGACGGACTTTCAAGAGAAATCGGCAGTACACAGATTTGTCCGGTCTGCGGTAAAGAGTTCATTCTGAAAACAGGTTCTCAGCAGGTTTGTGAGGAATGTCAGCCGAAACAGGCAATGTCTGCGAAATCCAAAGTCAACAACCGCTATACAAAAGCCCATTATGACCGCATTTCTGTGGTTCTGCCAAAGGGTGAGCGTGAACATCTCAAGACTTATGCAGAATCTCATGGAATGAGCGTGAATAAGGTCATTACTTCTGCTTTGGAAGAATACCTGAAGAATCATGAATAGGAGTTCACTATGAAATTGATTATTCAAAATATTGATAAATTAAAAAATCAATTTATAAATCAGTTCAATTATAAGAATATGGCAGAATTAAGAGAAAAATTTGAATATATTGAAAATAATTACACTGATGAACTTTTATTTTATTATGAAGATAATCGTGTTTTTTTAGATATTTTGCATAAGGTTATTGGCTTTTACTTAGCCGAATATAGCGATTTCTTTTCAAGTAATCCTGAAATAACTAAAGAATGTGTATTATATAGTGAATACTATTGGAATCATCTTTTTATGGAGAGAGCAAAAGTATTATACCAAAATATAAAAGTTTCTGAATCAGAAGAATGGCAATTCCATATTATAAAGCAAATTGACCATTGTGATAGTATTATTGATTGCTTTTTATTGGAGGAAATAGAAAATAATAAATACGATTTATCTCAATAATATTTGAAAAATCAGGATAAAAGTCTGTCAATGATGATACTTGCCTCGTACTTGTTCAGACGAGAAACATCATAATCCGGACAATGGTATTTCAGGATATTCATTTTCTTGTTGAGCAGTTTTCGGATGAGATTCTTTTGTGCCGGACTTGCCGGATTTTTCCCCCATACAGCGACAGTCAAACCGCACACACAACGGTACACTGACAGTAAAATTACACACTCAACGGTAAGCCAAAAGTAAAATCACACACACAAGGGTAACTGTAAAATTTGCCAAAGTGTATCTGAAATTTTCTGTTTCCACGATATGCATTTTCCGCATACAGTTTCTGATGAAAAATCAGAAAAATCATGCAAACAGGAAAGTTTGATAAACGGCTTAAAATAGCCTTTTATTTATTTTCGTTATTTTGACGTGACAGCAAAAGTACGACTTCAACGTGCCTCGATGTTCCGATATTGATGTCATAGAGTTCAAATTTCTGCCTTTGATACTCTTATTTTCAAATGGCGGTATTCGGAAACAAGTCAACACATTTTGCCTGTTCACGGAAATAAGTCTGCAATCAAAAAATTATTTGCAGTAGTAGCAGGGAAGAAGTCTGCACCTTAGAAAAAGTCTGTGCCTGTTTTGGGGAATAAATCCATATCAAACGGCAGTAACAGGGAACAAATCCGCAGAGATATTTTTAGGGTGATAGATTGTATAAATGCTGAGATATATAAACTTTTTTAATAAAATTTTGTATTTTATTAGTGAACATTGTTTACATATCTTGACAACATTACAATTATATGGTATCATATTTATGTAAACAGTGTTTATTTATAAAAAAGGAGGTCAGGCCATGCCAAGAGACAAAACGGAGGCTCACGAGAAAATTATAGCAGCAGCAGTCAAAGAGTTTACAGAATACGGCTTTGAAAATGCATCTATGCGTAGGATTGCATCAGAAGTCGGCTTAACCGTTGGTGCATTATATAGACATTTCCCGAATAAAGAAGAAATGTTTGCTGCACTTGTCGAGCCGACAATCAACGAGTTGATGACAAAATATCACGAATTCTGTGAACAGGGCTATGAAATCATGAAATGCGGTGATGTACAGCAGCTTTGGAATGAGAGCGAAAGCGAAACAAAATGGCTGATGAGTTTTATTTATGACCATTTTGATGTATTCAAGCTGTTAATCTGCTGTTCGCAGGGAACAAGATTTGAAAGTTTTATCCACGATATGGCATCGCTTGAAGAACGCTCAACGCTTGATTATTTTGAGCGTATGAAACAGTACAATATGACTGTCAATGAACTTTCAAAGCAGGAATTTCATATGCTGGTGACGGCAAATGTTTCGGCACTGTTTGAGGCGGTGATACATGATTTCAGCCGTGAGGAAGCCATGCATTATGCGGAAACGCTTGATTCTTTCTTTTCGGCAGGCTGGAAAAAGATACTCGGCATCTGATGCCGAATCTTTTTTGATATTAAGTTAGCATGTGCTAATATTATAAGGAGGAGTTTTTATGGAAAAAACTAAAAAACGCTCTGCAATCAGTTGGGTAATTGAATTTGCGGGGCAAAAGAAATCAAATTACATTTTCAGCGTTTTACTGGCAATATGCAAAGTTGTTTTCGGGCTGATGCCTTACCTGTATATGGCGGATATTGTCAGAAAACTGCTCGAAATGCAGGCAGGCACAATAGAAAAAGATATGTCACTGCTAACCGCAAGTATCCTGAAAATGGCAATATTCTGGGTGCTGTGCCGTGTCTGCCATGCAATTTCGACAACGCTTTCCCACGCTGCAACCTTTGAAGTGCTTGCTAATATCCGCAGACAACTCACCGAAAAATTGTCAAAACTGCCGTTAGGCTCAGTGTTATCGCAGTCCAGCGGAACATACAAGAATATTATTTGTGAACGTGTGGATTCTATCGAAACAACGCTTGCACACATCATTCCAGAAGTGATTTCTTCTGCATTTGTGCCGGTCACACTCATTATTTATATGATGACGATTAACTGGAAATTAACGCTGTTGTCGTTGATTTGTGTGCCTGTCGGTGCAGCATTTTTCATGCTGATGATGGTCGGCAGTCAGGAAAGCTATGAAAATACCGTTGTCAAAACAAAAAAGCTGAATGATACCGCAGTTGAATACATCAACGGCATTGAAGTAATTAAAGCATTCGGCAAGGCAAAAACATCATATGAAAAATTCGTCATTGCGGCAAAAGAAGGAGCTGATTGCTTCATTGAATGGATGCGCCGCTGTAATCTCTGGCAGAATATTTCACTGCTGATAATGCCCTATTTTCTGCTTGGATTATTGCCGTTTGGTGCTTTGTTTTATATGAAAGGCACTGTATCTGGTTCTGATTTGTTGATGCTGATTATTCTTTCGCTCGGTTTGGTTTCGCCGGTCATGACGATTGCATCTTACTGGGACGGCATTGCAAAAATGGGTACAATTATCGGCGAAGCAACGGATATTCTGGAGCGTGATGAGCTGATTCGTCCTGAAAATCTGACAGAAAAGCCAAACAGTACAGATATTATTTTGCATGATGTTCATTTTGGCTACAATGAAAAAGAAATTCTTCACGGAATCAATTTGAATATCAAGCAAGGAACAGTAAATGCACTGGTCGGACCGTCAGGCTCAGGAAAATCCACAATTGCAAAACTGATAGCATCTTTCTGGGACGTGAACAGCGGAAGTATTACATTCGGCGGTGTGGATATCCGAAAGATACCGCTGGAACAATATAATCAAAATATCGCCTATGTATCGCAGGATAACTACCTCTTTGATGAAACAATCATGGATAATATCCGCATGGGTAACTCAAATGCTTCTGATGAAGATGTCATAAATGCAGCAAAAGCCTGCGGGTGTCATGATTTTATCATGAATCTTGAACACGGCTATCAGACAGTTGTCGGCGGAGCAGGCGGACACCTTTCAGGCGGTGAACGTCAGAGAATTTCAATCGCAAGGGCAATGCTGAAAAATGCACCTGTTATTATTCTTGATGAGGCAACTGCCTATACAGACCCCGAAAATGAAGCACTGGTACAATCTTCTGTTGCAAAGCTGGTGCAGGGAAAAACACTGCTTGTCATCGCACATAGACTTTCCACAATTGCTTCTGCTGACCAGATTATTCTCATCAATAACGGCATTGTCGAAGCAAGCGGCACGCAGGAAAAACTGCTCGCAGAATCACCGCTTTATCGGCAGATGTGGGAAACACACATGACAGTAAAGGAGGATTCATAATGTTTACAACACTGAAAAGCTTTTTTGATTTCTGCAATAAAGAAGACAGGAACAAATTATATCTGGCAATCGGACTCGGCACAGTTAAGGCAATTTTTGCGGCACTGCGTATTTCGGCAATTGGTGCGGTTGTCATGGGAATTCTTGACGGGAATATGACAAACAAAAATATTTGGATTACGGTTGCAATTCTCGCTGTATCAGTATTCGGTCAGTTATGCATCAATCTGAAAACGACAATGCTGCAAACCGAAGCAGGCTATCATTCCTGCTCAAATAAGAGAATTGAAATTGCCGAACATCTGCGTTATCTGCCAATGGGCTATTTCAATGACAACAGTCTTGGACATATCACAAGTGTAACAACAAATACAATGGAGAATCTCGCAGATGTGGCAACGAGAGTGGTTATGCTAACAACACAGGGTATTTTAACAACATTTGTCATTACAGTTTTTGTGTTTATTTTTGACTGGCGTATTGGTTTAATTCTGACGGCAGGTGTTGCAGTTTATTCTGTTATCAACGGAGCAATGCAGAAAGCAACAAGCAAAGGCGCACCAATTCAGCAGAAAGCCAACAGAGACCTTGTTGCTGCAGTCATTAAATTTATTCAGGGTATCGCAGAAGTTAAAAATTATAATCTCACGAAAAGCCGTGCAAAAAAGCTTGAAGAAACAATCAAAGCCAAGCAATACGGTGACACTCACCTTGAATTTGATGTCATTCCCTATATTACTTTGCAGGAAATTGTTACAAAACTGACGGGTGTGCTGATGTGTACTGCATCTGTATATTTCTACATCAACGGCAGTATGTCACTGCTTTACTGCATCATGATGACGATAAGTTCCTTTATGATTTACGAAAGCCTTGATGTTATGGCAGGCTTTTCGTCTCTGATTCGCAGTGTTTCGATTTGTGTCAGTCAGGCGAATGAAATCCTTTCGATTCCTGAAATGGATATTGACGGCGAAGAAATAAAGCCTGCAAATCATGACATTGAGTTAAAAAATATTACATTTGCCTATGAAAACAGAACGATTATCAACGGCATTGACCTGAAAATTCCCGAAAAAACTACAACTGCAATTGTCGGACCGTCAGGCGGCGGCAAAACCACACTGACAAGTCTTATGGCTCGCTTCTGGGATGTGAAAAGCGGTGAAGTGCTTCTTGGCGGAAAAAATGTCAAGGATTATAGTTTTGACAGCTTAATGAGGAATTTCAGTTTTGTGTTCCAGAAAGTGTATCTGTTTGAGGACACAATTGCAAATAATATCCGTTTCGGAGAGCCTGATGCACCAATGGAAAAGGTCATAAATGCCGCAAAAAAAGCACGCTGTCATGATTTTATCATGAGCCTGCCGAATGGCTATGATACAGTAATCGGTGAAGGCGGTGCAAGTCTTTCAGGCGGTGAAAAACAGCGTATTTCAATTGCAAGGGCAATTATGAAAGATTCGCCTGTTATCATTCTTGATGAAGCAACGGCAAATGTTGACCCCGAAAATGAAGCGGAACTGACTAAGGCTATCGAAGAACTGACCAGAGAAAAGACAATTATTATGATTGCACACCGTCTGAAAACAGTTGAACACGCTGACAAAATTATCGTGATTGACGGCGGAAAAATTGTTCAGCAGGGCAGACACAATGAACTCATGCAACAAGATGGTATTTATCGAACATTCGTAACTGACAGACAGAAAGCAGCAAGCTGGAAACTGTAAAATCAATAATTCATTAACAAACAAAACGAGCCTATACGCACCCGTATAAGCTCGTTTTATGTTTTATATCAAAGTACAAAGCCATGACAGCAATGCTGCAAACGGAAAGCCAAGCACGATATGTGCAAGATGTGTTTTCCAGTTATATCCGAAGAGATGGCGACCGTACACACCTTTTGTTTCCGGATAATAATGAGAGAAGAAATGGAATCCGTTATTGCAAAGCAATACCCAATCGAAGAAACCGATGTCAAATGCTTTCAGACTAAGCAGCATGATGACAAATCTCAGGAAGAATTGCCAAAATCCATAATCGTTTTTAATTCCGTCCCATGTCCCTAAAGCCAAAGCACCAAGCATAAGTACAAATGAAAGTACAATCATCAGCCAGCCAATCGCATATTGTCCTTTGAAGCGTTCAGGCTTTCTATCCGGCACGACCTCAACGATTTCTTTCGGTGCAGATGAAAAGAATCGCTTATCCTGAATAAAACCGACTCCGCCCCACAACATCAGAAAAAGTCCTGCCATCATCATGACAGACAGCAGTATTGTTAAAAACATTTTTAATCTCCTTTCCGCACAAAAAACCGTCTGGCAGAGGAAGGCTTTTTCATAGTAACTGTGGGCAATCGTTCATGCACAGTTCCGGCACTTCTCAAGTTTTCATGGAAGTCTAATATCTTGTGATGACCTTCCACATTTCGCCCATGTTGTTTTCGGCATTTGCCGGCATACAGCCCTTGCAGCCTGTTCCGCCCTCACAGCCGGTGCATCCGCTGCAACTTTTTCCGGCAGGAAAAGCAATCCGTTTAATTGCACCAATCTGTTCCAAATATTCGATTTGTCGGCGAATGTCATCAGCAGAAGTATTCAGTTCTGACGCAAGCATTTCAATTGTACGGGAGTGCCCGTCTTTTAATAATTCTAAAAGTTTCTGCATTTTCATCACCAAATCAGCATTCCGATATGATAGGCAATGCAGCCAAGCAGCAGTGCCGAAACCGTATAATACAGTGCAATTTTTAATGTCCACTTAACCGAGTGAATCTCCTGATAGGTTGCGGCAAGTGCCACAACACACGGAAGATTGAAAGTGATTGCAAAGATGAACGCCAAAGCTTCAGGGCGTGTGACATTAGCGAGTAACAGTTCATTCAGATTTGCAGCTCTCTCTCCGCCTGCCATCGCCTCCGAAAAAGCAGTTCCGATAGAACCGCCGGAATACAGGGCTGTAATAACACCAACTGCACCTTCTTTTCCGACAGAGGAGGCAATAAATGCCAAGAAAAGCTGCCACGGCATACCGAAGAATTTTGTAACCGGCTCGATTGCCAGACCAAATTTTTCAAGAATACTGTTTTCTCCGGTGCTGCCTCCGTAGCTGAGCAGCCAGAAGATGCCACAAACTAAAAGCACGACCTTCACTACACGGAAAAATGTATCCTTTGTTCTGCCGAATACATAACGCATCAATGCTCCCCACTTTGGCTTGTGATACGGCGGCAATTCCATAATCATACCGCATTTGTCCTCGGTTTTCACGAGCTTTCTGCCGAAGATTTTTGCTGTAATCCACATATGCAGAATCATAACAAGCAAAAGTGCAACAATTACAAGCGGTGCGCCTGCACCGAAAAAGACTGTTGAAAGCATCGGAATAATTGCCCATGCCGCACCGCAGGGAACTGCCCATGCCAGTGCAATTGTCAGAACTTTCTGCCCCCAGTTGTCAATAACTCTCGCACCGGCAGCACCGCCCATTGTACAGCCGAAACTAACGAGGAAAGGCATCACTGATTTTCCCTGCAAGCCGAGTTTTCCCATTGTATTGTCAAATACATAGGAAATACGGGCCATCACGCCAACCTCTTCAAGCAATCCGAACACCAGTGTGACACCAAACACAAATCCAAGCATTTTGATGACATAAGAAAGCGACTGAATCAGCACATCACAGAGCAGTCCGGTCAGAAATGCTGATGTACCCGCTTCCATTAAAGATGAACGAATTATACCATTCACCATATCCACACCAGAGCCAATGCCCATAATCGGCAATGCCGGAATAAAGGAGGCAAGCAGTCCGAGCAGAACTGTCAGCACAACCGCAGGCTTGCCCCAGAATTTATGCGTATAGATACGGTCCAGCCTGCCGAGTGTCGTTTTTGGTTTTGTTTCCGTAACCGCACCGCTTAGAATGCTGTCAATCCAATTAAATTTGCATTCTCCGGCAGCAATCGCAGTTTCTGAGCTTTTTGTCTGTTGTTCGATGTGTTTCATGACTTCATCAGGAAGTGCATTTTTCAATTTTGCTGTTACAACTTTATCATGCTCCAGTATTTTGACTGTCAGCCACATCGGGGTGTAACCCGAAATTGTGCAGTCCGAAATTCGTTGCTGAATATCCTGATAGCCGTCAATTTTCTGATATTCTGCTTCCAGTGCCGAAACATTGATATGCGATTTCTCTTTTATGGCACGTTCCAATGTTGCATAAAATATATCATAGGACTTTGTATCAGTCGCTGAGAACAGCATGACCGGAATGCCAAGCTTCTGCTCAATTTTATTTGCATCAATCTGCTTGCCTTGTTCCTTTGCAACATCTGCCATATTCAGCACAAGAAAGCACGGTGCAGAGAGTCCTGCATAATCTGCAAGCATAAACAGACTTCGTTCCAGCTGTGAGCTGTCCGCTAAAATGCAGACGACATCTGCCTTGCCGGATGCAATAAAATCACGTGTGATGACTTCTTCATCTGAGTTTGCGGACATACTGTAAGAGCCAGGCAAATCAGCCACGGAATAAGTGTCTCCCTTATGTGTGAATGTACCCTCCTTTTTCTCAACAGTTTTTCCGGGCCAGTTTCCAACGTGCTGACGTAAGCCGGTCAGTGCATTGAACAGTGTCGATTTGCCGGAATTCGGCTGTCCGAGCAGTGCGATTGTTGCACTCATTTTCTCACCTCCGTGACTGTAATTCCAGTGCATTCCCTGCGGTTCACAGCAATCATTGTATCACGTGAATACAGCAGAACAGGACGATTTTTGTCATTTTTGATAATTTGCACATGGCAGCCAGGTGTCAGCCCGATAGATGTAATACGGCTGATAAACCGTGCATCTCCTGAAATACCGCTGATAACGGCTTCAGAATTTTCCTTTAGTTCGCTTAGATTCATTCTTTTTCCTCCTTGAATTCAGTCAATGTATAACTTGTGCTATTCAGCATTGCCGCAGCTTCTTTGCGTGTCAGCGGATGCTTGGCGTATAGCTTTGCAGTTTTGCTGCCGAGATTGACAACAGCATAAATGCCTTCAAACTTATGAAAGGCATTTTCTACATTTCGCACACAATGTGTACAGATCATGCCCTCAATCTCAGCGGTATAGTGATAGGGATAATGCGACAAATCATGGTCAGCTACACGAATTTTATCTACCGTTGCTTCGTGTTCACCGCAGCAGCTTCCGCCATGCCGAATCTTATGGATGATTGAAAATATAATTAGAGCCACACCGCAGACAGCAACGATTATCATTACGATATGCAATTCATCACCCCTCGATATTTTTATTTGCTAACTACAAGCAAGTCTTTATGCTCCGGCTGTATTCAGTTAGCATATACAAACTATAAGATGCTATTGCTTTCAGATTGTGAATGTTCATGATAAATTTCCTGTATATTAAGTTAGCATATACAAACTATATATATTATATCACTTTCATTTTTAGATGTCAATATGTTTTTCAATTTTTCCAACCGGTACTGACTGCACGTTTTGTTACCATAGAATGATAAATGCCGTTCTTTTGCATCAAACTGTCATGGCTGCCTGATTCGGCAATCTGTCCGTCTTTGATAACCATAATGTTGTCTGCATCGACAATAGTATTGAGTCTGTGTGCAATCACGAGCAAAGTCTTACCCTTGCAAAGTTCGGATATTGCCTGCTGAATATAGCTTTCATTGTCGGCATCAACGCTTGCGGTCGCTTCATCGAGAATGACAATGGGCGAATCTTTAAGAATGCATCTTGCAATAGAAAGCCTCTGTGCCTGACCGCCTGAAAGCGAAGCACCACCCTCACCAATGACAGTATCAAAGCCGTCCGGCAGTTCCATAATAAAATCATAACAATGTGCTTTTTTTGCAGCCCCAATGATTTCCTCATGGCTTGCATTCGGTCTGCCGAGTGCTATATTATTGTAGATTCACCACCTTCCAAGAAATTAACTTGCAGCAAAGCAAATAGTAGAAGATACCACAGAAACTAAAGTATTTTTAATATGTTTGAGTCG
>JAZQIL010000262.1:0-10032 GCA_045541055.1 Oscillospiraceae bacterium
TCATAATGAATGTTTCAATTCTCTTGATGATGTGATAGACAGGCTTTGCCTTACTATTAAAAATCTGACAAAATCTACTATCAAAAGCATTACAGGAAGAGATTGGATATTGTCTATATGATAATAGAGGAATAGTATAAGTAGATAAGAGAAGGTTCTGTTTCTTGTTCTTGCTCTGTGAAGCGATTCTGCTTTTTTCTTCTGCACCTCATCAAAAAGTTTTGGTTCTATGATAGCAGGACAGGGCATTTCCCCTTCCATAGTCTTGACAGTATATTTGCCGACATAGATTGTGTTCTGCAAGAGAATTGACATATTGACCGTGTTCCATTTGCGCCCTTCTGCATTTGGAATCCCTCTTGCATTCAGGTCACGAACAAGGTCATTCTGTGTTTCTCCAGCGGCATATCTCTTGAACAGCTCAACGGCAATCGGTGATTTAGTTTCATCAACGGCGAGCTTGTGGTCAACAACTTTGTATCCAAACGGCGCAAGTCTGCCGATGAATTTTCCCTTGCGGAAAGATTCTTCTTTTCCTCGTTTTGTTTTTCTGGAAAGTTCAGCAGAATAATATTCATCCATTGCTTCCAGAAGACCTTCCATGATAATGCCTTCTGGGGTGTCAGTGATACTTTCTGTTGCAGAAATGACTTTCACACCGTTATCACGGAGTTTCTTCTTGTACAGTGCGCTGTCATAGCGGTTTCTTGCAAATCTGTCCAACTTGTACACCAGAACAGCTTCAAAGCCGCATTTTTTGCTGTCGGCAATCATGCGCTGGAACTCCGGACGTTTATCTGTCTTTCCGGTGATAGCTCTGTCAATGTAGTGTTCGACGATTTTCATGTCGTTCTGTTCTGCATAGCGTTCGCAGACATGGAGCTGACCTTCTATGCTCTGCTCTGTCTGCAACTGGGAGCTGTAGCGTCCGTAAAAAACTACTTTTTTCAAATTCGATTCCTCCTTGACTTTTCAGGGAGAATATGATATAATAGCATTGATGCATATTTTATGAAAATTCTCCTTGAAATTTCGGCTGTCCGTCCGGTGTATCAGACCGGACGGATTTTTATTTATATTTTTTCGATTTCAGAAATGATAACGGATAATTTTCTATCCCAGATGCTTACGGGAATTGGTGTATGAAAATCATACATTTCCGGATATTCATTGCTTTCAAAGAAATAGACAAGCACTTTTTCTTTGTGGGGGTCAATAATCCAGTATTCACGTACACCTCTTGAACGATAAAGCCATAATTTCCGGATATAATCATCACTCCGGTTTGTGGAAACTACTTCGGCTATAAAATCCGGTGCGCCGTTATACTTCTGCTTATCAAAGTGTTCAGGATTGCAGGCAATAAATACATCCGGAATCACAATATTTTTGTCATCTAGCTCTACATCAGTAGGCGCAGCATACGGACGACATTTTCCGTTGTTTTCGCTGACAAAACGGCGAAAAGCTGTATAAAGCCCTAAAGCGATATCATTATGCCGGATACTTGGTGAAGACATCGCAACAATTTCGCCGTCAATCAGCTCAGTTCTTTCTTCGGAATCAGCAGTCAGCTGATAATATTCGTCTGCATGATACCGATAAATATTTTCTGCGGTATTTGGCATAAAAATTCTCCTTTCGTGTTCCGTCTGGTCTGATACACCGGACGGATTTTTTGTTTACTTGTGCTGGTAAAGCACTATGCTGTCTCTTTGCGCTGGGCATCTGCCTCAGCTTCTGCTTCTTTGCGTTTGCGAAAGTCTCCAACGGTTTCGACAGCGACCATTGTACTTTCTCTGGGCTGTTCATAGAATTCTTCTTTGCAGACTTCAAACAGCTTTCTTGCATCGCTGAGAAAGTCTTTCCGGATACCAGCCGGAACGCTTCGGTAGAATTTGAGCAGCATCGCTCCGATTTTTTCTTCCAGATTCTTGTCATCATCAGACAAAGAAAGAAAGTCCAGCAGGTTGTCTTCCCTGCCGAGCAGATAGTCTGTTGTGACATCGTAGAAATCAGCGAACTTGCAAAGAGCCGGTGTTCCAACACCTCTTTCACCGCTTTCATATTTTTGATATACACCAAGTGACATCTCACAGCCTTCAGCTACTTGTTTTGCAGAATAGCCTTTTTCTTTTCGGAGCTGTTTCAGAATTTCTTTTGTTTCCATGTTATCACCCCCTTTCAATTTATATAATTATACCACAATTGTTATGCTGTTTCAAGTGCATTTTAAAAAAATAGCAATTTATACAAACATAACAATTGTGGTTTGTGCAAACATACAAAAAGCGGTTACATAACAAAAGTTATGTAAAAACTATTGACACAGCATAACTTTTGTGGTATAATTAAATCAAGCTAAAGGACAGGAGGTGAAGACAATGCGCAGGCGGATAAAGTGCAAAAAGAAAAGCGGCAAAAAACAGGCACTCACTGACACTGAGAAAATCCTGTTCATCACCGCAGTTCTGAATTGCTTCAACGCCATCATGAACGTAGCACTCACAATCGTTACAATCCTGATGCTGGCGAAGTAAACAGAACACCCGGACGGGGGAGCAATCCCCCAGAAGGGTTACTAAAAGTATAGCACAGAATCCGTGCATTGTCAAGCCTCCTGCAAGAAAAAGAGGTGAAGAAAATGAAACAGGCAATCATCATTCTGATTCTGGATGTTGTCCAGATGATTTCAACCGCAGTATTTGCCGCTTGTCTGTACCACTATCTGAAAAATAAGAAATGAGGTGTATCACATGAATGAACTCGAAAAAATATATGGTTCTCTGACCGATGACGAAAAAGAGCTGCTGTTCTATTTCTTCCGCATGGACAGGCTGACACAGATGCGCTTTCTGGGGAAAGTGGAAGCTGCAAGTGAGATTTATGCCAACCTTGCCAAAATGTTCAGCTCAGAAGCAAAAGCATAAATTTTCCTCTCTCCTTCTCCTGAGCATGAGAAGTAAAACTATCCGCTCACCAGCCGGAAGGCAGAATCTTTAAAATTGAAAAGGAGTGAAAGTACGATGAAGGAAATAAAAGCACAGGTCATTGACCAGACTGGAGAAATTGGCTATTGTACAGCAAGCGCATTCTGTCTGATAATTGAAAAGTTCTTCAAGAACCCTGAAAATAATGCTAAATTTGAAGCATGGAAGGCAGAACAGGAACATAAAGCAGACCAGAACCAGCCCGAAACAACAGCATGATAAGGAGACTACACTGCATGGAAAAAACAAGAATTGTTATTGTGCATGATGGGGGAAGCGCAGAAGTACTTATAAACGACCTTGAAGCAGAAACAAAGACGCTGATGGAAATGCATAGCTGCTTTGTCACAATGCTGCTCCATAAGCTGACAGAATCCGGCATTTCTCCGGAAGAAGCTTCTGAAATTGTAGGCAGGTCAGATGAAGCAGCTATCAAAGAGTTTGTGAAAGAGCTTATTTATGCATAATCGCAGCTGAAAGGAAATCTATTATGAATAAATCTATTGAAAATAAGCTTTTGTCTCATGTAAAAGCTTTGAATGAAATTGCTGTGAAAGAAGAAATGCCGTTCGTTCTGGCAATGAAAACGAACAGCAAAGGTAAATCTCTTCGTGCAGCGAATGGCGACATTACCAGTATTGTCAGACTGCTTGCAATTATGCTGGTGCAGCTGCATCAGCAGACGGGAGAACCTCTGGAAGAGCTGGTGAACTATTTCGAGATGCAGGTTATCTGTTCAAAAGAATGCAGTGAAGCTTACAAGCCACATGCTCCAAAAGAATGACGGAACTAGTAAAACAAATCCTCTGCCGGAAAACGTCAAAACCGGCAGAGGCATTCATGAAAGTAAAAAATATGGATGATGGAAAATACAATATATTCCCAGTATATCATATGAGAAAGGAAATGTCAAGTATGGATAACACAGAAATTTTATCGGCTGACTACACCAGAGCCAAAAAACTCAACAATCATATCAAGGCACATGCACAGATTGCGCAGGAATCGCTTTATGAAGTCTGCAAAGGTCTGAAAGAAATGAGAGACAACAAGCTGTATAAACAGTTGGAGTACTCCAATTTTGAGAAATACTGCGAACAGGAAGTAGGTATTAAATGGAGACAGGCATATAATTATATTTCCATTGCAGAAAGCTTCTCGCAAGATTCTTTGCAATCGATTGCAAAAATCGGCACGACAAAACTTGCCTTGCTTGCCAAACTGGACGAACCGGAACGGCATGAGATACAGCAGACAACAGACCTCGAAAGTGCAACGGTCAGAGAGCTGAAAGCCAAGATTGCCGAGCTGAAACAGTTAGAACCGCAGGTGCATAACCTCCAGCAGGCGAATCAGCTTTATCAGCAGGAAAACCAGAAGCTGAAAATTGAGGTCAGAGAGCGCAGTGAGGAAATTCAGGTTGCTAAGATGATGTATGACGAACTTCAGGATGAGAAAGACGAACTCTTTGCAGAAACGCTTTCTCTCAGTGACCAGCTGGATGAACTCCGCAGTCAGGGCGAACAGGTCATTGATGCTGTCTACTCTGATAACAGTGAGGAAGTAGAGCGTCTGACTGCCCGCAATGAAGAACTCGAAGACGAACTTCGGGAACTCCGTGGAGAAATAAACAAGGAGCTTGCAAGAGTCCGCACTGAAACTATGAAAGCCGCTGCTGTTCCGGATTATACACACAGTTACCGGATTCTGATTCAGAATGCGAAAGAATCTGTTGCTAGACTGAAAGCTTTTATGAAAACATATCCTGAAATTTCCGGAAGCGGCTATGATTTCTTTGAACAGGTATTTCTTACACTTGCCGATATGGAATCCAAGCTGAACAAAGGGTGATTTCATGGCAGTAAAAAGAATGATGGCACCAGACCTCATGATTGACAGTGATTTGTTCATTGAAATGCCTGGAGACGCACAGCGGCTGTATTTCTTTCTTTTGTTGAGTTGTGATGATGACGGCTTTACAGGAAATATAAAAGGCATCATGAGAAAATGCAATATTCAGGAAGACAATCTCAAAGTCCTGATTACAAAAAAATATGTGATTCCATTTGAAAGCGGTGTGATTGTTGTTCGCCACTGGAAAGTACACAACTATATCAAGCCTGACCGCTATCATCCGACAAGATACAGAGAAGAAGCTGCACAGCTTGCTGTAATTAACAACACTTATCTGCTGATTGATGTAGAAATCAGCAGGAATAAGATTTCGGAATCAGACATCTTGCTTTCAAAGATTTTGAATTTTTTAAATGAAAAGAATCCGGAACCATTTTGTCTCCAAAATGGAACCAGAGAGATAGAGTTAGATAAGAGTAGTTTAGAAACTACTACTATAACTACTACTACTTCTTCTGCTGATTCTAACCCTTATGAAATTCCTACTTTGGAACAAGTGAAAGAATATATCGAACAGATAAACAGTCCTGTTGACCCAGAACGATTCATTCGTATCAATGACATGCGAAACTGGAAATACAAAGGTGAACCAATTATCTGGAAAGCCCTTATTCGTACGTGGGAAACATTTGAGAAGAATCTGGAATCTGAAAAAAAGAAAAAGCCTGTTCCTTCTCACGATGCAGAAGTGAAAGAACTTTTCGAGGCTTACGGAACACTCTGCCCTTCTCTGCCAAAAGCGCAGCGTCTGACTGCTGACAGAAAGAAAGCTGTCAGTCAGATATTGAACAAAGGCTACACTGTCGAGCAGGTTAAGCAGGCATTCCGCATGGCAGAAGAAAGCCCTTTCCTGAGAGGAGAGCGGAAAGCGTTTCATGCTGATTTTGACTGGTTTTTCAAGAAGGACAAATCCGGAAGGGACAACCTTCTGAAAATTCTGGAAGGCAAATATACAGACCACAGTCCGAAACAGAATCAGAACCAGTCAGCAGAAGACTATCAGCCGAATGCAAGATACAGTGATGAGTTTCTTAAATCTGTCGGTGCAATTAATTGAGGATGATTTTCAATATGAATGATATTATGCAGTCACTGCTTGACAGCTGGCAGGAAAATGCCGCTGTTTCAGAAAAAGATTATACTGGTGATGACGGTCTGCTGCACTGCGGAAAATGTCATACGCCGAAACAGCAAAGGCTTGACACAGACACATATCAGCAGATTCAGGAAATCAATCCGGAGTTTCCACGTATTGTTTACAGAATGTGCGATTGTCAGGTACATGCAGAAGAAAAGCGTCAGCAGGTTCTCCGCATTGCAGAAATTGAAGAAGTGCGTGAACGCTGTTTTCCTGAAAAGCGTCTCCGGACATGGCGTTTCTGCAATGACAGGGGTATCGGAGACAGGTCAGCAATGCAGAAAGTGAAAAGATATGCTGAAGAATTCTCCTACGCACTGGAAAACAATATCGGTCTGCTGATTTTAGGAAGCATCGGCACAGGAAAATCATTTCTTGCTGCCTGCATCGGGAACAGTGTTGTCGAACAGGGATACTCCTGCCTGATGACGAGTTTTCTCAGAATTGAGGATGGTGCATGGAAAGCAGAAGACAAGGAAGCATATTTTGACAGTTTTTCATTCTATGACCTTCTGATTGTAGATGACCTCGGTACAGAGAGGAAAACAGGGTATGTAGATGAAATTGTCACAAAAGTAATCCAGTACCGCTATAACAGCGGAAAACCAATCATTGTGACAACCAATCTGACAATTGCCGATATGACAAATGAGAAAGTCAGAATTGAGGATAACCGCGTATACAGCCGTCTGTTTGAGATGACAAAGCAGATACAGGTAAGAGGCGGTGACCTGCGCGGAATGCTCAATGTAGAAAAAAACAGAAAATCCAAAGAAATTTTTGGATTCTGAGTGCATGATATATGGATTCGCTGCGGAAAGGCAGCAGAAAAGGAGAATATAGAATGAATCAGGAAGAAATCTATGAATGCATCAAGTCTATGCTGGAAAAGATTGTGGAAGGCAATTCAGAGTTTGTATGCAGCACATGTATGGAACTGAAAGAAGACCTTCTGGATTTTGCTGAAACAGTTCTGGATGCTGATTACAGGGCTGACTTGGAAGAAGATTTCCGTCAGGCATGGATTGAATGGACAGGCGAAGAGCCTGATTAAGAGTATCTGAAAAATACACCCTAAATTTATTATTTATGATGTATTCTGGAATAAATTGGCAAAAGAAGGTGAAAACAATGCAAATTACAGTTGGACAGCTCGGACGGAATATTTTTCAGCAGCAGGAAATTCATATTAAGGCAATTGAATCAGGTCTCGGCGTACATGACAGAATTGAAATTCCAGACAGCCTGCTGCTGTTCCCTGTTCCGCATCTGCCGAAAGCCGGCGGCATTCCCATGCTGAAAGAGTATACCGAAACATTTCTGAATCATAAAAAAGAAATTACTCGTGCTGGAACGTATAATTTATATGTGGGCTATCTGCAAAACGGACTCCTGCCACTGTTCGGAACAGTGCCGCTGAATCGTATCAGCGAAAGCAGAATTCAGGATTTTGTCAGCTTGTCTGTTCGGAGAGGCTGGAAAGCATCCTATATCAAAGCGCATGTTATGCTTCTGAAAAGCATTCTTCGGAGCGCAGAACGGGATGGCATCCTGAAAGCCCCGTCTGTGCAGATTATTTTTCCGAAACAAGCCAAGACAGAAATCACTGTTCTGACAGATGAAGAATCAGAACGGCTTAACGATTATCTCCTGAAAGATAAGAAAGCAATCTCAGTGGCTTTACTGATTGCGCTGCATACTGGTATCAGAGTAGGTGAAATGTGTGGTCTGCGGTGGTCTGATATTGATTTCCGGCGAAAATGCATCCACATTCAGCGGAGTGTCAAGAATTATTATCTTCCGTCAGAACGGCGTACCATCCGGGAAATCGGCGACACCAAAACACCAAAAAGCAACCGCCTGATCTATCTGACAGATGATTTTGCTGCTGTTCTGAAAGAACGGCAGGGCATGGGATTCATCTATACTGGAACAGAAAGTTTCATAGATACCGCTTCTGCACGGCAGGCACTGAACCGAAGACTTGACAGACTGGATATTCCACATATCCGGTTTCATGCCCTGCGTCATGGTCTTGCAACACGGATGATTCGTAGAGGCGTTGACCCCAAAACTGTTGCTGCGATTTTGGGACACGAAAAATGTGATATTACATTAGATATTTATACATCCTGCACCGCTGAAATGCAGAAGGATGCAATGAACAAAATAGAGAAAAAATAATAAAAGGAGATTAGAGCTATGAGCGAAAAGAAAATAGTTACAGAAGAAATGCATCCCGAAAAAGAATGGTTTGAACAGGCAGGAAAGCAGACAATCGAAACACTGCCTGAGTTCATGAATCATATCATGAATGACTATTGCCATGATTACGGAACGATTTGCCATGCTGTTGCAGCCTGTGCGCTGGCTGCTGTATGGGCAGCTAATCATCATCCCAGTGGTGGAATTACTGGTTTTCAGGCTGGTTTTGTCATGTGGGACATTATCAGGCAGATGAATTATCCTTCCAACAAATGCGGTATGAAGTTGATTGATTACGATAATATGCTCTATCCGCAGTATGCACATAAATTTGAAAAAACAATTGCACCGAATACATGGAAATCTTTGCAGGAATCTGCCAGAGAGAAAATTGAACAGGACGGCGAATATGCTCATCCGGAAGTCCTGAAGCACTGGAAAAGCATTGCTGACGGCACTATTCCGTTTGGCTATCAAATTGAGGAGAATAAAGTATGAATACATGGCTGGAAATCGTGCAAAGTCAGATACCAGAGGTTTTCAAACCAGTATCTATTGAGCAAATGGAAGGCATTTTTCGTTTAATTATAAGCAGCTGGCAGGTAAATACAGAAAGTTTTGATTCTATGGAAACCAGCACATTGTTATACTGTTCTATTGTAGAAATCATTGCCGGAAACAAGGAATATATCAAGACACTCACGGAATATCAGGGCAGGAAGCATCTGATGAGTTATATTCTGGATATTTTGATTTCTTGTGCTAACGACAGAGAAGAATATGAAATACAGTTTCTTCTGACTGATTACAAATATAGAAACGGGATTTTCAGAAAAAATAAATTGCATTTATGAATAAAAATATTGACAAAACGGCTGTTTTCTGGTAAAATAAATGGAAAAGAACTTTTGTTCCGGAAAGAGTGATTGTTTTGAAAAAATTTGTAAAAGTGACTGACAATTACAGCAAGTCAGAAGATAATTTCACAGATGAATTTTTGGTGCAGGAAGAATTGATTCCAGTAAAGAATCTTATCAAAATTTACAAGTACAAAGGCGGTAAGCCAATTTTAGCTTATTTGTGGCAAGACCCGGCAAATGGTCTGTGCAGAGAGTGGTTTCAGGTTTTCCATAATGAAAAGCAGAGAGATACCTTGTTTGACAAACTGACAAGGCAGCTTTGCTAATGCTGTATCTATCGTTCCGGAACTGTTTTTTAGTTCCGGAAATTTTGCTGTCTAAGTGACAAAAGGTGACATCCGAACAAAATTTATTGACTATTCTAAACAGATATTGTATAATAATTACATGATATGCCGCATTTAGAGGTGAGCTGGATGTACCGGAGATTAAAACGAGGCGATGTGGTCATGATTGACTGCGGCAAAGTTGTTGGTTCAGAACAAGGCGGAATCAGACCAGCAGTTGTCGTTCAAAATGATGTTGGAAATAAGCATTCTCCTACAACAATAGTAGCGATGGTGACTTCTCAGGAAAAGCCTAATCTTCCGACACACGTCCGGATACATGGTAAATTTAGAACGCCTTCCTGTGTTCTTTTGGAACAAGTCAGGACAATTTCTCTCGAACGAGTAACAAAATATTTGTTTTCTCTGAACAGATATGACATGATGCGGATTGATGCAGCTCTGAAAGTAAGTCTTTCGCTTGAAAGGGAGATGAAAAGATGACTGACGAACAGAAGAAAAAAGTAAACTGGCTCAGCAGGGCAGAAGCGAATGAAGACTATATTGCTGTTCTGAAATTACAGATAGCCAGAGAGAAA
>JAZQIL010000263.1:0-1995 GCA_045541055.1 Oscillospiraceae bacterium
CGGGATATTCTTTGGCTCGTTCAAAGTAAAAACAGGTAGCTTGTCGTGAAAACAATGAGCATTTCCATTGCAATCTGTCAGTCTTGCTTCTACAAATACAGGGTAGGATTTATCTATGACTCTTACAATTTCAATTTTTACATTAATCATAATAATCAATTTCCGTTCTTGGCTATATCCCACTCAATTTTAAGGTACAAACTTATTGCTTCACGTAGTTTTTTTGCATCACTTTTAATCTGGTTAGGAAGATTGTTTAGGAGTAATATTTCCTCTCGCAGTTTATCAATCTGATCAGAGTAATTGGTTTCGTTTCCTTGAGAAAGCTCAAGGAATTCTTCAATTTTTTGCTGATCCCTTTCGATTTGGTTATTGATTCTTCCGCAAACAAATAAATCAGTTTTAATCTGCATTCCTTCAAGCAAATCAATAATTAATTCATTCTTGCCCTGATTTGTATCTTTTGACATCAGCTCAATATCCACGTTTTCAACTTTATCGCACCCGAAATACAGCATCAATAATTGCGTCTGCTCGTAGGCATCTTTAAATAAATCTGGTAAATCTTCATCAGAGAGCGATCGTAATATAGCATAATATGCTGAGAGAACCTTCGATGTCGTATTGCGAACATTTTGGATCCATTCAATTCTTGCACTTGCCTTTAGATTCGCATCAACATTAATTTGATTCAGTTTTTCAGTCAACGAATTAGTTTCCAACTGTGATTTTCTGCTTTGAATTGCAGAAACAATTGCGATTGCACCTGCTGAGACAAGCGAAACTATCTCAACAATGTTTTCTGAAACAGCGTTGATAAACACATCCATAGATTTTCAACTCCTTGGCAGATATAGAACTAAGATAATTATATCACAACTTCTATCATATTTCAATGGTTATCACTACTTCTTCGCAATAAACTTAGCAGCCTTCGCACCCATACTCACGGTGCTGTTGATACTCATCATATTGACTCTGACGCTTGTGTCAAGTCCGAACATCTGCGCAATTCTCGGCACTTCGTTAGCAGATAAACAGATTCCTACAGCAATCAGCGGATGCTGTGTGAATGTCAGTAGTCCGAGATACAGGATGGTGGTCTGCAAAAACGCGGTCATACAGGTGGCGATGACCTGCTTGATCCAGTTGTAAAATCCGTCCGTGAATCCTCTCGGCACGGAGAACAGGTACAGACTGCCGATGGCGATCTGACACAGCAGAATACCGCCACGCTTGATATTCGCAAACACAACCTTGATGGTGCAATAGCCGAACAGGATAATGAAAAACAGATTAAAAAGCGACGCTGTTCCCGACAGTTCGGTTGCAACAAGCAGTGCCATTTCTCCCAAAGAATACGGCGATTCTCCTGTAAAACTATACAGCAGATCCGTGGCGAATGTGCCTTGCAGATCGGTACAGAAGTTGTACAGCCTCTGTGGGACTACCGTTACAAGGTTTGCCGCCATAAAGCCCTTGAGAACATTCAGACAGGTATTTTTGATGTTTGCCTGCCCCGATTCATAGCTGATCGCCGTATCGAAGATAGCGACCACCATACCGCATATGAACAGCATCCATGCAAGGTGGTGGAAGAGAGACAGGAATGCACCTGCCCAAGCCATATCGAAGATGTCGGCTGCGGACTCATTGATGAATTCGAACAGTTCCGATACTGCACCAAAGATCAGGTTGAACAGCCACTCAAACATGCACTCCCAGATCCAGTCGCCGATGGCTTCTGTTGCACCTCCGATGGTGTTGTCCCACAGGGATGAGATACCGTCACCGATCCAGTCGATGGCGTCGCCGATCCAATCAAACATCGGTTACCTCACCTCGCTTCTGCATAAAAAATCAGCCCTTTCGGACTGATACTCACTGATTTTCTCTTTTGCTGATGCAAGCCGCTTGGTGCTTGCGTACATTCTGCCTGCCATGCAGTACCGGCAGTCGCCGTGATTACGGCAGGACTTGTCCACCGCTTTCGCA
>JAZQIL010000264.1:0-7769 GCA_045541055.1 Oscillospiraceae bacterium
TACCTTGAAGCATTGGCTCAGAATGCATATTCATGATTACAATTCTTTGGATGATGCTATTTCTGCTGCTTTTCAAATCTTTTAGATTGTTCTGCCTTTCAAGTAGGATGACTATAAATCAAGCCACTGAGCAGTTCGTTAAATTTAGTTTTACCGAGCAGTTTCGTCATTGCCGTAATGCCGAGAACCTTATGTTCATAGGGGTCTGCACCGGCAGACTTCACTTTTTCCGCCACGGCATTTTCGTCTGTATATTTGCGGTTGGATTTACCTTCGATAAGCTTCCAGCCTGTCCAGTGTCTGCCTGCGAGTGCCTGAGAAAGAGCATAATCCTTAATGTCATTTACCCATGATACCAGCTTGTCGGCTTTTTCAAGAATTGCCGTAATTTCGGTATCTTCGAGTTCCGCAGGCATTGCAAAGTCGTACTGTGCCAGCACCAGGTTATGTTCCGTACGTTTCCGGCAGTGGCTTTCACCTTGCAGAAACGGCAGTGTTCACCGACCTGAAATTCGCCTTTTCCCTCAGCGGCAAGTGTGGCTGTTGGTTTCAGTGTATGTTCTGCCCAGTCAAGCAGTTTTTCAACGGAAATTGTGTATTCGCTGACATTGTCCATTCGTGGCTGGAATATCACCATTTTAATTTCTGTGATGTCGTACAAAATGCCGAACATATCCAAAGCACCGAGAGCATACAGCATCATCTGGGAGTTGTTTTCAGCCGATACAAGGACGTTCTTTCCGTACTTGAAGTCAATGACAGTCAGCACTTCATCAGCGATAATAATACAGTCGCCTGTGCCGAATCCGTCAGGGACATAGGCTGAAAAATCGAGCCTCTGCTCCACCATGATAGCAGGATTATGATACTTTGCAGTTTATTCGGTGATGTACTGCAAATAGCTGTCTGTGCATTCTGCCATTTCCGCATCAAAGAAATCCAAATCCTCTGTGGGGTCACGCACGTTGTGTCCGAGAAATTTGTTGACTTTGTACTCCGCAAGCTCATGTGCACAGGTGCCTTCTCTGGCAAAGTCTGATACAGTATCGGCTGCCTGTGCATTCAGCAGTGCGGAAGGCGGACACGCAAGCCATCTGGCACTGGACGAGGCAGAAAGTTTCGCATGGGAGCGTTCAGTGTGGTTATTTTCCAATCTGTTCAGCCTCCTTCAATACAGCAGCATACTGCGATTCCTGCAAAGCGGAAATCCTGTCCGCACCGTATTTCTTCACAAGTGCCTTTACTTCTGCTTTGAAACCCATACGGGATTTTTCCACCAGAACCGCCTTGACCGCATCGAGAGTTACTTTCTCTGGTTCAGCTGACACTTTCGTTTCCTGTGCAGGTGGTTCTTCCAGTTCAGGCGGAGTGTAGATTTCCACAAACTGTCCCATTTCAATTTTTGTTTCTTCGCCTGCGATTTCCTGCAATGCCGTAATAAGTGCATTCAGGGCATTAATCAGTTTCATCATCGATGTCATCGTCATCATCTTCCTTTCCTTCAAAGATTGCTCTCAGCAGACGCTCGCTTCCGATTGTAAATTCAGCATCTTCTGCATATTTTTCTTTAAGATGGCTGTAACTCCGGCAAAACAGAGTACAAAAGCAAGTCGCCTGTCTGAGAAGCAATGCTCCACGTTTCATGATTGCACTGCATTCATCAGGTGTATCCTCCTTTTCTGCTGTCAGCATCATAATACGGCGGACATCAAGGCATTCCTGTTCTGAAAGTCTTTGTTTCATAAATTTTCACCCCCTTTCATAGAATTATAAATTTTTCTTATTTTATCGAATATTCTGTTTCTTCTTTGCCTGATTGCTTCATGAGTAACGTTTTCTTCTCTTGCAATCTGTGCCATTGTCTTTCCATCAAAATAGAGAGCTTTTAACAAATCTCTCTGACGGTCACTGAGAAGTTTCAGTATTTTTCGCAATTCTTTCACAGTAGGATAATTTCCATCTGATTTATGAGAGAAATACTCTCTCTTTTCAGAATATGTAAGATTTTCAATGGGATCAGAAGCATTTCCTCTCATATGTTCAGCCATCTGATACTGAAATTTTTTACATTTTGCATTGTCCTCTCTGTTTTCAATTTTTTCTGTTTCCTCATACATTTCATAAAGCATATTGATTATACTCTGTTTTTCAATGCCGTCCCTGCCAAGTTTTATCCTGCCGCACTGACCATCAGCATAATAATAGGTATATTCTGTTTCTTCCTGCAAATCATTTGTATCAGTCATCGTGTCCTCCGTATTTAACGTCTGACAGCTTCTCGTACCATATAATTTGATTTTATTTTTTTAATGATGGAAGAGACTGCTGCAAACATTCTGATTTATGAGTTCTTTGTATACAGCCCTCTACTTATGGAAAAAATCCAACCCCCTAATTTTTCCAAAAAAGTGCAAAAACAGCACTTTGCACAAAAAAATAAAGCTGTTCGACACTGGAAATCAATTTTTCAGAGCTTTTCAGGGGTGAAAAGAGCTGAAAAATTTTTAAAGTTTGTTAAAAATGCACAAAGCTAAAAATAAGAAAAGCCTGCTTCCGAAACAGAAACAGGCTTATGACCAATTAATACAACATTAAATTAGACTGCAAAAAATGTGCATCGCTGTGTATTGGAAAACTGCTTGATTTTTGCCGTTTGATATTTCAAAGTTCGGCTATACTGATGAAACGTGTATATGACAGCACGATGCAGCATACCCCTGCAAACGAAGCAAAAATAAAGTAACGATTTTACCAAAACCGTTGCCTAAGTAACCATTTCAAAGAAACTGCCCGTTGATTTATCAGAAAAAGTATGCTACAATAAGTACATAAGGAACGACAGTTACCTAAACCAAAAGGAGGAACTACTATGAACGCTATTGTCATTTTCTTTTCAAGAGCAGATGAAAACTATTTCGGAGGTGCGATGAAGTATGTGGAGATTGGAAACACTGAGATTGCAGTACAGCATATCACCGCACTGACAGGCTTTGAGAGCTTTAAGCTTGAAATGGTGCAGCCTTACTCCGCTGACTATATGACCTGTATCGAAGAAGCAAAAGCACACCTGAGAGAAAAGGCTCGCCCCGAACTGAAAAAGATGCCAAATGTTTCCGGCTATGATACCATCATTCTTGCTTATCCGAATTACTGGGGAACGATGCCGATGGCAGTGTTCACATTCCTCGATAACACTGACCTGAACGGCAAAACAATATATCCGCTCTGCACAAATGAGGGCAGCGGACTTGGCAGAAGCATTTCAGATATCAGGAAGTATGCAAATGTCGGTGAGGGACTTTCACTCTCCGGCAGCGGTGTTAAAAATGCAAAGCCGCAAATCGAAAAATGGCTGAAAAATAACAAACTTATCTGAGGAGGTATACTTATGCAGACTTACATTACTTTGAATGACGGTACAAATATCCCGCAGTTCGGACTTGGCGTGTATCAGGTTCCGGAGGGCGAAGCAACATACAATGCGGTGCTTGATGCTCTGAAAATGGGTGTGCGTCACATAGACACGGCTCACGCTTATCAGAACGAGAGAAGCGTCGGCAAGGCTGTCAGGGACAGCGGTGTTCCCCGTGAAAAAGTGTGGATTACCACAAAACTCTGGCCTCACGAATACGGCGAAGGCAAAACAGCCGCAGCTATCGACAAGATGCTTGACAGACTCGGAACAGATTATATTGACTTACTCCTGCTTCATCAGCAGTTCGGTGATTACCTCGGTGCATGGAAAGACATGGAGAAAGCTGTCAGGGAAGGCAAGGTGAAATCTATCGGTATCAGCAACTTTGAAAGCAAACGCCTTGAAGAAATTTGCGAAGCGGCTAATATCAAGCCCTCCGTTCTGCAAGTGGAGTGTCACCCTTACTATCAGCAGAATGCACTGAAAAAGCGTATCGAAAAGTACGGTACTGTTATTGAAAGCTGGTATCCTATCGGTCACGGCGATAAGGGGCTTATCAATGAAACTGTATTCACTAAACTGGCTCAGAAATACGGCAAGACCAATGTGCAGATAATTCTCCGCTGGCATATTCAGGAGGGTACTGTCGTATTTCCAAGAACAACAAATCCACAGCATATGAAGGATAATTTTGATATTTTCGATTTTGAGCTGACTACTGATGAAATGGACGAGATTAGAACACTTGACTGCGGAAAACGTTTCTTTAATATGACGCTTGAACAGCAGGAAGCAAACCTCGGAGCGTGGTATCCGGCGGACTAAAACAGGAGGACTAATACTATGATACTGACAGGCAGTGAAGATTTAAGGGTACGCAGGACGATAGACTCTATCAAGAACGTATTTGAGCAGATGATTTGCGAAATGGATTACAGCAAGATAAGGGTGACAGAACTTTGCAGCCGTGCAATGATAAACAAAAAGACATTTTATGTTTACTATCCCACTCTTGATAGTCTTCTCGAAGAGATGCAGTCGGAATATGCGGCTGAATACATCAGGCGTATCAAGGATTTTAAGCTGCCTGATGAGCTTGACAAGGTGAACCATGAGTTTTTCCTTTTCTCCGAAGAAAAAGGGCTTGCCTATGAAAAAATTACCTGTGCAGGCAGTGAATCCTACCATTATATCCGCAGTGGTATGATAAAAGAGGTAAATAACACAGGCTGGAGCAGTTCAAAAAAATACAGTACTTTGCCGGAATATCAGCAAAGTATGCTGATGAACTTCGTCAACAACTCGGTTCTCGGTATTTACAGACAGTGGGTTGAGGAAGGCAAACAGCAGACTGTGGAGGAAATCACAGAACTAACTAACAGGCTTGTGCTTGGCGGTGTCAAGGGATTTTTCAGATGAGGTGTAATATATATGAGCTTTGGATATAGTGCAGATATTATGATAATTGACGAAGTAAAATATGTTGTTTTAGATGTCTCGAAAGGAGTACATCCTATACTATGTGCTGATTTTCCATTTACTTCAGTTCCGCCTTATGATACGAAGTATACTCCCAGCACCAATAATCGCCGAGGTTATAATTTACTGTATCGTGTCATTAACGGTCAATTATTTGCAAGTAAAATTTGCTATTACTACAATGAATCATTTTCATCTGAAGAGAAGCATTTGATATTGAGTGGCTTTTTTGTAATTGGGAAAATTGAGCAAGATTATATCAAGTGTGGAAATTTGTTTGGCAGTGTTTATGAATATGTAGATTTCGATACTGCTTATGAAGTTTTTTTTGAAAATGGAGCATTGAACGATATGACCGATATTTCATCTGCTCATCAAGAATATCATCAATTTGCGAATTCTCATAAGTGCAGTAGACAAGCCCTATGGAAGAAGAAAGCAAAAATAGCAATAAAGCACTTGAAAGGGTGCTATTACGAAGCACCGTATTATGTCCGTGAAAGCAGTTACCCTGATGGAAAAGAAATAAGAATTATGAATGAACCTTATGAACTGTTGAATGGAGAGAAATAACGCTCGATACACAGTTCAAGCGTAACGACGACGTGCGGAACTGGGTACCACAACTTTCACGGCGAAACATCGAAGGCAATATGCCGATAGTTAAAATTCTGAAAGATTTTGCTGATAAAAAGAAAGCAACACCCGCACAAATATCCCTTGCGTGGATGCTGCATAAATATCCGAATGTTGTTCCGATACCGGGTTCAAAGAACAGGGAGCGTATCATAGAAAATCTTGATTCTGCCAAAGTCATGCTGACAGATGATGAATTTACCGAACTTGAAACAGGGCTTAACAAATGCAAGGTTTACGGTCACAGAGGGCTTGGAGGATTTTGATACAATTATCATGGAGGAAATGTTATGGAATACAAAAAGGGCTATGTATATGAGCTTATGGACAAAGGCGGTCCGACAAAAGTGACTGAGTCTTACTTCAAAGAAGCTGTTGACGAGATGATGCGGTCAAGAACGCTGTGTGCAAAGGCAAATGCAGCTCTCCCCGATGATTCGTCTTATGTGAAGTATCTTGAGGAGCTTTTCGGACGTAGCCTTGATGATATCAGGATACTCACACCATTCACCTGTGATTTTGGTAACCGTGTGACTTTCGGCAAGGGTGTGTTTATTAATCACTCTGCTATTCTCTCAGCTTCAGGCGGCATCGAATTTGAGGACGGTGTTATGGCTGCACCGGGGCTGAAAATTGCAACAATCAATCATGATATGTATGACCGTCACATTACATATACCTACGGAAAGGTCACGGTCAAAAAGAATGCGTGGCTCGGTATGGGCTGTACGCTTTGTCCGGGCGTGACCATTGGCAAGTATGCTGTTGTCGCAGCAGGGGCAGTTGTTACAAAAGATGTTCCTGATTATGCGGTAGTAGGCGGTGTACCTGCAAAAATCATCAAAATGCTTGAACCCGGTCAGATGAAGGACTAAGGAGGTCTGCTATGAGTATTATTGTTAATATAAGATACACAGGTGAAAACGGCTCAGCCAGAGCCTTTGCAGATGAAATGATAAAAAGCGGAACAGTCGAAGTGATACGCAAAGAGAACGGTAATCTGCGATATGAGTATTATCTTCCTTTTGATGATACGGAAACAGTTTTGCTGATAGACGAATGGATAGATCAGGCGGCGATTGACCGTCACCACGCATCGCCTATGATGCAGAAGATAGCAGAGCTTCGTGACAAATATGACCTTCATATGACGGTGGAAAGATATGTCAGCGATGATGGCGATATACCCGATAATGACAAACAATTCATAAGAAAGTAGGGATTACAATGGCTGAAAAGATAATACAGACAGCAGGCAGAAATCAACTCGGTGAATTCGCTCCCGATTTTGCACATTTCAATGATGATATTCTTTTTGGAGAGAACTGGAACAACACCGACATTGACCTGAAAACACGCAGTATCATTACAGTGGTTGCCCTTATGTCGCAGGGAGTGACGGATAATTCTATCCGCTATCACATTCAGAATGCAAAGAATCATGGCATATCGCAGAGAGAAATGGCGGCAGTCATTACTCACACGGCTTTTTATGCAGGCTGGCCGCACGCATGGGCAGTATTCAATATCGCTAAGGAAGTTTATGCAGATAACATTCCTGCCGTTTCCGATAAGGACAAATTTCAAAGCGAGATTATGTTCCCCATAGGCGAGCCGAATCCTTACAGTGACTATTTTGTAGGTCAAAGCTATCTTGCACCCGTTTCTACGGAACAGATACCGATTTACAATGTGACCTTTGAGCCTGCCTGCCGCAATAACTGGCATATTCACCATGCAAAAAGCGGTGGCGGTCAGATGCTGATCTGTATCAGCGGTCGTGGCTGGTATCAGGAATGTGGCAAGGAAGCGAGAGAGCTTCACGCAGGAGATATTGTGAATATTCCCGCAAATGTTAAGCACTGGCATGGTGCAGCCAAGGACAGCTGGTTTGCTCACCTTGCTGTTGAGATACCCGGTGAGGAAGGCGGCACGGAATGGTGTGAGGCTGTGTCTGATGATGATTATAACAAGCTGATATAAATATTCCATTCATAGCAGTTGCAGAAAAAATGACCGCTTTTTCTATGGCTTTATGGGAAACTGTCTTGAAACTTTATTATTGATGTCATAGCAGGATACAAATTCAATTTTGCATAAAAAAAGACATACCATTCTGAAAATTGAATGATATGTCTTTTTTAATTATAGTATTAAATTTACTTTAATTCCTGTTCCAGCTCCTCAAATTCTTTTGAACTGAAAAAATCTCCGAGAGAAATTTCCAGACCGTCACACA
>JAZQIL010000265.1:0-8870 GCA_045541055.1 Oscillospiraceae bacterium
TTGTATCTGCACTGGCTGCTTATTCTCTTTTACCCAAAAAGCCTTCTATCTGTGCCGTTTCTGATATACCTAATGGTATTTTATGCCTTGTTGACTGATTTTTTCCATCGAACTCACGTTTTTTAGAAAATCATTGACAGATTCAATCACAGTCCGTTTGCGGAGCATCAGCCTGTCGTATAAATTCATCAATTTGTTTTTCTTTGCTCTAGTGACAAGTGTAATGTCTTTTTTCAGGAGTTTTTCAAACAATTCCTGAGAAATATAGCCTCTGTCTGCAAAAAGTTTACCGAAAATCTTTTTTGTCAGAGAATCCATGACTGCCTCATTTCTGTCATCCACATTTCCGGAAGTAAGACAAAAAGATAAAATTTCACCTTGCTCATTGATAATCAGGTGCAGTTTGAAGCCATAGAACCATCCCATGGAACTTTTTCCTCTTTTTGCATATTTACTGAATACACGATTGGTTCTGATGCGATGATTGTCACATACTTTGATTGGTGTGGAATCCACAAAAGAGATTCCGGAACACTTGACAAACCTGGCTCTTACAATGTATAATATGAGCGGGACAAGTGCATACTCCATAATTTCAACGAAGCGATTATAACTGACAAGATTCGGAAAATCCTTTTTCTGATGCTGCATCACATGTTTTTTGTAATACCACTTGAATGTCCGATAACCTGAAAGATGAAACATAATCAAAATTGTCATAATTTCACTCAATGCCATTCTTGTTCTGGAAATTACCTTCTTTTTATCCATCATTAGTGAATGCATACAATATTTTTCGTATGCCTTACAAAAATCATCTGCATCACAAAAAATTGCCACCTGTTCCATAGAAAAAACCGCCTTTCTGCTGCTTTGAGTTTGTGGTTATTCTCATTATAGCACATTTTGGCGGTTTTTTCTATCTTTTTTCATCGAACTCACGTTAAAAAACATCTGTGAAATCGAGCATTCCAGACATCGAAGCATCAAAAATTTTCTTGTGAATCTTCTTTCAGCTCTGGCTGCTTATTCCCTTTTACCTAAAAAACCTTCTATTTGTTCCGCTTCTGATACATCTAAAGGAATTTTATGCCTTGTTGACTGATTTTTTCTGTCGAACTCACGTTATTATTACAGAGATACTCATAGCAAAATGTATGAATTATTTCTGCATAGTTCCTTATTGTGAAACAATAGTATAGTACACTTTCAGAAGAATGTCAAATATTTTGCTGCTTTATTGGCAATCTCAAATTTTCGGCAATATTCGTTAATTTTTCATCTGCATTATCCACTATATACATAGCTGTTTCTTTGACAGATTCACCTACTTCAACTGCTATAGTAGCAGTTGTATCAATATTTTCTGTAACCGTTTCAACAGCTGTCTCATAAACCGCCTTTCCTATCTCACATCCTTCTTCACCCCTGATTGTCCCGCCAACAGCTTCAAATACATTTTCTCCAAGGTTATATGTCAATTCAGTTCCAGTGATTTCACCTTCTGCAAAATCTTTAACATCTTTGACAGATTCATCAATGATTTCTGTAGTAGCATGATAGATTTCTGTTGCTACAGCTACTCCTGCTACCCCACCAGTAATATTTCCAACTGGTCCTGCTACAGTACCTATAGCAGCACCAGCCATTCCGCCAATAACACCTGCAGCATTTTCACCAAGATGATATGCTAGTTCAGTTTCTGTAATTTCTCCTTCTGCATAATCTCTAACATCTTCATATGATTCAACTCCCATTTCAATTACAGCACCTGGAACACTTCCTGCAAGCTGTGTAACGACCTCTGTACCATATGCAATACCTGCTGAAATTGCAGAATCTTCAACAACATTTTCAATTGCTTCTTTTCCTGTGATTTCTCCAGACTGATATTTATAATAATTCTGAACACCTGATACTACTGCCGTTAATGCTGCTGCTTGTGTACCTTGTCTAAATCCTTCTTGATGAATTTGTTTTGCAGAAAATAACTTTGGATGTTCAACAGCCAGTTTTGCTTCTGATTTGGAAACACAACTTTGTTCCAGTTTTTTATCTAGCCGATTAATATCATTGATTCTTTCTTTTATGCTTGCTGCTTGTTCAATTTTTGTGGTGTCTCCACTTATAGCTGCATATTGCCTAGATAGTGCTTTTCTTTTATCACTGAGTCCTTTCTTGACATCAGTATAATACTCTTTAGGAATTTCAATCTTATCAACTCTCCCTTCTTCCAAATACTTTCTATATTTTTTAGAAGTGAGTGTTTTGAGACAGGATTTCGCATCTTTCCCAACAAACTTTGTCTGTACTGTTTCAATCGTTCCATCTGATTTGATACGTACTTTATCTACATATTGGTCGTTTTTGGAAGAAATTTTTCCATCAAATTTTTCAAGTAATTCTGTAGGCATATCATCAGCACGATAAGTAACCACTCCTGTTCCACATACCTTTGCACGAAGATTTTCTCTGCCTGTACTGATGACTTCTGCTGCATATCCTGCATGTTGGTTTAAATTGGCTTCCCGATAGTTATCATTGATTTTCCATCCATTGATTTCTTTTAGTCCCAAGGATGAATGTCCATGTAATTTTACACCATGGTACATATCTTTTACTGTATCCACAGCCATTGCACTGACTTCAGGGGTAACTGCAATATCGCCTAATTCAAATGACTGTTTGATATTATCATTTACAGTTGTATCATCTAAAGCAGAAAAAATTCCATTTTCAGGTGTTACTGTACTTTGAAAGTATTCATGAAGCGAACCGAGTTTTTCATACATTTGAAAACCTGTTCGTTCAATAGCTTTCTTTTCAACTGTATCCATTGTCATGGTCATCATCCTTTACTGATGTTATTACAAAGCAGATATTCTGCAAATGTTGCTGACTGACTCTTTTCAGCCGCTTTTTTATAAGCTCTGCAAGCTGCTCTGCATTGTTAATTTGCTGCATATCTTTTTCTGCAATCCCAAGAATTGCTCTGACAATCCGTCCCAGCTCCGGAATCTGTTCAGAATGCCATTTTATTGTTCCGCCAAGCATTTCATAATCATCTATCAGAATTTTTATTGTTCTGCGGTCATTTCTGGATAAATGCAATACTTGCAGTGAGCGTTTTAAAAGTTCTGCCGGAAGAGGTTCTCTGCCAAACCAAGGCTGCATCACCATTCTAATCAAAATTCCTCTTGCATCCCATTCAGTTAGGATGATATCTTGATGATGATAAATATATTTTTTCTCAGTAACATTTGCTCTGTCTATCATTGTAAGGACAGGCTTTACCCAATCATTCTGATAAACAACAGCAACACCACTCGGCAGCTTTGCAATTTCGTTAACCTGTTCTTCTGTTAGTCCCATTGAGCGACCGACAGCCTCACGGTCATTTGCCTCTGGTGTACGGAGAATAATTTTAGTATTTGTATTTTTGATTGCAGAAATGTCTACAGAAGACGGTGACTGGTCAACGATAATAAATCCTTCCCCATAAGTCCGGATTTCTGCAATTGTATTTACAAGCATTTCAACAGATTTTCCAATCAGTTCTGACTGTTCTCCTCCTGCGGTATTTTTCAAAAGATTATGTGCTTCCTCTAAAACAGTAACATGTGTACAGCCCTGATTATGCTCTGTCTCAGAATCTATACGATATTCATTCAAAATATACACCATCAGACCCATGATTAACGCTTTTGTTTCAGAAGATTTTACACGGCTGATGTCAAGAATACAATTTTCATGAAACAGTTTTTCATATGGTGTCTGTTCATTCATGAAAATATATTTATTCAATCCAACTGTAAGCGATTTTACACGAGTAAGAAGTGCCCCCCGATAGTTAGATTGAATATCAGAAGCGTAATCCGATTCACTGATTAGTATATCCAGCTGTTCAGCAAGAATCTCAAAGTCAGGATATTCCGGTTTTTCACCGAAAAAGGTTGAAGACCCGATATCCCAGCCAATTGTTTCATATGCCCTAAGTATCGCCTCTTTCAAAAAAGCAGACATAGCATCATACATTGTCCAGCAAACACTGAATATTTCTATAAGTCCGTCAATATGTTCCAGAACATGGATTGATTCTGGAAATTGAAATGGATTGATATGAATTAGCTCAGCAATGTTTGGATTTGTGGAATAGACATTCACATCATCCCAGTTTCCGAATATATCTTTATATTCACCCTTTGCTGGTTCAATCACAAGAAACGGAATTTTGTCAAGATACAATTCTGAAAGCATCTGATAAACTGTATTACTTTTGCCAGAACCTGTTGAACCAGTGATAAAAGTATGCATATTGAGACTTTTATTATTCAGCTCCACAATCTTATCCGTAATCTGCCCCAAATCAAATACTCTGCCAAGTGTCAGCCGTTCAGAAGGATTCATTGACTCTGTTCTGTGTACCAGATTGTAGCGATATACTTCCTTGCCAAATTCAGCATGTTCTACAACTGGAAGTCCAGGAACAGTTGCACGGGGCAGTCCCAAGTGCAAGCCTAGTTCTTTACCGCTGATAGAAGTAGCAGCATCTGTTAAAACGCCAGAATCACCAATACCGCCATAATAAAACTGCGGATGAACAAATCTTGAAAGATAAGCTGTCAAATCATGAAAACTTCCGAATAGATTTGGGTCATTTGCTCTCCATGAATTGATGGCAGAAACTTCTCTTCCAGAACGTTCGCCATTCATCAAAGAACGGTAATTGCTTGCAGCAATCTCAGAAGCTGACATGTCATCAGAAATAAAATAGCCTGCAATATTCCACATTCCATAGCTGTCAAATTCATTCAGACGTTCCAGTGACATATCAATCAGCTTTAATAAATCTGTAACAGTTTTATTTTCAATTGTAGAAGTGATACTTGATGAACTAGATACAGAGGATTGTTCATTTGGTGCAAGTGAATTTAAAAAACCACTGAATTGTCCCATAATCTGACCGCCGAGCATTGACCCGCCAGTTGCACCAACTGCACCTGTAGAAGCTCCTAAAATTGCACCTCCGATAGAACCAGCGAGAGAAGCAACAGCACCTCCAAGCATAGCTGCTTTTTGCTTGCCATTCATCTCGAAAAAAGATTTGCTTTTAGTAGTTCCGGTACTTTGGCTGTCTGTTACCTGAATACTTTTCAAAGAGGAAAGTTTTGTATAAATATCCTGATAAGTTTTTCGCAGTACCTGTACTGACTGCGGCGACTGGTTATCAGCGATGATAATGCCAATATACTGCTTACCCGTCATGGCAAGAGCCAATTTTTCAAGTCCCTGCACAAAATGTTCGTCTTCCCTGTTGTCAGGAGTTTTGCTTGTACCGACTACACTAACAGATGCAACATTATGCTGTTTCTGTATTTTTTCAGAAAGCTCAGTGATAGTATGCCTGGTCTCGTTTTCGAGTTTGATACCAGGAAAATGACCAATTAGTGTGTTCTTCAGCGTATCACCAAGTGTTACGGCAGAACGTTTTTTTAAAATATCACTTTCGTTGTTTCTGACACCAAGATAAAAATTTGTATGGATGCCGTCAGAATCTATGATAATGAAAACGGAAGCATTATATGTAGAAAGTGTATTAAAAACAGTTGTGAATTTATCTGTTGCAGACTCACCTTTCCGATATACCATCTCAGTAATATGATAAAGCCGTATATTATCAATCAAGTAACTTTCCAGAGGCTCAGTATCTGTAAACGGTGTAATTTGCATTTCAGTAAGTCTTGACAGATACTTTTTCCGCAGACCCTCTTCAATAATTTCAAGCCTATTTTCAGCAGTTATTTCCTGTTCAGGAATACTGGTATCATGTGGAATAATTTCATTCATAATTTAACTCCGTTCTATCTTTTCTAATTGTGAATGAAACTTTTTCATCCATTCATTGTCTCTTTGCAGAACCATTTCATCATTAGAAAGATTGGCTGTAATGCTATTCTGCACTTTTATTTTTTCATTCAGCATCGTTTGAAGCTTCTGGTGATAGACAGCAGTCAACTGTTCTGCATATTCTGTTAACTGATTAAATTGTTCCTCAATCATGCTTTCAATGACAGGTAGGATAGTATCTATCATATAAAGTCTCCATGTTTGATAGTAATATGTAATTTCTAGAATTAAATTTTGTGATGAAGCTGATTCATTTTGTCGGAAAAATTGTATCAGACGGTTATTTTTCTGTTCTATATATTTTTCTTCTTTCAGTGCAAGCAGATGCTCTGTCTGATTTTCTATTGTAATATTACTGAATTTATATGGAAAATTTACATGGTCATCAAATGAATTATCTGAAGTAGCAGCACTATAAAAAGAGTGGATATTTTGATGGAGCGATTCAGCACATTCAAGTGTTTTTTCTTTTAATTTCAGACTGAATTCTGCAAAATATTCCTGTAAAGCTGTATTAAAATTATCAGCAGCATTCCGTGCAGCTGTTTCATCAGTAAGCTTAGTTTTTCTGCTCTCCCAACATGAAAGCTGATTGATTAGTTCTCTTGAAATCACATCAAATTCTGATGGAAATTCAAAATCAGCTTGTGAAAGAATATCCTGGTCAGCCTTTTCAATATTCTGTATACTTTCTGCAATCTGTTCCAGTTGTTCATGTGTTTGGTTTCCTTTGAGTCTGCTTGCCTCATTATCTGCATGTATTATAGCATTCAGTTTCTCTTCTACTTTATGGAATACACTGACGGCAGATGCAATATAATCACTGAAAGGATAAATTTGAAAATATTTCTGTACAGGTTCATCATTAATATTTGCTACAATGACTGGTTCTGTGATTCCGAAGTCATTCAGCATATGTTTGATATTTCTGACTTTTAAATTCTCTCCAATACAAAAAAATATCTGTTCTTCTGAAACATCTTTACGCTGTTGAAAGAAGTATAAATCTTTCTGCAAAAGAGAAACATTCTCCTGAAAGATGCAATATAGAATGGGCGTGTGTGTCAAATCAGTAGAATCCAGTTCGCTGACATTATTGACCTTTTCTACAGAAATATTTTTCAGCTCAGGATTATCCGTATCTCCATGCAATACAATACAAACAAAATCTGGATGAAATAGCTCATGATTTTCAAGATGGAACCGCTTTGTGTCGAATTTCCTGTAAGGGTTCTGATTTATCCAATTTAAAAAATCACAGATTCTTTCTATCTTTCTTTCACGGCATTCCAGCTCATCTTTCAAAATAAGCTGTACATCTTGTTCAGAAACATCTGCTTTTTGAAACGAATTTCTGATTTCTTCAAAATCAAGTTCTGTTCCGGAAAAGTCTAATTCAAATCCATAACCGTTCATTTCATCATGGAAAATCTGTGGAATATCATCGTTCCAGTCTTGCAGAGGACAATTCTGATATTTTTCAACAAGGCTGTTAATATGTGGTGACTGCCCATTAAATTTCACTGTAATTTCTCTGACGTAAGGATTATAGCTAAGTTCGGCTTTTATCATACATTCACCTTCTATTTCTGTTATTTGAAATGCGATGCCAACCCGCTGATACTGTGGTCACTTGTTCCTTGTCCAATGGCGTGGAATATCCATGAATCATTCTGCTTTATCAGCTCGCCAAAAATCATTGCTGACTTCTTATCATATTCTGGATTTTCTGACAAGGTGTAGCGACACAACTCTTTTCCTTTTTGTTCGCAGATTCGCATATAACAATTTTTGATTTTTCCAAAGTGCTGCCTTTTGATAACTGACATAAATATATTGACCACAATAATAATTCTATCATAGTTTGCAGGCATTTTGGTCAGGTCAATGATAATTCTTTCATCATCACCAGCACCCTCTCCAGTTAAATTGTCTCCCTGATGAATTACTGCACCACTGCTATGCTTCTTGTTATAAAAAGCGACAATATCATTATTGGAACAAAGTTTTCCATTTTGACATAAAATTACAGAAGCATCACAGTCAATATTAAATCCTATCTTTTTCGCATCCCATCCAAGACCGACAATTACTTTTTTCAATGTCTCGTTATTAGGTTTCCGAAGTTCCACTTTTTGATTTTTCTTTAAATTGACAGGGTGACTGCCTAATTTCAGTATCTCCGACTCTGGTGGCGAAGAAGATACTGCTTGCTGTACTGTTGCATCTACCAAAGTTGTCTGCTGCACAGGCAGCACTTGCTGTGCAGCAGACTGTTCTGCGGAATCCATTTGATTTTTTTGTGCATCATTAGCTTCTTCACCGCCATAAGAACGCAGAAGCTCTCCCAGGCCGCCATTAAATCCCCGAGCTACAGCTGCATATTTCCAGCCGTTCTTATGATAAATTTCAAAAGCAATAATTGCTTTCTCCTGTGAAAAATCATTTCCAGTCAACTGTAAAACAATTGGCTCGCTTCCATTTTGACTGACAGAAACTTCAAAGTCTGAAAGTTGTCCCATTGTTCCACTGCCATCAATGCTGACAGTAAAGACCAATTTTTGAATTGTTTCTGGCAAACGGCTTAAAATAGCATCAAATTCTGCACTTATTCCTGTCATATGATAAGTAATTTCCTTTTGTGGTGACTGCATTTGATTATAAAAGACCATATATCGGTCATCAGAAAGGTGATTTGATTCATCCACCCCAAAACAGCAATAATCATAAACAGCTGTGCCATTCACCTGCATTTTGATTTTAATCAATGTATCTAAATTAAATTGCATATCTAATTTTCCACGTTGTCCACGCTGTATATTCATATTACTCTCTCCAAACATTTGCAATTTCATCAATCTATTAACAGCAGAAAGCAGAAATAAAATAAATTTCTCACTTTGGTTATTAGCTATATTATATCACTTTTTTATGAAAATGTCAATAATTTAAAGCGAAAGATG